>JBKQPG010000063.1:0-58728 GCA_052145115.1 Bryobacteraceae bacterium
GGGCTGGGAGCGCTCAACCACAGCGGGCCGCTGCTTCGGCAGCGCGCATAGAGACGTTTCTCGTCCCGATCAGCTCGATAAGTACGATGGGGCGGCGGCTTCGGCCCCGCTCCATCGGGCGAGTAAACTGTTTTGGAAGTTAGATCTTCAGTTTCTTATTAGACGTTCTTCGACTCGCGCCCTCAGCGGCCCGTGGCGCAGACATTCCTGTCTGCCGCGTCGGCATTCGTGCCGACGTTTTGCGCGTGTTCCTGAGCCGCTCGCCCTCAGCGAGCGCAAATGCCACACAGCCACAACCGTGAGGGAGGAGTGCGTTCGTCCTCATTGGCACCTCGCGCCTCGCCGCCTGCTGTCCATATCCTGCCGCGCGCGACCGCATTCTCTTGGATCACTTCGCACCCCCGGCGCTGACGCACGGACTGCTGAACCGGTCCACCACCCTTGACACCAGCGTAAAAATGAGAAATAGTGCGCCCGGAGGTTGTTGATGCGCGTACTGATACTTGTTTCTCTTGCGCTGGTGGTCGTCTTGTCGCTAGGGCTGACATCTTGCGGCCTGTCGGGTCCGCAAACGGCGCAGCCGGGCACGCCGGCTTTCACTTGGAACCAGGCGCAGGACCTGTTCGCGAAGGGGAATTTCGCCGCGGCTTCGGATCAATTGGACCGGCTGACCGGCAAGGATGGAGAATTCAGGGATCGCGCCGAGGTGCTGCAGACGATCGTCAGCATTGGACTCGCTCGCGGCGAGATGGAATGGGCCGATATCTTCGACGACGGCTCCAAGTACGCCCGCACGCGCTATATGGATTTCAAAAAGACGGCGTCGACAACCCGCTCGAGCGCTCACCATATGTTGATGCGAGCTGCTGAGATCCAGCACACGTCGATGGAGCGGCTGAAGAACTCCGGCCTCCCGCTCGCGGTTACCCTCCCGACGCTGAACATGGACTTGCCGGTCGAGGCCGGGCGGGTCAAGAAGGGCGTGGCACTGCAGGAGAGCGAGCAGGATGTGGCCCTCGCGCACATGCAGCAACGCGGCGTGCTCAAGACCGTCGCCCTGTTTGTGGCCGCCGGCGATGATGTTGCCAAGGCCCGCGATCTGCTGGCCAAGGGCGACTTCAAGATCCCCCCGGACCTCTTCTTCACGACCCTCGCGCGCGAGTACGTCGACTTGACCGATCTCTACGGCTCCAAGAAGCTCGACCAGTCCGGGCAGATCAGGATGCTATGCGGCGAGGCGGACAAGGCACTCTCCCTTGCCAAGCCTTCGGCCGATACCAAGGCCGTGCAAAAGAAGCTCGACGCCCTCAAGAAGAAGCTGCCCAAGGGTTAAGTCGGATTCGCGCCGGACGCCCCTGCTGGGCGCCCGGCATCTGGATCGATCCGGCGGCGCGCAGTGTCGTGTGCCGTCATTTGCTCCCCTGTCTTCCCTGGAGCTCGGACAACCAGGGCTAGGATCTTACAACTTCGGGAGCGGAGCAGGTTGCTATTCTCCGGCCGCCTTCTTGCCGCGCGAAGGTGGCTGACCGGCGAACCTGAGATAGAACGGGATGTCGAGGTCGGAGCGATTCAGACAGCCCTTCCAACCCTGCCCGGTATTGACTTCGCAATGCTGCCCGGTGAATGCACTCTCCAATCCAAAACCATACTGCGTCCCGTTCTCAAGGGGCTGGAGCAGGTACCGGCCGCCGTCCTCGCTGACCAGAACAAGCGAGTAGCGAGCGCCTTTCGTCAAAGCACGAAGCGATGAGAAAGGATGAGATATCCAGATGGCTCCGCCGGGTGGCGGAGTAACAACGGTTGCATTTTCGATCGTCTGTCCGGAATCCGTCGCGAGTAGAATTCGCAGCCTGCCACCGCTGGAGAGAGGCTTGATCCGCACGCCCGCCAGCGCGACTGGATCAGTCGCGTCTTCAACACTGAATACCTCCCTGACGCTGCTTTCCGCCGAGACCATCACGCCGGACTGCTTTACATCCATGTAGCCTTGCCCCTGCCGGAACCCGTCTTCGAAGTACAGGCAGAAGATGGGGAGGTGATGCGGCTTGAGTTCCCACGCTGCGGCCCCAGCCTTTCGTAGTAAGACCCCCAGGCTGGTTGCGTTGGCCGCCGGCTGCAATTCGGCTCCGTCCTCCGAGGTGTATAAATCGTCGATGGAGACGAAGTTCCTGGTCTCATCCTCCGACGCGTTTGTGTAGACGATGTGATAAAGCTGGCCGGCGTGCAGAGCCGCTGCTCGCGCGAATTCAACGCGCCGGTTCCACTGCGTCAGCGGGTCGGAGACCAGCGCGGACGTCAGGACCTTGCCGGCGGGCAGATGACTCGCGGTGCCGTCGTCGTCGCGGATCTCAACGCGTATGCGGCCGCCATCGCCGGCCGCGTAGCAGCCTTTGTCGCAGATCTTGCGGAAGATGAAGTAGACGCGGACCGCGCTAGCCGCTCCGTCATGATCGGCCCTGAATCGGTAGCTCACGCTTCTGCCCGGCCTCATCCCGATCTCCAGATTGGCGAGTGATTCCGCCGTCCAGCCGGCGCCGAGAGTGTCAGCGCGCAACATGCTCGACTGGTCTCGGCTCGAGCCGTCTTGAGCGGCTAAGGCGGAAGTAGTTAGCAATAGAGCAGCGCTCGTAAGGAGGATCGCAGCCCAGTAAAGAGCCTTATTTGGAGTACAGCCTGGTGCGACATCTGGAGCCATGGATCAAACCCCGATCAAAGAGGAATCGCTGGCGAAGGGATGAAGCACTGCCTGAAGGTACCCGCACTCTCCGCGAGTCGTGTCCGCGCGATGACGGCGAGCACAATGAGATAGACCGCCAGCGATATCGCAGTTCTCGCGAGCAATCCTAAGTTCGGCAGCAAGAGACACGCGAGCGCCATGCCGCACCCCGCAACCAGAGTCGGCCACAGCGCTGGACACTCTACCGGCAGACCGATTCGGCGGAAGATCCGGAAGTACTGGGAAGCAATGAAGAGGTCCGCCAGGAGTACGGCGACGGCCGCGCCCCACGCGCCCCAATACGTTCCCATCAGGATGGTCAGGGCGGCACAGAGCGCCAGTCCCATCGCTTGTGCATTCCTCCTCTCGCGGACTCTTGCCACCGCAGTCAGGCCCGCCTGCCCAAGGAAATTATCGAGCACGGATAAGAGCGATCGACTGGCCGCGATCCGCAGGATGGCGGCACAAGCTATGAACCTGTTGCCCAGCAGGTGACAGATTTCCGGCGCAAGAACCGCCATGCCGACGCCAATCGGCACGCAGAGCTGCAGCAGCAGGTTCATCAGGCGCCGCCGCAGTTCCAGCAGGTCCTCGGTGCGCCCGGCTTCGTACAATCGCGTCATCACGGGCAGCAGAGCATCGGACGCCGCATACGTGAATGATGGGAAGATGCCTGCGAGCAGGAGGGCCGTCGAGAACAGTCCCACGTGTTCGTGATCGGCAACCAGACCAAAGCAGACAATCGCCACCTTCTCATAGCCCATTTGTGTCAGAGAGTACGAGAAGAAGGACCACGAATCTCTAGCGACGCGCATAAACTGACAGGGCGTGAAGTACTTCCACGAGGCTGGCCAATAAACCCTCAGTTGCCAGAGACGGTACAGCAGAACGATCAAGGACTTGAGTGTCAGGCCCACCAATAGAGAAAGCAGCGACAGGCGAAGTCGTACAACCAAAGCAATGATGCCGACCACACCCAACGCGTTCAAAATGGAGCCGGGCAGCACGGCCCGGGATCGAAGATCCGCACACAGTATGCCGGCGCAGGCGGATGAAGTGCCATCCAAGTTCGTGAAGATGAACCCAATGCAGAGGCAGGTCCAATACCAGTTCCCCGTACAGTGCGCCGCCACGACAGCGGACAGCTCGACGAGGCTCGCAATGACAGTACTGGTTAGTGAGAGAGCCAGAATGGACTGCGCTTCTCCCGGCGTGGCAGCGACAGCGCGAGCGGCGTAACGGGTCAGGCCAAGATCGAGCAGCGCGTTGAGAAGACAGCCGACAGCAATCGCCGTGCTATATACCCCAACGTCGGCGGGGCCGAGATACCACAGCAGGATGATCCCCGCCAGCATCGCCCCGACCTTCAGGCCGGCGCGATCCAGCAAGAGCCACAGCGTGTTCCGCCCAAAGACGCGCATCACCTCGCTGCCACTTTCGGGCAGACACCGCCCGTCGGCCGGCGCCAACCTGCGGACTTCACGAGTTGGCTGAAGCGCACACGGGCGTTCGCTGTGCGTTGATTCCCCCTGCATTGTGGACTAGCCTGGAGCCTCCTCAAGACGCGAGGCTCTGAATAGGTACGGCAAACTCAGAGCCGTCCAAAGCTGACGATTGTCGTTCAGGTTGCCGGTGTTCAGCATGCTGATCGTGACAATTACGATGAAGCAGAACATCAGGTTTCGATTGGTTCTTGAGCCCTCGCTGGTCGTGACGAACTCTCTAAACGCAGTCATCACCGAGAGAGATAGAAGGCAACAGAACGATAGTGCCGCAAGCAACCCTAATTCGGCTCCAATCTCCAGTGGAATATTATGTGGCCAGTTTCCGACTCCCCTGTATAAGACTGGGAACCCACCTATCCCTACCCCCTGAAGGGGATGTTCCAACATCAGTCGCCAGCCCAACTGCATTAATCCTGCCCTTGGCCCAAGAAACGCGCCGGTGCTTTCGACGGAGGCCAACCGTGCTAAATAGTTCAGCGACTCTGCCGGAAATGGCACAAACGGTAGGAGCAGTACACCTGCCAGGAACAGGGCGCCAAAGTCGAAGGTTAGTTGCGCCACGGTGAATCCCACGCGCCTGCACTGCCAGACGCTGATCAAAAAGGCTGCTCCAAGCCCGACGATCGGCCCGCGGCTGCCTGATCCAATCATCGCGACCGCCAACAATCCGATGCAGGCGTACAGCAATGCTCTGACGATCAGTCTCTGGCCAGGCATTAAGCCAAACCACACAACGGCGATTCCAACTGCGGTCAAGTGCCCGAGTTGAATTGTGTCTCCTCCGGGCGTCGTGAGCCTCTCCCGCCCCCCGAGCATGTGGATCGACAGCAAGCTCGCGACCAGACCGGCCACTAACAATGTCAAGAAGAATCTCTTCAGCTTGACTGAATCTGTCAGGACCATGAAAGGGCCTATGATCGCAATCCCGCAAATGATACAGAATCGTGCAGCTTTTTCGATTCCGTCGTCCAGATTCGGTGTATAAATGAGGCTAAAAAGCATCATCAGGACGATGGGAGCGTAGAATATAAACTCCTTGGGGGGTGCGATCGCGCATCCTCTCCAGAATTCGAGCCACATCGACAACGCCAGGACCAGCAGTAGCAGGATGGTCAGATCGATGGGCGCGTTATCGAGTTGTGGCGCGCCTTTGAACGCCCCCACAACCATCAAGCTTCCCAGTGCAATTTCCGGATACCTCGTTAGTAGGAACAAACACGCGACGCCTGACAGAACCAATAAGGATTTAAGACCATAGTATGGGATGATGAATGTAAGAGCGACACAGGATATTATTATGCTAATAATGACACTCGATGTTATAAAACATTGCAATTTGTCGCCGGGAGCCGAAAAATATGAGCGGTCTAACTGCAGAAACATAGAATACTTGCGAAAGAGTTAGACATCCCAGTTTTCTCCTCAGGCGTTTCACCGCCGAACGCCGAAAGCGCGGGTGAACCGTCCAGGCCGGGGAGTGCGACTCTAATGAGACGTCTCCTGCTGCCAGGAAAAACGCAGGGGCGACGCGTGGCGTGCGGTAAGTTCTCAGCCTTTGCCCGAGTGTGTATCAGGGGTACTAAATCCACGATGTTTGCCCTGTATGCCCTATGTGCCGTATGTGGCGGCTGTGCCCGAGACGAGCCCAACGTAGGACGTTAAGTCGATTTTGAACTCCGCGAACAACTCCTTGAATCGGGGCGCGGTCAACAAATTCAGGTCACTGATACGCTTATCGTGAATGCGGTCTGTGTGTCGCCTTTCCGGATCCTCAAGACCCGGATGACAAACGAGCTCAAACACTCCATCGACATTCAGGTTCTGGAACGCCTCGGTCCAGACCCTGACCATAACATCGAGACTTGATGAGACAGTGCCACGCCGCGTCTCGATACGACAAATAGGGGCGTGAAATGGTCGTAGTGGACCGGCAGCCAGAAATTCCATATAGGCCAGGACCCCCAGCCTACGCAGCATGTTCCCACTGTGGGGACCGCCGATCCTTCTCGGAGAAGGCCATTGGCGGATGCGACATGCTCGGATCGAGCGGATTCCTTCTACTTCTAGCGCCTTTCGAAACGGAATCACTGCGGCGAAAAATAAGTGCATGTGGTGGTGGGAATCTGCATGTGTAGGATTTACCCCCAATGCTCGCGCGAGCCTGATTTGAGCCCTGTATTCCGCCTCGACTTCCTTCCCGCACACATTCCATCGCATCAATCTTGATTGCATCTCTTCGGGGGAGAGAAAATCACCGCCGCTCCCGACAAGGCTCGGGACCGCCTGCCGGGGCAGCACCGGCTTTCCCCGCGAGAGATTCAGGTGAATGCCCACTCCAAGGCCGGGGTACCTAGAAAGCTGCCCCACTGCATATTCCGTAGCAGGTTGATTCACGATGAGTGAAGCACTGGTTAGCACGCCATCCTTATGTGCCTGGAAAATACCGTCTGTGACCGCCTCTGTTAACCCGAAATCGTCGCCGTTAATAATTAATGACCTGGACACAAAGTTTGTTCTCTTATAACGAGCGGTGTCTTCCCTCCGCGGGTTACTATTGGTTCGGAGGCCAACTCTACCTCTACAGTCGTACCTTCCCCAAGCAGCGACAGAATACCTCGCCGAACTTCAACTAATTCCTGCTCTGCGCGCGCGCCCGAACCGACAGCACGTATCAACACCTGATTGCTCTTCTGCTGAACGAACTGGCAAAAGCGGAATGAGGTCGCGCCCTTCAGTACTTGGTTGACTGCCCGAGGCGAGAAAATTCTCCCATCAGCTGCGTAGAGTAGCTCGCTCTCCCTGCTCACTCCTGGATCCACCACTGCTGATTTTCTACCGCACGGGCAATCTTGCGACACCAACCGGCAACCCCGGTCCCCGATTTTGTAACGTAATAGCAGCATGCTGTCATTTATAAAGCCCGTCCACACAAAGTATCCCGTGTCTCCACATTTAACTGGCACACCGTCGTCGTCTACAATTTCCAAAAAGCCATAATCCGGATTAACGTGCATTTTTTGATGCTCGCACTGTTGAATAAGACCACAGAGCTCGGTATTACCGTAAGTATTAAAAACTCGAGTGCAGAACGCCGACTCAATACGACTCCTCAAATTCACGCTAAGCGGCTCTCCATCTGTGAACACCGCCCGCATTGGAATTCGCTCGCCCCTAGCAAGTACAAAGTCAGCAAGCAGTCCAACCGCAGATGGAAATCCCTCCAAGACCCACTTCGCATGCCGCTTCAGAAACTTGACATAATCGGCTGCATAAGAAATTGACAGATGGAAAATACTCACGAATATTTGATTTTCAACAATATTATGCATCCAGAAAGGCGGTGACTTCTGCCTCGATGGAATGATCTGATTACCAAACGCAGTAATCCGAGGAGATCGGGGCGGAACACCTGCCCACAAAAACTGCTGCATTCGGAATGCCCAATTCCTCCTCATTACGGCAGGGCTGTAGCACACCTTAAGACTGGCCCCCGTCGTACCTGTGGTCGTTACCCATATCTGATCACCTTTGGGAACGGCCCTATTCCTCATGCTCATCGCCAGCACTCTGACTACGTCTCTCGATAGTATTGGTAATTGTGACAATTGCGAAAGCGCCGTAAGCCTGATAGGTAGGTACTTGTTATAATATTCTGTATCCGCACGTGCCACATTACAAATATACTGCAGCTTTGCAATTTGGCGTTGTTCGATTTCAGCTCGACTCAATTTCTCATGTTGTATCAATTCATCCAAAATCTTATAAGTCTCTTCAGAGTAGCGATTTTCCGCCAATAACATGCCCCGTAATCCCACTAAACCCGTCCGAACACACAATGGCATGCGATCGTACACGGCCCTCAATTGGACACATCGGGATCTGAACAATTTCTCAAGACTCAATCGAACCCTCATTTCATTGCTAACTGTGTAGAACACAGTTATTCCGCAAGACGAAGCACATTCACATTCATTGCATTTGGACAAGTCCAGTAAGAGTTGCCCTCTCACCGGACCTTGCATCTTCCTCTCTACCAGCGACCCTCAAATACAAACGTGCCAGTTTCCTCAGCTCGTATTTCCCATGCATTCGCCGTTGCACCGCGTCCCTTGCTTTGGCGCCCAACGCTTCAGCCTTCCTCCCATTGACAAGTAAGCCGCCAATAAATCGCGCGAATCCGGGCGCATCCATGGGATCAACAAGGTGCCCGAATTCCCCTTCGCGAAAGAACAATCGGATTGGCGGCAGATCGCTGGCTACGACAGGAAGACCGCTCGCCCAATACTCAAACATCTTCGTAGGTATGTTACTGAGAAACTTCGGAACAGCCTGCAAAGGAACCACACCGACCCGCGCCTGCATCAGCAAGACAGGAACTTCAAATGGTAACACACGCCCTAAGAACTCAAAACAATCGCCTACACCCATCTTTGCCGCCTTTTCCATGTACTTTCGAAGAAACATGCCATCATCGGCATACCCAAACATCAAAACCTTCGGCCTGACGCCGGCACGCGCCATTAATTCAATCGCCTCTAACAACACCACAAGTCCCGTTCGCTCCGACAGCCCTCCCGAGAACACTACATCATACTTCTTAGTACATCGCCGACCGTCAAGTTCACAACTCTTCAAAAACCACTCCGCAGGAAAATTATAAAAAACTCTTCGTATTCCCCTACCAATCACCTTGTTTTTACTAGAGTAGATACGAATAACGGCAGGATCGGCGGTAACGACTCCATCAACAGTTGAGCACGCGAGTTTTTCAAGCAAATATATAACTCGACGACTCAACCTTTTGAAACACCTCGGAACGGAACGATTCGTCAAAACCATAGAACCGAAATCTTCAAACATATCATACACAACGCGCTTCCGAAACACTATTTTCAACAATACGGCGCACAACACCAGCTGTATACTGTGGATATGATAAACATCTGCCCTCACTTTCAACGCCGACCAGAGCAAAAATGGTGCACTAAGAAGCCTTCCAACCGCACCAGGCCAACTACGAACACGCCGTACTTCAACGCCACAGGCACCCCGCGGCACGGTCCACGGGGCAATTAAAATAACGCGAGCACCATCATTTGCAATGCCACAACATTGGCGAGCAAACAGGCGAGATGTTTCGAATGGAATAGTTGACAAGAAGCAAATTGTCACTGCTATCAGACCCTCACTGGCGCCTCATTATCACAACGTCGTCAGCAGTTGCGACATGACTCTTATTTCTCAATAACAGCCGTATACAGAACGCCACCTTTTAGCACCATTTAGTGCGACACCGACAATCGGGACAGACAATTCAGACAATACTGCCGCAGCGTTTTCCACTGATTTCCTTCTCGTATGACCTTCAAAACATACTAATATCGCGAAGTCGGCCATCGCCGCTAAAACTCTTGCGTCAGCGTATCCCAACAAGGGCGGTGAGTCGATCACCACAAACCGATAAGCCTTACGAATTCTAAGAATTAGATTCTGAAACTTATCAGAAACCAGCACGTTAATCGGGCTCTCCTCACCCCTGCCGGAATTGACACATCTCAGGTGTTCCGCCCCGTCGCATTGCATTTGAATCTCCTCAGCACTGGCTGCGTCCTTGTAGTACGTGAATATTCCACTTACGTCGTCGGCTTCCGCCTTACGCAAGTCCGCATTAACAAGGCAAGTCGGACCCTTTTGACTTAACGCCGCAGCAAGATTGAACGCTATTGTCGTTTTACCCTCTTTCGGGAATGAGGACGTAACTAACAACACATTCGCAAATTTGTTTTGCTCACTAAGTAACATCGAACTCATCAAGGAGCGAATACTCTCGGCAGCGACAGACGCCGGTTGCCGCAATAGGAATTTATCAATCGTGTATGAATCAAACGCCCTCCTTCCCAGGCAGCGCTGATAAAAGGACTTAGCCCTATTCGTATGCCGTACCGATGTATTCATTGGAACCAGTATAACACTTTCCGCCCCAACCACATTCTTCAGGTCATTTTTGCTCCGTACGCTGCTGTCTAAACCATTCCTGGCCAAACCAGCCGCCACTCCGCCAACACACGCTGCGGCTAATCCCATCGGCAACACTAATAAAAAACTGGGCCAGACCGGCGTAATCGGTATTATTGCCATATCTACGAGTCTTATATTAACGGATTTCGACCCGGCCGAAAGGCCAGCCTCTCTGAAGCTTGCATAAAGGGTGTAATACAGGTTCTCATCTGCTTCGGCTTCACGACGCAAGGCGGCATAATCTGAGATTCCACCCACAAGATGTTCTTCTCGTTGAATTTCGATACCGAGACTTTTTGACCGTGCTTCCGCCGCTTGATAAGCGGCGCCCAGTTGTTCCACGTAACGTTTTTGATGCAAACTTAATTCCGCCCTTAACTCAGCTAACTGATTTCTCAATTGTAGAATATTTGGGTGATTATCTTCGTAGTACACTGAGGCCTGTGTTAATTGCGTTGAGACGTCTGTTATTTTATTTAATAACTCCTGCGTTATTTTGTTATCTAAAAATTGCGGTACAGAAGTAATTTCGCTACTACTTACAGCGGAGAGAGTCGCCTTAAGGCTGATACTTTCTGATTCTGAAAGCGCTTTGTAATGAATTAGTTCTTTCAATTTTGCCGAAAAGACATCCAGTTTATCGTCAGGATCTACTATCTGATGATTCGTACGAAATTTCCTTACCGCGGCTCGAGACGTTGCAGCCCGCTGCCCAATCTCTTTAAGCTCATTTTGCAGCCATTTTGAGGATGTCGTCACATCAGCATCTCGCACTAAATAAGAATCTTCAATCAATTCCCTTGTGAGCTCGTTCGCTATTGCTGCGGGAAGCCTCCGATCCGACGATCGAACCTTAATTTCAATTACTCTGCTGTTCCTTAACGGGGACACTGTCATGTGTTTCCTGATATACTCAACCCCGCGGAGTTCCTCAGCCTTTACTTGGATCCCGCCCGGCTCAAAACGCGAGCCGTTACTTTCATGCTGTAAAAGTTGAACTATTGCGTCAGCATGTATCGTTTCGATGAGTTTTTCAAGATAATCCTTTTTCAGAATCACGGGGTGAAGATCCAAACGCAGTTTCCGAACAACCTTCAAGGCTAAGCCGTCGCTCCTTAGCACCTCCGCTTGGGTTTCGATGTCGTCAGGCTCGCTCTGTTTCTGGGGCGTCACTACCAACGCGAACGTCTCTGATCCTGGTGGGTTGACAATGATTTTACTACTAGATTCAAATACTGCAGGCATCGCCCATAGAAATACCAACATTGCCACATAGATAAGTAGTGCTAGGATAGCGATGAAAGGAGCTTGCCTTATGAGTGCTTCCTGAAGCGGTAAAAGGGATTCGTCATGGATGATCGGATTGATTCTTTTTGGGGGACAATTTGAGTCTATTGAATATCTCAAAGAAGAGTTACTCAGCTTCTTTTCGGGGACAGTGCGTCTGTATGGGTTCAATGCGTCATTAGATGAGTGCGGACTATTCATCATTCAACTGTCGCGTGCGGTGACTATGCTTTTGATGATTTCGTATTGTATTCGCTAATGCTGGCTATATATAATAACGCCGCTAGTTGTTTGAATGACGGTGTCAAGCGTGCGATGTACGGCGCTTTTAGCAGCACTTTGTGGAATATAAACAATATCCTCTGGTTCCAGCGAAATGTCTGGTTGTTTATTATGCATAATTTGTTTTAATCGTATGACCGTTGTTTCACGCCCATTAGGAGTATTGCGAATCAGCATCGTACTATCGAGCGCGGCGGTTGACTTGGTTCCTTCTGCTAGCGCCAACGCTTGCAGAGCGCTAAGGCGGCCCTGATTATCCATCACAAAGCCCCCTGGCTTGTTGACGTCCCCTGTTACGTAAACTACACCGGAGCGCTCGACTACCACCTCGTCCCCGCGGGATATCATTACCTTCCCAAAGCCATCTGCTCCGCCGCGTAGGTTCTCTGATTGTTCGGTGTGTTCTGAGGCACCTTGATGCAGAACAACCACCCGGCGCCCCGCGCGGGCCGTTGTCCCCCCAGCTAATGCCAGAGCGTCGCTTAGGCGCATCAGACCGGCCACAGGGTACAATCCTGGCCTTTCTACCTCACCCCTAATTAGTATTGAATGCGCAATCCCATATTCGACGATATAGATGTTGACATTGACTAGGTTATAGAGTTTACGATCTTGATAAAGTTCTTTGATTAGCAATTGTGCATCCGCTGCGCTTAGGCCGGCAACGCGAATTTCTCCTAGCAGTGGAACGTGAACCTGGCCGGTGGCTTCGATTCGCTCTTTTTGCTGAAATTCCGGTTGGGCCGACTGCGCCGTGGCGATGCTGATTTCAATTGCGTCCCCGACGGCCAGTCCGTCGTATGCGGCTAGACCTCTTTTATCAACTTCGTCACGATTTTGCTTTTTGGAGTCAGTTGCCACACCTCTCGTGTTTTCCGGCGTCGCCTGTGCGAAGCTGTGCATTGTGATTGCTACGAATATTAACAGCTTAAACATATTGTGTTTTGCATTTCCTGTTGCGTTGACACGCATGTTAGCATTTGACAGTCCCGCAAATTGCAGTTGTTGTCGTCATTAAGACGTCTTGATAAAAATATGACAATTGCAAAAAAGCTGCTAATCAAAGTGGCTATTCCATAGGTAAGGTGATAGGAGGCAATCAGGATGGGTGCTAGCAGGGCGTGCCGCCAGTCATTGTACAGGGCTATTTGAATCCCGGCTCGTAGTAAAGCAATCATATATAACAATCCGAATATTATGGTGGCCAATTGCGCTTGACCGTTCTGGGCGGATAGGCCGATGAGAAATGTCATTGATATAACAAATAGCACCGGTGCAGCGTGCCGCCAACAAAAACTATGGGGATTCAGCAGCCAGCAGCGCACGGCGAACCAACCATTTTGCCCGGCCTGGCGCATAAAAGCGATAATATGTGTCGAATTGTAGTAGGTCGTTTGTATACAGGCTGAGAGATATATTGGAAATCCTGCCGCTCTAATTCGTGCGTTCAGCTCGTAGTCTTGATTCCTCGGAAGATCTTCGTGATAAACACCTACGGTCTCGAATATTTCTCGCCGATACGCACCGAAGGGAACCGTGTCCACATACTGACCGCCTTTCCCAAGTCTGAAGGCCGCATTGCCCACGCCCACAGGATGCTTAGACACCGACGCAATGCACCGAGACACCCAGCTGCTGCCGCCTGGCATCGTCTCTAACCCGCCACCCACGTTCGCCGCTCTGGTCCGCTTCAGCTCCTGGAGACACATTTTGAAGTAATCTTTCGAGTACTCGCAATGGGCGTCCATTCGAAACACGAACTCGCCGTGCGCTTGTCGTATGGCTATGTTCAGTCCTGACGACACTTGTTGCTTCGGGTTGGACAAAAGATGGGCATAAGGAATATGCATTATTTTGCGCAGCAGAATTTCGCGTGAGTGGTCCTTTGATGCTCCGTCAACCGCGAGGATCTCGCAATTCGCCAGCGGGTATGTACCGTCGACTATGCTTTTCAGGCACTGTCCAATGCGTCGTTCTTCATTTCGCATCGGAATGATGACTGAGACTGTTGGCAACATGTTCTGCCTTATACTTATGCAGCGTGCGCGCCGACAGAAATTGCGGCTTTCGCTAGTACCTTTTTTATTGCAATGTATGTATCTGTCATTTCTTCAGCGTGCAATGTGGGGTGCACAAGGAACATTAAACTAGTTTCCCCAAGTTTGCGGCATACCGGCAGGGGTTGGGGCGGTCTGAAGGAACGCGGGAATGCCTTTTCTAAATACACTTCGCTGCAACTTCCTGAAAAGCATGGTATTCCCTCAGCCTTGATTGCGGTCAGAACGTCGTCGCGGCTCCAAGTCTCTCGAAGTAACTCGGATCGAATGAAGGCGTAGTATTTGTAGTACGAGTGATGAACATGGGAGGCTGGTATTGCGACTCGGATTTCTGGTATTGTTTTTAGTAAATTGGTAAGCACGGCGGCATTTTTTCTACGTGTTGCAATCTGCTCTTGAAGCCTCGCCAGAAGATGTCGCCCAATCGCAGACTGCATTTCCGTCATCCGCCAGTTTGTCCCGATTGAGTTGTGAACCCACTGGAACTTCTGACCGCGCCGCTGAACTAGCTGGGGCTCGAATCTCCTGCCGTGATCCTTATACGACCACGCTTTCTGCCAAACCTTTCTGTCGCTGGTCACGAGCATGCCGCCTTCACCGCCTGTGCTCATGATTTTGTCTTGGCAAAAGGAATATGCGGCAGCATCGCCGAAGGAACCTACCGGCCGGCCGCGGTAGCGTGCGCCCTGGGCTTGTGCGCAGTCCTCAATCACCTTCAGACAGTGTTTGCTCGCCAAGGCCAAAATATCGTTCATTTCGCAGGGCCACCCCGCCAAATGGACGACAATAATTGCTTTCGTTTTTTTTCCAATCGCTCGCTCGATTGTCTCCGCTGTCACCGTCCCGCTTTCCTCGCTGACATCTGCAAAAACAGGTGTAGCCCCACGCATCACGACACAACTCGCGCTCGCGATAAACGTTCGGCTCGGCACGATGACCTCGTCGCCTGCCCCGACTTCCATTGCCTGCAGCGCCAGCTCAAGCGCAACTGTGCCATTTGCGACTGCGATGGCGTACTTACTATCTGTCGCCGCGGCAAACTCCTCCTCGAAGCGCTTTCCCTCGCTCCCGGTGTGGTAATTGACTTTGCCCGATTTCAGCACTCCGATTGCCGCCGCTATTTCACCCTCTTCGTATGCGGGCCAAGGCGCGAAGGGGCGAGTGCGAACTCGTTTGCCACCGTCAATTGCAAGCCGCTCCGCGCACTTAACCATGTTCCTGACACGTTCCTCGACAAATTGCCAAACAAGTGCTGCAGATAATACGCAGATCAACAACCATAGAATGACTTCGCGTATATTTCAACCCGAGCCGGATCTTTTCCGGTTGAATCAAGGCGTGATATGCCTCGTGAGGATCCGGCGCGCCACGCAATATTTCGGCCTCATGACGAAACTTGACTGAGGCCCAATCAGTAAGCCCTGGGCGCATGGACACCAGACTTTTCTCTCGGAATCCATACAACCTTGTTTCCTCCATCACTTCCGGCCTTGGCCCGACTATGCTCATGTCTCCCATGACCACATTGAGAAGCTGCGGAAGCTCGTCCAGTTTATAGCGCCTCAAGATCTTTCCGATTGTGTGGATCCTAGGGTCATCGCTAGGAGTTTCAGCGCCGCCGTACCGTTCCGCATTTTGAATCATTGTGCGTAGCTTGAGGATCTTGAACGGCACGCCGCATCGCCCAGTTCGCCAACCTCTGTACAAAGCAGGCCGCCCTGCGGACAAGATAACGCATGCCACGAGGAGGAGCATCAATGGCCCAAGTAGAATCAATGCTGCACACGACACAATGATGTCAAATAAACGCTTCATATCGTAAAACATATCATTCGAATTTCACGGGCGGTGTATTTGGTAATCAACTGCCTGGGCAACAACATATTGAGCAATTCACGTCTTACATCAACTCGCCAATTCGGCGACCGTCGTGGTTGTCCCTTCGGCATTCAACACAATACGCCGAAGCAAATAAGACCCTGGGTTATAGTCGGGGACAATCTCTTTCAACTTCATAACTACGCTGCCGGCATTGCGCGTTTCACAGGCGACTTTTAGATCCTCGAGGTGATTTAGAACTTTATCAAATACTCCGACTGTTGTAACTACTCGAATTTTTTCGTGGCAAGTCGGCATTGTCAATTCGTCTTGGCTGTTCAGTTCCTCATAAAGCTTCTCTCCGGGCCTAGGTTCGCTAAACTGAATTTTTATATCTTTCTCTGGCCGAAGTCCGGATAAGTAAATCAGATTTTGCGCCAGGTCGACGATTTTGACAGGTTTTCCCATATCGAGTTCAAAGATCTCACCACCGCTGCCCATGGTGGACGCCTGCAACACAAGCTGGGTAGCCTCGGGGATGGTCATGAAATAGCGGCGCATTTCAGGGTGAGTCACGATTACCGGCCCTCCTGCGGCAATCTGCTTTTTAAACGTAGGTATTACGCTGCCATTGCTGCCCATCACATTCCCAAACCGGACGGAGACAAATTTCGTTCCGCCGTTTTGCAGCGCATAAATTAGTAATTCTGCGATTCGTTTTGTGGCGCCCATAATACTTGTGGGCCGAACGGCTTTGTCCGAAGAGATCATTACAAAATCGTCCACCTGATGCGCCGCAGCGGTGACCGCAACTTTCCAGGTACCAAGTATATTGTTTTCGACGGCCTCGAATAAATGCTCCTCCATCAATGGGACGTGTTTGTAGGCTGCCGCGTGAAAGACAACTGACGGCGCATGCCGCTGAAACATCTCATGCAGACGCTTCGTGTTTTGAATACTACCAATTTCCGGCTTAAATGTTATCGAGGGATATTGGCGTTTGATCTCCTGCTGGAGGTTGAAGAGAGCGCTTTCAGCAATATCGAATCCAACGATCGCTCGAGGACGGAAACGCGCGATTTGCAGACAAAGCTCACTTCCAATGGAACCGCCGGCCCCCGTCACCACAATCGTTCGTGCCTGTAGTTTGAGGCGGATGTTTTCTTCATTCAAATGCACAGGGTTCCTGCCAAGAAGATCTTCCACAGCAACGTCCCGAATCTGAGCTGTAGCGCGGACGCCCGCAATGAAGTCTCCGAGGCCCGGCATTGTCTTGCACGGGACTCCGGCCAAGTGACAGTAGTGAAGGATTTCGGCCATTTGGCGGCCACGCGCAGAAGGGATGGCAATTAGAACTTCGTCGATCCTCATCCTTTGGACATGCGCCGCCAGTTGTTTGCCCGAGCCAAGCACGGCGATGCGATCGACAAGCATGCCTTGCTTTCTGGGATCGTCGTCCACGAACCCACAGACTTCGTGAATTAATGCGGAATTAGAACGAAATTCACGAAGCAGCAACACTCCACCGGCGCCAGCACCATAAATCAAAACTCGTTTCCGCACTCCCCGGCCTGCAGCCGAAGTTATTATTTCGCGTGCAGTCCTGGCCAGAACGCGAAGGCTTGTTGTGACTTGCGTACAGATTAACAAGTCGAGAAGATAGACCGACCGCGGAAAGCCAGTAAGCAAAGTTAAGAGAATCGCTGTACTGGCACCGGAAGCAACCACGTTCGCGACGACAATCCTCGCGACGTCTGCGACAGATACCTGACTCCACTGTTCCCGGTCGAACCGCCCGAAGCCAAATATCAGGAGTTTTACAGTAATCCAAATGGGAACGGCAGCCAGCAACTGGAGCTGATAACGGGGTGCTATTGAGAATTCGAACCGTAATTCAAAGGCGAGGATCCCAGACAGGATGAATACTAGGGCATGTACAATAAAGTAGGTGATGCGCCACGCCAAGCGGGGCGGCGTGATCGGAATCGGGTAACTTAAGATTTGTGCAAACATGACTCAATTACGCGAGCGAACGCCCCCTCCAAATCAAGAATTGGGGCAAATGGCTTGCGCTACCAATCGTCATTTGCTCGCGAAACCGGCCCGGATGCAGAGAACAATCGGCGGTGAGAATGGCTCTGACTTTTGATATGATCGTCCACGCTCGTTTTTGATGTCATATTAGACCGAATCTGGACCAGTACTCGCTTAGATGTTCCCTAGGCCCACACAGCAACCGCCGTCAAATAATGGCCTGGGCACCCACTGTCATGACATAGTGAGTTCGCCGACCCGCGCCGGCTCATCCATTGGGCACGCTGCACAGACTTCGATCGCGATATCCCCTGACCCCGATTTGTCGCCTATTGTCTTGACGTTACAGCGTAAGCCGTGTTTTCAATCCTCCACGCGCCCGCAAACGTTCACCGCAAAGCCAGGGAAGCGCCGAATGGACTCATCAGGCCCAACAACCTGCCGGATCTTATGTTCCTATCTTGGTTCGTTCACTTTCTAGAGTGCTCGACCTAGCCTCCTTTTCTCTTGCAGGGGTCCGGTTTGAGATGAAAATGCCTTCAGATCCCCCCTGCCCGCCCCTGCGCAAGAGAATGCGCGCACACCAGGCCACCGGCCTCCCGGTACAATACACATTGATGAGCGATCGAGAAGTTCACCTGCCGGCGCCGAGCTTTGAGTTCCTTATCCTGAGCTTGCGCTTTCAAACCGAATCTCAGATGGGCGCGACGAGCTGGGGCCAGGAGCAACCAGAGGTCAACCTGCCCCTGGCCCGGCACTCCATCGACCTGCTGGTGATGCTGCAGGAGAAGACGCGCAACAACCTGTCGCTGGAGGAGCAGCGCCTGCTCGACAATACCGTCACCGAACTGCGCTTCCGCTACATCGCGGCGTTTGAAGATGAACGCAAGCAGCGAGCGCAAGGCGATGCCGCGCCGGCGCCGCAGCCCTCCGCGAGCGAGGAAGCGGCGCCCACGGAAGATGGCCAGCAGGGCGATGCCTGAGCCGCCCCAGCGGCTGACCATCACGGTGCTGGGCTCGGGCACGAGTGTGGGCGTCCCGACGATCGGCTGCCCTTGCCCGGTGTGCCACTCGGACGACCCGCGCGACCGGCGATTGCGGCCCTCGGTCGCGCTGCGCTGGGACGGCCATTGCGTGGTCATCGACACGGGGCCCGATTTCCGCCAGCAGGCCCTGCGCGCGGGCCTCCCGCGCATCGACGCGGTGCTGTTTACTCACGGCCACGCCGACCACATCCTGGGCCTCGACGATTTGCGCCCGTTCAACTTTCTGCAGTCCGAGGCGATCCCTGTCTATGCCTCCGAGGAAACGCTGACTATCATCCGGCGCGTTTTCGCCTACATCTTTCATACTGGCGAGACCGAGTCCTCGCGGCCGCGCATCCGGCCCCACGCCTTCGACGGCTCGCCGATCGAGATCGCCGGATTGCGCTTCGAGCCCGTGCCCGTGTTTCACGGACGCGGGACCTGCCACGGTTTCCGTTTCGGCAAAGCGGCCTACCTGACTGACCACAGCGACGTCCCGGAAGAATCCCTGGCCCTGCTCGGCGGCCTGGATGTGCTGTTCCTGGACGCGTTGCGTTATAAACCTCATCCCACGCACAGCACCATCGAGCAGAGCCTGCGGCTGGTCGAACGGTTGAAGCCGCGCCAGACGTGGTTCACTCACATCGCGCACGACCTGCCGCACGAGCGCGCCGAGCGCCTGCTGCCGGCCGGCGTGGGCCTGAGTTACGACGGCCTTGAGGTGGCCGTCGATCTGTAGCGGGACGGCATGCGCATCTATCGCAGCCTCGACGAGGCACGCCCCGCCTTCGCGCCGTGCGCGCTGACCATCGGCAATTTCGACGGCGTCCACGCCGCCCATCACGAACTGATGCGTCACGTCGTGCGCCTGGCGCGCGAGTGCGGCGTGCGCCCCTCGGCGCTGACCTTCTATCCCCACCCGGCCGAGGTCCTGGCCCCCGAGCGCGCGCCGCTGCTGCTGAGCTCTCCCGCCGAACGCTGCGCCCTGATGGAGCAGGACGGCATCGAGCAGGTCCTGATCCTGCCCTTCGACGAGCGCCTCAGCGCGCTCGAGCCGGAGGCCTTTTTCCGCCAGATTCTGGTCGATCGGCTGGGCGCGCGCGCCGTCGCCGTCGGCCACAATTTCCTGTTTGGGCGCAATCAGAGCGGCGACGCTTCAACGCTCGGCGAACTGGGCCTCAGATCCGGCGTGCGCGTCGAAATCGTGCCCGCCGTCCGGCGCCGCGGCGTGACCGTGTCATCCTCGGAGATCCGCCGCCTGCTGGCGGCCGGCGATGTCGCCAAGGCCGGGCGGCTGCTGGAGCGGCCTTTCGCGCTGTCGGGCCACGTCATTCCCGGTGAAGGCCGCGGGCGGCGGGAAACGGTACCGACGCTCAACCTCGACCTTTCGTCGCTCTTGTTGGAACGCGCAGCCGTGCCCGCGAACGGCGTCTACATCACGCGAACCTCCGCCGCCGCGGAGACAGCGGCCGGCCCCCAATCCTGGCGCTCGGTCACCAACGTCGGATTCCGCCCCACCTTCGGCGGCCGGCACCTGACCATCGAGACGTTCCTGCTCGATCCTCTGGCCGGCGCGGCTCCGGAGTGCATTCGCGTCGAGTTTCTATGGCGCATCCGGGAAGAACGCGAGTTCCCCTCCCCGGCCGCGTTGCGGGATCAGATCCTGCGGGATGCCGGACGCGCTCAGAAGTTCTTCCGCCGGACCGCCGGATTGGCCGCCGCTCAGTAACATCGCCCTGAACCGGGCTCGTCCCTCAGAAGTGCACGAGGATGCCCGCCACAGCCGCAGCGGTCATCAGCGCAAAGCCGAGCGTGATACGTCTCCCAAATGCGCCGTGCGCGGTGCTCCATCCGACGGCCGCTTTCAACACGAAGTTGGCGGCGATGGAGATGATCACGCCCACCGCCGCGGGCCACTCGGCCAGCTTATTTTCCCGCATGAGGCCGGACATGGAGAAGACCACCGAGTCGGCATCCACCGACCCCGCAATCGCACTCGTCAGGTAGACGCCGCTGGCACCGAACTCGGCCACGCCGAAGGCCGCGAAAAAGCGGATCGCGGCGAACAGCGCGCCAAATTGCAACGCCTGGGTCAGCCGCAGCGGATTCGTGAGCGCCAATTGCGGCGGCGCCGCTTTGTCTTCCTCATGGCGCCGGCCCAGCAGGAATGCGCACGCCACGCCGGTCAGCGTCATCGCCGCCAGCGACGGCAGGCAGAACTTCGCCAGCGCCGGCGCCGATATCATCAGCAGTACTAGAATCCGCGGGCCCTGCACCGCGTTGGACAGCAGCGTCGCCTGCACGTACGCCAGGGGATGCTCGGGGTCGGCGGCGCATTCCTTGGCCAGCTCGGCCGTCGATGCGGTGGTCGACGCCAGCCCGCCCAGCAGGGCTGCAATCCGCAGCCCCTGTCCTTCCCCGAGGAATTTCTGCAGGAAGTAGCCCAGCCATGAAATGGAACAGATCAGGATCACGAAAATCCAGACCTTGTGCGGGTTGAAGAACCCGTACGGCCCGTAATTCACGTTCGGCAACAGCGGCAGAATCACGAACACCACGGCCAGAAATCGCAGCGTGTCGTGGAACTCCTGCTCGGTGATCATCTGCAGGAAGAATCTGCGCAGGACCTTGCGCGTCTCCAGAACCAGCGTGAAGATCACCGCCACGGCGATGCCCACCGGCGCACCCCAGCTCAGCCCTTGAGTCGTCGTAAGCACGCTCAGCAGGAACGTGGCTACCGCGGCCAGCTCGGTTGTGATACCGGTGCGCTCCGGCGTCTGGATGCGGAACACGGCGATCAACGCGGTGAGCGCAATCAAAGCCGTGCCCGTCAGCCACGCCAGGCCCAGCAGCCCGCACACCCCGCCCGACAACGCGATGGTGATGAAATCCCGCAGGCCGGCGTGCCGTTCGGTCTGGTCCGCTTCCCGCTCCACGCCGAGCAGCAGGCCGATCAGCAGTGCTTCCGCCATCGCCAGCCAGGCCGGACTGAGTTGACCCATATCTGTTTCCTAGACGCTGATTCTACGCCCCGCCGGTGCGGCGCGTGGGCCGCGTGGCGCTTCGTGCTGCTACTCGATCCAGCCCAGCGCCTGCAGGCTCTTGCGCGGCTCGACGTCGTCGAAATAGGGCAACGCCTTATTCAGCCGGCCCGCCTCGAGTGCCACCGCGTAGGGCGGATCGGTGAACCGAAAGGCCGCGCGCAGAGGCTTCGCATCCGGGGTCAGCCGCGCATTGAATCCTGTCCGCTTCAAGAAAAACGCGCCCCATTGCGGCTGCGTGGTCGGCGTCGCCACCAACTGCACTCCGCCCTTCCAGTGATACGTCGCGAACTCCTTGGCCGCGGCATAGCAATGCATGCACTCGGGGTCGAAGAAGAAGACGAACACCCGCCCTGCCCGCAGCGGGAACGGTTTGCCGTCCACAATGACCGTGGCCGGCGCAACCACGCCGCCGCGCAGAGTGTCGTACCCATAGATCGATCCGGCGAATACGCCGATGGCCAGCAGCGCCGCCAGCGCGCCTCTCCATCGGCGCGACGGCTTGGACCACAGCCAGGCCGGCAAAGTGAGCAGCAGCATCGCCACGTCACCCGCGAAGAAGCCCGGCCCCACCAGCCGTTGCAGCCACGGGAAGCAACTGCAGTCCGCGCCGTGCAGCGCGTTGTAGTGGACACCGATGTAAATCATGAACACGATCAGCAGAAAGGCGCACAGCCACGCGCCCCAGCGGCGCCACAGCGGGACCAGCACCAGCACACCTGCCAGCGTCTCGCACAGCCCCACGCCGATTGCCGCCAGCAACGCGAATTGCCGCGGCACCAGCATCTGCGACATCCGCTCCGCCGTGGCCAGCGGGTCGGTCAGCTTCCACAGCCCGGAAACCAGGAAAATCGCCGCCAGCGCAAAGGCCGCAATCGTGGACGCCACGCTTCGCCACACCTGCCGCTGGCTGGCCGAAGGCGCCGTTTCGGCGCTCGCTCCGGCGTGTGGCATACTTTCATCCATGCTGCCTATTGTAGCCTTGCCGGGGCTGCTCCTCGCCACTTGGGCAGCGCCTCCGGCCGCTGATCTGATCGTTGAAAACGCGCGCATCCACACGCTCAACCCGGCTCAGCCAGAGGCCCGCGCGCTGGCCGTCGCCAACGGCCGCATCCTCGCCGCCGGCGATGATCTCTCCTCCTATGCCGGCCCGCGCACCACGCGCCTCGACCTCCATGGCGCGACGGTTCTGCCAGGCCTGATCGACGCCCACGCCCATCTGCGGGCCCTCGGCGAGCTGCTCGAAACCCGCGACTTGCGGCACGTGAAAACCATCGCCGAGATCGCCGCCTACGTCCGCCAGTTGGCCGCCGCGCGCCGGCCCGGCGAGTGGATCGTGGGCCGCAATTGGGACCAGACTAACTGGGGCGGCCAGTTCCCTTCGGCCCGCGATCTGGACGCCGCCGCGGCGCGCCATCCTGTGTTTCTGGGGCGCGTGGACGGCCACGCCGCGTGGGTCAACTCGCTGGCTCTTGAACTGGCCCACATCACCCCGCAGACGCCCGATCCGCCGGGCGGCAAAATCATCCACGCCGCCGCCGGCCGGCCCACCGGCGTTCTCGTCGACGCCGCCCAGGGGCTGGTTCGTTCGAAGATCCCGCCGACCACCGCCGAACAGGCCCGGCGCCAGCTCGCCCTCGCGGCCGGCGAGTGTTCGCGTCTGGGCTTGACCACGATCCACGACGCCGGCACTGGTTCTCTGGAACTCGATGCCTACCGCGATCTGATGGCCGCCGGCAATTTTCCGCTGCGCATCTACGCCATGATCCGCGGGCCCGGCCCGCTGTGGCACGACTACCTGCGCCGCGGACCGGAGATCGGCGACTCGCTCACCGTGCGCGCCATCAAGCTATTCGCCGACGGCGCACTGGGCTCGCGCGGCGCGGCCCTGTGGCAGCCCTATACCGACGATCCCGGCAACACCGGCCTGCTGATGTTGTCGCAGGGCGAAATCGAGAAGGTGGCCCACGACGCCCTGGCCCACGGCTTCCAGGTTTGCACGCACGCCATCGGCGACCGTGCCGTCGGCACCGTTCTCGACGCCTACGCCGCCGCGCTCGGCGGCCCCAACGACCATCGTTTCCGTATCGAGCACGCGCAGGTCGTCTCCCGGCCCGACTTCCAGAAGTTCAAGGACTTCTCGATCCTGCCTTCGATGCAGCCCACCCACGCGACCTCCGACATGCGCTGGGCGGCTCAGCGCCTGGGCCCCGACCGCCTCGCTGGCGCTTACGCCTGGCGCCGTTTTCTCGATCTCGGCCTGCCGGTCCCCGGCGGCAGCGACACGCCCGTCGAGGAGCCCAACCCGATGCTCGGCATCTATGCCGCCATCACCCGCCAGGACGTCGCCGGCAATCCGCCCGGCGGCTGGATGCCCGAGCAGCGCATGACCCGCGGCGAGGCCCTCGCGAGCTTTACCCTCTGGGCCGCCTACGCCGCTTTCGAGGAACACGTCCAGGGCTCGCTCGAACCCGGCAAATTCGCCGATTTCATCGTGCTTGATCGAGACATTCTGTCCGTGCCCGTTCGGGAGATTCCGCAAACGCGCGTGCGCATGACCTTCCTGGGCGGCAAACTCGTAAACGAACTCCGGTGAGCATGTGTCAAACGCGCTCGCGCCCCCTTGTCGCCCCGCCGCCCGCGCCTCTGTCTTGTCGGAGGACGCCCGTCGCCGCCGAAGCAGAGTGAGAAATGCAGCTACCCCTGCGCGCTCGCCGCGAAGCCCGGTTTCCGCCTCGCTTTGGTCTCCTGCTCCCACGCGTATGCCAGCCTGATCAGCGTCCCCTCGCTCCACGCCTTCCCGTAAAATGAAAGCCCGATTGGCAGCCCGCGATAGAGCCCCGCCGGCACCGTGATATGCGGATATCCGGCCACCGCCGCCGGCGTTGTGCATCCGCCCGTATCCTGGTCGCCATCGATCGGGTCGATCAACCACGCCGGCCCGCTTGTCAAGCACACGATCGCGTCCAGCTTGTGCTTTTCCATTACGGCATCGATGCCCTGTTTTCGCGCCAGCCGCACGCAATCCGCCCTGGCCTTGACGTACTTGCTCTCCGTCAGCGGCCCTTTCGCTTCGGCCTGCACGAACAGCTCCTGCTCGAAAAACGGCATCTCCCGCTGCCGGTTTTTCTCGTTGTACGCAATCAGCTCTTTCAGCGACCGCGCCGGGCTTCCCGCCGGCAGCCGCGTCAGGTACCGGTTCAGCCCATCCTTAAACTCATACAGGAGGACCTCCAGCTCGGGCGCCGCGATCTGCGCCTGCGTCGGCAGGTCGGCCGGCTCGATCACCTCCGCGCCGGCTTTCTTAAGGGTCTCCACGCACTGCGACAGGAACCGGTCCAGCGGCGCATTGTTCTCGAAGAATTTCCTCGCGATGCCCAGCCTCGCGCCCCGCAAGCCGTTCGCATCCAGGAACCGCGTGTAGTCGGCGACGCGCTGATGCGCCGCCTGGGTTGCCGCGTCCTGCGGATCGACGCCCGCCATTGCGCCTAGCAGAATCGCCACGTCGCGCACCGTCCGCGCCATCGGACCCGCCGTATCCTGGCTCGCGGAAATCGGGATGATGCCCGTCCGGCTCACCAGGCCCACCGTCGGCTTGATGCCCACCAGCCCGTTGATTGACGACGGACTCGTGACCGACCCATCCGTCTCCGTCCCGACCGCCGCCGCGCACAGGCACGCCGCCACCGCCGCGCCCGAGCCCGAGCTCGACCCCGAAGGGTTCCGGTCCAGCGCATACGGGTTGCGCGTCTGGCCGCCGCGTCCGCTCCACCCGCTGATCGAGTGCGTGGAGCGTAGATTGGCCCATTCGCTCAGGTTCGTTTTGCCCAGGATCAGCGCTCCCGCCTCGCGCAATCGTGCCGCGACGAATGCGTCCTGCGGCGCGTGCCAGCTCTCCAGCGCCAGCGAACCCGCGCTCGTGCTCATCCGGTCGCCGGTTTCGATGTTGTCTTTGATCAGAATCGGAATGCCGTGCAGCGCACCGCGCACTCGCCCTGCTTTCCTCTCCTCGTCCAGCTTCGACGCCAGCGCCTCCGCCTCGGGATTCATTTCGATGACTGCGCCCAGCCGCGGACCGCCCCGGTCGATCGCTTCGATCCGCCCCGCGTACAGCTCCACCAGCCGCCGCGAAGTCCACTTGCCCGACTGCAGTCCCGCCGCCAGATCCGCCAGACTCAGTTCATCCAGCTCAAAAGCCGCCGCCTCTCCTCCCGCACCTTTTTGTGATTCCCTCATCGTTCGGCAGCCGCTCAATCCCGCCATCCCGAGACCTGCCCCTGCTCCAAGGGTCGTTGCAAGAGATGCCCCTAGAGACGTTGCCAGAGATGTTCCTAGAAATGTCCGCCGTTTCATCCGATCCTCCAATCGCTAGCGCGCACAGCCCGGCTCACTGCGGGCCCGCGCCGCCCGCGCCTACCCTCGCTGGTCCCACTCCCGCAGTGCCGCCACTGTCGCCTGGACCGCCTCTTCGTCGTGCGCCGCCGAGACGAAGCCGGCCTCGAATTGCGACGGTGGCAGGTAGATCCCCCGCCCCAGCATGAAGTGGAAAAACTCCGCGAACTTCGCCCGGTCCGCCCGGCTCGCCGTCTCCCAATCCTTGACCTCGCCTTCGGTGAAGAAGAACGTGAACATCGAGCCCACGCGGTTCACCGTGACGCCCCTCGGCGCCACCGCGCAGATCGCCGCCGCCGCCCGGTCGATCTGCGTGTAGACGTCCGGATGCGCCTTCAGGTGACGCAGCATCGCCAGGCCGGCGCTCACTGCCACCGGGTTGCCGCTCAGCGTGCCCGCCTGGTAAACATCGCCCTCCGGCGCCACGCGATGCATCACGTCCGCGCGTCCGCCGTAGGCCGCGATCGGCAATCCTCCGCCGATCACCTTGCCGAACGTGGATAGGTCCGGCCGCAGCCCGTACAGGCTCTGCGCCCCACCCAGCGCCAACCGGAACCCGGTCATCACCTCGTCGCAGATGAACAGCGCGCCGTACTTCTGGCACAGCTTCGCGATCGAGGCCAGGAATCCCGGCTGCGGCGCTACGCAGCCCATGTTGCCCACCACCGGCTCGACGATCACGGCCGCGATCCGTTCGCCCTGCGCACGGAACGCCGCTTCCAGGGCCTCCACCGAGTTGTACGGCAGCGCGATCGTGGTCCGCGCGAAGCTCTCCGGCACGCCCGCGCTGTCGGCCAGGCCCAGGGTCGCCATCCCGCTGCCGGCCTTCACCAGCAGCGAATCCACATGCCCGTGGTAGCAGCCCTCGAACTTGACGGTCAGCTCGCGGCGCGTGAATCCGCGCGCCACCCGGAGCGCGCTCATCGTCGCCTCGGTGCCCGAATTCACCAGCCGTAGCATCTCCATCGACGGCACCGCGGCGCGGATCTGTTCGGCTAGTTCGATTTCGCCTTCCGTCGGCGCGCCGAAACTGGTGCCCGTCTCGAGCGCTTCGCGAATCGCCTCGATCACCGGCGGAAAGCAGTGGCCCAGAATCAGCGGCCCCCACGAGCACACGTAGTCGATGTAGGCGTTCCCATCGACGTCGTACACCCGGCAGCCCCGCCCGCGCTGGATGAACGGCGGCGTCCCGCCCACGCCGCGGAACGCCCGCACGGGCGAGTTCACGCCCCCGGGAATCAACTGCTCGGCGCGCTTGAGCAGCGCGGCGCTCCGTTCCAGCGTCATCGCTTGTCCTCCCTCGATGGGTCGTTGAACATGCTGTTGAAGTTGAAATACGCCGCCGCCGGCCGGGCTTTACTCCGTCAGTTCGGCCAGAGGCCGCCGCGACACCAGGCTCTGCATGATCTCGACCAGCGCCCGCCGCGCCCGGCCCACCAGCCGCGCTTTCAGGCCGCGGTAGCTCTGCGAACCCGCGAACAGATCCTGCAATACCTCCGCCACCGCCGGGCTGTACCGGATGAACTGGATCATGCGCGCCGTCATGCCCGAGAACAGGAACGGGCGCAGATAAAACTTCGGCGCCAGCCGCGAGCCGGCCTCTAACTCGTCCATGATCTCCCGCCGCACCGCCTCGCGGTACGCCACGTGTTTTTGCGCCTCCGGCACGCCTTCATCGAGCAGCGTCTCGGCCGCCATTTCGCCCGAGCGCATGGCGTAATAAATTCCTTCGCCGGTCAGCGGGTCCACCAGCCCCGCCGAATCCCCCGCCGCCATCCAGCCCTCGCCGCTGATGCGGTTGTGGGCCCAGGAGGCCGGCTCCAGCGCGGGAATCGTGTGCGCATAAAACGGCGCGTTGTCATAGCGCAGCCCGCGCTGGTCCATCCACTGCTCCAGCCGGCGCCGCATCGTCCGCGCCGGAACGCCCTTCCCGCCGATCCCCACCGACGCGCAGCCGCAGCGCGGAAAGATCCACATGTAGCCTTCAAACCGCGGAATGAACTGCAGCAGGATGTGCGTCTGCGGCGCCTCCACCCGATAGCCCAGCGCGATCATCGTGTCCGCGGGCTTGAACGCGCTGCCGTAATCCTTAAGCGGATTGCGCGCCCCCAGCGCCACAATCGCGTATTCCGCCCGCAGCGACCCGGCAGCCGTCTGAACGCGCCAGCCCGCGCCCTCGCGCTCAATCCCCTGCACGCGCTCCTTCACCAGCCGCGCGCCCATCTCCCCGGCGCGATTCAGCAGCAGCGCATTCAGCTCCTGGCGGGAGTACACCACCAGCGGCCGCGCCAGGCGCACCATCGCCGGTCCCGAGCGCGGATCGTCGAGGCCCGTGAACGACACCAGCTTCTTGGGAGTCGAATTGTTCAGCAGGAAGGGATAGCGGTCGTAGGCCTTCCACGTCAAGCCGCCGCCACAGGGCTTCTCCCAGGCCAGCTTCTCGTCGAACAGCACCGTCCCGATGCCGCCCGCGGCCAGCGTCGCCGCCGCCATCGCTCCGGCCGGACCGCCACCCAGGACGGCGACTGTTTTCACTTCTTCGTCTCCGGCGGCGCCACCCCTCCGCCCATCCCTGGGTGGCCCGGCGGCAGCGCTCCGCTCGGCGACGGCAAGGGCATCGACGGCCGCGGCATCACCGCCGCCCCGTGCGCCCCGCTGTCGGCCTTCTTTTTCACCACCCACGCTCCGTTCTGCTGCTCCAACGTGTAGCGCATGCTCATGCCGCTCGCCGGGTCGCCGCCTTTGGGCTTGAACAGCACCACCGCGTCGGCCTCCTGGTCGTGGAACTTAACCTCCCTCAACTCGATGTCCATCATGTTCAACGACAGGTTCTTGTTCTGCGACAGGTAATTCATAACGCCTTGCCGCACGGCGTCATTGGTTTGGAGATTCTTGCGGCAGCCGCCCAGCGACACCACCGCCAGCACAGTACAAACGATAAGGGTCAGTTTCACATATCGATTATAGCCATGACCCGGCCGGACTCCACTCTTTTCCCGCCCTCCCCGCCCGCCCGGCTGCTACACTACCCTAACGAAGGAGGGTAGTTCACCTATGAGAAAGCTTGTGCTCGTCCTGGCTCCGCTGGCGCTGCTGCTCGCCAGCGTGCAGCTCGCTTGCGCCCAGCGCCAGAGCCCGCATGAAAAAACGTCCGCCACCGTCGGCGGCGCGACCATCACGGTGGAATACGGCCGTCCATACCTCAAGGGCCGAAAAATGCTCGGCGGCCACGAGCCCTATGGCAAAGTCTGGCGCACCGGCGCCGACGAGGCCACTACGTTCACTACCACCGGCGACCTGATGTTCGGTTCGCTGCACGTGCCGGCGGGCACTTACGCCCTGTTCACTATCCCCGGCGAAAACGAATGGACGGTGATTCTGAACAAAGTCGCCAAGACCTGGGGCGCGTTCGACTACGAGAAGAACAAGGCCCAGGACCTCGGCCAGATCCATGTGCCCGTGCACCCGCTCTCCTCGCCGCTGGAGCAGTTGACCATCTCCATCGAGCCGGGGAGCGGACAGATCGGCACACTGAAGATCGCTTGGGAGACCACCAGCATCTCCGTTCCGCTGATGGTTCACTAAGCCGCAACTCTGGACTGCTAAGATCCAATCGGCACACGCCGGCGGAGCGGCGCTTCCCGCTCCGCTGCATCACTTCTATGCGCGCCACGCACCTCGCACTGTTCCTCGCCGCCGCACTGGCCCCGGCCGCCTGCGCCCAAGCACTCAACACCCTCACACCCGCGGAGCGGCGCGATGGCTGGATCCTGCTGTTTGACGGCCGCAGCTTCAACGGCTGGGTGGATCCCAATCTGAAGGACCCGCCGGCCCACGCCTGGGAGGTTGCCGACGGCTGCCTCAAGACAGTGCCCCACGCCGCCACGCGCGAGGACCTGATGAGCGCCCGCAAGTTCCGCGATTTCGAAATGGTCTTCGACTGGAAGGTCGCGCCCGGCGCCAACAGCGGCGTGAAGTACCGCATCCAGGCGCTGGTCTTCATGGACGCGGACAAGCTGCGCCACGGCGTCCCGTACGAGCAACAGGTTGAGTTCGAGTACGAGAACCATCCTCCCGACCGCCGGAGTGTGCGCCCCGGCGGCCGCTACGAAGAGTACCCGGTGGCCTTTGAATACCAGGTGATCGACAGCGCGCGGCACCCCGACGCCCTGCGCGGCGCCAAATACCGCGCGGCCGCGCTGTACGGCATGTCGCCGGTGACGAGTTTCCAGGATCACCCGCAGGGCGAGTGGAACAGCTCGCGCATTGTCCTGCGCGGCAAGCACGTCGAGCACTGGCTGAACGGCGTCCAGGTCGTCGACACCAGCCTGGACGCGCCCGAGGTGCGCCAGGCCATCGAGAACCGCTGGCGCGAAGCCCCCGGCATCCGCAAGCTGCTGCTCGATCAGCCGGTCGCCGAGAGCCCCATCGCGCTGCAACACCACGTCGACGCCGCCTGGTACCGCAACATCAAAATCCGCCCGCTCGACTAGGGCCTGTCCCGAAGATCATCCTGGGTTCACCCTGCGCGGTGCAAGGCCGCGCCAGTTCCAACCGGTCTCCTGGAACCGAGACGGCCTCCAGCGCCCCCTCGCCGGGCGCGGGGATCTGCGTACAGGAGACCCAGTTGGGTGCGCGGCGCGGGTGATTTCCCGCACTAATTTGGGAAGAATAGCCATTCCAGATCTGTTTGGCGTGATTTGGCGCACTGGCCTTTCAATTGCTGAGCTTACGGGGAGTCAAGTCACGGAGAGTTAGTAACTTCCATGAAAGACGCAGCCCATCTGCTCCGGCTGGCGGGGCTATTCGCGGCCGGGACCTTGCTGTTCCTGCTGATCCGCCATGAGTTAGTGCCGGCGGGATTTGGCCAATACGGACATTTCCGGCCTGCGGCGCTGGAGGCGATCCGGTCCCGGCCGATGAGTTACGCCGGCCGCACCACGTGCGAGATGTGCCACGAAGAGGAGTTCAAGACGCTCGAATCCGGCAAGCACGCCCGCGTGGGCTGCGAGGCCTGCCACGGCCCGCAGGCGAAACACGCCGCAGATTCGAGTTCGTTCACACCCGTGCTGCCCAAGGCGCATGAACTCTGCCCGGTGTGCCACGAAACGAATTCGGCCAAGCCCAAGGGCTTCCCTCAAGTCGACACGAAAGAGCATTCGGGCGGCGCGGAGTGCACCACCTGCCACAATCCGCACCGCCCGCTTCCGGTGGGCGAAAGGAGGGCGGCGACCCGATGAGCATGACGCGCCGACAGCTGTTGATCCTCACGCCCGCCGCGGCGGCGTTCCTGGACCGGCTGGGCGGAGAAGAAACGCAGCCGGAGTCGAAATACCTGATGGCCGAGCACTACTGGGCGATGAGCATCGACATCGAGAAGTGCATCGGCTGCGGCAACTGCGTGCGGGCCTGCGCGAGGGAAAACGGCGTGCCGGCGGGCTACTTCCGGACGTGGGTGGAGCGCTACATCGTGCCGCCTTACCCGGCCGAACGTCCGGAGGTAGACTCGCCCAACGGCGGCTTCGATGGATTCGCGGAGAAAAGCCGGCCCGGCGCGAAGAGCTTCTTCGTGCCCAAGCTGTGCAACCAGTGCGCCCATTCGCCGTGCGTGCAGGTGTGCCCGGTGGGGGCGACGTTCGAGTCGCCGGACGGGCTGGTGTTGGTCGACAAGGACTACTGCCTGGGCTGCCGCTACTGCGTGCAGGCCTGCCCGTACGGTTGCCGCTACATCGATCCGGCGCGGCAGACGGTGGACAAATGCACGCTGTGCTACCACCGCATCAGCAGAGGCGAGACCACGGCCTGCAGCGAAACTTGTCCGACGGGCGCGCGCACGCTGGCTGACCTGAAGAATCCGAAAGACCCGATTCACGAGTTTCTGCGCAACAACAGCGTGCAGGTGTTGAAGCCGTACATGGCGACGGGCGCGAAGGTCTACTACAAGGACCTCGACGAGGCGGTTCGATAAGGAGGATGGAGGCGGAGATGATGCAACCGATCGTCAACGGCGTACAGGGCTTCATGTACCCCAATGAAGTCGAGCTGCAATGGAGCATTCTGATCGTCCTGTACCCGTACATCACGGGCCTAGTGGCCGGCGCATTCATCCTGGCGTCGCTGGAGCGCGTGTTCCGCGTGGAGGCGGTGAAGCCGACCTACCGGCTGGCACTGCTGACGGCGCTGGCGTTTTTGCTCGTCGCCCCGCTGCCGCTGCAATTGCACCTGGGCCATCCCGAGCGCTCCTACGAGATGTACGTTACGCCCCACCCCACCTCGGCCATGGCGATGTTCGGGTTCGTCTACCTGTGGTACCTGATGGCCGTGCTGGTGATGGAGATCTGGCTGGACTACCGCCGGGATATCGTGCGCCTGGCTCAGTCCACGCGCGCTCCGCTGCGCTGGCTCTACCAGGCCATGACGCTGGGGTCCAGCAACCTGAGCGAGCGCGCGCTGCGGCTCGACGACCGGACGGGCTACATCATCACCGTGATCGGCATTCCGTCGGCGTTCCTGCTGCACGGCTACGTCGGGTTCATCTTCGGATCGGTGAAGGCCAACCCGTGGTGGTCCACGCCGCTGATGCCGATTGTGTTCCTCTTTTCGGCGATGGTCTCGGGCATCGCGCTGGTCATGCTGTTGTACATGGCGGCGACCAAGATCCGCCGCCAGCCGATCGACATGCCGTGTCTGGACACCATCGCGCGCTACCTTTTCTACACGTTCAGCATCGACTTCTCGCTGGAGATGCTGGACCTGATCCATCGCATGTACGAGGCCGACGAATCGTTCCAGAGCCTCGATTTCATGGTCCACACACGGCTGTGGACGTCGCAGGTGCTGATCCAGATCATCCTGGGCACGGCCATCCCGCTGGCGCTGCTGGCGCTGACGCAGGTGGCACGGCTGGGCGAAACCTCCCGCCGTCTGCTGTACGGCGTGGCGGGCACGCTGACGCTGATCGGGATCTTCGCCATGCGCTGGAACGTGGTGATCGGCGGGCAACTGTTCTCCAAGAGCTTCCTGGGCTACACGTCGTACAAGATGGCCTTCGCCACGCGCGAGGGCCTGCTGCCCTCGATCGGCCTGATGATTCTACCGTTCGTCCTTCTGTGGGGGCTGGTGAAACTGCTGCCGCCATGGACGAGTGTGAGTGACCGGACGCTGGAGGGCCAACATGGAGGCGCCTCATGAAGCGGCGCTGCGGGCGCGCGTCGAGGAGCTGAGCCAGGCGCTGGACGAGCTGCGGCGGCGCGTGGCGCACCTGGAGCGGAGCGCGGCGGCGGAGCCCGCCGCGGGCCAGGCGCAACTGCGCATGGAAGAGCCGGCGCAGCCGCACGCGCCAGCAGCTTTCCAACCGCCTTTGGCGGCCCTGGAGATGCCGGGCGCGGCGGCTGGCGAGGAAGGCGCGGAGTGGGCCACGGGCCTGGTGCCGCTGTTGGGGTGGGGGCTGATGGGGATTGCGGGCGCCTACCTTTTGCGGGCGCTGACGGAATCGGGCTACGTGCCGGGTCTGCTGGGCGTGGGGCTGGGCGTCGTGTATGCCGCGTGGTGGCTGTTTCTGGCGGCGCATCGGGCCTCCGAGCGGCCCATGTTCAGCATCATTCACGGCCTCACGGCGGCGCTGATCATGGTGCCGATGCTGTGGGAGATGACGGTCAGCTTCCGCCTCATCTCCGGGACGGCGGCGTCGGCCGTCGCGGTCTGTTTCACGGTATTCGGGCTGGCGATCGGCTGGCAGCGCCATCTCACGGCCATCGCCTGGATCGCCACGCTGGCCGGCCTGGTGACGGCGATGGCGCTGTTCCGCGAGACGCACGATGCGACCGTGTGGGCCGTGTCGGTGCTGGCGATGGCGGCGGCGACGGAGTTCGCGGCCTGCCGCGACCACTGGCTGGGCCTGCGCTGGGTGGTGGCGCTGGCGGCGGACTTCACGCTGGTTGTGGTGACGCTGGCGCCGGCGCTGGCTCCGCCGACGGGCGTCCTGCTGGGGCTGCAACTGGCGCTGCTGACGATTTACCTGAGCAGCACCATCGACCGCACGCTGCTGCGCGGCTTGAACGTGACGGGCTTTGAGATCGCGCAGGCGGCCATGGCGTTCGTGATTGCCGTCGGCGGGGCGCTGCGGGTGGCCAGCGCGGCTCAGAGCGGCATGTGGGGCGTGGGCGTATTTTGCCTGGCGGCGGGAGCAGTGTGTTACGTCGTGTCGTTCGCCTCGCTCGAGAACCGGGACGGCAGAAGCCGCAACTTCTATACTTATTCAACATTCGCCATGCTGCTGGTGGTGACCGGCTGCGAAGTTCTGTTGACCGGCTGGGGCGCGGCGGCGGTCTTTTCGGGTCTGGCTGTCGCCGCGCTGGCGGCAGAGTTCCTGAAGGACCGCTCCACGCTGCGGCTGCACGCCGGCGCCTACCTGCTTCTGGCGGTGGGCCTGGCGGGCATGGTGCCGCGGGCCACGGAACGGATCATCCGCACCGGCGCCGGAGTGGAAGGCGCGGTGCAGCCGGCCTACGCGGCGGCGCTGTTGGGCGCGGCGCTGTGCTACGCCGCGCTGGCGGCGCGGGAGCGCCAGCGCGCCGGCCGTTGGACCGACGCCGTAGAGGTGACGCTGGCGGCGGCGCTGGCGGCATGGGGCGCGATGGGCGCTCTGGCGGGCTGGATGAGCGCGGCGCCGTTGCGGTCGGCCATGCTGACGGCGGTGGCGCTGGGGATGGCCTGGAGCGGACGGCGTGAGCTGCGGCGGCTGGCGTATCCGCTGATGGGCCTGGCGGGGTTCAAGTTGTTGGCCGAGGATTTACAGCAGGGCCGCTCCTGGACGCTGTTCGGTTCGCTGATCTTTTTCGGCGGCGGGCTGATTTTGCTGCCCCGGCTGATGCGGCGCAGCGCGCCGGCCCGTCCCGCGACCTTGGCGCGCGCCGCCGGACAGGCCTCCGCTTAGCCGGCTGCCCCGTTCAGCCGACCGCATCATCCAATCCTCCGCCGGTCCGTCGTATACTGTTTCGCAATGCTGGGCACGAAGGGACCGGACGCTCCCGGAGCGCTCCGGGGAGCCGCCGGGAAGACGGCGATCCGGCCTTCCGTCCGGCTGGATCACGTTCCAATTCCAAGCCTCACAGAGGAAAGGACCAACCACTCCATGAAGCTGCACACCTATCTCAACTTCGGCGGCAACTGCGCGCAGGCATTCCATTTCTACGAACAGCACCTGGGCGGAAAAATCACGTTTATCATGACCTACGGCGAACAGCCCAATCCCGAGAATGTGCCCGCCGACCAGAGGCACGCCATCCTGCACGTGCGCATGCAGCTGGGAGAGACCGAGCTCATGGGAGCCGACGTTCCGCCGGAGAGTTTTCAGCCCATGCGCAGCGCCTATCTGACCCTGACCCTCGACAGCAACGACGAGGCGCAGCGCGTTTACGCCCTGCTGGCCGATGGCGGCCAGATCTTCATGCCTATGCAGGAGACCTTTTTCGCCGCCCGCTTCGCGATGCTCCGGGACAAGTTCGGCACCTCCTGGATGATCTTGCACTGACGTCCGCGGCCGTGGAGCGGAGTGAACAACGCGCGCCGTGCCGGGCCATTGTCGCAGGCGAATGTCAGAGAGGATGTTGGACGAGTGAATCATCCCCGGGCATCATTCAAGGCAGCCAATCGCGGAACGGGGTGCCTTCCAAAATGCCCTGGTGACGCATTTCACTGCAGCCGGCAGGAGGATTATGAGCCGCATTAGGACCTGGATCGCGTCCGGGCTGACCCGGCAGTCGGTCGAGCACGCGGCCCGCACTACGGTAGCGGCCACGGTTTCGTTGCTGGCCGCGCGGGCGATGGGGCTCAGGGAGGCATACTGGGCCCCGATCACCACGCTGGTCGTTGTGCAATCCACGCTCGGAGCGGCACGAACCGTCTCGTTGCAGCGGCTGATCGGAACCGCACTGGGAGCCGCTCTGGGAGCCTTGTCGGCGACTTATTTCGGATCGAACCTGGCGGCGTTCAGCGCGGGCATCCTATTGCTCGGACTGATTTGCGCGGCTTTGCACATTGACCGGGGCGCATACCGTTTCGCCGGCATCACGCTGGCGATTGTCATGCTGATAATCCGGGCCCAGGCGCCCTGGGTGATCGCATTGCACCGCTCGATCGAGGTATCGCTGGGGGTCGTGGTCGGCCTGGTTCTGACGGCAATCTGGCCGGAGCACCAGTCGGCGCCAGTCGGTAGCAACGCGACGGGTAGCGCGGAGCCCGGCGCCGTTTGAGTGCCGCGGCAGGATCGCAGCCGGCCGCCGCTACCGGAACGGGTCCTGGCGGCGGCTACTTCTTCTGGTCCGGTCGGGGATAGACCATGTCGTCCTTGTGCTTCTCGCGGAATTCGGAGAGCCCGCAGGAGCCGAGGACTTTGAAGCCTTTGGCTTGCAGTAAGGCCGCCGCACGGGCGGCCCGTCCGCCGCGGTTTCAAAGCGTGACGACGAGCTTGTCCTTAGGAATTTCCTTCAGCCGGCTCTCGAGCTGGCTCAATGGGATGTTCACGTAACCCTTGATCGAGCCCAGCGCGACGATCTCGTCCGGCTCGCGCACATCGAGGAAGAAGACCTTACCGGGTTTCTCAAGCAGCTTCGCCAGTTCTTCGTCCGTGACGGCTTTGGGCGCGGGCGCGGCCGCCTGTCGCGCCACCACCAGGCCCATGGCGAGCATTCCCGCGAGCACGCAGGCCCAGCACAGAGTCTTCATAGCCGCGAGTGTACCATGGATGGATTATGGTTCTTCCGACGGATGAGTTCCACCGCATCGCCCAGCTGCCGCCCTACGTGTTCGCCAGCGTCAATGAGATGAAGGCCCGGCTGCGGGCGGCGCAGTACGACGTGGTCGACTTCGGGATGGGCAATCCGGACGGCGCCACGCCGCGCACGGTGGTGGCCAAGCTGGTCGAGGCGGCGCGCAACCCCCGCAACCACCGCTACTCGGTGTCGCGCGGCATCCCCAACCTGCGCCACGAGATTACGCGGCGCTACGAGCGTAATTACGGCGTGCAGCTCGACCCCGAAAGCGAGGCCATCGTCACCATGGGCGCCAAGGACGCCGTGGCGCACCTGATCTTCGCCGTCATCGGCCCCGGCGACCGCGTGGTCACGCCCGCGCCGTGCTACCCCATCCACCAGTACGGCGTGATCATGGCCGAGGGCCAGGCCGTGCCGCTGCCGGCCGACGATCCGGCCGAATTTCTGAACCGGCTGGAGGACGTCTGCAAGAGCGGATCCCGCCCGCCCAAGCTGATCCTGATGAGCTACCCGCACAACCCGACTACGGCGTGCGTGGAGAAGGAGTTCTTCGAGCACGTAGTGGGGCTGGCGCGGCGGCACGGGACGATGATCCTGCACGACTTCGCCTACGCCGACTTAGGGCTGGACGGGTATAAGCCGCCGAGCATCCTGGAGGTGGAGGGCGCCAAGGAAGTGGCGGTCGAGATCTTCTCGATGAGCAAGAGCTACAACATGCCCGGCTGGAGGGTCGGCTTCTGCGTCGGCAACAGGCGCATGATCCAGGCCCTGGCGCGCATCAAGAGTTACCTGGACTACGGCGTTTTCCAGCCCATCCAGATCGCCTCCATCATCGCGCTGCGCGAGTGCGAGGGCGACGTGGAGCGCATCCGCACCATCTATTCGAAGCGCCGTGACGTGCTGGTGGAGGGACTGAATGCCGCCGGCTGGCCGGTCGCCAAACCGCGCGGGACGATGTTCGTGTGGGCGCCGATTCCGCAGCCGCTCGGCGAGCTGGGCTCCCTCGAGTTTTCGAAACTGCTGCTCGAGCACGCGCTGGTTGCGGTCTCGCCGGGCATCGGCTTCGGCGAGGCGGGCGAGGGCCACGTGCGCTTCGCGCTGATCGAGAATCATCACCGCTCGCGGCAGGCGCTGCGGTCGATCCGCGAGTTTCTGCGCGACCAGCAACGCCGGCCCGCGCCGCCGGCGGCGGGATGAGCGCGCGCGGGGGCGCCAAAGGGCCGTGGAAAGGCTTCCGGAAGCCTTTGATATGATTCACGAAATGCCTCCGCCGGGCAGGATGTCGGCTGGCCACACCGAGAATCTGCGCGCGATCCAGGCTGCGAGCCTGCAGCCCCTGCTCGAAGAAGAGCAGCGCAACTGGCTCTCCCGGCTGCATTGGGATTTCGGCGCGTCGGCCGAGCTGGTGCGGCGCTACGTCAACGTCCACGCCCTGGACGGGCTCGCGCTGATCCGCGGCGCGGACGTGGTGGGCTACTGCTATTGGGTCACTGAGGAGCACAAGGCGCTCATCGGCGACCTGTACGTGCGCGACGCCTGGCGCGGCGCGGACTCGCAAGGCCAACTGCTGGACGAGGCGATCCACAACCTGCGCGGCACGGCCAGCCTGCCGGCGCTGGCCATCCGGCGCGTCGAAAGCCAGCTTATGCAACTGGCCAATCCGGAGCAGCTCGAGTGGGAGCCGAACGAGCGCCCGCTGGAGTTTCCGCGCGTGTTCATGCTGGCCCCGCTGGAGCAACGGTCGCGCTGGCGCGCGGTGACGTTCGGTGACGCGGTCCGGCTGGTGAGCTGGGGGCCGGTGTGGATGGAATCGATCGCGGAGCTGGTGGCGGCGGTTTATCAGGGCCACGTCGACAGCCAGATCAACGACCAGTACCGCAGCCCCGCGGGCGCGGCGCGCTTCTTGCGCAACATCGTCCATTTCCCCGGCTGCGGCGTGTTTCAATCCGACGCCAGTTCGGTGGCCATCGACCAGAACGGCGATCTGCTGGGCTGTGTGATTGCGACGCGCGTGGCGCCGCAGACCGGGCACATCGCGCAGATCTGCGTGCGGCCGGGCTGGCAGGGGCGCGGGCTGGGCTACGAGCTGATGCGGCGGGCGATGCTGGCGCTGGGCCAATGCGGCTGCGACGAAGTGTCGCTGACGGTCACTGAATCCAATGCGCAGGCGCTGCGGCTGTACCGGCACATGGGCTTTCACTCCATCCACCACTTCAAGGCGCTCATCTGGGCGGAGCTGTAGCGCGGCCGGCGGCAGCAGGGCCGGCAGCGGCAGGGTTGTTACACTGAAGCGAAGTGGAAAAACGCCGCATGTGCCCGCATTGCCGGGCGTTCATCACCATTGACGACAAAATCTGCCCGTATTGCGACACGCCGGTGGGGCCCACGGCGCGAGACCGGCTCGGGGGCACACTGGTGGCGGGCATTATCCCGTCGGCGCAGTTCGCGACGATCCTGATTCTGACGCTCAACGTGGGGATGTACCTGCTGACCTCGCTGGCCAGCATGCGCGACGGCGCGGGCGGGCTGATGGCCATCGACGGACGGACGCTGGTGAAATTCGGGGCGTCGTATCCGCCCTACGTTTTCGGCGCGGGCCAGTGGTGGCGGCTGCTGACGGCCGGGTTCCTGCATGGCGGGCTGATGCATATCCTGTTCAACTCCTGGGCGCTGATGGACGTCGGCTCGCACGCCGAGCAGATCTACGGCGCGCCGCGCATGACGTCGATCTACCTGATCTCGACCATGGGCGGATTCGCGGCCAGTGCGTTGTTCACCGGCAGCCTCTCGGTGGGCGCTTCGGCCGGCCTGCTGGGCCTGATTGGAGCCATGATCGCCTACGGCACGGTGAACCACGGCGTCGAGGCCGCGATGGTCAAGCAGTTCTACGTGCGCTGGCTGATCTACATCCTGCTGATGGGGCTGCTGCCGTTTTTCCACATCGACAACGCGGCCCACGTCGGGGGCCTTATCGTCGGCTTCGCCTGCGCCTGGGTCGCCGGGACGCCGGGCTATTACGCCGGCTTCCGCGACAAGCTGTGGAAGTTCGTGGCCGGCGCCATGGTGGCTCTGACGGCCTACGCGTTCCTGAAAATGTTCCTGTTCCTGAACATGGTCAGCCGCGTGCAGAACTGAGACGCATTCTGCGGGCGCGGTCCGCGATCGCAGTTACAGGACGGACCGGCCGGGCTGTCCCGGTTAGCGACTGTCGTGGAGCAGGCGCGCGGGACAAACTCCCTTACTTCTGTACTACTTTTCCACCAATTCGCCGCGGTGGACGTTCTCTCCGTGGAAGAAAACCTCGTCGATGCGCTCGGTGCTGGAGATCTCCTCGAACGGATTGCCCTCCACCACCACCAGCGTGGCGTCCAGACCCGCGCCCAGCCGTCCGGCGCGCGGCGCGCCGAGGCAGTCGGCGGCATCGGACGTAGCCGCACGCAGGGCTTCTAGCGGCGTGAGCCCGGCTTTGACCAGCAGGCGCAGCTCGTGGTGCAGCATCGGGCCGTGCACCAGCAGCGCCATGCCGGAAAGCGTGGCCGCGGCCAGCCGTGTGCCCTTGGCGCGCGCCGCCATGACGACGCGCAACACCTCATCGGGAGCCGGTGCGCCGGTGCGCGGCTCCAGGTCGCGGTACGAGCTTTCGAGCCGCGCGAGCAGGGCCCGCGGCGCCACCTGTTCGACCAGCGTCCCTTTCAACAGGCTCAAATCCCCGCGCCCGCGCTCCTCGGCAGCTTCGGCGAAGCTCAGCTCGGTCATCTGGCAGGGGTCCGATGATGGCGGCGCGACGGAAGAGCGCAGGACCACGGCGCCAAGCTTCTCGCCGCTGATGAAGCGGCTCTCGACGAGCTTCTGGATTTGGGGCGGCAGGCCGACCGAGCCGATCGCCGTCACGCCGCAATAGAGGTACGCGCCCAGGGCGTTTTCCGCCGCGCTGCTGACGTCCTTCATGGAACCCGGCCGCAGGCCGGCGTTCATGGCGAGGACGACCTCGGCGTCGATCAGGCCCGGCAGGACGGTCTTGCCGGCGGCGGCGATTTCGTCGGCGTTCAGCTGGCCGGCCGGGGGCGCATCGCCCTCGTAAATGTGCTGGATCGTCCCACCGCGGATCAGCACCGAGCCGCGCTCGATGACGCGGTCGCCCGTGAAAATGCGCGCGTCCCGCACCAGCCAGGCTTCGTTGCGGCGCGCCTGGTGGGCCAGGATCTGCACCTTGCGCAGGTTGCCCCGGTCGTAGACCTGCCACGCGCCGGCAACCACGAAGGGCAGGAGCGCGGCCACGACCCACAGCTTGGCGGAAGCCTTGAGGCGATCCTCCTTCTCCCAACGGAAAAGCTTGAGGCTGACAAAGAAGCAGACCAGGGCGGTGGCGATGAGGGCGGCGACGGCCTGCCAGTTCTGGACCAGCGACTCGCGGCGCAGCAGGATGCCCTGCATGCCCAGGTTCAAATAGTTGGACGGGAAGAACTGGGCGACGGCCTGGAGCCAGTCGGGCATGACGGTGAGCGGAATGGTGGCGCCGCTGAGCAGCAGCATCGGCAGGTAGAGCAACTGCACGATGATCTGGCTCTCCTGCATCGAGTTGACGACGGATGCGATGATCATGCCCATGGAACGGAAGGCGATGACGGCGATGCTGAGGAAGACGAAGAGCGAGAAGAGGTTCGGCGGCAGGGGCATGTTGTAGCGCAGAGTCAGGATGGCGAGGAAGACGGCCACCGCGGGCACGAAGACCACCCAGCCGGTGACCATCGAGGCGACCAGAATGGGGCCGGGCGTGATGGGCGCGACCTTGAAACGCCGCAGAATACCCGCCTCGCGGTCCATCGTCGCCCGCATGCCGGCCCCGAAAAAGCCAGTGCCGAGAATGTTCAGCGTCAGCACCAGCGCAAACACCGGCACCGGGCCCATCAGCCCGCCCAGGCCCACCAGAAAGACCAGCGGAAAAAGGTAATTGAAGAAAATCACGATGCGCTCGCGGCCGGTCAGGCGCAGCGAGCTGACGATGTAGGCGATGTAGGGTTTGAGGCGCATGGCGGGGGTGTGCTCAGTCGCGCAGCGTCTTGCCGGTGAGCTCGATGAAGACGTCCTCGAGCGTCGGCCGCTTGATGTGAATATCGCTCAGGCCGGCGCCGGAGCCGTCCACCCACTTGACCAGCTCGACCACCGCCCGGGCCGGGTTATCCGTGGCCGCGGCGAGCCGGCAGCGGTCGGGGCTGAAGTGCAGCGCATCGTCCGCCGGCCAGCCGGGCGGCATACCCTCCGGCAGCGGGCTGTGGCAGATAATCTCGACGTGGCTCTTGCCGATGACGCGCTCCTGCAGCTCGCGCGGCGTGCCCTGGGCGATGATGCGCCCCTCGTCCATAATCGCCACCCGCTGGCACAACTGCTCGGCCTCCTCGATGTAATGCGTGGTCAGCAGGATGGTCGTGTTGCGGTCGCTCAATTCTGAGATCAGGGTGTGGATCTCGCGCCGGACCTGCGCGTCCAGGCCGGTCGTGGGCTCGTCCAGGAACACGATGTCGGGCTCGTTGACCATCGCCAGGGCGATCGCCAGACGCTGTTTCTGCCCGCCGCTGAGCGTGGTGTAGTAGGCCTTGCGCTTGTCCCACAACTGCAGCCGCTTCAGCAGCGCCGTGGTGTCGGCCGAGCGGCTGTAAAAAGCGGCGAACAGCGCCAGCGATTCATCGACCCTGATTTTGTCGGAGAGCTTAGTCGCCTGGAGACAGACGCCGACGCGGTCCTTCACCGCCATGGTCTCGTTTTCGGGGTCGTAGCCCAGCACGCGCACATCTCCGCCGCTGCGCGGGCGCAGCCCTTCGAGAATCTCGACGGTCGTGGTTTTGCCCGCGCCGTTCGGCCCCAGCAGGCCGAAGACCTCGCCGCGGGCAACCTCGAAATCGATCCCGCGAACCGCCTCGAAGCTGCCGTAGCTCTTGCGCAGCCCGGAAACCGTGATCGCAATCTCTGCCGCCATGGGTCCTCGTCTAGCGCGCCAGCACGCCGATGCAGGCCAGCACGAACGCGGGCAGGTCGTCGGGCTTGCGCGACGAGACCAGATTGCCGTCCACCACCACTTCGCTGTCTTCCCACAGCCCGCCGGCGTTGCGCACGTCGTCTTGAATCGCGAAGAAGCTGGTGCAATGCCGGCCGCGCAGCACGTCGGCCGAGCAGCACACCCACAGCCCGTGGCAGATGGCCCCGACCAGCTTGCCCTGGCGGTTGAGCTCCGCCATGAACGCAGTGGCTTTGGCGTGGCGCCGGATGAAGTCGGGTGCGAAGCCGCCCGGCGCGACCACACCGTCGTAGTCGGTGGCGTTGAGGTCGGTGTAGGACTTGACCGTCATGGCCGGGTAGCCGGTTTTGCTGGGATACGACTTGCCCGCCTGGTCGCCCACCAGGTGCACCTCCGCGCCTTCTTCGATGAGGCGGTAGTAGGGATACCAGACCTCCATCTCCTGGTACATCTGGTCGACGAAAATGGCGATCCGTTTGCCCGTGAGTTTGGCTTGCGCGTGCATTCAGCCAGTGTACTTCGTTCGCCGGGTTGTTTTCCCGTCCGAGGCGGCCGGACCGCCGCCGGCCCAGCGGATCGAAGTGCGCCGCCAATGCCCGATCGGGCTCCCGCGGGCGGGGTGCCATAATCGATAGCAATGAGGCTTGGCGCGCGTTGATCGGATTCCCGAGCTGGCTGGCCGTCGCCCTCGGCGCGGCTTCAGGCGGCGTGCTGCGCTATTGGGTAGCGCTGTGGTTCGGCACGCACGCGCCCGAGAGCTTTCCCTGGGGCACGCTGTTCATCAACATCACGGGCTCGGCCTTCATCGGCTTCTTCGCCACGCTGAGCGGGCCCGACGGCCGGCTGCTGGTGGCGCCGCAGGCGCGGCTCCTGGTAATGACCGGCATCTGCGGCGGATACACGACGTTTTCGACCTTCAGCCTGGAGACGCTGCGCCTGGTGGAGGACCGGCAATGGGGCGCCGCGGCGCTGAACGCGACCGCCTCCGTGCTGCTGTGCCTTCTGGGTGTGTGGCTGGGACACACGCTGGCCAGCGCGCTGAACCAGCGATAGGAGAGCAACCATGCAAGTTCCGCACGAAGCCGTTCTGCTGCGCGTCTTCATCGGCGAAAGCGACCGCCTAGGCTATCGGCCGTTGTATGAAGCCATCGTGCTGAAAGCGCGCGAGGCGCACCTGGCCGGGGCCACCGTGCTGCGCGGCCCGCTGGGGTTCGGCCATTCCAGCCGCCTGCACACCACCAAGCTGCTGGAGCTGTCGAGCGATTTGAGTTACGTCGTCGAGATTGTCGACGCACAGGAAAAAATCGACGCCTTCCTGCCGCAACTGGATGCCATGATGATCGCCAGCGGCGGCAGCGGCCTGGTGACGCTGGAGCGCGCCGAGGTGCTGCAATACGGGCGGCGGGAGCAGTGACGGCGGTCACTCCACGCGCAACGCTTCCACGGGATCGAGATACGCCGCGCGCAACGCCGGGATCAGGCCGCTGACCACGCCCACGACGCACAGCACAGCGGCCGAAATCACCGTGCTCTGCAGGCGGATCACCAGGTGCAGGTCGGTCTTGCCGGTCCGGTCGTCGAAGATCTCACCCAGCAGCGGCAGCGGCGGCATGAGGGCCACGAAGGCGTAGGACAGCGCCGCGCCGAGCAGGCCGCCCAGCAGCGTCAGCGCCACGGCTTCGGCCAGAAACTGGCCGGCGATGGCGCGCCGCGTGGCGCCCAGCGCGCGCCGCAGCCCGATCTCGCGCGTGCGCTCGCTCACCGCCACCAGCATGATGTTCATCAGGCCGATCCCGCCGATGGCCAGGGTCAGGAAGCCGATGAAAAGCAGCAACCCGCGCAGGCCGATGGTGAGCCCGTCGACGATCGGCCGCATGTCGGACGTGCCGAAGGTCTCGATGGCCCGCTTATCCTTCGGGTCGAAGCCCTTGCGGCGGGCGATGGCCTCGCGGAATTGCCGGTCGGCCTGATCCTCGAAGCGGCCGGAAATCGGTTCGATGACGAGATTGCCAGGATAGCGGATCCGGGCCAGCTCGGCAAACGTCGCGTAGGGGATGAACACCGCGCGGTCGTCGGGGCCGTAGTAGTTGCCGAAGGACATCTTCTGGTCCATGCGGCCGATCACCGTGAAGCGGATGCCCGCAATGGTGATCTCCTCGCCGATGGCCGGCCGCCCGCTGAACAACTTGTTCTTGGCCCAGTCGCCGAGGAAGGCGACGTGGCGGCGCTCCTGCTCGTCCTCGGGGGTGAACCAGCGGCCCTCGATGGGCACCTCGGAGCGGATCTCGCCATAATCGGCGCACACGCCGCGGACCTGGATGTCGAACGACTGGGTCTCGTATGAGACGGGTACGCGGCGCACGATTTCGGTGCAGATTCGGCGGATGGCCGGCGACTCGGCCTTGGCGGCCGCGATGTCTTCCGGATCGAATTGGATCCGGCGGCCGGCGCGCTCGCCGCCGATCTGCAGCGAGGTCTGGCCCGGAAACGCGATCACGGCTGTCTTGGAGAAGTTCTCGAATAATCCGACCATCACGTTCTGAAAGCCGTCGCCATAGGCCAGCAGCAGCGTGACGGCGGCGATGCCCCACACGATGCCCAGCAGCGTGAGCAAGCTGCGCGTGGGATTGCGCCGCAGGGCGATCCACGCCTGGATGAGGATATCGCTCCACATGCCGCGCCTACCCGCCCGCCTCCCAGCGCAGCGCCTCCACCGGATCGACCGAAGCCGCGCGCGCGGCCGGGTACAGCGCCGAGAGAAACGCCACCAGGCCCAGCAGAACCACGCACGCCACGCCGACCTGCCAGGTGGCGATCAGCCCGGCGAAGTAGGGCGGCATCTTGAATCTGTTCACAACGGCGCACAGCGCGTGCGCCACGCCGAAGCCGGCCGCGCCGCTGCCGAACACGATCAGGAACGTCTCCAGGAAAAACATCTGCAGGATCGCGCCGCGCGTCGCGCCCACGGCCTTGCGCAGGCCAATCTCCCGCGTGCGCTCGCGCACCGCCACCAGCATCACGTTCATCGTGCCGATGCCGCCCAGCAGCAGGGTGATGACGCCCATCGCGCCGAGGAAGAACTTCATCCCGTTGGCCATGCTGATGAAGCCCTTGGTCTCCTTCACTGTGTCCCAGGTGTTGACGGCCTCCTTGTCGTCGGGATCGAAGCCATGAATCGTGGCCAGGGCCCGGCGCAGCTCCCTGACACAGTCGTCGTGCACCTCCATGGAGCGGGCCGTGACGATGAACTGGTCGATCGTCTCCGGCGGCATCGGCGGCTTGTTGGGCAAATCCCGGATCATCGCGCCGTACGGCACGAAGATCTTCTCCACGTCGCGCCCGTCGTAGTCGGAGTCCTGCTCCTTGTTCTGCATCACGCCGATCACTTCGTAGGGAAAACCCCCGATGGAGATGCGCTCCCCGACGGCCGCCCGCGAGCCGAACAGTTGCTTGCGCGCCTCGCTGCCCACAAACGCCACGCGGCGGCCCTCGCGGTCGTCCGCCCACGAGAAGTAGCGCCCTTCCGCGGCGGGCAGGTAACGCAGCTTCTGATACGGCGGCTGATTGCCGGAGATCAGCAGCAGCGCGCTGTTGTAGGCGCTGCGCACGGGGATCGAGCCGCGCGTCAGCTCGGGCATGATGTAGCGGCAGGACGGGCACAGCGGCGCCAGCGCTTCGTGATCGCGGTTGGTCCACCAGACCTTGCGTCCGGCCCGCTCCCCTCCGGCTTGCAGCGACGTGCGCCCGGGCCACACGATCACGATGTTGTCGCCGAACTTTTCCATTACCCTGCGCTGGCCTTCCCGGAAGCCGTCGCCGGCGGCGGTCATCAAAGTAATGGACACCACGCCCCAGGCCAGGCCGAACATCGTCAGGCCGGTGCGCAGGCGGTGCGCGGTGAGTGTTTGCCAGGTGTCTCTCAAGAGGTCCGTGAAGCTCACCTCGCACCCCCGGGGAAATTGGATCGGCTGTCGCCCGGCTACTGCAGGATGACCTTGGCGCCTTCCTTGAGGCCCGCCACAAGCTCGGTCTTCACGCCGTTGCTGATGCCCAGCTTCACCGGCAGCTTCTTGCGGCCCTTGTCGGCTGTCGCGTCGGGGATCTCCACCGCGGCCTCGCGGTCCTTGCCGTAAATGATCGCCGCTTCCGGCACCAGCAGGACGTTGGGCTTCTCCTCGAGAATGATCTCCGCGTTGGCGCTCATATTGGCCTTCAGCTCGCGCCCCGGGTTGGCGATTGAGACCTTCACCTCGAAGGTCGTCACATTGTCTTTTTCGACGCCCAGCGGGCTGATCTGGTAGACCTTGCCTTCGAACTTACGGTCGCGGAAGCTCTCCACCGTGATGCGCGTGGGTTGGCCCAGATAGACCTTGCCGATGTCGGCCTGGTCGACCTTGCCGCGCACGAACACGTCGCTCACGTCGCCCAGCGTGAACAGCAGCGTGGCCTGCGATCCCAGCACCAGGATCGAGCTGACGGCGTTGCCCACCTCGACGTCGCGCGACAGCACCAGCCCGTCGATGGGACTGACGATGGTCGAGTTGCGCAGGTCCTCCTCGGCCCGCTCCAGCGCCGCGCTGGCCTGCGCCACCTGCGCCTTGGCCTTGGCGATCTCGGCCTTCGAAACGGCCAAGTTGCGGATCGCCGACACCTGCTTGTTGAGCGCCATCTGATACGCCTTCTCCGCGTCCTCGACACTGTTCTTGGCCAGCAGCCCATCCTTGTACAACTGGCGCGCGCGCCCCATGGCCGAAACGAGGAACGGCAGATCCGGGCCCTCGGCGTCCACCTTGTTGCGCTCGAGTGAAGCCATGGCCGACTCCTCGGCCGCCTGAGCGGCCTGCAGATTCGCCTTGGCCTCGCGCACCGCGGCCTCGAGCAGCTCCTTGTCCAGCTCGGCCAGCAGTTGGCCCTGGCGGACGTAGGCGCTGTAGTCGACGTACAGTTTCTTCACGATGCCGCTGGCCTTGGACTTGACTTCGACGGTGGAACGCGGCTCGATCTTGCCGGTGGCCACGACGCTGCGCGCGATGGCGCCGCGCTCGACCGTGGCGATCTTGGAAGGATCGATCTTGTTGTCGGGTTTCAGCGCCGCCATGACGCCGTAACCCGCGCCGCCCACCAGGACTAGGACCACGCCCAGCCAGATCAGGCGCTTGCGCCATTTCCTATTCTTTCCGTTTTTGCCATTGGTAGCCATGCTGCGATCCTCGCGCTCAAAAAACGAGTACGCCAGTTGGCGGTCCAAGGTTCCACGGAATTTGCCGTCCGCGGCCGCCGCGGCGGCCCATCCTTCAAGGAATCCGCAGATAGCGGTAGCCGGCTGTTTCCATCTCGACGCGATTCAGCACGTTGCGCCCGTCCACCAGCACCGGCGCCCGCATCCTGCTCCGCAAGCCGGCCCAATCGAGCGCCAGGTACTGCTTCCATTCCGTCACCAGCACCACGGCGTCGGCGCCCTCGAACAGCGCCTCGGGCGCGCTCACCAGTTCCACCGCCGCCATGTCGGGCTGCCCGGCGCGGAACGGCTCGGCGGCTTTTGGATCGTGGGCGCTGACCCGCGCGCCGTGATCCAGCAGCCGGCGGATGATTTCGATGACCGGCGCATCGCGCAGGTCGTCGGTCTCGGGCTTGAACGCCAGTCCCAGCAGCGAAATCTTTTTCCCTTCCAGCGCGCCGTGCGCCGAGAGCAGCTTCTCGATCACCTGCACCCTCATCTGCCGGTTCACGTCGCGCGCCGCGCGCACGATGGGCATCGAAATGCCATGCTCGAACGCCGTCGTGAGGATCGCCGAAGTGTCCTTGCCGAAACACGAACCGCCCCACCCCAGGCCGGCCTGCAGAAATCGCGGGCCGATGCGCTTATCCATGCCGATGCCCTGCGCCACCGTCTGGACGTTGGCCCCCACGCGCGAGGCCAGGTTGCCGATTTCGTTGATGTAGCTGATCTTCAACGCCAGGAACGCGTTGGCGGCGTACTTGATCAGCTCGGCCGAGGCCGGGTCGGTCTGCACCAGCGGCACCGGGGCAATGCCCTCCGGTCGCGGCAGGAACGGCGGCGGCTCAAAGCTCTGGTCGATCAGCGGCTGGTACAGCGCCATCAGCCGCTCCAGCACGCGCGGATCCGCGGCGCCGATCACGATGCGGTCGGGATACAGCGTATCGTAAACGGCCGAACTCTCGCGCAGGAACTCGGGGTTCGATCCCACCCCGATCAGCGCCTCGGCGTCGCGCCCGTGGCGCTCGAAGTACGCCGCCTGGATCACCATCCGCACCCATTTCCCGCTGCCGATCGGCACCGTCGACTTGTTGACGATGACGGCGTACTCCTGCCCCAGGTTCTGGCCCACCTCTTCCGCCGCCGCGCGCACGAACCGCAGGTCCGGGCTGCCGTCGGCCCGCGGCGGAGTGCCCACCGCGATGAAGACTACCTCCGCTCCCGGGATGGCCTCGGAGTAGCTGGTGGTGAAGTGCAGCTTGGCGCGGCTCAGCTCCAGCAGCTCCTGCAGATACGGTTCATACAGCGGCGGCTGGCCGTGCTGGAGCAGCTCGATCTTGCTTTCGTCCTTGTCGAGGCAGCACACCTCGTGCCCCAGGTAGGCCAGGGCAGCGCCGGTCGTGAGGCCCACATAGCCGGCCCCGAGCATCGTTATTCGCATGTCAGTGAAAGTTACAGCCTACCAACCCAGCGTCAATTCTTGATAACGAAGCGCACGCCAGCCCGCTCCCGGGAGCGGGTCCATCCATCCTACGCCCCCAGTTGGCGCCGCAGAAACTCCAGGCCCTGAACGCCGTGAAATTCGTGCCCGCCGGCAAACTCCTCGCGCCCGCATCGCTCCGGCTGGCCGAACGTATCGTACACCCGCCGCACCTCCTCGAAGGCCTCGCGCGACCCGGCGAGCGGGAAGATCGGGTCCTCGAGCCCCGATTCGACAAACAGCGGCCGCGGCGCGATCAGCCCCGCGATGTCGCTCATTTCGCCCCACTTCAGGGTGCCCGGCACGTAGTTGTCGATACAGTGCGAAATCGACAGGATGCAATCCCGGAACAGGCACAGCGAGCAGCTCATGAACGCCGCCCGGATTCTCGGCTCCAGCGCCGCCGCGTACAGCGTCACCGTCCCGCCGCCGGAGATGCCTATGCAGCCAATGCGGCTCGCGTCCAGCTCCGGCCGCGTGGCGATCCAGTCGCACGCCCGCATCACGTCCCAACTGCGCCAGCCGGCCATGGTCTCGCCCACCAGCAGCGCCGCGCCCGCCGAGGGCTGGCATGAACTGGCTTCAGCCCCCTTTTTGCGAGCCTCGGGATCGCGCCGGCATCCGAACCCCAGCGGCTCCATCGCCAGCGCCGCCATGCCGTGCTCGACCACCTGCACGGCGTAGTCGAACTGGTAGCCGGCCTTCTTCGTCCGGTCGCTGCCGTCCGGAGCGATGCCCGAAATGTCGTCCACGCCGCGCCCGTGCCCCGGCAGGCAGATCACCACCGGCAGCGGGCCTTTCGCGCCGGCGGGCGTCAGCAGGTAGCCGAAGACCGAGAGGCCGGGACGCGAGTCGAACAGCAGTGCCTCGCGCCGGTGCGTCGCCAGATCCTGCGCCTCGAGCGTCCGCGCATTCAGCGCACAGTGCGTCTTCGGAAACTCGCCCAGGCATTCGGCCACCCTCGCTCGCAGCTTCTTCTGCCACGCCACGGCTTCTTTCTTCGAATGCGCCTGGAAACGCAGCGCCCGCGGCGACTCCTTCCAACGCTCACGCGAGTACGCCAGCGAGTCGAAATCGGCCGGCTGGTATTTCCCGGAGAACTTCTCGAGCGGCCCGCCGTAGGCGGTTTCCGGCGGTGCGGCGGCGGTTTTCTTGGGCATGGATGTGGAAGAGGAAGCGGCGAGAGCGGCAAGGGCGAGCTGGCGGCGTGAAATGGGCATAGTGGCTCCGGAGAATCTGGCGCGCAGTCCTTCGCCGGCCGGGATGCGGCGCTTTGAAGGCAATTCTATCTTGACGCGCGGCGAGCGTCCATGCACCGGCGGCACGGGCACGGGATTCCCGACGCGCCCGCATGCCGGCGCCAGGGCGATTGAGCCGTTGCGCAGCGTGCGCGGAGGAACTGCCGCTTGCGGATTGGCGTCAAATGGAGAGGCACACTGAACACGTGGGTCTCACGCGGAAGTTGAACCGCATGTCTCGAAACACAAGGACATCGCGAGCCCGAAATTCGCTCGGTATGCTTGCGCTGGCATCGATGCTCGCCTTCGGCCAGCCGCAGCCAAGCCTGGCCGAGCTGGTGCGGCAATTCGAACACCCCGAGTTCTTCTGGGCCCAGATCGAGGTCGCCAAGAAGATTGCAGCCTTCCACGACGCCACTATCCTGCCCAAGCTCGAGCCCTGGCTGCGTCACAACGACCGCCATCTGCGCGCAAACGCCGGCTACCTCTTCGCCGCCCTCGGAGACCGCAGGGGCTTCGACGTTATCGTCGCGATTCTGAACGACCGCTCCGATCGGTGCCCCGGGCAGGGTGGCATTGCGCCCACGCGCGGCTTCGTTTCAGGCAATGAGGATTCTGCCTGCGGCGAGATTCCCCTCTCTTGGAGCCTTCAACGGCAGATTGCCGAGGACCGTTACTACGCCGCTCACGTGTTGGGCGACCTGAAGGACCCGCGGGCCGTGCCGATCCTCGTGCCTCTGCTGCATGAGCCGGGAGTCAGGGACATCGTCCCCTGGTCGCTCGGTCAGATCGGCGACAAGTCCGCGATTAGTCCGCTCATCGACATGCTGACGGATGCCGACCCGGACATGAGAGTCCTCTCGATTTACGCTCTGCAGGATCTCCACGCGACAGAAGCCCTGCCTAGGTTGCGCGCCCTCCTGGCCGACAACGAGCGCAGCCGATTCGACGGGAAGGTCTCCGTCGCCGAGGCCGCAGCGGCCGCGATCGCAAAGCTGGAGAACGCTCCGCGCTGAGCGGCATCTGGAAATCTCGCATAAGGACTCCGAATGCTCCGCTAATACCGCGGCACCGCCGGATCCACCTGCCTGCTCCAGCGCTCGATGCCTCCGGCCAGCGACTGGCAATTCTCCACGCCCTGCTCCCGCAGCCAGCACACCACGTTCAGGCTGCGGATGCCGTGATGGCAATACACCAGCAGCAGCTTCTCGCTGGCTCGTTCGTCCAGCTCCGCCAGCCGCTCTGGAACGGTCTGCATGGGGATCAACTCGGCGCCTTCCAGCGAGCAGATGGCGTACTCGAACGGCTCCCGCACGTCGATCAGCGCAATCGCCTCCCCGGCATCGATCCTGCGTTTTGCCTCCCCGGGCGTCATCTCCAGCGCCAGTTTCATGCCCCCGTTGCCCCTTCGCCGCGATTGTACCTGAGCCCGCGCCGGGAGCGCCGGGTGTTGCGCGCCGCAATGAACTCGCTGGCACGCCCCCGGCCCCCGGCCCGGCTCGGCTGGAAAAGTCTGCCTTCCCGGCCCTGAAAGATGGTCCCAACCGAGCCGAATCGGCTTATATTTGTTGGTGGTCAGGCACGGAAGTTGGAATCCTGACTGACGTCTGTTCGCCGCAGCCGGGGCATCCCGATTCGATGCCCCAGGAACTCCCCGGCCCCGGCGAGGGAAGGAGAACCTATGAGAGCCAGATGGCTGCCTAGCCTGGTTCTCGCGGCCGCAACACTGTGTATTGCGGCCGATCAACCGAAACAAGCATCGAAACCGGCCACGACGGCCAGCGGCGTGTTTCTCGGCAAGAGCGGGAAACCGATGGCTGGCGCGCGCCTGATCCTGTGCCAGGTGTTCGAAGACAAAGGCAAGCTCCGGCCGGTGTCCGACGTGCCGGCCGTTACCACCGATAAAACGGGCCAGTTCACTTTGCGCGGCTTCCCTCCGGGCACGTATACCCTCATCTATATGCTGGCCGGCTCCTCGCCCGAAGTGCCGCCTGAAATCGATACCACTGCGCTGGAGGCAACCGACAAGAGTCCGATGCCGCTGATGGGCCGGATGGAACTCGGCACGGACAAGCCGTACCCGCCCCGCATGTGGGGCAAACAGTTCACTCTGATGAAGGGCCATACTTTCATGTCGACGGGGCAGACGATGAAAATTTGGGACGCCACGGTGCGGCGCGGTTGGCAGGGGCCGTATGTCGAACTCCGCCAGAGCCGCATCTGGCTCCAGGATTTCAAGGACAAGTCTCAGATCAAGTTCGAGGCTTGGAGCTTTTGAGATTTTAAGTTCTGAAACGGCCCGCCCCCAGGCTCCGCGTCCGCGGCGGCACGGGCCAGCACATTGCCTCAAAGGGGAGGGCCTGACCCGTCCCATCGCTGCTCTCGACGTGACATACGCGCACCTTCCTGCGCCGCGGTTGCAATCTCCAGCACCAGTCTCATGCCCCAGTTGCCACTTCGCCGCGATTGCGCCCGTTTCCACCACCCTCCCCGCTCCCGTACAATGGACCTGTGGTGAGGAAACCAGCCACCGCCCGCCCCTCCCTCTTCGCGACGGACTAGCGTCGGCCCTCGCATCCGGCCATTCCGGCCGCCGTTCGTGCCCCAATTCACCGTCTGGAGGGATAGCGATGAACACCCCCGTTTCCGTACGGCCCAATCTGCCGCATCTGGTCACCGAACTGCCCGGCCCGCACGCCCGCGCCGTGGTCGAGCGCGACCTGGCCATCCTCTCGCCTTCCTCGACGCGCACCTACCCGCTGGTGATCGCCCGCGGCGACGGCGCCATCGTCGAGGACGTCGACGGCAACCGCTTTCTGGACTTCAACGCCGGCATCGCGGTCTGCGCCACTGGTCACGCCCATCCGCGCGTGGTCGAGGCCATCCGCCGTCAGGCCGAGAAGTTCCTCCACATGTCCGGCACCGACTTCTACTACGAGAACATGGTGACTCTCGGCGAACAGCTCGCCCGCCTGGTCACCGGCGGCGACCCCGCGCTCGAGCCGCGCCGCGTCTACTACGGCAACTCCGGCGCCGAGGCGATTGAAGCGGCGCTCAAGATGGCCCGCTACCACACCGGGCGCGACAAGTTCGTCGCCTTCCTCGGCGGTTTCCACGGCCGCACCATGGGCGCGCTCTCCCTCACCGGCTCCAAGAGCGTCCAGAAGCGCGGCTTCGCGCCGCTGCTCGGCGGCGTAACGCACATTCCTTACGCCTATTGCTACCGCTGCGCCTACGACAAGCAGGTCGAGACCTGCCATGTCGAGTGCGTCAAGGTCCTCGAAGACCAGCTCTTCAAGACCATCCTGCCAGCCGAGGAGGTCGCGGCGATCTTCGTCGAGCCCGTCCAGGGCGAAGGCGGCTACCTCGTCCCGCCCAGGAAGTTCTTCGACGAGCTCTCGGCGGTGGCCCGGCGCCACCACATCCTGCTGGTGTGCGACGAGGTGCAGAGCGGCATGGGCCGCACCGGCCGCATGTTCGCCTACCAGCATTTCGGCGTCGATCCCGACATCGTAACGCTGGCCAAGGGCATCGCTAGCGGCCTGCCCCTCAGCGCCACCGTGGCCAAGGCCCAGTACATGCAGTGGACCCCCGGCTCGCACGCCTCCACCTTCGGCGGCAATCCGGTTTCGGTGGAAGCCGCGCTGGCCACCATCGAGCTGCTCGAAGAGCAGCTAATGGAAAATGCCGCGCGCATGGGCGCCTATATGCTGGAGCGTATGGAGAACTGGTCGGCGCGCTTCCGCATCGTCGGCGACGTGCGCGGCCTGGGCCTCATGCTGGGCGTCGAGATCGTGCGCGACCAGACCACTAGGGAGAAGGATGTCGACACGCGCAACCGGCTCGTCGACATGGCCTTCCGCCGCGGCCTGCTGGTGCTCGGCGCGGGCCAGAATTCGATCCGCCTGGCGCCACCGCTGGTGATCACCAGGGACCAGGCCGATTTCGGCCTGGAGACGCTCGAGCAGTGCCTGGCCCAGGTCTGCCGGTAGCATCCGAGCAGGCGTCTGCCGCTACACTGGTCACGTGAGTCCCGGCTCAACGCCTCGTATTCTCGACGTCGGCTGCGGCATCAACAAGCTGCCCGGCGCCATCGGCATCGACCGCAACCCGCGCACGCGCGCCGACGTGCTGTGCGACCTCGATCATTTCCCCTATCCCTTCCGCGACAACTCCTTCGACCGCCTGCAAGCCATCCACGTCATCGAGCATCTCTCCGACGTGATCCGCGCCATGGAGGAGTTCCACCGCCTGGTGCGCGCCGGCGGCACGGTGCGCATCGTGACGCCGCACTACACCGACTTCTCCTCGTTCTGCGACCCCACGCACCGCTGGCACCTCAGTTCCTTCTCCTTCCGCTACTTCGGTCCGGACAATGCCGGCTTCGGATACTATTCTGCGGCCCGCTTCCGCGAGAGGAAAGTCCACCTGCGGCTACTGGCTCTGTGGAGGGTCCTGGGCTTCGAATTGCTGGTCAACTCTTTCCCGCGCTTCCGCCGCTTCTGGGAGTATTACCTGTGCTACATCGTGCGCGGCAAGGTGATGGAGTTCGAGTTCGAAGTCCTGAAATAGGCATTTGATCCAGCCCGCTGAACCATCAGCCCGTCGCGCGGGCCCCACGCCGCGGTTCAAGGCCCGCTCCCTGGTCTGGCTGCTGGGCCGGGTCGACGCCCTGCGCGCCTGGGCCTCGCGCGGGCGCGTCTCTCCGCGCCGCGCGCTGGGCCGCCGCGCCGAGGACCTGGCCCACCGCTATCTGCAGCGCCGCGGCTACCGCATTCTGGCCCGCAACTGGAACGGGCCGCGGCTGGCCGAAGTGGACATCGTCGCGGCGCATGGCGACCGCACCGTGTTCGTCGAAGTGAAGTCCCTGCACAGCGACGAGTACGGCTCGCCCGAGCGCGCCATGGACTCAATCAAGCACATCGCCCAGCGCCGCGCCGCCCGCGCCTGGGCCTTCGCCGCCGGCATCGACGTCCACGCCATCCGCTTCGACCTCGTCACCGTCGTCTTCGCCGACCCGCCGCGCATCGAGCATCTGCCCGACGCCTTTCGGCTTGAGAGCGGCCGGGTCTGAAGCATATAATCTGGATTCTTGCCGATGGTAAGCATGGGAGACGCCGTTGCCTGAGCTTCGCAAAGACCCGATCACCCGCCGATGGGTCATCATCTCCACCGACCGGGCGCGCCGCCCCGAGGACTTCGTGCGCGAGCGCGTGGCGCCCAAGGGTGAGCGCCTGTGCCCGTTCTGCGTCGGGCATGAGTCCAAGACGCCGCCCGAAATTCTCGCCTACCGCACCTCGGGCGGCCCCAACCAGCCCGGCTGGCACCTGCGCGTGGTCCCCAACAAGTTTCCCGCCCTCAGAGTCGAGGGCACCCTGGACCGCCAGGGCGAGGGACTCTACGACCGCATGAACGGCATCGGCGCGCACGAGGTGTTCATCGAGACCACCAATCACAAAGCCTCCGCCGGCACTCTGACCGAGAAGGAATACGAGGACCTCTTCTTCGCCGTCCGCGACCGCATGCTCGATCTCAAGAAGGACTTCCGGCTGCGCTACCTGCTGATCTTCAAAAATCACGGCGAAAGCGCCGGCGCCACGCTCGAGCACCCCCACTCGCAGCTCATCGCCCTGCCCATCGTGCCCAAACGCGTCATCGAGGAACTGGAAGGCGCCAAGCGCCACTTCGACTACCGCGAGCGCTGCGTCTACTGCGACATCATCCAGCACGAGGCCCTGGCGCAGCAGCGCGTGGTGCTGGAGACCGACTTCTTCAGCGTGATCTGCCCCTACGCCTCGCGCTTCCCGTTCGAAGTCTGGATCATGCCGCGCGCCCACGCCTCGCACTTCGAAAAGGTCGACAACCCCGCCCTGAACAACCTCGCCTGGGTCACGCGCGCCCTGCTGCGCAAGATGGAGCAGGCGCTCGAATTCCCGCCCTTCAACCTGATCCTCAACACCGCGCCGGTGCAGGATGCGCCCTACGACTACTATCACTGGCACATCGAGATCATCCCCAAGCTGACGCGCGTCGCGGGCTTCGAATGGGGCACCGGCTTCTACATCAATCCCACGCCGCCCGAGGAGGCGGCGCGCTTCCTGCGTGACATCGGGCTCGTCTAGCGTAGCGCGGCGCTGGCTCCAAAATGGGAAATGGTCAGACTTTGACCGTTTTTGAACGTAGAATCAATAACTTGCAGACAGAGATGGTCAAAATTGACTATTTTCCCCCTGCCACCCGCGCTCCATCCACAGCTTCAAAACGCGCGCGTCCGCGGCTCGCGGCTGGGCTTGCAATGGGGACGGATCGGAACGTCTGGAACGCGAGCACCTCCAACAGGGCACCTCCGTCTGCCCTATTGACTCTTTCCGTCATGGATGATCCCTCCGCTGCCTCTTGGGCCGTGCTGTCGGACGTTGCGCGTGCACATGGAATAGCCGAAGAGTAGAATGGCACGGATCGCAACGTGTGGCCCCTCGGCGGAGGTGAATCCTGCAAGCCCTTCGGTCCTCTCTAATCTTCCTGTTGGCGGGCATTGTCTTCCTGGTGACCGGTCGGAGATTCGGATGGTGGCTCTCGCGCACCGTACTTTATCCTCTCAGCCTGCCGCTTTGTGTGGCTTGCTGCGTCCTCTGGGGAGTTGGAGTTGGTTATAGCGTCTCGCTCCTCATGCGCACCATACAGCCCATTCTCCTTCTGAAGATCATCGGTTATTGGGGCGGCGGTTACGTCGCTTGCCCGAATTTCGGTCTCCTTGACGACGACGCTGTTCCAGACCGATTGCTCTTGCATCACATGGCCATCATGTGGTCTCCACTCCTCGTTTACGTCTTGGCATCGCTCGCCTTTGCACTGTGGAGATAGACCATGCGAACATTTCGGAGCTTTGCTGTCTTGGTGGGGCTGGCGCAACGGCCCGCAGGAGCGCATGAGCGGAGGTAGGAAATGGAAACCGACTATACAAAATGGCCATTCGGAAAGAAGGTGTGGGCCGCACTGGTGACGTGCGGGAGCCTGATCGTTCTCGCCTATCCGCCCTGGTTTTTTAGGTCCTCTTCGTTTCGAGCCTGGATCTTTAACAGTGAGGTCTCAGGCCGACTCGACGTCAGCCGTATTTGTATCGAGATCCTTGCCGTGATAATTGCGGCAGGTCTCCTCGCTTTCGTGGCAAATTTTGCGCGTTTGGCGCTTCCTAGCCTGTCGCATTTTCGGTTGGGTAAGTACGCTGCGGGACTGATAGCGATGGCCAGTCTGCTCATCGCTGGGCTTTCCTTTGGACAGGCCATGCAAATGCGGGACGAGCGGAATCGAGCACTGGCGGCTGCGTCAGAAACGGAGAGGATACTGCTTGGCCGTCTGGTCAAGGCCAAATACCCTTCCGTCGGCGACTACGCTAACCGGAATGATCTGGAGCTCGGCTCGCTCGTGTTGCAGAAGTACCCCTACGCCCTCACGTCGCTTCCACCCTTTCCCCCGTTTTACGAACCAGAAGAGCCGCCGAAAAACCCTTACCGCTAGCTCCTTTACCCCTTGTCCCGCTGCGGCGCGATTCACCCCTCGCATCCGCGCCCGGCCGCTCAACAAGAGCCCAGGACCCTGCGCCGTTTCGCCGGGTGCGTCTGCCGGGTCTTGGATTTGTGGATATCGTCCCGCGTTCTTGTTGTTCGATATCCCTAGGTCTCCTCCATCTGCAAGAATGGGCGAACGGGTCAGCCTGTACTGCACCCCTCCCCTGAGACACGACTGCGCATCGAAAGGGACACTTTGGTAGCGGTCGTGTGTTCGGTCATTGGTCAGTCTATTCCTGCTGGTTGAGCTGTGGGAACTGTGGG
>JBKQPG010000064.1:0-21384 GCA_052145115.1 Bryobacteraceae bacterium
CCCCCCCCCCCGCCGCGAGAGGGGTCAGAACGAAAACTTGGCGGAGAGCTGAATGATCCGCGCCGCGTTCGCCTGGACGCCCATGTTCATGAGTCCCGTCGTGGTGTTGAGGTCGGTGATGTTGGGGTGATTGAAGACGTTGAAGAAGTCGCCGGCAACAAGCAATTTGTAGCGCTCCTTGTAGGAAAACGTCTTGGCGAGCCTGGCGTCCTGGTTCCATTGGCTCGGCCCGAGATAGAAGTTGCGCGCATTCCAGTTGAGGAAATCGCCGGCAGGGGTCTGCACCACCGAGCCGTCAGCCAGTGTCTGGGGAAGTTGATTGTCTTGAGCGGCGCCACCAAGCTTGGTGAGAACCGCCTGAGCGAGGTTGGTGGGCACGAGCGCCTGGACCGCGGCGGCGTTGGTCGCGGCTTGGGACGAATCGAAATAGCCCTTGAAATAGACCATGTAGCGAGCACCGAAAATATTGGTGATCACGCGCTGGCCAGAGCTGAGGGCCGGATTGCCGAACATGTAGAGGCTGCTGCTGACCCCCATCCAGTTGCCGCCGCTCCAGTCGCCGATGAAGGAGATCGACCAGCCGCCGATGGCCTGGTCCAGCCAGGCGGGGATGTTGTTGACGAACTGCTTGCCCTTCCCGACGGGCAGCTCGTAGACGCCGTTCCAGCGAATGTGCTGGGGCGGGACATCGCCCGAGTTTGTGTAGCAAAGCGCCAGTCGCTGCGACGGGGTGAGATTCGGATCGCCCAGGATCTGGTTGTTCTGGGGAACCAGGGGGGAGTAACCCGAACCATTGGTGTTGAGGCTGCCGTCGCCGTCGCTGGAACCGCCCGAATCGGTCGTCGACATGGCATGGGCATAAGTGTAAAACGCCTGGGCCGTGAGTCCCTTGGAGAAACGGTGGTTGAATTCGAATTGGAACGACTGGGTGTTGGAATAGCCGTTGTGCTCGAGCGCCCCATAATCGCCGTACCAGTTGGGGTTAAAACGCCGGAGATCGGGATTGCTCGCGTTACCACCTGGACCGAACAGGCCGGTTGCGGCGCGGTAATCATACAGCGACTCAGCATCGTTCCAGGCCCAGCGCTGCTCCAGGTCGCTGCCGTGGTTGCCGATGTAGCTGGCCCGCAGAGTAGTGTTCTTGCCCAATTCGCGCTCGATGACCAAGGTCCACGTTTGCATCATGTCGTCATCCCAGTGGCGGAAATCGAGCGGAGTGAAGGGCTGCGAGTTGGGAGGTACCGACGAGGCCGTGACCGTAGCCTGATTCACGTAATCAGTGGGCGCCGGAGCGCTGGACATACCGTACACGTAATTCGTGCCATTGGCGGTGGCGACGTTGTTCGAAAACACCAGGTTCAAGGGCACCTCGGTGCGCAAAACCTGGAGGATTTGAGACAGCGGCATCGGCCAATAGTAGATGCCGTACGACGCGCGCACGACCCAGTGGTCGGTGACCTTATAGGCGAGCCCCAGCCGCGGGCCGAAATCGTGATTGATGCCGGGCGTAAGCGCGCCGGGAATCCCGGCCTGATCGGCAGTTACCGAGGTCACTCCACGCGCCGCATAGGCGGCCAGCACAGAGGGCGGGACGTTTGGGAGAGACGTCAAGGAGGCATTGAATGGCGTGATCACTTCCATATTGGTGGCGGTGACAGCATTCATATCCAGGTTCAAGAACCGGTTGTACTTTTCGGTGTAGGGAGTCCACTTATCCCAACGCAACCCATAATTGACGGTCAACCGATGATTGACCTTCCAACTGTCCTGGAAGAAGGTCCCGAATTCCTTCTGCCGCCAGTAGAAGTAGCCGTGGTTAAACTCGTTGTTCAAGCTGGTTGGGAGTCCGAGTTCGATATCGGCAAATCCATCCCCAGTGTACGGAACCGAGGTCTGGTTGGCGGGGATAAACTGGGAAGTCCATTCGTTGTGGAAGGCTTCCTGGCCCTCAGCCTGCTGCATTTCGCGGACGTTGTTGTCTTCGATGCGCCCGCGGAAGCCGAATTGGAAATTGTGCTTGCCCTTGATCCAGGTGACAGTGTTGTCCAGCTGGTACTGGGTCTCTTTCTGGTCCTTGAGGTTGTCCGAGTCCCAGCCGCCGCTGTAAAAGAGATAGGCATCGTTGGTGTAGTAGTCGGAGTAGATCGTGGGCCATCCTTTCGCGCCAAAGGGATTCGGCACGCCAAGCTTGTCGGCCCAATCGGTGTTGTCGGAGAGGACGCCCTCGTGGTTCGGGGAGCGGTTGACGGAGATCTGAAACTCATTCAGCAGCGTGGGTTGGAAGACGTGAACCTCGCGAACTACGCCGGAGGTCAGACCATAGGTGGTGAGCCGGGAGCCGCCGCAATCTGTGCACCCCAGCGGCGGAAAACCATAATGGCCGCCATCCTGCTGGTTACGCTGGTCTGAGTTGGTCCAACGCACGGAGATGTTGTCCTTCGGGGAGAGGACATAGTCGAACCTCGCGGTCTGCGTATGGAAGTCTTGCAAGACGGGATAATCGACCTCGAAATTGGGGGTGATCCAGGGATTGGCGGTGGGATCAGTCGGCTCGGGAGAGACAGCCTTCAAGGCCTTGGAGAAGGAGGAAATGCGGGCCGCAGGGATCAGATTGCCTTCGAAGGGCGCCCGGGTACCATCGGCGCCGGTAGTCAACGGATCGTAGATCGTGTACTGGTTGCCGGCGAAATCGGTTTCTCCGGCGAAATTGCCGTTCCAGATGGAGTCAGTGAGCACCTGCGTCTGGTCGAACAGCCCCTGGCGCAGCTTCATGCCCTCGTAGGAGTACATGAAGAAAGCCTTGTTCTTCACAACCGGACCGCTGACCGTGCCGCCGTACTCGTTGCGGATGTACTGGGGCGGGGTGGAGGTGAAAGTCTGAATCTGCCGGGCCACGAGACCGCTGCCGTTATTGCGGTTCGTCTCAAAAGCATCGCCATGAAACTGATTGGAACCGCTCTTGGCGACCAGCGTGACAGACGCGGGCCGGGAGTATGCGGCGTCCGAACCGGCGGTCTCGAAGCGGAACTCCTGAATGATGTCGAGGCCGGGCTGCACCGTTGAGATGCCGCCACCAAAGCGGTCGACGAGCGAGATTCCGTCGAGTGACATGTCCGTGGAGCCCACTTTCATGCCATTGGTGTGGGGAGCACCGCCGCCCTCCACGCCGGCGGTCAGGTTGAACAGATTAGAGACCTGCCGTCCGTTGAGTGGCAGTTCCTCAATTCGCAGGGCGTCCTTGACATCGCTGACCGTACCCTTCTCGGTTTCGATGATCGGGGCGGCATCGCTCACCTGGACCGCCACGTCGACGCTGCCGACTTCCATGGCCGGGTCGACGACGGCGTCCTGGCCGACATCGAGATTGAATGTGCCGCTCCACCTCTTAAAATGCGGAATTTCCACCGTGACGGAGTAAGGTCCGGCTTGCACGGCTCCGAAGTAATAGGCGCCGACTTCCGTCGTCTGGACGGCCTGGACCACCCCGGTGGCCGTGTTCGTTAAGGTGACCTTGGCGTTGGGGATGACGGCACGGCTCTGGTCCGTGACCGTGCCGTGCACCACCCCTAGGCCCGTTTGGGCGGCCAGCGGCAGGGCGATGGCCGCCAGGAAAAATAGAACGAGGGATCTTTTCAAAGCCTGGGGGAAAGCAGGCTGGGACGTGACCATGTGTCCTTCACCTCCTGGACAGCTCGGACTGAGGGAGTCGGATCATGGGCTTTCTAACAGTCTGTAACAAAGTGCACAGGAAACGCCTGTTTTGGTTGCCCTTCGACTACCTCGTGCTATCAAACTTTCCACACTTTTTCTCCGATGTCAACCAAATTTTCATTGAAACCGGCGCTTCAATCGCCGTAAGCTGAAAGTGCTTTATTGTCAGGCGTAAGGAACGCTTGCCTTGGAACGCGCATCCCAACCGCGGCGCATTCTGCGAGTCGGCCACGTCCGGGCGGCCAACCGTTCGGCGGTATTGCGGCTGCTGCGTCGTCATCGCCAGTTGTCGCGCGCCGAACTGGCGCGGCGGACAAGCCTCTCCGACGCGGCCGTCTCGCGCATCATCGCCGAACTGATGGCCCAGGACCTGATTGCCGAACTGGGCAGCGGTCCCGAGACCGGAGGCCGTCCCGGCGTCCGACTGGCGCTCAACGAGGAGCGCTTCCAGGCCGTGGGCGTAGACATCCAGAACTGGGCAACGCGCGTCTCCCTGGGCACGGTGACCGGCCGCGTCGTGGCCACGGACCGCTTCCGGACCCCTTCCAATCCGGGCGAAGCGCTGGAGCGGATTGCGGCCAGCATCGGGCCGATCTGCGAAGGTCTGGTCCATCCCGTGGTGGGGATTGGCGTCAGCACGCGAGGACTGGTCGATAACCGGACCGGTATTGCCGAACTCGGCAGCAACCCGGACTGGGTGCACGTGGAAATGAGTGCCTATCTCGCCGGCCGTACCGGCCTGCCGGTGTTTGTCGAGAACAATGTCCGGGCAGCGGCCCTGGCGGAGTACGTATTTGGAAGCGCCGACGTGCAGGGCGCGCACTGCCTGCTGTTCCTGATGGTCAGCGAAGGTGTGGGCATGGCCATCGTGCTGCATGACAAGGTGTACCGCGGCCCGCGGATGGCCGCCGGCGAGATTGGGCAGATGGTGATCGCGGATCGCGGCGGTCCGGAGCGCGATATGCGGCCGGGCTGCCTGGAGCTGCTGGCTGCCGATGGGGCGACGTGTGAGCGTTACAACGCCCTGGCCGGGACCAGGTCCCGGTTAAATGCCAGCAACTCCACGCAGCAGATGCGCCAGATCTGCCAGCTCGCCATGGAAGGCGACGCGGCCGCGCGTTCCGCGCTCAACGAGTCCGCGCGCTACCTGGGCCTAGGCATTTTCAATGCGGTCTGGGCGCTGGACGCCGATGCCGTGGTTATCGACGGCACGATGACCGAGGCCTGGCCGCTTGTCTCAGCGGCAATCCGAGAGCAGTTCCCCGAGGGCCCGCCGTTCCTCAACTTTAGAAATTTGGTGTTGCGGCCTTCAGCGCTCGGCGGCGAGGCTTCGCTCATCGGGGCGATCACACTGCCGTTCTCTCCCCTCTTCGCGTCCGAAGAGAGTTTAATTTGAAAACGCCAGACCAGAGAATGTTTCCCGCCTGAGAATCACTCACGGCGCTGATCCATGGGTGCGCTTGCTGCACCTTCAAAAGCTGCTTTACCGCTGCACGCCGCCACACGCGGCGGGAACCCCGAACAAGGGTCCGACGATCGGCAAATCGCTCGCGCTCGGCCTTTCGCTGTTGCGGCGGTGAAGGGGGTGAAGGAAGTCGTTCCCAGATCGCACGGACCGATGAAGGACATCGGCGTTCTGAGCTCTCCGCCGCATGAGAATCAAGAGCCTTTGGCCAACTCGGATTGGCCGCAGGGGCGCTCGCGGTGAGGATCGAACTATGCCTCCATTCTCTGTTGCTCCGAGTTCCAGCGGACGCGGCGGCTTCGCCGGAGGGATTCCACGGCCATACAGCAAACAACGCTAGTCCGCTGACCCATCTCAATCGTGGTCCCAGGCTCCTTGCGATCACGCACACACTCTAGGAAATTCGCGATGTGCGCACGGCTAGCCGATTCGAATGTGTCTGGTTCACGCCGCTCCAGACTCGCTCTCATCTCCACCCCGTTGCTCTGAGGAAATAGGGCATAGGATTCGCGCCCCAGATCGAAGCGGGCTTTCGTGCCGTGAAACTGCTGCATCTGGTCGTTGAACATACGGTACTGCATTGCCTTATAACCGATCGTGAATACGAGCAGATAGTTTTCTGGAAATTCCACGGATAGGCTGCATGTTTCTGGTATCTCACCCCCGTCCAGATTTACCTTGCCGCCCGAGCAAGTTACCGCGAGTGGATAAGAGGAATTCATCATCCACTGCACTCCATCAACAATATGAGCCGCCTGCCCGATCAGGATTCCGCCTGAGTAGTCATAGAACTGAAGCCAGTTGAAGTAGCGGAAGGCGTCCAGCGGCCTTTCTGGCGCTGAACCAAGAAACAAATCCCAGTGAAGCTTGCCCTGGAGTTTGGCCGTGCTGAGCGAATCCCAGTAATTTGTCCACCACGCGTTTACGAGCCGGATATCTCCGAGAACTCCAGAATCGAAGATGCGCCTGGCTTCTTGATAGAGGGGATAGCTTCGCCTCTGGGTGCCGATCTGGGCCACGCGCTTCGAACGTCGAACGGCCTCGATCATGCGAAAACCATCCTCTACCGTGTGCGCCAGCGGCTTCTCGACGTACACGTCCTTACCCGCATCCACTGAGTCAATCAGCATTTGAGCATGCTGGTGATCCGGGGTGGCAATGATAACGGCGTCGATCAACTTCTCCTCGAGCAGCCGGCGGTAGTCAACGAAGGATGTTGCGCCCGGCGAAGCAACTTTCAACCCGGCCTCCAGGCGCGGTTCGTAAACATCGCACACGGCAGTGATTTCCGCGCCCTGCGCCCGGAACTGTCCTGTGAGATAGGTTCCCCGGCCGCCCATGCCAATTGTGGCGCAGTGAATGCGGTCGTTGGCGCCAAGAATACGTGCACTACACAGCGCCGCGGCACCAAGAAAAGATCGTCGACCAAATTGCATGTCGCTCCACACCCTCTCCGTTGGTCTCTCGCCCCCGCAGCCAATACGCCTAATGAACCGAAGTCAACCTCCCGTTCACGTCCGCACCCCGCAGCGCTTCTCAGTGCGGCAATGCGCGCTTTACGTCGCCGGAAGGTGCGTATTCCTTACTCCATTTCCATGCAAACAAATGGTGCCTGTGAAACTGGTAGGCCTGAGACATCGGTTCCGACCCAACAGGCGGCAGCACAATTCCCGAGGCGAGACAGAGACTGGCCCATAACAAAGGTTGCAGTGCTAGCAATTGCGCTTCCATTTTTTCAGTCTGCTTTCCAGTTACTGCCCTTTGAAAGGCAACATGGGATCCACTGCATCCCCCCGCAGCTCAAGGCGTGCAGGCAGCAGGTCCGGCTGAGCCTCGGTGGCCTGCCGCATGTGCTTGAGGGATTCATCGCGGAGGCCGTCGTGTTTTTCGATCAGTCCGAGTAGATAGTTCGCCTCCGCACGCTGGTGTGAATCCGTCGCGTTCAGTTCCGAGCGTGCAAAATTCTCGAAATGCTTCTGGAGCCGGGCGGCTTCGGAGATCCTCCCAATTCGTTCCAGGGAGAGCACCATGAAGTAGTTTTCGCTGTTCCAACTGTCTCGATCCCCAGAGAGTTGCGCAGCTCCGGAAACGCTCTTTTCGTAAGCCTGCCTGGCCTCGATGCTCCGCCCGAGCTTTTCGAGAGTCCGGCCCAGGTAGTATTGCAGCCGTGGCGACACCTGCGATTGGAAGTCGTCCATCCCAAGTGACACTGGCGGCTTCATTGCGGATTCGAAGGTTCGCAGCGCTTCCGCGCAATCGCCGTGATTGAACGCTTCGGCGCCAGTGGCATATTGCATCAAGCGATACTTGTCTCGCAGGCCATAAGTTCTATGGCGGGGAGCAAATTCATGAGTTGCAATTAGCCCCTTCGCCTCCTCATAGCGGCCCATCATCAGGTTCGCAGTCAGCACGCCTTCCGTCAGGTCGTCATCCTGCGGCGAGCGTTCCAGTGCTCTCTTCAGAAGAGTCAGTTGCTCGTCGAACCTGCCAGCTTTCGCGAACAGGTCGCTCAGGTCATTGAAGGTCCGTATATGTGCTGGATTGAGCGCCACGGCCCGTTCCAATTGCGCGGCCGCTTTGTCTAAGCCAAGGCCCTGCTCAGCGTAGGCCAGTCCCAGCGCGCGTCGTAATGAAAAATCGGCGGGATTTGCCTCAAGAGCAGCCTCCCATTGATGAATCGCCTCATCGGGCCGCTCACGGTAATAAAGCAGACACGCCAGTGCAAAACGCGCGACGCTATCCTTGGGGTCAAGTTGAACCGCCTCTGCCAGTGGTGCTTCACTTTCTTTGCGATACGGAAACCGATCCACTTTCCCGGCTGCCGCGCGCGCTCTCTGCAGGGACTCGGTCGCGGCCTCTGCCATGCCACTACGTCGTTGGCAATAAGCGAGCGTGTAGTAATAAATTGGCGGTGTGCCCCAAGGGTCCCCCTTGTTTTCCCCAACAAGCTTCAGAAGCCGGACCGCTTCGCTCCACCTCCCCAGGTTGCGATAGAAGATCGATACGCCTATCGCTTCCTGACTTTGTCCACCCATCAAGCGCACGAGTTCCGCCTTGACCGCCGGATCTCCCGTCAGGTTATAGCGCTCGGCCTGCGCGAGTCGGTTTGTCGGATCAATCCGCTCCAACTCGGCGATTTCCTCGAGCGCTCGCGTCTTATCGCCAGTTTCGCGGTAGGTCAACGCCAGAGAGGCGCGTGCCAGGAGATCGTCCGAGTTGGCGCCAATCCCTCGTTGAAAATGAGTAATCGCCTCCTGGTAGTCCTTCCTGGAAAACCCGATCCGGCCCAGATAATATTCGCGTTCACCGAAATACGCGCTGTTTGACCAAATGTAGTAGAGATTGCGTTCGGCTTTCTTGTTGTCTCCTGCGGCGAGTTGGCTCATTGCCAGATAGTAGTAGCCCTCGTCGGAGTATGGATCCCGCCTGATCACCTCCTCAAGATGCGTCGCCGCGCTGACCGGACGGCCGTGATTGAAGTCGTCGATGCCGAGCAGTAGATGTGCGCGTGAGTTACCCGGGTCGAGTTTGAGCGCCTTCTCAAGAAGGGCGACGGCGCCTGCCTCATCGAGTTCTTTCAGCTTAAACTCCGCCGCTAGTGACAACTCCTCTGCGCTCATGTCTTCCAGCGCCTTCGACCGGCTCTCTAGAGGTTTTGTAAAGGGCGTGTATTCCTTGCGGCCAGGATCTCCATCGGGGCGCACATATTCCAACAATGGACGACCGCCGGCATCGGCCACTGTTACAGCAAGACCTGATAGGTCATCGTTGGCGATCCTGGTTTGATCCATGGACGCCTGGAATGGCTTGGCGGGGTCCAGATCAATACTAGTGCGCAACAGCTCGGCGGACCGCGTTTTAACTACCAGCGTCGCACCTGGGATCACGCGCGTCACCGCCAAAGTCAGTCTAAGCGGCTTCTTCGCATCTTGCGTCTCTTTGGGCACCTGAAGGTTCAATGCGGCATCACGGGTCAGCATCGTCAGTCCGCCTGTCCCCGCGACGGGTACCCACCATTCACTCCAGCTTTCGACCTTGTGCGGGGCGACCCATTCATAGTGACCGTCCCAGACGTACCGGCCGCTCTGGAGCTCGACATAGGGCCCGGCATTGTCCGTATAGCCATGCTCGAGGTTCTTTGATCCCTCGCCGTATCCGAAGGTCCATAATTTCATGCCCTGGACGATTCGGCGGTCGGCGTAGCGAAAAATTCCATAGTCGCGATCAAACTGATATGCGCCCTGGAAATCATCGTAGATGTCGATGCCAAATACCCCCAGCATGTGTTTGTTGTTTCTGTCCCGGCTGTAATCGATCCCGTTGTAGAGCGGCCAATCCGCAATCTCGGCTGTGGTGTGCCCGACAGTCCGGGTCATGGGATAGATGAAGCGCGTTTCCGGTGTGGCGGAAATTGCCGTGTTGATCCACAACATCTGTGGCATCCTGCCGTCCTGAGTGTTGTAGCAAAAAACACTGATTTGCAAGGCCGCGATGCCAGGATGAAGCGTCGCTGTGAGGTTCACCTTCATTTGATAAACGGGGTCCAATTCGCCTAGCACTAACGAAACGCTCCCGTCTTCGTGTCGGACCAGTTTGTTTGACCAGAATGGCTCACCGTGGAGCGTGAGCATATGCAGGTCGTGTGGACCAGTTAACTCAAGTCCCGACTGCGGCCAACTGTTCCGAGGATTGTAGTGGGACGGCTTGATGACATCATTGCGGTAGAAAACCTCCCGGCCGCGCAATTTGTCGTACAAGGAGAAGATTCTGCCGCCCAGGTCCGGCAGATACGTGAGCTTCAGGTACTCGTTTTCTACAAAAATGGCGCGGTAAGTGTGTGGCTTGGGACCGTCTGGTTGGAATGGCATGAGATACGTCGTGAAAGGATACATGCCTGTGACGGTGGAATTGCGAAAAAGCGGAGGTTCCAATTCTCTGCCAGTCGGTTCATAGGTAGGGATTGTCAGGGTTCCTTCGTGAGCTTTCACCTCTGAGCCAGACGCGGCAAATGCCGGCGCCATTGCTAGAATGAGCAGCAATATCAGGCGTTTCATTTCACGTTCTCCCGCAAGTCACGCTTGGTGTGGCCCGCCACTTCAACCAGAGCCACGATGTCGCCCAGACTGTTGTACACGGGGGTCAGAACGGAGATCATTCCTGTGCGGCGGCTAACGCTAACCCGCTCCCCGGTGCTGAGAACCCGCTTCATCTCGGAAGGCATCTCCTGGTGAAGTTCGCCCCACTTCCAGAAAGCGCTCATCTCATACACGTTCCGAATCAGAATCTGGATTTGCGGTGGATTGGACTGCACCGGCATCCAGAGATTTGCATCGCATGATTCGGCGCACAAGCGCGCCAGGCGGATCAGGGTCTTCTTGGTTTGAATAAACGCTTCGTCGTTGACGTCGAAGTTGTCGCTGGCCACCCAGGGGTCTCGCGGGTCCGTCTTGAACAGGAATTGCAGGGAACGCTGCGTCTGGATACGCAGGCAGACATCGCCATCCACCATCGCCGTCGCCACCTGTGCCACGCGATCCAGGTCTTTGGCCTTGTCCTCGTTTTGAGCCAATAGAAGTGGACTCGCGGTCAGCAATAGAAAAACCCTGAGATTCATTTGACCTCCCGTGCCAGTTCAAGAACATACGCCCGCACCCGCTGCCAGGCCGCAGCGTCGAGAGCGCGGTCGAATTTGGGGTTCTCCGGAATCGCTCCATAATCGGCGTTGGTCCACTCCAATGGGTCCTTGGTCGCGAAAGCCGGTTTTGGAGTCCACCAGTCCTGCAACGTCGTTTCGTTGAAACGCTGCGCCGCCTCAGCCCTCAGCCGCTCGAGGGGTTGACTCTTCCGAAAATCGTTCAAGAGTGTAATGTCTTGAACCGCGTTTCGCTGAATCTTCAGCCGGATCGAAGGAATCGGCGCCGCGATGCCGAAGCGATCGCCTGGATAAATCAAAGTCTCCCTGCCCCCATTGAATTGAAACCAGGGATCGGAGCCCGGATCGGTTGTCTGCCAGTGAACGAAACCGTCGATGCCCCACAGCCAGGGCCGCAGAACCTGCAGCGTGATGTGCGAGGATGGCTCCGTCACAGCCGGCGTGTCGCCGTAAATCCACACGATGTCGCCCCGCTCCTTCAACATTCGCGGCGCATAGTCATACCAGCCGAACTCCCCTCCGCCACAAACCCAGAAATTGACGATGCCGGCCAGTTCCTTGAATTGCCGCTCCATCGTCCAGCTCACATCCGCACGGAAAACGAACTTGACCGGCGTATCGGCGGGTACGGCAAGTTTCAGCATTCGCCCGTACTCACGGAAGTAATCATAGTCGCGGACAAACCGCACTTCGTCACCGTCCCATGGGAAGCCCTGGTAACGCTTCTTGTGGTTGAAGAACATCTCAAAGCGAGTTTCGGTCCAGCTCTTCTCGCGGAAATGCCGCTCCATCTCCGACACGATGTTGACGAATTCCTTCTCGTATCCAGGCTCGCCCCACCACAGGAACGAGGCCGGCCATTCGGGGTTGATCGGCAGGTAGACGAATGGAATTGGTTTAGGGCCGCGCCGGGACCCCGCAAACGCGGAGCCGTCGAAAAGAGGGCCGTAATGCCGGTCGTACAGGCTCCAATCCGTGATGTGCTTGTTTCTTCCGGAGCCTGCCAATCGCGGAGCAAACTCGGGCCCGACCTTCCCCGCGTGGCCATAGCCCAATTGGTGAAAGACTCCGCGGTGATCGTAGAAAATGCCGTGCAAGGAGTGGATCAGCCGGAAGAATTCGTCGCTCGTGTAGAAATCCGCTCCCAGGCGCTTCCTGAGAGCGGGATACTGATCCGCCAGCCAGGACGTGCCATAGCTATTGTGGTCGATGGCGACGGCATCCTCGGCCGGAACCGTTGCTGCGATGACTGTTAATTCAATTGGAATCGACGAAACGCTCTGCCCGGCCTTGAGCGTCACCGTCATCTTGTACATGCCCGGACGAGTCTTCTCCGGCACCCAGATGTCGACCCAGAAGCCTTGCGCAGTCTGATGCGGCACACGATTGTCGGGCTCTGGCATCGTCGACCGGAAGGGCGAGTGGACGGGGATCAGCGCGTCCGGATAGTAGCGCTTCGACGCCGGAAGAAAGTGGAACCACTCGCGGTACAGGTCAACCTGCAGGCCGCTCTCCGCCGGAAAACCCGCTACTTCGATGCCGTACTCGCCCCCTTCCGGCAGGATTGCGACCAGGTGGCAGGAGGCATATGCGGCACGCCCGCTCTCCAGCGCGATCCGGCGCGCCGGCGCGGCCCCCGCCACGCGGTCGGCTTCGACGATCCCCCCGAATGGATCCGGCCGCAGATGCTCCGGCAGAACTGCGAGATCCGCCCCCGCGCACCGCAGCGCCGCCGCGAACACGATCGCGCGCCAGATCATCGCGCCTGGTCCTGAGAACGAGTTTTGTAATAGCATCGAAGAAAACACTATCTTACTACCGGTAAAAAAGTCGAGGGTTTGTCTGAAGGCGCCTACGGTGGGCGTCGGGTGCCCTCCCCGGGAGACCGGCGGAACGCAACAGGAGTTGCCCAATGCTGAATCTTACGAACGCGCTGCCTTCAGGTGCCGCTTTGGAACGCTATGCTGGCCCGTGGCACTGGTACGGGGGGGCGCTCATGCCAGTGCATCATTTCCTTATCGCAATTCTCCTGAGTGCGACTCTCCATGCCGGGACGGTGTCCAAGCTGTGGTCCCGCGGCTATACGGCGATTCCGGAACCGCAGGCAGTTGAGCTGAAGGGCTCAGATCTTCGGTTCGGCCCGCAATGGGCCATGCAACTGGCCCCGGGCGTCTCGCGAACCGATGTCGCGGTCGACAGTCTGCGGGGCTTGCTGGAATCGCGCTTCGGGCTGCAGCCGTCCAGGACCGCGACCGCGGGCTCAACTGTGCAACTGCGTCTGGCAGCCGGCAGCGTGACGCCGGGCCAGTCCACGGATCCGGACAAGCAGGCCGTCGCGGAGCAAGCCTATCGCCTGGACATCGGCCCATCGGGCATCGTCATAACAGCCAACGCGCCGCCGGGGCTGTTTTACGGCGTTCAGACTCTCGTGCAACTCCTCCGTCGCCGCAATGGAGCGCTGTTCCTGCCCGAATGTCGCGTCACCGATTGGCCGGATCTTCACCTGCGTCATATTTACTGGGATGATGCGCATCACCTGGAGCATCTGCCAGAACTGAAGCACGCTGTGCGCCAGGCGGCGTTTTATAAGATCAACGGTTTCGTTCTGAAGCTGGAGGGGCATTTCCAGTTCCGCCACGCGCCCGCCCTTGTGGAGCCGTACGCGCTCACCCCGGCTGAGTATCAGGAACTGACCGACTATGGCCGTCGCTATTACGTCGAGGTGATCCCATATCTCGACGCACCCGGCCACATCGCTTTCATTCTGAAGCACCCCGAGTACGCGCAATTCCGTTCCTTCCCCGACAGCAACTACGAGCTGTGCGTCACCAATCCCGGGGCAGTGAACCTGCTCTCAGGCATGTTCCAGGATCTGGTCGACGCTAACCGCGGCGGCAAGTTCATCTACTTCTCCACGGACGAGCCTTATTATGTCGGCCTGTCCGATAACTCCCAGTGCCGCGAGAAGGCCGCTGCGGATCAGAAGGGCAGCGTGGGCAAGCTGCTCGCGGATTTCATCACCTGGATCGCCAACCCGCTGCACGAGAAAGGCCGGACGGTCATCTTCTGGGGTGAGTACCCGCTCCAGCCAGCCGACATCGATTCGTTGCCATCCTACCTGGTAAACGGTGAAGTGTACGGCCCGGAATTCGATCCGCTGTTTCACAAACATGGCATCCGCCAAATGATTTACACCTCAACCCAGGGCGGCGAGGCGCGTTTGTTCCCCGATTACTTCAGTCTGCCCAATTCCCGGCGCCTGCACCCTGTGGACTCGCAAGTCGACCGCATCGCCGACGGATTCCGCGAGATCTCATACGCGCCGGCCCGCAGCCAGACCGACATCATCGGAGCGGTTGTCGCCGGCTGGGCCGACATGGGCCTGCATCCGGAGACGTTTTGGCTCGGCTATGCAACCATCACTGCGGCCGCGTGGCATCCCGGATCACCCTCCGTGCAGGAGTCGGCGACCGCCTTCTACCGGCTCTTCTACGGCGACGGCGTCACCAACATGGACCGCGTATACCAGCTAATGAGCCAGCAGTCGCATTTTTGGCTCGATAGCTGGGAATGGGGACCTTCGCCGCGCAAGCCTATCTTCGGCTACTCCCATGGCATCTTCAACCCACGGCGCCCGGTGAAGGACCAGACGCTCCGCCTGCCGCCTCCTCCGGACTCAAGCCTGAGATTCGATGCGCAGTGGACCAGGGAGAACGCGCGCCGGCTGGAGTTCGCCGCCGATGCTCTCAACGACAACGACGAACTGCTGGGCGTATTGCACGAGAACCTGGGCAGAGCCGACTTGAATCGCTACAATCTCGAGGTCTACGTATCGATCGCCCAGCTCTACCGCCAGAACCTGGAGATGCTCACCGATATCGGGCGAATCTGTTCCCAGCTCGAAGCCGCCCAGCGCGCAGCCTCGGACAAACGGCCCAGGGAGGCCGTCGAGGCACTGGACCGGGCGCTGAATCTGGCGCACCACATCCGCCAGCGTCGCAACACCGTTCTGCAAGATGCGACATCAGTCTGGTACGAGAGCTGGTTCCATCGCGTCGCGCAAGCGAACGGCCGCCAGTTCTTGCACGAACTCGATGACGTGAAGGACCATGTCCCCGACCGGACCGTCGACATGAGCTATCTCGTCGATCGCGAATTGGCCTTACCCTTCGGCGCATGGGTGGAAGCCATCCGCGCCGCGCGCAATCAATACGCGTCGGCGAATCAACTAGTCTCTGATCCGCTGCCATTCGATTGGCTCGACATGGGCGACCATCCCGTGGTCGGCGGCATCTCGGGGGAATAACCATTGAGCACGAATCCAGCGCCCGGCTCCTCGACAACCGCCTCTTTGAAACGCGTCCTCTCGCGGCGCGACCTGATCCTCTACGGCCTGGTGATCCTCACGCCCACCGCCCCGTACCCGGTGTATGGCATCGTCCAGCAGACTTCGCACGGCCACGCCGCACTCGCTTACCTCGTCGCCATGGTGGCGATGCTGTTCACGGCCGCGAGCTATGGCAAAATGTCGGGCGCATTCCCCTCCGCCGGTTCGACCTACACCTACGCCCAGCAGGCGCTCGACCCGCATATCGGCTTCCTGGCCGGCTGGGCGATGATCCTCGATTACTTCCTCATCCCTTTGCTCAGCGTGGTCTACGCCGCGCTCACGGCCAATCGGATTTTGCCGCAAGTACCTTACGCCGCGTGGGCCGTGCTTTTCACGGTTCTCATTACGCTGATTAACGTCCGCGGCATCCGCGTCACCGCGAACGCCGGCAACGTGATGATGGCGCTCATGACCGCGTGCGCCGTGGTGTTTGTCGTTCTGGCCGCGCGTTGGGTGATGATCCGCCATGGCATCGGCGGCTTGATTGTGCCCGGGGTCATCTATAATCCACACACCTTCGGGATACGCCCGTTGATGTTGGGTGCGGCCATCGGCAGCCTCTCCTATATCGGTTTCGACGCCATCTCCACGCTCGCCGAGGACACCATTCACCCCGAGCGCGATATCTCCATCGCGACGGTGCTGGTGTGCCTCATCCAGACGGTCTTCTGTGTCGTTACCGTCTACCTGGCGGCACTTGTCTGGCCGGATTACAACTCCTACCCCGAATCCGAAACCGTCATTCTGGACATCGGCCGCGTGGCCGGAGGGCCGTGGATGATGGGCTTCATCACCTTCATCCTGCTCGTGGCGGGCCTCGCCAGCGCACTCACGGGCCAGGCCGGCGCATCCCGGCTGCTGCTCGGCATGGGCCGCGACGGCGTCATTTCGCGCCGCATCTTCGCGCACGTCGAGCCGCGCTTTTCAACGCCTGTCCGCGGAATCTACCTGATGGGCGCGGTGTCCCTTGTCGGCTCCCTGCTGATGCGCTTTCAGCTCGTTGTGGAACTGCTCAACTTCGGCGCCTTCGTCGGGTTCATTCTCGTCAATCTGAGCGTCATCCGCCATTTCTACATCCGCTTGCGCCGCCGCAGCATATTGGAGTTCTTCACCAGTCTGGTCTTCCCCCTCACGGGCGCGGTCGTATGCTCGTATGTTTGGTGGAACCTCAGCTTGAAGGCCAGGATCGCCGGATTCTGCTGGCTCGGCCTCGGCGTCCTCTACCTCGCCTTCATCACGCGCGGATTCCGTGTCCCGCCGAAATCGCTCAGCAGCCTTAAGGAGGCCGGTTGAAATGCACCCGGAATTGAATCAGCGTCTGATCGACCACGTCGACCGCAGCCGCGACCGGCTCACTTCTCTCATCAGTGAGCTCGTCAGGCGTCCCTCCGAGAACACGCCCCCGGTCGGCCAGGAAGGCGCTTGCCAGGACTACGTCGCATCGGTCCTGAGCGCCGCCGGTTGGGCGCCGGACATGTATGAACTCGACGCCCTGCCCGGCCTGCGTGAGCACCCCGTTTTCGATCCCGGCCGCAACTATGCCGGCCGGCCCAACGTCGGCGCGCGTCGAAAAGGTTCCGGGAAGGGCCGTTCTCTGATCCTCTCGGGCCACATTGACACGGTGCCGCGAGGCACGCAGCCTTGGACCCGCGACGCGTTCGGCGCTCAGGTGGAGGGCGACCGCCTCTACGGCCGCGGCGCCAACGACATGAAGGCCGGGGTCGCCATGAACCTGTTCGTCGTCGAGACCTTGGGGGCGCTGAAGCTGCGGCTCGCCGGCGACCTGATCTTCGAGACCGTTGTGGATGAGGAGTTCGGTGGCGTCAACGGCACGCTCGCCGGGCGTCTGCGCGGTTACATCGCCGACGCCGCCGTGATCGGCGAGCCGTCCTTCCTACGCATCTGCGCCGCGCAACGCGGCGGGCGCACCGCGCACATCACGTTTTCCGCGCCCGGCGGAATCTTGCACGAAAGCGGATATCCGGTTGGCGTCGTGGATCAAGTGACGCATTTCCTGGTCGAGTTGCGCAAGTTCGCGGACCAGCGGCGGCGCACCGCCCCACTGCACCCGCTGTACCCGGATGCTCCCGGTCGCGTCCCCGTCTCGGTCACCAAGATCTTCACCTCGCCCTGGGGCCCGCGCGAGCCAATCACCATTCCCGACCAGTGCAAGCTGGAACTGTACTGGGAGCTGATGCCGGGCGAAAGCCAGCAGGGCGTCGAGCGCGAGTTTTTCGCGTGGTTTGACACAATGCTCGCCTCCGCGCCACATCTGTTTCCCGCGCGGCCGGTCGTGAAGTTCCCCATCCGCTGGCTGCCCGGTTCCGCGATCTCCGCCTCCGACCCTCTCGTGCATGGACTCTCTGCCTGCGCCGCGTCGGTCCTGCCCGCGCCACCGCCGGTCGTCGGGATCGAAGGACCCTGCGACATGTTCGTATTCCACCAATTCGGAATCCCTGCGGTGCTGTGGGGGCCTCGCGGCGGCAACACCCACGCCGCCGACGAGTACGTCGAATTGGATTCGGTCGCCGCCGCGGCCAAGGTCCTGCTGCTCTTCGTTTGCGACTGGTGCGGAGTCGACGCATGATCCGCTCGGTCGTGTTGGCGATGCTCCTTGCCTGCGCCGCTTCTGCGCAAGTCTATTCGCCCAAGGTCCTCCTCAAGGATCAGCCGGATGCCTCAGATCTACATGCGCTGGCCCAGGGCATCTACGCTCAGGCCGGTGCTCATACCCACCGCGAGCGCGCCGAAGCCATCTGGCGTTTCTTTCTGACCGACGGCCGCTTCGTCAAACCGGGATTCTGGTATCACATCGCGGGCTGGGCCTACGAAGAGCCGCTGGGCGAGGTTCTTGACCCCGAGAAGCTCCTCAACAGTTACGGATTCGGTCTCTGCTACCAGATCGCGCCGCTGCTCGAGGCAGTGTGGAGAGCCGGCGGATTCGATGATGCGCGCGTCTGGTTCCTCACCGGCCACACCGTCGCCGAGGTCTTCTACGACGGCGCTTATCACCACTACGATTCCGACATGATGGGCTATAACACCCTCGGCCGCGGCCCCGCCAAGCAGTCGCCCGTCGCCTCCGTTCATCAGCTGGAAAGCGATGGGAACATCATCCTCTCCAAGCTGAAAGGCCCCAAGGAGGCCGACCCCTCGGTGGTCGATGACCCGTGGTATCCGGCCGACGTGCGCGCCGGCGCGATCGGCGGTTTGGCGGAGCTTTTCACCACCACTTCCGACAACCACTTGTTCCCCTTCGAGCGTGCACCGCACGGCCACACCATGGATTTCACGCTGCGCCCCGGCGAGCGCCTCGTGCGCTATTTCAGCCCTGAACGGCCGGACCTTTTGTATCTGCCCTACAAGTTCAACGGCAAGACCTGGGAGGAGTTCCCGCAGGAGGTCCCCGAGTACAACGTGCGAACGATGGACGGCCCCCGCAGCCAGAAGGACGACCGGATGTGGGCCACCGGCCGCATTGAATACCGCCCGCCGATCGACGCCCGCGAGAGCGCGATCTACGAAGTGCGCAGCCCCTACGTCGTGATCGACGCGGCGTTTCAGTTCAACGCCAACCTGACATCCGCTGACCAGTTCGTGATACTCGAGACCTCCGTCGATGGCGGCCGCACCTGGATTCCTGCCGGCTCGATCCGCGGCCCTCACAAAGGCCCCGCACGCCTCAATCCCGCTGTCCTCACCACTTCCGCGCACGGCCGCCACAATGCCGTCGGCGGCTCTTACGGCTATCTGCTAAGCATCACGAAAACGCCCGCCGTCGAGCTCAGCGACCTCTTCCTTTCAACTCGCATCCAGGTGAACCCGCGCACTCTGCCCGCGCTCACCAACGGCCGCAACGAACTCGTCTACTCGGCCGGTTTGCCTCGTTCGCGGGTGCGCTTCCCCTTCACGGCCGCCGGCGCGCGAGAGGTAGCCAGCAAGGTCGTTAACGCCCGATATCTCAGCGCGGGAGGACAGGGCTACTGGCTCTCCGCCGATTCCGGTTTCGCCGAGTTTGTCTTCAAGATCGGCAGCCCCGATGCGTCGCCTCTTTCCGGCTTCGACGCCGGCGGCCGTTTCCTCGATCTCTCCCGCGGGCTCGCCCCCGACAAATTCACTGCCGAAGTGCGCAAGGTCGAGCCGGTCAATTCGGACAACGCCGCCGCTTCCATTGCTTGGAGCACCTCGCCCGACGGCCCCTTCCAAACCATTTGGGAATACGATCCGCGCCTGCAGTGGAAGGATGGCATCCCCATCGACCGCACGCTCCGCTGGCCTGAAGTGGATCGACTCGTCGACGCGCCCGGCGAGGGTGAAATCTACGTCCGATATCGCGCCCGGGGTCTGGCCATCGACGATTTCCGCCTGGCCGTGACGACAATCCCCAACCCGCCTTCTTCCACTCTTGAGGTGACACATCTCTGGAAGGAGAACGGCGTCGCGCGGAAATCCTCACAGCGGATCCCGGCCGGAACTGACAGGCGCCGCTACTCGATCGACATCCCGTCCGGCGTCACTCTCACCAACGAAGCCGTGATTTTCGAAGCGAAGTAGCTTCTACAAACTGAGCTTCCACGGACTCCTGTACTCCCGGTGCAGCCACGGCCGCGCCTCGGCCTGCCGCACCGTGTTGTTCTCCTCGTCCCAGTCCAACCGCATCTTTCCGCGCAGACTCAGGTTTCCCAGGATGCTCGTGATAGACGACCGCACGCACGTCTCGATGTCGCTGTTCGGCCTTTGCCGGGTTCGGACGCACTCGACGAAATTGGTCCAGTGCAGCGGATGCGGATCCGCCACGCGCTTCATTTCGAACGGCTCCAGGTCCGATCCCTTCTCCGGAGTCACGCGGCACACGGCTCGATCCACGTACAGCGTGCCGCGCGGCCCATGGAACGTGATCCCCATCAGCCGGCTTGCATTCAGCTCCGTGTTGTTCGACCTGTGCTCCCACGACCCCAGGAAGTCCCCGTAGTCATAGCTCACCTGCATCGTGTCCGGCGTTTCCGTGTCGTCCTGGAACCAGTACTTACCGCCCAGCGCCGCGATCGCCTTCGGCATTGCCTCCTGGAACGCCATCTGCACGATGTCCAGCATGTGGATGCCCGAGTCCGTGAGCTGCCCGCCCGCATAATCCCAGAAATACCGGAAATACGAATACGCGTCCGGGTAGACTCCAAACCGGTTCGGATTGAACGTCCGCATCGGCGCCGGCCCCAGCCACAGGTCCCAATCCAGCCCCGGTGGCGGCGGCGCGTCCGGCGGATTCCCGATGCCCGTCCGCGGCTGATTGCTGTAAATCCACGTCCGCACGAACGCGATCTTGCCCAGCGCCCCGCTGCGCACCAGCTCACAAGCCTTCTGAAAATGAGCGCCCGACCTCTGCCATGTCCCCGCCTGCACCACGCGGTTGTACTTGCGCGCCGCCTCCACCATCACCTGGCCTTCGTCCACCGCGACGCACGCCGGCTTCTCCACGTACACGTCTTTCCCGGCCTTGCAACCTTCCACCGCCATGTACGGATGCCAGTTGTCCGGAGCCGAGATGCAGATCGCATCCACCGACTTGTCCGCCAGAATCTCGCGGAAATCTTTCACTTCCTTCGGTTGGTGGCCTTTGCGCCGCGCCAGCGCCACGGCCCGCTCCAGGTTCGGTTGATACACGTCGCACACCGCGCTCACCGCGACTCCGGCCTGTTCCATGGCCGCCTTCAGATTTTCCGAGCCCATGACGCCCACGCCGATGAATGCGATCGAAATCTTGTCGTTCGCCGCGTACACCCTCGGCAGCAGCGACGCCGCGGCCGCGCCGCCGGCCGTCCTGAGAAAATCCCGTCGCGCGGGTCCTGTCGTTTGCATACTGGTAACATTACCGCAACTGCGACGGGCCGTTCAGGTCCGCTTCTGAAACGACCCGCCCGCTCAGCGGTTCATGGCATGAATCCGGCGCGCCCTGGCCGGCCTCGACCAGACCACCGTCGCGCCCTAGCACGCCGTTTTGTTTTCCGGCGATGAGAATCGAGGATTCGCCAGATCCTGTTCCCAGATTCACGATACTGCCGGTGTCAAGCGATTTCAGGGGCAGGGATGACGGGGAGGCACGGAAGGTGTTGGAAAGGAGGAGGCGAAAGAGGGATCACAGTTGTGACCGGCCGCCGTCGCCTGCGC
>JBKQPG010000065.1:0-7876 GCA_052145115.1 Bryobacteraceae bacterium
CAATCGTGATCCCCCGCGCCTTCTCCTCCGGCGCGTTGTCGATCGAGTCGAAACTGCGGAACGCCACCTTCGGATTGTGCTTGCCCAGCACCTTCGTGATCGCCGCCGTCAGGGTCGTCTTGCCGTGGTCAATGTGCCCGATCGTCCCGATGTTGACGTGCGGCTTGCTGCGATCAAATTTCTCTTTCGCCATCGAAAAGCTCCTGACTTCCGCTCCGGCCTGGAAAAAATTCTGCTCCGCTTCCGCGCTGGACGGGCACGCCCGGGCGTGCATTCCGGCGCGCTGTGGCAGGAAAGAGCGGCTGGAATCCCTGGAGCCGATGATCAGGATTGAACTGATGACCTCGTCCTTACCAAGGACGCGCTCTACCAACTGAGCTACATCGGCTTTCGTTACTACTCTAGCGCAACTGGGGAAGCGGACGAAAACCCCCGCCCCAACTGCGGCTACGGCTTCGGGAATAGTGGTGGACAGGTAAGGATTCGAACCTTAGTAGCCCGCAAGGGGCGACGGGTTTACAGCCCGTTGCTTTTGACCGCTCAGCCACCTGTCCACACGCGTGTGTGGCGACCCCTCGGCAGCTTTTTCAGTATAACCTAGCCGTAACGGACACGCATCAAACAGAAATGGAAGATTTTGTTTGGAACCTACCGGCAAGTGAGCGCGCCTATTCGTTGGCCTTTAAAATCCCGTCGGTCCAGGCTTCCAATTCCTTGCCAATCCACAAAACCGTATCCGATCCCTAGTAGTTGCGGTACAAGTAGACGAACAACGCCCTTTGCTTCACGCGAATTATCCCGACGCCGACCGCCATTGTGACACTCCGGTCAGCCTGTTTTATAGCCACCAACATGGCAAAACCGAAGGCATCAGTCTTGGCGAAAAGGTGCCCCAGCATCTCGGGGCGGCCGACTTCGATCTTCCCCACATCCAGGGATCTGAGGCGCAGGTTCATTTCGTCTTGCAGGCTCCCCGCTCCTTCAGATCCGAGCTTGCGCATCGACGGCTCGATATTCTTCCGGATTTCTTCAAAGTCCTGCGGCGTACAATCGGCGTATTCGGCACGTCTGGGGACCTCGATCAACCCGTAGGTCTGCAGACCTTCGCGCGTCTTGCCTGCGAGCAGATTCGTCACGGCCGATTGGGTGGCATAGGCACTGACGAGGCGATTGTCTGACGGCACCATAACTTCGAAGAGGGTCGTTCTGAGCTTGTCACCGACCTCCACGAATTCCCCGCGAGGGGCGGGCAACGTCAACACCGCGCCGCCCGCCTTGAATTGCGGCGCGGGGCCGCCCGCGCTGGCGTACGCGCAGCAGGCGACGCAGAGGGCAATCGCCGCACCAGGTTTGAATCCCTTCATCGTGAACCATCCTCGCACAGTCCTTACTTGTGGACATACTGCTCCCTCACCCTCCTTGTCACGCGCGCCGCCGCGTGATATCCCATAAGGTTCACTCACCATGCTCACCGTTGTTCAAACCACCATCCCCGGCCTCCCACTGGTGGCCCGGGGCAAGGTCCGCGACGTATATGCCGTCGGCGCCGACAAACTGCTGCTGGTCGCCACCGACCGCATCTCGGCCTTTGACTGCATTCTGGGCTCCCCAATCCCAGGGAAGGGCGTGATTCTGACGCAGATTTCGCTCTTCTGGTTCGATTTTCTGCGCGACCTGACGCCCCATCACCTCATCTCCGCCGAGGTTGACGAGTACCCGGCTGAGTTGCGTCCCTACCGCGAACAACTGGAAGGCCGCTCGATGCTGGTGCAGCGCGCCAAGATGGTCGACATCGAGTGCGTGGCGCGCGGCTACCTGGCCGGTTCCGGATGGAAAGAATACAAACAATCCCGATCGGTTTGCGGCATCCCGCTGCCCGCGGGACTGGTGGAGAGCGGCCGTCTGCCCGAGCCGCTGTTTACGCCGGCGACGAAGGCCCAGACCGGCCACGACGAGAACATCAGCTTCGAGCGCACCTGCGAGCTGATCGGCGCGGATCTGGCCGAGCGCCTGCGCGACCTGACGCTGGCCGTGTATTCCACCGCCGCCGCGTATGCGCTTTCACGCGGAATCCTGCTGGGTGACACCAAGTTCGAATTCGGCTTCCTGGGCGATAAGCTGATCCTGGCCGACGAGGTGCTGACGCCCGATTCATCGCGCTTTTGGCCGGCCGACGATTACCGCCCCGGCGGAGCGCAGCCGTCGTTTGACAAACAATTCGTCCGCGATTATCTCGAAACGCTGGACTGGGACAAGCGCCCGCCGGCGCCGGAACTTCCCGACGAGATTGTGCGTAAGACCCAAGAGAAGTACATGGAGGCCTTTTCGCGCCTCACCGGCAGGAGCCTGATCTCGTGAACTGGCTGGACTACGTTTTCCTCGTCATCGTCCTGGTGTACGCGATGCACGGCTTGGCCAGGGGATTCTCGCGCGTGGTGGTGGGGCTGGTGGCGACCGTGGCCGGTTTGCTCATCGCGTGCTGGACCTATGGCGTCGCGGCCTCCTACCTGATGCCTTATACCAGCTCGAGATCCGTGGCTAACGTGCTGGGCTTCCTCATCATTTTCATCGCCATCCAGATTCTGGGCGCAATCATCGGGAAGATCCTCCACAAAATCTTCAAGGCGACGGGACTGGGCTGGCTCGACCGTCTGCTGGGCCTCGGGTTCGGCGCACTCAAGGCGGTTGTACTGGGCATCATCCTGGTGCTGATCCTGACGGCTTTTCCCGTGAAGGCCGTGCCGGAATCCGTGGTGCACTCACGCCTCGCGCCGTATCTGATCGACGCCGCGAACGCCGTCAGCTTCGTCGCGCCACGCGAGTTGCGCGATGGCTTTGCGGAATCCGCACAGCGCCTGCGGGAAGTTTGGAAAAGGGGCCTCCAGTCGCCCCCTAAGGAGCAGCTCAAGACGGATAAGTACTGACCTGGTTATTACTTAACACCGTTCTTCTCCCTTCGGCCACCGCCCGCCCGCGTGCTGTAGCATTGGCGCATCAGGCGTACCTCCAATGCTGAAATAAAAAGCGCAATCATTAAATGTTTGGAAATTAGTTGACGCGTAATTAATATCGTCTCATAATGAAATAGTGAACAGAACGGAAAGCCGGCTGCAGGCGGAACTGAAACAGTCCCGGCCGTTCGCCTCTCCGGCGGAGGAAGGCTTCGTGGCCGTGCTGAAAACGGCCGACCTGTTGACGCGCCTGCTCGACCGGCGCCTGGCCCCGCACGACCTCAGCCACCAGCAGTACAACGTGCTGCGGATTCTGTGCGGCGCGGGCGCGGAGGGCATTGCGACGTTGGCCATCGCCGACCGCCTGATCGAATGCGCGCCCGGGATGACGCGCCTGCTGGACCGGATGGAACAGAAGAGCCTGGTACGGCGGCAGCGCTGTCCGGCGGACCGCCGCCAGGTTCTATGCTACGCCACGCCTCGGGGCAATGAGCTGTTGGGCGCACTCGAGCCGCTGGTCAAAGGCCTCGTCGATCGATGTTCTGAAACGATTTCGCTCGCGGAAGTCGAAGCTCTCATCGCAACGCTGGATCGGATTCGCGAGCAGGCCGACCGCCCTTGAGCGTTCGGCCAGGCGATAACAAATCACAACTCAACCAAAGGGGATGTAGGAAATATGATTCGCAAGATTGCATTACTGTTGTCGGCGCTGGCGCTTCCGGCGCTGGCCGCTGAATACAGCATTGAACCCGCCCACTCGGCGGCGCAGTTTTCCGTCCGCCACCTGATGGTCAGCAACGTCAAGGGCGAATTCAAGAAACTGAGTGGGAAGGTGGTCTACGACGAGGCCAACCCAGCGGCGACGGTCGTGGAGGCGACTCTCGACGTTTCCACCATAAACACGGGCGAGCCCGCTCGCGATAAGCACCTGAAGAGCGCCGACTTCTTCGACCTCGACAAGTACCCCACCATGAGCTTCGTCAGCACCAGCGCCCGCCAGACCTCCCAAGGCATCGATGTCAGCGGCAACCTGACCATACACGGCGTGACCAAAGCGGTGGTTTTGCACGTGTCCGACATCTCCAAAGAAATCAAGGACCCGATGGGCCTGCTGCGCCGCGGCGCGACGGCCACGACGGTCGTCAATCGCCACGACTTCGGCATGGTCTGGAACAAGAATCTGGACGGCGGCGGAGTTGTGGTTGGCGAGGAAGTCAACATCACCATCGACATCGAAGTCGTGCGCAAGCCGGCCTAAGCCCGGCCGAAGCTAACAGATGAGGGTGCCCGCGCGGGGCGCGCCGCCCCCGGTTGGGCTGCATTGGCGCTTTCGAAATGTCACTGCGCTGAGAACCGGTAGTGGCTTACGGTACTTTGAAGAGAGCCTCCCCGCGCCGCCACCGGCCGCTGAAGCATCGGCGAGCTCATTCATCGGGAATCTCGGCCATGTGGATTCAACGCCTGCACACTCACATCCGGGACATCGTTTTGAGGCCGCTCGGCACCTGGCCCGCTGTCCTGGCCGCGCTATTATTTTCCCTGTTTGCCGCAAGCTGCGCCTGGCTCCGACCTGGACCGGCGCCCGCGTCCCCGCCACTTTCTTTTGAAATGCGGAGCTTCGAGAAGACGGAGCCTGGTTGCGGCGACCACGGCCACCGCGACGAGGCCTGCGTCAGCTTCCACGCGACTTGGCCGGAATTGAAGGGCGGCGCCGGGGACAGCGCCTCGAAAATGAACTTCGCCCTGCTCACCGCTTTCGGATTTCCCGGCGGCGCCACGGAGATGGAGCCTTACGCCGCTGCGCTGATTGAGCGCTGGCGCGTGGAGCATAAAGGCGTCATTTACGCCGACTCGACCTGGTTCGAGCACCGCAGCATGCAGATTCTGGCGCGCCGCCCCGAGGTCTGGAGCTTCCAATACAGCCGCCTGGGACAGACCGGCGGAGAGTTGCCCTTTGACGAGCGCAGCTACCTGAACCTGAATCCCCGCAACGGTTCTCCTGTGACCCTCGATTCTCTGCTCGAGAAAGACTGCGGGTCCAGGCTCAGCGCGCTGGCCGAGCGCCGTTTGCGCGAGACCCTGAGTCTCGATGACGCCGCCGCTCTGCCCTTGCGCGACACCCGCTTCGCCCTCCCGAGCCAGTTTGCGCTGACCCAGCCGGGGTTGGTGCTGCAGTGGAGCGGCGAGGCGCTGGCCGATCCGGCCGCGCCGCGCATCGAAATCACCCTTCCCTGGAACCTGGTCCGCGCTCTGTTCCGGGCGGAGGCCGTCAAACCGCCCGGCCCGGAGGCTGAGACGGAATTCTAGCCGCCCGGCGCCGCGCTCAGCGCGCCGCCGAGAGATCTGTCACCGGCGCAGGCCGCTTCGCGTGCAGCGCCACCGGGGCCAGCAGGTCTTCCGCAGAGTACTCGGCCTTGAACAGGCCGTTGGCGTCGTGCTCGGTCCGATCCGACAGCACATGGTACATCTCGTGCAGCGCGACGTGGCTCAGCGCCCGCGCCAGCACCGCCGGAGGAATCAACGCCTGCTGCCACAGCCCTTCGTGCGCCAGGGTCGCCTTGACGCGCCCGCAATCGATGTCGATAAACGGCAGAATCCGCCCATCGGTCACCCACGTCACGCCCAGGGCTCCGCCGCGCGGCAGCGGACGGCGCATCGACATCGTGCAATCGCCCAGGAATCGCAGCATAATCAAGCGATCCCAACTCTCGCCATGGGCTGATTCGCCTTCTGCCCGCCAAGCCACTTTCAAACCGGACCGGGCCATCATCTGGCGCAGTCCGCGCTCTGTTTGCTGCTCGAACGACGTGCGAACGGCGTCCGGAACGGGCGACCCAGATCGGTACACCAGGCCGATGGTGGCTGGATCCGCAGCTGAGGCAGCAATGCCCGTCAGGGCGAACAGCGCCATCAGCCCAATCCTCATCGCCAGCCTCCGTCGGTTGAATTATGTCAAATCAACTACTTTTTAGTTACATAATAATGACGACAAAATCAAGAGGTTTTGTAGTTTTAACGCTACGCTCCGTTCATTCCATTCGGCGCTAGGAGCACCAGCGGCCTACCCGCTGCGAGCCAAACGCCATCGAGTCCCGTTTCCTTGAGGGCCGTGCGTTCTCCGCGCGGGCGACTGGCATACTATGGGGTAAGATGGGATGAAGTTAGCGCTACATGAAGGCTCTGTTGGAGATCCTGGAGCCCGGCACCCGGGAGTGGGAGCTGGCAGCCTCACTCGTCCCCGAGCGTCTGCCCGAGCACCTCGCCGTGATCATGGACGGCAACGGCCGCTGGGCCAGCCGCCGCAGCCTGCCCCGCGTAGCCGGTCACAAAGCCGGAGTCGAACCCGTGCGGGTAACGGTTGAGACCTGCGCTCGCCTGGGCGTACGCTGCCTGACCCTCTACGCCTTTTCCAAGGAGAACTGGAAACGGCCCCGCGCCGAAGTGGAGAGCCTGTGGCGTCTGCTCCACTACTACCTCGGGCGCGAGGTCCCGCGCCTCATGGCCAACAACATCCAGTTGCGCACCATCGGCCGGACGGAGGCCTTGCCGGACAAAGTCCGCCGCGGGCTGGAGGAGGCCATCCGGCTCACCGCCGGCAATACCGGCATGATCCTCAATCTGGCGATCAACTACGGCGGACGCAGTGAAATCGTGGATGCCGTCAACCGCCTGATTGCCGAAGCGCGGGCCCGGGGCGCCCTCGACCGCCTGCAGGTCGACGAGGAGTCCATCGAGCTGAAACTCGATACGGCCGGGCAACCGGAGCCGGACCTGCTCATCCGCACTTCCGGCGAAATGCGCATCAGCAATTTCCTGCTGTGGCAGATTGCCTATTCCGAGCTTTACGTCACCGACATCTGTTGGCCTGATTTCGACCGCACCTGTCTTCTGGAAGCCATCGCGGCCTACCAGAAGCGCAATCGCCGCTTCGGGGGCCTCCATCCCCCTGTGCCGGAGACCGAGAGCGAAGTCGAGACCGTCACCGTGCCCTCCCGATGAAGCGCCTCGTTACTGGCCTGATCCTCGGCGGCGTTTTCTTCTGGATTGTCTGTTTCGCTCCTCAAAAAATCTTCCTGATGGCACTGATCGCCGTGGCGCTGGTGTGCTACTACGAGTTCCTGGGCATCGTCGCGGCCACTTTCCCGCAGCACGCCAACCTCGCCAAGACCTTCACCGGCTACGTCGCGGGCGTCATCCTGCTACTGCTGCCGCTGGAGCAGATCGGCGTCTTCGTCTTGCTTTTCGCGTTGCTCTCGTTCGCTCTGTCGCTGCGCCATGAGCGGTTGGACGCGGTGCTGCCTATGACCGCCTGCTCCGTGCTCGGCTTGCTCTACGTCTTCGGCAGTTGGCGTTGCTCGCTGGAGCTGCGCGCCGTCAGCCCGTGGTGGCTGCTGTTCGCCGCAGCCGTCAACTGGGTGGGCGATTCGGTGGCCTACTACGTCGGCACCGCCTTCGGGCGTCACAAGCTGTCGCCCCACATCAGCCCCGGAAAAACCTGGGAAGGCACCGCCGCCTCGCTGTGCGCCAGCGGCGTGGCCGGCGTCGCGTATTTGCACTTCATGTTCCCCAAGGTGCCCGCCTGGCAGGCCGTGCTCCTGTGCGCCGCCGCCAACGCCGCCGGGCAGATCGGGGATCTGTGCGAATCGGCCATCAAACGCGGCGCGGGCGTCAAGGACAGCTCGCATCTCCTGCCCGGCCACGGCGGCTGGCTGGATCGCGTCGACTCCTCGCTGTTCTCCATTCCGGTGGTTTATTGCCTGCTCCAGTTGGACTGGTTCCAGCGCTAGCCCGGATGTTTCACCACGATCGCAGCGAGGCGCGATGAGAGGGCCCCAACATCAAGCAATGCCACGAGGCGCGCTCGCGGGCGCCGCCCGCAGGCGTGCTTGGCTGCTACGTCGAGGACGGCAACCGAGCGAAACGAA
>JBKQPG010000066.1:0-73394 GCA_052145115.1 Bryobacteraceae bacterium
GTGAAGGGCGGCGAAATCGTCGTCGGATTCGAAGCCCTTGAGGACGGCGGTTTTGGAGTAGAAGCCGTGTTTGAGGGTGTTGGAGCGGATGGCGAGTTTGCCGGCGTCGGAGACGGGGCCGGTGGAGTACTGGGCGTTGGCGCGGTTGGCGGCGAGCTGGGAATCGGATGACATAAAACAAATCCTTTCGAGAATGTTGATGTGTGGCAGGACACGGCGGCGCGGCTGCCGGGGCGTCCTCCAGACGAGGAGGAGCCGGGGTCCGGGTTACGGCTCGATGGTACGACGGAGGAGCAAGGGGCGAGGGGGGTGGAGGGGCGGAAGTGGTTGAAAGGAAAGGGATGGATAAAGGGCGAAAGGAGGTGACTGGGGGGGATTGATCAGGAGATTAGGGGTTGCGGCTGGTGTCTTGGAACTGCCCGCAGGCCGCTGATTCCAAGCGTCGCGTCGCGCCGCGTTTTCGTGCTCGCGAGTGCCGCGGCCGCGCGACATGGCTCCAACTGTCCCTGGATTCGAATGAAAAACTGGTGGCGCCGGGGCGGCGGCGCCTGCCCTGGGCGTAGGTTAGCTACTGCGCGGTTGGCGCTTTAGCCGCCTTCTTCTTCGCGTCCAGGGCCGGGGCCGGCGGAGTGGTCTGGCCGGCTGTCTTCGCGGTCGGAGTTGCGGTGCCCGTTGCCGGAGGCGTCGTGGCTGGCTGCTTCTGTCCGCTGTTGTTCGTCTGATTGGTAATCAACCGCAGGAGGTCGATGCCGAATCCCAGGCGGTAGTAATCGCGCCAAGACGGGAGCGCCGGTACATAGAAGGTGCCCGGCGTTGCCGTATTCCAGGAGCTGGGGGCGGGCTGCAGGATTAAGGCCTGCAACCCCTCCTGTGCCTGCGTCTCCAGGTTCGTGCGATCCGCATTCAGATAGAAAGATGCGAAGAAGTAGATCACGCTGTCCAGCGCCCCTCCGGCCTTAATCGGAATCGGCACAAAGGACTCAAAGCGCCAAACAGGGTGGCGAAAGGTCCCATTGGTCACAGCCTCGTTCTCGCCGAACGTAATATCCAGGCGGATTCCCGCGCGGTTGCATGGCGATCCTGGATAAGCGTTGCACGCGTCCTGACTCGCCAACCGCACGCCCGCGTACCCCTGGCGGAAGAACTGGTTCCCATGCGAGGTCGGCTTGAAGGCGAGGTAGGAGTAAGCTGCCGGCAGCGTCTGGCCGACACCATTGCTCCCGCCGGTGCAGGTGAGACCGACTAGGCCGAGGTTGCATAGGGCGTCCACCTGTTGCTGGGAAGTACCGGTCGGAAACACGTACGCGGTCGGCGTGTTGCTCGGCTGGGCAAAGCTCCCGATGCCCCCGACGGCTACCAGCAGGTTGAGCGAGATTCGCTCCTTATCCCCCACCTGGCGGAAGAACGGCTTCGCAAACGAGCCGAAGCGGTACGTCATACCCACCAGGAAATCCCCCGATTGGCCTATCTGATTGGCCTTCAGCGTGGCCGGCGACCCGGCGAGCGCATAGAGATTGTCGGTCAGGACGCTATTCAGCTGTTGCGGCGCGGAGCTGATCCGAATGTCGCCGAAGTAGCGCAGCGGAGGGCCGAGCGCGTCGCGCTCTCCCTTGCTCTTGTCCCCCATGTCGTGCCAGAACGCCAGCGGATGACTGAGGAACAGATCCATGAAGAGGTTCTGGGCGGCGTCGGCATTCACCGCCCCGGTTTGCTCGAAGCCGATGATGGTCCGCACCTCAGTTCCGTTCTGCCGAGTATACCGGTTGGTGGCCTCGACCTCTTTGTCCCGGGCTCGGGATGAGGCGTTGCGGCAGACCTCTTCAACCGCCTTGTCGTAAGCGTCGGTAGCGGCGTTCAGAGTCTTGTGTGCCTGCACGGCGGCGTCCGGCTTGCCGGGATCGGCCTTGGCGGCCGCGTCCGCATCCTTGGCAGCCTGAATGGCCTTGTCGAGCGCCGCCTTGAGATTCGCCACCGCGACCGACCCCGCCGCCGCGCCACACTCCTCGACCCTTGCCGCCGCTTGGCCCAGCTCATCAGAGTAGGCCTGCGCCTTGGCGAGAGCGAGGCTGCCTTGGGCGGATTCGTAGAGGTCGTGGATCTCGGTCAACTGGCCTCCGGTGTTGGTCTGGATCTGCTCGTTCGCGGCCCCGAGCGCGCGCTTGGCCTCGTCGATCTTGCCGGTCAGCGTCTTGAGGGAGCTGTTCAGGTCGTCTACCTCGGAGGCCTTCGAGGAATCCGGGGCCCAGCTCTGTGCGATCGCTTGCAGCTGGGTGGCCGCGGCCTCGGGCGTCTTGAGCGCCGCGTTCAGGCTTTCCGCTTCCTGGTACGGGACGCTGCCCTTGGGAGTCAGCGTCAGATTGAGGGTCACGATGGCCTGATCCAGCGCGGTCGCCTGGTCCTGCACGCACTTCTTCGCGTCGGCGAGCGTGGTTGCGGGAGCCTTGCCGTCGGGCCCCTTGCAGGGTTGAGTGTCGGCGGGCTTCGCCGGCGCGGACGCTGGGGCGGCGGACGCCGGGGCCGGCGTTAGCGCCTTGGCCATCGCCTGGGTCGCGGTCGCGAGCGTCTTGGTGGCGTCGGTGAGCGACTCGTTGAGCCTGTCGACGTAGGTCTTCAGATTGGCCGCATCCTGGCTCTTGGTGCTGTCCGTGCCCCAGGCGGTTTGGACGGCGGTCAACTCCGAGACGGCTTCCGTGGCGTCCTTCAGCGCCGACTGGAGGGCGCTCGCCTTGTCGAATGGGCTGCTCCCAGACGCCGCGAGCGCAGCATTCAGGGCGGCCTCGGAGTCGGCCAAGATGTCTCGCTGGGTCTTAGCGCAGTCGGTGGCGTCAGCCAGGCTCGAAGTCGCGCTTAACGCGGTGGTTTTCACCGCGGATTCCGTGCAGACCGGCTTCTTCGCGGCGGGCGCGCCCGCTGCCTGAATGGCGGGTGCCGGACCTTTCTGTTGCGGGACCGCATGCGCCGGCGCCATTCCCGCCGGAGGCTGCGCCAGAACAACTCCTCCAAGCAGCCATGACACGACCGCTAAATGCACACACAGCTTCTGTACTGTCATCGGTCGACCTCCTTGACTTTATCTACAAGATGAACAGAATATTGCTGTGCGGACTTGGTAATTCTCGGTGATTCACCTCGGCCAGTCAATATAATGTTCGTGTTAGTGTAAACATCTTGCGATGAGGCCCGCAAGAATGGCGAACAATCCGCCGCTTAATAATCCGGTAATCCGGGAACAGTTGGAGCCATGTCGTGCGGCCGCGGCACTCGGCAGCATGAAAATTCTGCGAGCTGCTGCGTTTGGAATCAGGGGCTTGCGGGCATTTTCAAGAGACTAATCCGGGGACATTTGGAGCCATGTCGCGTGGCCGCGGCACACCCGAGGATGAAAATGCACCCCCATCTCCGGAATCTTTTGATCAACACCTTGCGGCTATTTTTAAGAGAGTACACGAAATTACCCCTCGCCAAAGTCGGTCCACATTCGGAAAGGGCTGTCGTGACGTGCCGCATTGGCATATTACTTGTGCTGAATCTATCTCGGCGCGTCCATCTTCTTCCTCTTCGCCGGATTCGAACTACCTTGACGTCGATAGGTGCCGTTAGATGGTGATTCCGATGCGCCACAGGAGGTAGCCGCAGGCCTGGCGGGTGGCGCGCCAGTGTTCGCGCCGGTCGGGCTCGGGCAGGCCGGGGCGCGGAGATCCATAGACCGTCATACCGGCCTGCTCGGGAATGCGCTTGGCGCGGAGGATATGGTAGCCGTCGCTCACCGGGATGGCCGACTTGAGGCCCATGCGGCGCATGATCTCGCTGGCCGCCGTGATGGTCTGAATCCAGGAACGGGACGCGCAATCGCCGATATCGCGGGCACACTTGGCTGTCGCCGTGCCGTCGCGCACACGGTCGAAGACGCCTGTTTTCTCCCTGCGAGAGATGCGCTGGTAACCTGATTTCAGATGAGACGCTCCGGCCTGATTGGCGTCTGCGTTGTGCTGGCGATGGCCTCGATCCTGGTGTTGACCGGCGACCCGGCGGCGCGAGTCCAGCCCGACATTCGCCCGCGCGCCTGTGCGACGTTTCTGGCGGTTGGGGACATCATGCTGGCGCGGGGGGTGGCGGGGGTGATCCAGCGATCCGGGGATCCGCGGCGGCCGTTCAGCGGAATGAGGGACGTGCTCGATTCGGTGGCCTTCGCTTTCGGCAACCTGGAGTCGCCGTTCGCCGCCGGCGCGCAGGCAAATCCCGCCGTCAGCCGGATGGTCTTCGGCGCGCCCGCGGATGGCCTTTTCGGCTTGATGGATGCCGGATTTCAGATTGTGAACCTGGCTAACAATCATGCTCTCGACCAGGGTCCGGCTGGACTGCGCCGCACCGCGCGGCTGCTCGATGAAAGCGCCATCCAGCACGTCGGCGCGGGCGCGGATCTGGAGCGGGCGTGGCAGCCGGCCATCGTCACGGCCAACGGCATCCGCATCGCCTTTGTGGGCGCCTCCTACGCGTCGCTCAATGACATGGGCGCGGCCCGCGACGTGCCCTTCGTGGCGCGCATGGAGGACCGCGAGCGACTGCGCCGCGCCGTGGCCGGAGCGCGCGCCGGGGCGGACTTTGTCGTCGTCACCATGCACGCCGGCAACGAGTACACGCACAAGCCGAACCAGGCCCAGATGGAGTTCGCGCACGCGGCCGTCGACGCCGGCGCGGACCTGGTGGTGGGCGCGCACTCGCATTGGGTGCAGACGTTTGAATCCTACAAGGGGAAGCCGGTCTTCTACGGTTTAGGCAACTTCGTTTTCGATCAAACGTGGAGTCCTGAGACGATGCACGGCCTGGCGCTGAGGGTGCGCCTCGCCAAGCCGCGCGAGGCCGCGGCCGCCACGCTGGAGCGCATCGAGCTGCTGCCGGTGGTGATCGAACATGCCAGCACGCCGCGCCTGGCCAAAGCGCGCGAGGCCCAAGCGATTCTGCAGGCCGCTGGTTTAGATGGGCTGGATGGAGTGATTGGTGGACGGCGCGGGACTTGAACCCGCGACCCCCGCGTTGCGAACGCGGTGCTCTCCCAACTGAGCTAGCCGCCCACTCATGCGGTCCGTCTTCAATATAACATGCGGTTGCAATGCCGCCCGGGCCGGCGTTCTACTTCACGAAGAAGGGCCACTTCCAGAGCCAGTGGTAGTGGAACACGGCCAGCGCGAGGAGCACGCCGGCCGCGGCCAGCACGACGATCCACAATAGCGGCCAGAGGAACCTGCTCCAGGGGAAGGTGCGCCCCTCGCGCCGCAGCACCAGCAGCCAACTGGCGAAGATGCCGACAAAATAGAGCAGGATCATGGGCGTCGCGACCAGCGTCATGGTGACCGCGTCGGGGGTGGGCGTGACGATGGCCGCAGTGATAGTAATGGCCAGGATGGCGTAGCGCGAGTGCTTCAGGAGAAACTTGGGCGTCACGATCCGCAACAGCGTCAGGAAGAAGATCAGCACCGGCATTTCGAAGATCAAGGCCACGCCCAGGATGACGTTGACGAACAGATCCATGTACTCGGAGGGCGAGATGTAGGGCCGGATGCCGGAGTCCTTGGCGATCTTCAGGAGGAAGGTGAGGGCGAAGCGGAAGGCGATGAAGTAGGCGAACAGGCCGCCGGTAATGAACAAGCCGGCGGTGGTCAGGATGAAGGGCACGGCCCAGCGGCGCTCGCGCTTGTACAAACCGGGCGCGATGAAGGCCCAGACCTGGTAGACGACCCACGGCGAGGCGATGAAAATGGCCGCCAGAATGGGCACCCGGAACCAGACGATGGAGATGCCTTCCATGGGCGTGCGGGCGGCCAGTTCGGGCGGATAGCCGAGCGTCTTGAGGGCGATCACGATGGGCTGCTTCACGGCGTTCCACATCTCGTGCATGAAGCACATCGAGATCATGAAGGCGACGAACATGCCCAATAAGCAGCGGATGATCCGCGTGCGCAGCTCCTCCAGGTGCTCGAGAAAGCTCATCCGCAGCATGCCCTCTTCCTCTTCCGGTTCGTCGGGCGGAGGAGCGCTCTTGGCGGGTACGGCAACGCGCGCGGCGGGGGCGGCGGGCTGCAGGGCCTGGCTGGGTTGGGGAGCGTCTTCGGGGGTCTGGCGCCCGTCCTTTTCAGGCTCAGGCGGAGTGTGCGGATCCCGCGGATCGTCTGAATTCGGCATCGATGTGTGTTGTGGAAGCCCTTTCCGAACTCATTCAGGATGCGGCCGGGTGGTCGTGGGGGCCAGCGGCGGGAGTGATCGAAACGTCGGTCGGCACGGTGCCCTGCGCGGGCGCGATGACCGGCGCGGCCTCGGGCGCAGCAGGCGCGGATCCGGTCGGCTCCGTCATGTCGGCCGGCGGAGGTTCGACCGTGGAATCCGTGGCGGGCTCGGCGGGCGGTTCGCCGGTGGACTCCGCGGCCGTTACGGCGCCGGCCGCGGCCACGTCGGCGCTGGAATCCGGATAGCCGGACGAACCGTAGTCGTAGGAAGAGTCGTGGTGGTAGCTGGTCTCGTTGTAAGCCGAACTGGACGGCGTGAGGTCGTTGGTTACATCCAGTTCCTTGCGGAGGTCCTGCGTTTCGTGCTCCAGCGCCGAGAGTTCGCGCTGCCAGGTCTCCTTCAGCTCGCTGCTGGCGCGCTTGAAGTCGTTCATGAACTTGGCGATCGTCCGCGCGACCTTGGGCAGTTCCTTGGGCCCGAACAGCACCAGCACCACGAGGAAGATGAGCACCATCTTGTCCCAGGCGAAGGGACCCATATAGCGACGCTCCTATCCTTTGATTCCACACCTATCGTAGCGAACCCGTCGAAGCTCCTACAAGCGATCACAAGGTAAGCGCGGCGCGCGGCGGCTGGCGCGTCCTACCTATCGTGTGATCTACTAGCTGCATGCGGCGGGGCGTTTTGGCCTCTGTTCTCGCCTGTGCGAGCGTGCTCACGGTGTGCGCGCAAGTTCATTTCACGCGCCAGCCGGACTCCATCGCCGTCGAAGTCGCCGGCCGGCCGTTCACGGCGTTCTACTTTGGCGCGTCGGCCCCAAAACCCTATCTGCACCCGCTGCTCAGCGCCTCCGGCCAGCGCCTGACGCGGCTGTATCCGATGGAAACGACGGAGGGCGGCAGCCGCGACCACCCGCACCAGCGCGGATTGTGGATCGGCCATGGGGACGTCAACGGCATCGACTTCTGGGCGAATGAGACCGAGCAGCGGCAGGGCAAACAGGGCCTGATCGTGCTCGGTGAAATCCGTGACGTTCAGGATGGACCCATAAAAGGAGTGCTGTGGGCGGTGTTCGAATGGCGCGACCCGGCGGGCCGAGTGCTGCTGGTGGAGGATCGCGCTATGTTCTTCTCCGGCAACGGCCCGGTGCGCACGATCGACTTCGACATCACGCTGCACGCCGTGGTCCAGGTGGTGTTCGGCGATAGCAAGGAAGGCTTCTTCGCGCTACGCCTGAGGGACGAGCTGAGCGAACTGAAAGGTTCCGGCAAAATGGCCAATGCCGCCGGGCAGACGGGCATGGCGCTGGTGTGGGGCCAGCGCTCGCCATGGGTCGATTATGTTGGGTCGCTGGAAGGGCGCGCGGTGGGGGTAGCCATTTTCGACCATCCGGACAACCCCTCTCATCCGGTCTGGTGGCACGCGCGCGACTATGGGTTGTTTGCGGCCAACCCGTTCGGAGAGCGGGCTTTCACGGGCGACAAATCGAAGGACGGCAGCCTGCGCCTGGCGCCGGGCGCGAGCGTGCGGTTGCGTTACCAGGTGTTCATCCATCCGGGCACCGGCGCGCCGGCGGGCGTGGCCGCCGCGTACAAAGCCTGGGCCGGCGAATAGCGGTGTCCAACTGGATCGGCCGCTGCCGGAAGGCCCGCTTAGTTCGGTCCGCTGCGCTAATTGTGCGGCGCACGATGTTGCTGAAAAAGCCGATTGGCCGACTCGCTTACGGTCGCAGCTTTTTGAACGAAGAATCAACAAGTTAGGCGCCAAATGTGCCAAAATTTAGCACTTTGCCCCGTCTCATCCAGTTCGATCCGCGGCTGCAAAGCGGGCGCGTTGGCGCCTCGCGGCAGGCTGGCGGCGATCCTGCGGCGCAGGGTGATCTGAGCGTGGAATCGAGGCGCCGGTCACGAATTCACCTCGAAAAAACACGGTTTTTACCGTGTGGCGACCGTGGGAAATGCGGTTTTTCCCATTTTTGTAATCACTGTTTTCTAAAGGACTTAGCTCGATTTGACGTGCATTTTGGCAAACATTAACACGCCGCACCGGGCGTCACGGTGGATGTGTGGCAAACAAGGAACTTACAACATTAACGCGCGCGGTGATTTTGGGGCGTTTTTGCAGCGTTTTTCGACCGCCGGAGGGTCAGGGTTTGGCCGGGGGAACGCCCTGGCGGAGCATGGGGCGGGTCCAGGCTTTGCCGCCGATGGTGATGGAGAGCTGCTTGCTGTCCGGGCCGGTGAAGAACAGGTGAGTGGCGGGGCCGTGGGCGGGTTTGGCGAGGATGGCCACGATACGTCCCTCTTTATCGCCGACTTGAATGCCCAGACGGGTATCGACGTAGAGGAAACCCTCGGTATCCACTGTCATGACGCCGGCGCCGGTTTCGGAGGATTCATCCGCGGTTTCCAGGCGGTAGAAGGGCTCTCCGTGGGCGAGGCTGAGGTCGGGCTGGGGCTGGTGGGACCAGACCCAGCGAGAGCGGCGGTCGGTAACGAAGAAGAACGAGCGGTCGGGCGAAAGCAGCAGGTTCGGCTGAGGCGCCGATTCGGGATTCGGAGCGGAAATCCAGGCGCCGGAGGGGTCGGCCAGGCCGCTTTTAAGGAGGGCGTCGCCGGAGCTGCGGACGCCAGCCGCGAGGGGTTTCTGCCAGTCGCGCCAGAGCCAGCGCAGGGCGTCGGGGAAGACGGCTCCGGCGACGTTCCCATCGTGGCCGCCGTCGCCCGGGACGAATTTGAAGTCGTAGCCGGCGTAAGTCAGAGCAGAGACCATCTGTTGGTTGGCGAGGGTCCAGTCGCCGGCGAAAATGTTCAGATCGTGGCTGTTGTCCTGGAGGAAGACGCGGATGGGCTTGGGCTCCATCTTGCGGACCAGTGCGGGAAAGATGTCGCCGCCGCGAAGATCGGCGAAGCTGCCGATGTTCGACAGGACGCGGCGGAACTGGTCGGGGCGCTCCCAGGCGACGTTGAAGGAGCAGATGCCGCCGCTGGAGTTGCCGGCGATGGCGCGCAGATTGGGGTCCGCGGTCAGATTCCAGCGCTTGCCGACCTCCGGCAGGATCTCGTCGATCAGGAACCGGACGAAGCGATCGCCCAGCGAGTCGTATTCATAACTGCGGTTGGGGCGGGGCTGTTTCGTGGCGTCGAGCGCGGGCAGCGTGCCGGGGTTGATCATGATGGCGATGGTCACCGGCATCTCGTTCTTGTAGATGAGGTTGTCGAAGACGATCGGCACGTGGAAGCGGCCTTTGTCGCTGACGAACCCGCCGCCATCCTCAAACACCATCACGGCGGCGGGCGTCTGGGGCTTATATTGGGCAGGGACGTAGACCCAGTAGTCGCGGACGGTGCCGGGGAAGATGTGGCTGGTCCAGGTGAATTTCTCGACTTTGCCTTCCGGGACGCCCGGCTGGCGCTCGGCGTCGGGCGACAAGGGGAGGTCGGCGGAGAGGGCGCAAGTCGATAAGAAAGAAATAGTTGCGAGGAGGCGGAGGGCAGGGTGTTGCATAGGGAACCGCGACGAAGATCATACACCCATGGGGTATTGGTGTAAAGTTGACATGAATCAACTCAAGAAATCTGCGCATCATTGACATGAGGTGGTAAACTCTACTTGGGAGGGGCGTGGAGGCACGTATGGACCCTAATCGGCTGACGGAACGTTCGCAGGAGGCGGTGCGCGCGGCGCAGGCGCTGGCGGCGCGGCTGAGCCATCAACAGATCGACAACGAGCACCTGCTGGCGGCGCTGCTGGAGCAGGAAAACGGCGTGGCGGCGGACGTGTTGCTGAAGGCGGACATCGATCTGGAGAGTCTGCACCGCAGGCTGATGGCGGAGCTGGAAAAGCTGCCCAAGGTGGCGGTGAGCCAGGGCGCGGCGGCGGGGATGTACGCGACGCAGCGGCTGGAGCGGACGCTGGCCGAGGCCGAAGTGGAGGCCAAGAAGCGGCACGACGAGTTCATCAGCGTGGAACATCTGCTGCTGGCATTGTTCCGGGGGGACGGCAAGGCGGTGGAGCTGCTGCGGGACGCGGGCCTGACGAGCGAGAAGCTGGAACAGGCGGTGAAGGAGATTCGCGGCAATCAGCGGGTGACGAGCCAGACGCCCGAGACGACCTACCGCGCGTTGGAGCAATACGGCCGCGACCTGACGAAGATGGCCGAGGAGGGCAAGCTGGACCCGGTGATCGGCCGGGACGAGGAGATCCGGCGGCTGATACAAGTCCTGTCGCGACGGACCAAGAATAACCCGGTGCTGATCGGCGAGCCGGGGGTGGGCAAGACGGCCATCGCGGAGGGGCTGGCGCAGAGGATTGTGCGCGGCGACGTGCCGGAGGGTCTCAAAGAGAAAAAGGTAGTGGCGCTGGATATGGGCGCGCTGATCGCGGGGGCCAAGTTCCGGGGCGAGTTCGAGGAGCGGCTGAAGGCGGTGCTGAAGGAGATCGCGGCCAGCCAGGGTCAGATCATCCTGTTCATCGACGAGCTGCACACGGTGGTTGGGGCGGGCAAGGCCGAAGGGTCGATGGACGCGGGCAACCTGCTGAAGCCGATGCTGGCGCGGGGCGAGCTGCACTGCATCGGCGCGACGACGCTGGACGAGTATCGGAAATACGTCGAGAAGGACGCGGCGCTGGAGCGGCGGTTCCAGCCGGTGATGGTGGATCAGCCGTCGGTGGAGGACACGATTTCGATATTGCGCGGGCTGAAGGAGCGCTACGAGGTGCACCACGGGGTGCGGATCAAGGACACGGCCCTGGTGGCGGCGGCGGTGCTTTCGAACCGCTACATCAGCGACCGCTTCCTGCCGGACAAGGCGATCGACCTGGTGGACGAGGCGGCGGCGCGGCTGAGGACCGAGATCGACTCGATGCCGGCGGAGCTGGACGAGCGGACGCGGCGGATCTTGCAACTGGAGATCGAACGCGAGGCGTTGAAGAAGGAGACCGACGAGGCCTCAGGCGAGCGGCTGAGCAAGATCGAGGACGAGCTGTTCGCACTGCGCAAGGAATCGGATGCGCTGAAGAGCCGCTGGCAGGCCGAGAAGGACAGCGTCAAAAAAAGCCGCACGCTGAGGGAGCGGATTGAGCAGGTGAAACACGAGATCGAGATCGCGGAGCGGGCCTACGACCTGAATAAAGCGGCGGAGCTGAAATGGGGGACGCTGATCGGCCTGGAGAAGGAGCTGAGGGAGGAAGAGGCGCGGCTGGCGTCGGAGAACAAGCAGAACCGGCTGTTGAAGGAAGAAGTGGACGAGGAGGACATTGCGCAGGTGGTGTCGCGGTGGACGGGCGTGCCGGTGGCGCGGATGCTGGAGGGGGAAGTTCACAAGCTGCTGCACCTGGAGCAGCAACTGCACCGAAGGGTGGTAGGCCAGGACGAGGCGGTGCAGGTGGTGGCGGAGGCGGTGCGGCGGTCGCGGGCGGGGTTGAGCGATCCACGGCGGCCGATCGGCAGTTTTCTGTTCCTGGGCCCGACGGGCGTAGGGAAGACGGAACTGGCGCGGGCGCTGGCCGAGACGCTGTTCGACGACGAGCGGGCGCTGATCCGGCTGGACATGAGCGAGTACCAGGAAAAGCACACGGTGGCGCGGCTGATCGGCGCGCCGCCGGGCTACGTGGGATTCGACGAGGGCGGGCAGCTCACCGAAGCGATCCGCAGGCGGCCGTACGCGGTGATTCTGTTCGACGAGATCGAGAAGGCGCATCCAGACGTGTTCAACGTGCTGCTGCAGGTGCTGGACGACGGGCGGCTGACCGACGGGCAGGGGCGGACGGTGGATTTCCGCAACACGCTGCTGATCATGACGTCAAATCTGGGCAGCGAACGAATCCGGTCGCTGGCCGATGAGCGGCTGGTGGGGCAGTACGAAAAGATTAAGAACGCGGTGCTGGAAGAGGTGCGGAAGGCGTTCCGGCCGGAATTCCTGAACCGCGTGGACGAGATCGTGGTGTTCCACCCGCTGCGCAGCGACCAGCTACGGCGGATTGTGGACATCCAGATCGATCAACTGAAGAAGCGGCTGGAGGCGCGGCACATCACGCTGGAGCTGACGCCGAAGCTGATCGAACACATTGCGCGGATCGGGTACGAGCCGGACTACGGGGCGCGGCCGCTGAAGAGGGCGATCCAGAAGGAGTTGGAGACGCCGCTGGCCAAGGCGCTGCTGGAGGGCAAAGTGAGGGACGGGCAACAGGTGGTGGCCGATGCCGGACCGGAAGGAGTGACGTTCGGGCCGGCGCGCGTGGCGGGCCCGGTGGGGGCGGCATAAGGAGCAGGGACGGAGGGCGGCACCGCGGCAGCGGGGCGCGCATCAATAAGGATAGAGAGAAACGCAGAATGAACTGTTGTGAAAGGAGCGTCGATGCCTGAAGAATCGCAAACAGCGGTGGCGCTGCCGGTGCTGGCGCTGAAGAATGTCGTGCTGTTCCCGAAGCTGGTGCTGCCGCTGTCGGTGGGGCGCGAGGCGTCGCGCGCGGCGGTGGATGCGGCGATCCGCGATCACGAGGGCGAGATGATCCTGGTGGCGCAGAAGGACGCGGGGACGGAGAATCCGGGCCCCGACGACCTGCACAACGTGGGGACGCGGGCCAAGATCCGGAAAGTTCTGCGCACGGCTCCGAACGCGCTCGAGATCATCGTTTCGGGACTGGAGCGGGTGGTGATTGAGCGCTACGAGACGGGGATTTTTCTGACGGCGCATTATTCGCCGCGGGACCTGGTTCCGGAAAACACCGACGACGAGCGGGCGTTGAAGACGGCGTTGTTCGAGCTGGCCGCGACGGCGGTGGAGAAGATCAATCCGCAGGCGGCTGAACAGGTGAGCGACCTGCTGGGCAACGCGGAGGACGCGGAGCAGATCATGTACCTGCTGGCGACGGCGTTCAACCTGGACGTCCAGAAGTTGCAAAGCCTGCTGGAAGCGCCGACGCTGCACGAAGGATTGCAACTGGCGGTCAAGCACATCTCGCACGAGATCCAGATCCTGGAGATGCGGCATAAGATTGTGCGCGAGGCGCAGGAGGAGATCAGCAAGGAACAGCGGGACTACGTGCTGCGGCGGCAGATGAAGGCGATCCAGCAGGAACTGGGCGAGGACGACCCGGAAAAGGCGGAAGCGGCCGAACTGCGGGAGCGTTTCGCCAAGGCCGACCTGCCGGATGAGGTGCGCAAGGAGGCCGAGCGGGAGCTGGGCCGGTTCGAGCGCATGCCGGGCCAGTCGCCGGAGCGGCATATCCTGCGCACGTGGCTGGAGCTGGTGATCGAACTGCCGTGGCGGGTGCACACCGAAGACAACCTCGACATCGCGCGGGCGCGCAAAGTGCTGAACGACGACCATTACGACCTGGAGGACGTGAAGGAGCGCATCCTGGAGCACCTGGGCGTGCTGCACCGCAATCCCAGCGCCAAGGCGCCGATTTTGTGCTTCGCGGGGCCTCCTGGCGTGGGCAAGACCTCACTGGGCCAGTCGATCGCGCGTTCCCTGGGGCGCAAGTTCGAGCGGATGAGCCTGGGCGGGCTGCACGACGAAGCCGAGCTGCGGGGGCACCGGCGGACGTACATCGGGGCGCTGCCAGGGCGGCTGCTGCAGGCCGTGCGGCGGGCGGGCGCGAATAATCCGGTGATGATGCTCGACGAGGTGGACAAGCTGGGGCGCGATTTCCGCGGCGACCCGGCGGCGGCGCTGCTGGAAGTGCTGGATCCGGAGCAGAACAGCACGTTCCGCGACAACTACCTGGACATGCCGTTCGACCTGTCGAAGGTGCTGTTCATCACCACCGCCAACACGCTGGACACGCTGCCGCAGGCGCTGCTGGACCGCATGGAGGTGATCCGCCTGGCGGGCTACAGCGAGGAGGAGAAGGTGGTCATCGCCACCCGCTACCTGGTCCCGCGCCAGTTGAAGGAGACCGGCCTGACGGCGGACCTGGTGGGGTTCCCGGACGACGGATTGCACAAGATCATCTCGAGCTACACGCGCGAGGCCGGGCTGCGCAATCTGGAACGGTCGATCGGCAGCCTGCTGCGCAAGTCGGCGCTGAAATTCGCCGAGGGCCGCACGGAGCCGATCACGATGACACCCGAGTACATCGTCGATCTGCTCGGGCCGGAGTATTTTCTGCCCGAATCGGCGCGCAAGGACCTGCCCCCCGGCGTGGCCACGGGGCTGGCCTGGACCCCGACGGGCGGCGACGTGCTGTATATCGAAGCGACGCTGTTGCCGAAAGGCAAGGGGCTGACGCTGACGGGGCAGTTGGGCGATGTGATGCAGGAGTCGGCCAAGGCGGCGCAGAGCTATCTGTGGGCGCACGCAGAGCAATATGGGATCGACCCGGAGGTGTTCCATGAGTGCGGCGTGCACATCCACGTGCCGGCGGGCGGCATCCCCAAGGACGGACCATCGGCGGGCATCACGGCCGCCGTGGCGCTGGCGTCGCTGTACATGAAACACGCGGCGCGCAACGACACCGCCATGACGGGCGAGATCACGCTCACCGGGCGCGTGCTGCCGATCGGCGGGGTGAAGGAAAAAGTGCTGGCGGCACGGCGCGCCGGGATCAACCGCATCGTGATGCCGCAGGCCAACGCCAAGGATCTGCGCGACCTGCCGGAACAGATCCGGAAGGAGATGGAGTTCATCTTCGTGGCACGGATCGACGAGGTTTTCCGCGAGACGATTCCGTCGATTCTGGAGCACGCCGCCGCCGCCGCCGCGGAGGAACCGCAGCCGGTAGGCTGAGCGGACTCGGCCGCCGGGACGGCCTTATCGCTTCACCTTTAACGTCGCAAACAGCGCGATGACGACGAACACGAAAGCCACCGTCGCCATGACCCAGGCCGGAAGGAGGAATTCCTCCGGCGCCACGCCGGGCAGCACGGAGAGCACTCCGAAGGTCAGGCCGAGCAGCCAGTTCAACCAGCCGATGCGGCGCTTGCGCCGGGAGCGCTGCTCGGGGATGGTCTGAACCGGCGCGGCGCGGGCGGCAGCGAGAATCAGCAATTCGGCCAAGGCGGCGAAGATCATCACCAGGCCGCCGATGACGGGGCCGTAGAAGACGCCCTGGACGCTCTTTTGGGCCCACTGGTCGGCCTTGCCGTTGTGCGTCCAATGGATGGGGAAGCGCTCCGGGAGGTTGTCGTAGAAGAGGTAGAGGTACCAGGCGGAGGCGGCGGGCAACGCGAAGGGCCCAACCCAAAAGATGACGGCGCGGAGACGGTCCCAGAGACGTCGCATAGTCCGAATGCCCCACTGTACAACGCTTCCCACGGCGCGTGGGCCGCGGCCCCCGTGGCGATCGACGTAGACTGGGGTCAGGATGTCGCTGAAGAAGCTGACAGCGCACGTCAAAGCCGCCGGTTGAGCGTCCAAGCTGAGCCCGGAGATCCTGGACTCCGTGCTGCCGCGCGTGCCGCGGCTCAAGGACGACAACCTGCTGGTGGGCTTCGACGCCAATGACGATGCGGGCGTGTACCGCATAAGCTCGGAGTGCGCCCTGGTGCAGACGACCGACTTTTTCACGCCGATCGTGGACGATCCCTTTACGTTTGGCGCGATTGCGGCGGCCAACGCGCTGAGCGACGTGTACGCCATGGGCGGGCGGCCGCTGACCGCGCTTTCGATCCTGTGCTACCCCGGGCAGGGCGATCTGGAGGATCTGGAAGCGATCCTGCGCGGCGGCGGCGAGAAGATGATCGAGGCGGGGTGCGTGGTGGTGGGCGGACACAGCGTCAGCGACGAGGAGATCAAGTTCGGCTATGCCGTGACGGGGACGGTGCACCCGGAGCGGGTGATCACCAATGCGGGTGCAATGCCGGGAGATGCTTTGGTGCTGACCAAGGCGATCGGGACGGGCGTGATCTCGACGGCGCTGAAGCGCGGGATCGCGCGGGAGGAACATGTGGAAGGCTCCATCCGTTCGATGCTGGCATTGAACCAGGCGGCGTGCGAGGCGATGCAACGGGCGGGCGCGCACGGCTGTACCGACGTGACCGGCTTCGGCCTGCTGGGCCACGCCCGGGAGATGGCGCTGGCGAGCGGGGTGAGGCTGGAGATCGACTGGCGGGCAATTGAGTTCCTGCCCGGAGCGCTCGATTATTCCGCGCAAGGCGCGATCCCGGGCGGATTGAAGAACAATCGCGCCTTCGCCGAGTGCGCGGTGACGATCGAAGGCGATCTTCCAGAGCACGTATTGCAACTGTTATACGACCCGCAGACCTCGGGCGGATTGTTGATCGCGCTGCCGGAAGAGGCGGTCGCGCTGGTCCCGGGGCGCCGCATCGGCAAGGTGTTGGAACGAGGCGGGAAACCGATTGTGGTCAAGTAGGTAAAGGATCGCCGAGGATGAACCCAATTATCGTCGCGCTGGATTTCGAGGATGCGGTTCAGGCGTCGCAAATGGTTGATCAGCTTGGAGATGCAGTCGGCATTTACAAGGTTGGACTGGAGCTTTTCACGAGTGAGGGGCCGGACGTCGTGCGCGAGCTGATCGCGCGGCACAAGGACGTATTCGTCGATCTCAAGTTGTATGACATCGGTGAGACAGTGCGGCGGGCCACGGCTCAGGTGGCGGCGCTGGGAGCGCGCTATCTGAGTGTGCACGCCAGTGCGCAGGCGATGCGGGCGGCGGTCCAGGGACGCGGCGATTCGAAGCTGAAGATTCTGGCCGTCACGGTATTGACGAGCTTCGATAATTCGGATCTGGAGGACTTGGGCTACGCGGGCCGCGGGGTAGCCGAGCTGGTCGAGCATCTGACGCGCCAAGGGATGGCCGCCGGGGTGGACGGCTTCATCTGCTCGCCCATGGAAGTGGCGCGGGTGCGGGCCCTGACCGGGCCGGGCGCGATTGTGGTCACGCCGGGGGTGCGCTCCGCGGGCGCGTCGCGCGGCGACCAGAAGCGGGTGGCGACGCCGGCCGAGGCCATCGCCGCCGGGGCCAGCCAGTTGGTGATCGGACGCGAGATTACGCGTTCGGCCGATCCGCGCGGCGCGGCGCTGCGGATACTGCGGGACCTCGATGCGGCGCGTCAGGTTTAAAAACGGACAGCGCGGTCCCAAATTTTCTCAGTATCAGTTTTGAGTGTGTTAAAATTGCCCCTTAATCAGACAATCTGATTCCGGCCCACGCTGCCCGGAAAGGTCGCAGGGCGGATTGTGTCGAACGGCTCGGGGCCGGCGCCTTGCAGGTTCACAGCATCCTCCAGTGGGTGAATTCATACAGCAGAGGCCGATGGGCGGTCGATAGGGAGTTGTCAAAATGAAGGGCTTCAGCCTAACTTGCAAGGTTGTTTGGGCGCTGGCGGCCTGCCTGGTGGCGTGGCAGGCGGCAGGACTGGCCCAAGATGCGACAGGTAAAATCGCCGGAAATGTGATGGACCCGAGCGGGGCCTTTGTGACGGACGCGAAAGTGACCGTCACCAACGTGGAGACCCGGATGGCGCATCAAACGGTGTCGGACAAGCAGGGTTATTACCAGGTGGCCGAGTTGCCGATCGGGCGCTACGAGGTGGCGGCCGAAGCGCCGGGCTTCTCGCGCGCGGTCATTCAGGGGCGCAACCCGCTGGAGATCAACCAGACGCTGCGCATCGACGTGACGCTGGCGGTGGGCAGCACGAAAGACACGATCACGGTGGAAGGCGGCGTGAGCGCGGTGGAGACGGAGAACTCGACCGTGGGCACGACCGTGGATGGCAACGCGATTTACGAACTGCCGCTGAACGGGCGTAACACGCTGGACCTGCTGGCGACGCAACCGGGCGCGACGGTGAAGAACGCGGACGCACCGCGCCAGGCCGGCAATTACAGCATCGGCGGCATGCGGTCCGATTCGGTCACCTATCTGCTCGACGGGGGCAACAACAACCACCTCATCAACAACGATGTCGTGATCAATCCGAACCCCGACGCGGTGGCCGAATTCCGCGTGCTGGAGAGCAACTACTCGGCCGAATACGGGCGCAACGGCGGGGGCATCGTGAGCGTGGTGACCAAGAGCGGCACGAACTCGCTGCACGGGACGGCGTTCGACTACTTGCGCAACGAGGACTTCGACGCCAACACGTTCTTCAATAACGAGCAGGGGATCGCGCGCCAGGTGCTGAAACGCAACCAGTACGGCGGCACCATCGGCGGACCGATCATGCTGCCGCACGTCGTAGACGGGCGCAACAAGCTCTTTTTCTTCTTCTCCTACGAGGGTCAGAAGCAGACCGCGAATGCGGCCTCGGGCAAGGTGACCACGTTCACGCCGCTGGAAGCGCAAGGCAACTTCTCTCAATCGGCGGGCGGCGCTCCCGACCCGGCGGTGGTGTCGTTCCTCCAGAACAATCCCTATTTCCAGAGCAATCCGACGCTGGCTGCGGAAGGGATCATCGACCCCACGAAGATCAGCTCCGTCGCGAACAACTATTTCAAGAACAACCTGATTCCCGTTTCCAGCACCGGTTATGTGTTTCCCGAAGCCAGCGCAAAGGCGGATCACAGCGAGTATCTGGGCAAGCTCGATTACGCGGTGACGTCGCGGGATACGTTAAGCGCCACCATGGCGTCCCAGGATACGCCCAGTACGGTGCCGTTCTCCGGCTCGTCCGGCGCCACTACAGTCAGCGGCTACCCGATCTCCGACGACATCATCGCCTACTTCGGCAGCGTCACCTACACGCACACCTTCGCGCCGACGCTGCTCAACGTATTGCGCTTCACGGCCCAGCGCAACAACAACTTTCAGAACTTCCCCATCGGCAACACGCTGGGCCCGTCGCAACTGGGCATCAACGTCACGCCGGATCTGGTGGACGGCCCGACCAATATCGATTTGGCGGGCTCAGGCATGTTCGCGGGCTACAACCCGTTCGGCCCGGCCAACATCGTTGACAATACCTTCACGTTCACCGACGACCTGTCCTGGACCAAGGGCAAGCACTCGCTGAAAGGCGGATTCTATTTCTCGGCCTACCGCGACGCGATGCTGTACGGCTACTACCTGAACGGCGAGTTCGACTTCTACGGTCCGGGCACGCTCATCGGCTCGGGCAACGACCGCGCCGATTTCCTGATGGGTCTGCCGGACGATTTCCAGGAGTATCCCAACGCGCCGACCAACATCCGCTCGCACTCTTTCGCGGGCTACGCGGAGGATTCGTGGAAACTGACGCGCCGGTTCACGCTCAACTACGGCTTGCGCTACGAATACAACCAACCCAAGTACGATACGCAGGGGCGTTCGTTTTCCTTCATTCCCGGGCAGCAGTCCACGGTGTTTTCGGGAGCGCCGCTGGGACTCGTGTTCCCCGGCGACAAGGGCGCGCCAACCGGCGCAAATTACCCGGACAAAGCCAACTTCGCGCCCCGCCTGGGCTTCGCGTGGGACGTTTTCGGCAACGCCAAGACCAGCATACGCGGCGGCTTCGGGACGTTTTATGACGTTCTGAAGGCCGAGGATAATCTGCAGTTCAACGGGCAGTCGCCGTTTTTCGCTTCGGCCTTTCTCGGCTTCTCGCCGCCCGCCGGAGGATTCGTGTCGGACCCGGGAATCCTGTCGGATCCCTTTAATGCGGCCGGCGCGGTGAATCCGTTCCCGTCGAAACCCGTCGACCACAGCGTGGACTTCGCCGCTGCCGGGGACCTGCCGATCGGCGGAGGCAATCCCTTCTTCATCGACCCGCACATCAAGACGCCGTACATTTATCAGTACAACCTGAGCGTGCAGCAGCAACTGGTGAACAACCTCACCGCCGAGGCCGGCTATGTCGGCTACCAGGCGCACGGGCTGACCGGGTTGACCGACATCAACCCCTTCGTCGTGGGCACGGACACGCGCGTCCTGGATCTGACTCCCGGCTTCGAGGGCGACTACAACTTCATGAACGAGTTCAAGAACGTGGGCCGCGCCAAGTACAACGCCCTGCAAATCGACTTGACCAAGCGGCTATCGAATTCCAGGCTGGGCAACACGTTTTTCAAGCTGGCCTACACTTGGTCGCACGAGCAGGACAACGAGTCGGGCTACCGCCAGCGCAATCCTTTCGTGCCGGCCGCCAATTGGGACCAATTCATGGCCTCGGGTGATTTCGACATTCGGCAGGCATTGTCGTTTTCCGGGGGCTGGGAGATGCCGTTCGACAAGCTGTGGACGAAGGGTCCCAAGATGCTCACGAAAGGCTGGACGGTGTATCCGATCGTGACTTGGCACACCGGTTTCCCGCTGGATGTGTTCGCCTTCCCGAACGTGGAGCCATCGCAGACCTCGCCCGGTCCATCCGGCGCCGGCGATCCGGAGGTGGTTCGCGCCGACCTGGTTGCGCCGGTGGCTTATTACGACGGCAAGTCGTATCAGACCATCAACAGCGTGAATGCCGGCGGCAATCAGAGCGGCAACTACTGGTTCAATCCAAACAGCTTTTCCAACGCCCGCGAAGTGGCCCTGAATCAGGAGCTGCTCAACGGCGTCGATCCCTCGACGCTGGTGGGACAATTCACTTACGGGACGCTGGGGCGCAACATTCTGCGCGGTCCCGGAGCGTTCAACACCAACCTCACGCTGTCGAAGCATTTCACGGTGCGCGAGAAGTACGACATCGAATTCCGCGCCGACGCCTTCAATATTTTCAACCAGGTGCAATTCCTCAGCCCGGACACCAACATCGGCGATCCCAGTTTCGGCCAGCTTTCGAACACCGCCGATCCGAGGATTCTGCAGTTGGCCCTGCACCTCAAGTTCTGAGCGGGAGCACAACCGGTCCGCAGACGGCAGGGCGCGGCCCTGCCGTTGCCGTCTTTGTGCGCCAAATGCTCCTGAATCAACGTTTTTGGGCTCTCTCCATGCGAAAATAAAGGGATTGTGACCGGTCACGAAATTCGCCAGCAGTTCCTCGATTTCTTTGCCGCCCGCGAGCACCGCGTGGTGCACTCATCTTCGCTGGTTCCGGCCAACGACCCGACGCTATTGTTCACCAACGCCGGCATGAACCAGTTCAAGGACGTTTTCCTGGGCATCGAGAAACGCGACTACTCGCGCGCCACCAGCGCCCAGAAGTGCGTCCGCGCCGGAGGCAAGCACAACGATCTCGAGAACGTCGGCTACACGCGCCGCCACCACACCTTCTTCGAGATGATGGGCAATTTCAGCTTCGGCGATTATTTCAAGGCCGACGCCATCGACTTCGCGTGGGAGCTGGTCACCAAGGTCTACGGCATGCCGAAGGAGCGGCTGTATGTGACGGTCTTCCGCGAGGACGACGAAGCCGAGCAGCTGTGGCAGCAGGTGGCCGGCGTTTCCAAGGATCGCATCTTCCGCCTGGACGAGAAAGACAACTTCTGGCAGATGGGCGAGACCGGCCCGTGCGGTCCGTGTTCCGAGATGCACTACGACCTGGGCCCCGAGGCGGCCGATCCCGGCCGGGAACACGAGCAGTTTCCGCTGGACGGCGGCGGGCGCTTCGTCGAGATCTGGAATCTGGTCTTCATGCAGTTCGACCGCGACGCCGGCGGCACGCTGAGTCCGCTGCCGCGCCCGTCCATCGATACAGGCCTGGGGCTGGAGCGCGTCGCGGCCATCCTGCAGGGCAAGCTTTCTAACTTCGATTGCGACCTGCTGCTGCCGATCGTCGAAGAAGCGGGCTCGATGTTCGGCGTTGGGTACCACAGCGACGCGCGCACCGACACGGTGCTGCGCATCTGCGCCGACCACGCCCGCGCGGCCGCGTTTCTGATCCACGACGGCGTCGTGCCCTCGAATGAGGGACGCGGCTACGTGTTGCGCAAGATCATGCGCCGCGCGCTGCGCAATGCCCGCATGATCGGCGTGCAGGAGATGTTCCTGTACAGGCTGGCGGGCTTCGTCGCCGAATGGATGAGGCCGGCGTATCCGGAGCTCATGGAGTCCATTCAGAGGGTGGCGCGCATCATCAAGGACGAGGAGCAGCGCTACGCCACGACATTTCAGGTGGCCGAGCGAGTCTTTCACGACGAGGCCAGGTCGGCCGTGGGCGGCCTGCTGAGCGGCGCGGCGGCCTTCAAGCTTTACGACACCTACGGCATGGCGCTGGACGAGCAGGAGGAGATGGCGCGCGAGCTGGGGCTGAGCATCGACGTCGCCGGCTTCGAAGAGGCCATGCAGAAGCAGCGCGAACGAGCTCGCGCCAGTTGGAAGGGCGCCGAGAAGGCGCACATCGCGCCCGTCCATCAGGAAGTGTTTGCGCGGCTGCAGCCGCGCTTCGCCGGCTACGACCATATGCACTGCTTCGCGACAGTCGAAGCGCTGATTCGCGACGGCGTTTCCGTCGCTCAGCTCCCCGGCGGCGTCGAAGCGGAGATCGTCATCGACCCGACTCCGTTCTACGCCGAATCCGGCGGCCAGGTGGGCGATATCGGGGCGCTCTACGACGAGACGCGCGCGGTCAGGCTGGCGGAAGTGCTTACGACCTACGCGCCGATCAAGGGTCTGCCTGTTTCGAAGATCCGTACTCTCGCGCCGATCGTGCGCGATGACCAGGTCTTCGCCCAGGTGGACGAGCAGGCCCGCGCCGCCACGCGGCGCAACCATACGGCGACGCACCTGCTGCAGGCGGCCCTGCAACGCGTCCTGGGCAAACACGTGAAGCAGGCTGGTTCGGTGGTCGACCCGGCGCGCCTGCGTTTCGATTTCACCCATTTCGCTCCGCTCTCGCCGGGCGAGCGGGTGGAGGTGGAACGGCTGATCAACGAGGAAGTGCTAAAGAACGATCCGGTGGGCGTCGAGGTCATGGCCATCGACGATGCCCTGCAGACCGGAGCCATGGCGCTGTTCGGCGAGAAGTACGGCGACAGAGTGCGCGTGATCACGGTGCCCGGCTTTTCGCGCGAGCTATGCGGCGGGACTCACGTCTCCCGCACGGGCGACATCGGCGTCGCGCGGATTACTTACGAAGGCTCCATCTCGGCCGGCGTCCGTCGCATTGAGATTCTGACCGGGCCGGCGGTGCTGGCGCACTTCGATGCCGAGAAGGGCGAACTGACGTCCGAGATTGAGAAGATTCGCGAGCAGCAGCGCACACTCGAGCACCAGATCGAGCATCTCAAGGAGCGTGTCGCCGTCGCCCTGACCTCCGAGGTCGAAGCCGCCGCGCGCGAAATCAAGGGCGTGCGCGTCGTCGCCGCGCGTGTGGACGGTGTCGATCGAAATCAACTGCGGAACATGGCCGACCAACTGCGGAACAAATGGAAGAGCGCCGTGGTGGTGCTGGGCACGCCGACCGACTCGGGCGTAGCCATCATCGCGGCCGTGACCAGGGACCTCACTGCGAAGGTGCACGCCGGCAAGCTCGTGGGCGCGCTGGCGCAGGCGGTTGGCGGCAAGGGCGGCGGCCGGCCCGACCTGGCGGAAGCCGGCGGCAAGGACACGGAGGCGTTGCCGGCGGCGCTGAACTCCGTTTACGAGCGCGTCGAATCACTGCTGTGAATCAAACATCCGAAATGCTCGATGCCGTGATCGTCGGGAGCGGCCCCACCGGGCTGGCTTGCGGCATAGAGCTGAAACGCCTTGGCCTGATCGCCGTTCTGTTCGACAAGGGCTGCATTACTAACTCGCTCTATAACTACCCGACGAACATGGTGTTCTTCACTACACCGGAGCTACTCGAGATCGGCGGCATCCCGATGACTTCCATCGGCGAGAAGCCTGTGCGTGGTGAAGCGCTGAAGTACTACCGCCGGGTGGCCGAACATTACTCGCTGGACATTCATCAGTACGAGCGCGTCCTGCGCTTCACTGGCGCGGACGGCGACTTCACGGTCTTTACCTTGGACCGGCTGGAGCGGGCCCGCGAGTACCAGGCGCGCAAGGTGATCCTGGCTACCGGCTACTATGACAAGCCAAACTACTTGAATGTCCCGGGCGAAGAGCTGCCTAAGGTTCTGCACTACTACAAGGAAGCACATCCGTACAATGGACAGGACGTGATGGTCATAGGTGGCAAGAACTCGGCCGCCATCGCTGCTCTCGAGCTATTCTGGACCGGCGCCCGTGTCACGCTCGTGCACCGCCGCGCGCAGCTCCACGACAATATCAAGTACTGGATCCGGCCGAACATTGAGAACCGTATCAAGGCCGGCGACGTGAAGGCTTACTTCAACTCCTTCGTGACGCGCATTGAAACGGAAAGCGTGACGGTTCGAACGCCCGAGGGCGAGGCGCAGGTGAAGAATGACTTCGTCTTCGCCATGACAGGCTATCATCCGGACACGGGGTTCCTGGAGCAGCACGGCATTCGCTTCGATGCCGAGACGCGCCGCCCGCGCGTGAACCCGTCGACGCTGGAATCCGAGCGGCCCGGAGTGTACCTGGCTGGAGTGCTGGTGGCAGGCATGCATACCAACGAAATATTCATCGAGAACGGGCGCTTCCACGGGGCGCAGATCGCGCAAGACATTGCCCATAAGCTGGCGCGCTGACTATTGGTGAGAGAGTAACTCCCGCCGCAGCGAACGGGAAGTTCAGGCGAGTGATAACTTCTCAGTAACTCACACGCCGCCAGGCGCGATTCAGGACATGTCCGGTCTCAGTACTCGCTAAAGCAGAAGACCGTGTTCGCGCCTTCGGGTGAGAGACAATACTCACCGTTTTCCAATGGCTCATTCACCTCTACTTTGAAGAGCCGGTTTTCGACCGGCGTTACCAGGATAAAGATCGGACGATCCTTGTCCTTGCGCCTTCTCGGGTCCGCCGGCAGGGTGAGAGTGCGCTCGCCGCCCTTGATCTCCATCCGAAACAGTGACAGGCGTTCGGGGTTGATCCTGTCCGACTCGAAGAGGAAGATCGGCTCGGGGACCGGAGTTCTAGTGGGCGAACCCGCTCCCGGGACGCTGTAGTTCACGTCGCTTTTGCCCTGGTTCTCGCGCGCCTCGCTCTTTTCCACTTCGATCAATTGCCGGCCATGTTGGAGGAATGGCACGTCCGGTTTCGGCGGGCGCGGCCCCGTGTATTTCTTCTGCGCCGTCGCGGGCAGAGCCAGCGCGATCACCAGAGTGGCGGTGAGTGTGACGATCGACAGCCTCATATCTTCAGATTCTCGCAAGCCACACGCTCCGGCGCACGGGTGGGTTCGCGGATTTCAAGCGAGCGCGCGGCGGCCTTGCGCGGGTGACGCACCGGTTCGCCTTCGACCTCCGGTCCGGGATGAGAGTGCCGTCCCCGCCCGGCGGCGCACACTGGTAAACTGACGCCGTGATGAGACAATCAACGCGATTTCTTGCGCCGGCTCTGTTGGGCTTCGCGATCTGCGCCGCCGCCGCGGCGGAGCCCTGTGAGAGCCTGATCAAACTGACTCTGCCGGCCACATCCATCTCGCTGGCGCAATCTGAACCCGCGGGCACGTTCAGGCCGCCGGCAGGCAAGCCAATCCCCAACCTGCCGGCATTCTGCCGCGTCGCCGGCGAGATCCACCCAGCGACTGATTCGACCATCAAGTTCGAAGTATGGCTGCCAGCCTCGGGCTGGAACGCGAAGTTCCAAGGCGTCGGCAACGGAGGCTTCGCCGGTAGCATCGGCTACAGTTCATTGGCCGATGCCGTGGCCCACGGCTACGCGACGGCTTCCACTGATACGGGACACGCAGCCGATGGCATCGACGCGACATGGGCTCTGGGGCACCCCGAGAAGATCGTCGATTTCGGCTACCGCGCGATCCACGAGACGGCGGTCAAGGCGAAAGCGATCATCCAGGCTTTTTACGGCGATGCGCCGCGGCGTTCCTATTTCAACTCCTGCTCCAACGGCGGACGGCAGGCGCTGATGGAGGCGCAGCGCTTCCCCGAGGACTACGACGGGATCATCGCCGGCGCTCCGGCCAATTACTGGACTCATCTGTTGGCCAATGCGTCGTGGGACGATCTGGCGCTGCTGGGCCAGCCGGGGAGCTACATTCCGGCGAGCAAATTGCCCGCGATTCAAACTGCGGCGCTGGACGCCTGCGACGCGCTCGATGGCGTGAAAGACGGCGTGATAGAGGATCCCGCCCGCTGCCACTTCGATCCGGCCGTATTGTTGTGCCCGGGAGCGGAGAGCGACAGCTGTCTCACAGCGCCCCAAGTCGCGGCGCTGACGAAAATCTACTCGCCCTCACGCGATTCCAAAGGCCGGCAGATTCTGCCGGGTTACTCTCCCGGCGGCGAAGCCCAGCCGGGTGGATGGAACCCCTGGATCACCGGGCCGGCGCCCGAGAAGAGCCTGATGTTCGCCTTCGGGACCCAGTTTTACAAGAACATGGTGTTCGACAACGCGGCCTGGGACTACCATTCGTTCGACGTGGATCGCGATACGAAGGCGGCGGACGACAAAATGGCACGCATTTTGAACTCGACGGATCCGGATTTGCGGCGCTTCCGGGCGCGCGGCGGCAAGCTGATTCTGTATCACGGTTGGAGCGACGCGGCGATCCCGGCGCTGAACCTCATCGACTACTACAACAGCGTGGTCTCGAAGATGGGCGCAAAGAATTCCGCTTCATTCACGCGCCTGTTCATGGTGCCAGGCATGCAACACTGCGGGGGCGGATCCGGCCCCAACAGCTTTGGCCAGTTCGGAGTGCCGCACGGCGATCCGCAGCATGACATCGACGCCGCGTTGGAGCGCTGGGTTGAACAGGGCGTTGCTCCCGAAGAAATCATCGCCACGAAATACAAGAATGACAGCGACCACAAAGCCGGCATTGTCCGCACCCGCCCGCTGTGCGCCTATCCGCTGGTAGCGCATTACAACGGCAGTGGCAGCACTGACGACGCGGCGAACTTCATGTGTGCGCCGCCGGCGGCACCCGATCACAAATAGGGCGCTCCCGCCGGATGACACTTCCGCAGCCGGTGGCGCATTGATACACTGTCGCTGTCATGAGAAAAGCGACTCTGTGTATCGTAGCGCTTGCCGCGCTGGGGATGCTACCGGGATGCAAGAAGGGCGCGGCCGATTTCCCGGCCTTCACGCAGGAGTTCATTGAAACGACGCTGGCCCTCAGCCCCACGGGCGCGACGGAGGCCGGCTTCCACAATTACAAGGGCGTCGCACTCGACACCCACCTGGATGATTTCAGCGCGGCGGGCATCGAGAAAAGCCGCGCGGCGTGGGCCGATCTGCGCAGCAAGCTTGAACGCTTCGATCGCGAAAAGCTGGACGCCGAATCAAAGGCCGACGCCGAGCTGATCGAATCGCAGATCAAGCTGGCCGAGCTCGAAGACAAGGAGATTCAGGGCTGGAAGCACAATCCGACGATTTACGTCGAGACGATCGGCAACGGAGTGTTCGTTCCGTACAGCGTGGAATACGCGCCGCCGGAGCAGCGCTGGCGGCATGTCATTTCGCGGCTCGGCGAAGTGCCGCGCATGCTGGACGAGGCCAAGCTCCAGCTGGTGGATGCGCCGCCCATCTGGAAGCAAGTGGCCGCGGAGGAGAACGAGGGCACGATCAGCATGATCGAACAGACGTTCCCCGACAAGGCGCCGGCGTCGTTGAAGGGTGATTATGACGCGGCGGCGAAGCCGGCGGTTGCCGCCATGCGCGGCTTCAACGGCTGGCTGAAGTCCTCGCTGAAGGATGCGAACCCGGAAAGCTGGCGCCTGGGCAAGGAAAAGTACGCCAAGAAATTCGCGCTCGTCATGGGCACCGACATCGCGCCGGAACAGATGCTGGCGCGGGCCGAAGAGGCCTTGCGGGATAAACGGCGCGAGTTGTTCGAAGTGGCCCTGCCGCTGCATCACAAGCTGTATCCAACGCACGTCGATCCGGTGGACATGAACCTGATTGTGGGCGAAACATTCAAGAAGATCGACCAGCAGCATCCGAAACCCGAGGCTTATATGGATGAGGCGCGCAAGGCTCTGGAAGAGACGCGCGCCTTCCTCAAGGCGCACCCCGATCAACTGGTGAAGGATCCGCCGCGGGACAACCTGCAGGTGATCGAGACTCCGGTTTTCGTGCGCGGCAGTTACGGCGTGGGCGGTTTCAATGCGGCGCCGCCGATGGAGCCGCAACTGGGCGCGTTCTATTGGGTGACGCCGATTCCGAAGGACTGGCCGAAGGAACGCGTGGAGTCGAAGCTGCGCGAGTACAACAATTATGGCCTGCGCGTCCTGACCATCCACGAGGCGATCCCGGGCCACTACGTGCAGGCGGAATACGCTTCCACCATCGAGCCGTTGTCGCGCCGCATGCTGCGCGCCATCTACGGCAGCGGCGTGTACGTCGAGGGCTGGGCCGTGTACGCCACCGCCGCGATGCTGAAGGCGGGCTATCTCGACAACTCGCCGGAGTTGAAGATGCAGAACCTGAAATGGGAGCTGCGCGCGATTGCCAACACGATTCTCGACATCCGGTATCACACCATGAACCTGACCGACGACGAGGCGATGGCGTTGATGATGGGCCGGACATTCCAGGAAAGAGAAGAGGCCGTCGCCAAGGTGCAACGCGCCAAGCTGGCCTCGTGCCAGTTGCCGACCTACTTCACCGGCTACACGGAGTGGAAGCGGCTGCGCGCGGCGGCCGAACGCCAGGCCGGCAAATCGTTCCAGGCCGGCGCCTTCCATGAGCGCGCGCTGAGGGAAGGCGCGCTGCCGATGAAATCGCTGGCGACGGTAATGGGGCTCGCGTCAGCGGAGCCGCTGCAATAGAGGATTGGGACGACATCCCGCTGACTCCGTTGCTCGCGGGATGCGCAAGGGACAGGCGCTCTCGCCGGGCTTGCCGCCGCGACCGGCGATGGAGGCGCGAGCGGCAATCGAACGGGCCGGGCGCGTTGAACGGGCAGGCAGGCGGCGGTGTGATAGGATGCCTGCTTTCGCTGAGAAATTGGCCCGAGCCGTGCAAGTCTGGATCCAGAATTACAATCCGCTGGGCAACAGCGTGCTGTCCACGGCCGTGGCGGCTCTGCCGGTGACGCTGCTGTTCTATCTGCTGGCGGTGCGCCGGCTGGCGGCACATTGGTCGGCAGTGTGGGCGTTCGCGTGCGGCGTGGTGGTGGCTCTGGTTGTGTTTCGGATGCCGGCGGGGATGCTGGCGGCGGCGGTGGGCCACGGATTCGTCTATGCCGCGCTGCGGATCGCATGGATCCTGGTGGCGGCGGTTTTTATCTACGACCTGACCGTCGAGAGCGGGCATTTCGAGACCATCAAGGCGTCGATCGGGGGGATCACCGACGACCGGCGTTTGCAGGCATTGCTGATCGCGCTGGCATTCGGGGCGGTGCTGGAGGGAGCGGGCGGCGGCGGCGCGCCGGTAGCGGTATGCGGGGCGATGATGATCGGCCTGGGGTTCAAGCCGTTCGAAACGGCGGTGATGTGCCTGCTGGCGAACACGGCTCCGGTGGCGTTCGGCGGCATGGGCAACCCGGTGCGGACGCTGGTGGCGGTGACGGGCCTGGCCGAGCCCGACCTGGCGGCCATGACCGGCCGGATCGTCTTCCTGACGGCGCTGATCCTGCCGCTATGGCTGGTGCGAACGATGACCGGATGGCGCAACACGCTGCGCGTCTGGCCGGGCCTGGCGGTGTGCGGCATCGCGTTTGCCGGAACTCAGCTTTTCTGGTCGAACTGTATTGATGGAACGCTGGTCAATGTGGTGGGCGGGATGTTCACGTTGTTGCTGTGCGCAGTGTTTTTCCGTTTCTGGCAGCCGGCCCCGATCTGGCGTTACCCGGAGGATCCACCGGTGGCGGAGCTGGCCAGGAACAGGCACACCACTCGGCAGGTGCTGCACGCCTGGTCGCCGTTCCTGCTGTTAGCGGTGTTTGTGGTGCTGTGGGGCCTGCCGAGCGTGAAGCACCTGCTGGAGAGCACGGACTACAGGATGCCGGCGCCCGGATTGCACAACATGGTGCTGCGCACTCCGCCGATTGTGCCCAGGAACCACCCCGAACCGGCGATTATGGAACTGGCCTGGCTGTCGACGATCGGCACAGGCACGTTCCTGGCCGGGCTGCTGGCGGGGCCGATCCTGGGCCTGTCGCTCGGCCGCACGCTGCGGGTGTTCGGCCGGACCAACTGGCGGCTGCGCTACAGCCTGCTGGCGATTGTGGCGATGATCTGCCTCGGTTTTGTGACCAGATACTGCGGGATGGATGCAATCCTGGGCCTGGCGATGACCAACACGGGCTGGTTGTACCCGATGTTCGGGACGCTGATCGGCTGGCTGGGTACCGCCATGAGCGGCACGGACGCGGGTTCGAACGCGCTATTCGGCAGCCTGCAGGTGATCACGGCCAACAAGCTGGGATTGAGTCCCGTCCTGATGGCCGCGGCCAACACGGCTGGCGGCGTGATGGGCAAGATGATCGGCGCGCAGTCGGTGATCGTGGCGTGCGTGGCGACCGGCCTCGAAGGGAAAGAGGGCGACGTATTCCGGGCCGTGGTGAAGCACAGCATCGCGCTGACGCTGCTGGTGGGCCTGATTGTAATGTTTTTCGCCTACGCGGCGCCGGGCCTGGTGCCGAACGGGCACAAGTGGTGGTAGCGCGGCGCCGCGGGGCCCGCGCTCACGGGAGATGACAGCGACAAGGAGCCAGTACATCGATGAGACGGAGAATGATTCAATTGGGAATCCTGACCGCGCTGTGCGCGCTGCCGGCGCTGGCGCAGTTGGGCATGTTCACAAAAGACCAGCTGCTCGCCATCACGAGCGAGTGGAAGGGCGAGCGCTTCCCCGACGGACGCCCCAAGGTACCCGACGCACTGCTGGACCGGCTGGCGACAGTGGATGCGGAGGAGGCATGGGGCGTGTTGCGCGGGGCGGGCTATCCGCTGCAGTTCGAGGGCAACTTCAAGACGGTGAATGTGAAGGTTGGGGGTCCCAGGCTGGTGGGGCGCGCGGTGACGGCGGTGTTCGTGCCGTTCCGCAAGGACTTCAACGATTACATCAACGCCAACGGGAAGAAAGAGGGCCGCGTGAGCCGCGGGCAGAACTCGTGGGTCATCGACACGCTGGTGAAGCGCGATGTGATGGTGGTGGACCTGTTCGGCAAGATCGAGGATGGGACGATCATCGGCGATAACCTGGGCACGTCGATCTTCACCAAAACGGGGACGGGGCTGGTGGTGGACGGCTCGATTCGCGACGTGAGCGGCAACCAGGAAATCGAGGGGTTCCAGATCTACGCCCGCGGGTTCCATCCCTCGGCGCTGCACAACGCGACGCTGGCGGGCATCAACGTTCCGATCCGGATCGGCGGTGTGACGGTGCTGCCGGGCGACATCGTGGTCAGCGATCCGGAGGGCGTGACGTTTATTCCGCCGCAGCTCTGCGAGCGGGTGGCCAACGAGGCGGAGCGCATCCACATGGTCGATGAATGGGGCCACAAGATGCTGCGCGAAGGCAAGTACACGCCGGGCGAAATAGACACAGAGTGGACTCCGAAGATGATCGAGGAGTTCAACGCGTACTGCGAATCCAAGGGTTCAAAAGTCCGGCTGGGGCCGAAGGGCAAGCACGGCGACCTGTAGGCGCCGGGATCGACTCAGGGCCGAACGCCACGCGGATTGAAGTCTGCCGGGCCACGCCGTGACAGGCCGGCGCGCCTAGCGGAACGGCTGGCGGCCGACGAATTCTGGTGGGAGACGGGAAATTCGCGGTAATCTATAGATTCCCATGAGAATCAGCCGCGCTTTCGTCATTTTTGCGCTCGCCGGATCCTCGGTCCTAGCACAAATGGGCACCACTGGGAGCCTGAGGGATCCGCGCCTGGACAGCACTCAGCAGGCGGCGCCGGCTATCATCGAGCCCTGGCTCTCGGTTTCGGGCGGCTACGATACTGAAGTGGCGACGCCTGCAGGCCAAGCGTCTGCAATCTACCGGCCGCTGGGCTTGGGTGGCGGCCTGAGCATGGTGAAGCCGTTCCGGAGAACGACTGTCGTCCTGGGCTACTTTGGCTCCGGGTACCGCGACCTGGGCAAGTTTGGGGACGAGAATGGCTGGTACCTCTCCAATGTGGTCGACCTGTCGGTGGGGACACAGCTCTCAAGGCGGCTCACTTTCAATGTCGGGGAGTTGGCCGGAGCTGCAAACGGCGGATTCGGAATCAATGCCTGGGGCTTGGGGGCCAGCTCGAACGGCGTTCTGGAATCGATCGGAGTGGCCAGCGGCTCGCTGTACGGAGGGTCGGGGATTCCTGGGGGAGCCAGCACGACCAACCCATTACAGAACCAACTGGTGGATACCGAGTCGTCCAGCCAGATGACGTACTTCTCGGACACCAACGTCAGCCTGGGCGTGCTGCTGACCCAGCGAACCATGTTCAGCGTTGGGGGATCGGCGTTCATCGCGCGGCGCGTGGGCAGCTCTTTCAGCGACTCGGATGGATATACGGGCAGCGCGGGGCTGAACACGCGCTGGACGAATCGGTTCAACACTTCCGCCAGCTACTCCTTCACGCGGATCGACTTTGTGAACAGCATTGGCTACACGAACATCAACGCGATTACAGTGGGAGCGCAATACCAACTCTCACCGCGCGATAGAGTGTCCGGCACTTTCGGAGCGAGCTTTTTGAGCACTGAGTTCCTGGCGACGCTCACCCTGCCCGCGGATGTCGCCCAGTTGCTGGGCGTGCCGGTGGTGTATCTGATCCAGAACAGGAGCGAGCATTTTGTCATTGGCTCCGCCGGGTACAGCCACAGTTTTCGCCGCGGCGGGTTTGGACTCAGTTGCTCAACCTCCGTTACCCCGGGCAACGACGTGCTGCTGCTGACGCGGATGGAATCCTGTGGAGCGAATCTTAGCCGCTCACTCACGCGCAGGTTATCGGTAACCGGTCTGGCGGGGGGATCGCGCCTGAATGGCATTGCGCAGGCGGGGACCCGGTTTGATGTCTTAGACGCCGGACTTACATTTTCCTACCGATTCCTGGGCGGACTGGCCTTTACCGCGGGCGGGAACTACTACGTGAACTACTTCAAGCCGTCCACGGAGTCGACCGCCTTCGTCTCCGCCAACGCCGGCCTGTTCTGGTCTCCGGAGCGCGGCCTGAAGTTGTTCTGAGGTCCGGCGCCAGCCCCCCGGCGCGGGTTGGCTGCCGGGCGCGAGGGCTTGAAGAGTGCCTGCATGGACGTTTTTGCCCTAACTCGAAAGTTTGTCGACATAGAGTCCGTGACGGGCAACGAGGGCGGTGTGGGAGCTTGCGTGCTGCAGGTGCTCCAGGCATTGACAAGCCGCTATGGCGGGATCGCCGAACCGGTTGAGGTGGCCCCAGACCGTTGCAACGTCCTGGCCCGTTTCGGCCAGCCGGTGGTCACGCTGTCCACCCATCTGGACACGGTTCCGCCGTTCATCGTCTCGCGGGAGGATGAAGCGCATATCTGGGGACGGGGCTCGTGCGACGCCAAGGGGATTGCCGCGGCGATGATTTGTGCGGCGCAGACGCTGCTGGCCGGCGGGGTCCGCGATTTCGCACTGCTGTTCGTGGTCGGCGAGGAGAAGGACAGTGCGGGAGCCTATCACGCCAGCCGCCACCCGATCGGCTCGCGGTTCCTGATCAACGGCGAGCCGACGGGCAACAGGATGGCGCTGGGTTCCAAGGGCGCGCTGCGATATGAACTGGCGGCCAGCGGCCGGATGGCGCATTCGGCCTATCCGGAGCTGGGCGAGTCGGCGATCGAGAAGCTGCTGGATGCTCTGGGGCGGGTGCGGCGGATTGCCCTGCCGAGCGATGCGACGCTGGGAGCGTGCACGTTGAACATCGGGCTGATTTCGGGCGGGCGCGCGCCCAACGTGGTCCCCGACCGAGCGATGGCCGCTCTGATGTTCCGGCTGGTGGGCGATCCGGAGCCGGTTCGCGCGGCGGTGCAAGAGGCGGCCGGCGCGGATGCGGCGGCGAACGAAGTGCTGTGCATTCCGGCGCTCCAGCTGGGCGCGCGGCCGGGCTTTGAAACCACCGTGGTGGCCTACACGACCGACATTCCTGCCTTTGGCGGCGCATGGGGCGAGCCGTTCCTGATCGGGCCGGGCTCGATCCATGTCGCGCACACCAACGAGGAGCGGGTACCTAAGGCCGAGCTTCTCGAAGCGGTGCAGGTGTACGCGCGTCTGACTCGCCAATTGCTGGCGGGCGGCGCAGAATAAAGAGAATTGAAGGACAATTCAGGGATGGACAGAAAGACGCCGGTTGGCGTGCTGGGAGCCACCGGGATGGTGGGCCAGCACTTCGTGAGATTTCTGGAGAACCACCCGTGGTTCGAACTGGTGTGGGCCGGAGCGAGCGACCGCTCGGCTGGCAAGAAGTACGCCGAGGCGACGAGCTGGCGGCTGGAGGGCTCGATGCCCGCCGGCGCGGCTGGCCTGACGGTAGCGGAGTGCCGGCCGGACACGCAGCCGCCGGAGCTCGTCTTTTCGGCGATGGATGCCAGCGTGGCTACGGAGATTGAGCGCGCCTTCGCCGAGGCCGGGCACACCGTGGTCTCCAACTCGAGGAACCATCGCATGGAGAGCGACGTGCCTCTGCTGGTGCCGGAGGTCAACGCCGGCCACCTGGCGCTGCTGGGCGTCCAGAAGGCGTGCCGCGGGTGGAAAGGCCAGATCGTCACCAACCCGAACTGCTCGACGGTGGCGCTGGTGATGGGACTCGCGCCGCTGGCGCCGTTCGGCATCCGGGCGGTGGTGGCGACGACGCTGCAGGCGATCTCCGGCGCGGGCTACCCGGGCGTGCCGTCGATGGACATCGTAGGCAACGTGATCCCGTTCATCGGCGGCGAAGAGGAGAAGATGCAGCAGGAGACGCAGAAGATCCTGGGGCGCTTCGCCGGCGACCACATCGAGCCGCTGCCGGCGCGGGTGAGCGCGCACTGCAACCGCGTCCCGGTGGTGGACGGGCATACGGTGACGGTCTCGGTCACGCTGGAGAAGCACGTCACCAGGCCCGAGCTGCTGGCGGCGTTCAATGCCTTCGAGTCAATCCCAAGACAGAAGGGCTGCCCGAGCGCGCCGGCGCCGGCGGTGCTTTATCTGGAAGAAGAAAACCGTCCGCAGCCGAGGCGCGATGCGATGCGCGGCGCGGGGATGACGGTCACCGTCGGGCGTTTGCGCGAGTGCCCGGTGATGGGCTGGAAGTTCGTGTGCATGGGCCACAATACGATCCGCGGCGCGGCGGGCGCGGCGGTGCTGAATGCGGAGCTGATGCGGGAGGAGGGCCTGATCCGCGCATGATCGTGATGAAGTTCGGCGGCACGTCGTTGGAATCGGCGGCCGCCATCCGGCGAGTCGCGAGCATTGTTCAGGCGCGGGCCAGCCAGCGGCCGCTGGTGGTGGTGTCGGCGATGGGCAAGACGACGAACCGTCTGCTGGCGGCGGCAGATAAGGCGGCGGCCGGGAACCTCGACGCGGCGCATCGGGACGCCGAAGAGTTGGAAGCCTTCCACCGGCGCGAGGCGGAGTCGATTCTGCCGCCGGCGCGGCACGGAGAAATGGACGCGCTGCTGGAGCGGGAATTCTCCGATCTCGAAAAAACACTCGCAGCCATCGCCGAAGCCGGTGCAGTGACGCCGCGCCTGTGGGATGAAACGGCGGGATACGGCGAGCGGCTGTCCAGCGCGCTGATCACGATGATCTTCCAAAGTCTGGGCCTGCGCGCGGCACACGTCGATGCCCGGCAGATCCTGGTGACCGATGGCCGGCATACTCAGGCGCTCCCGCTGTACGGCAGAACGTACGCGCGGTTCCACGACCGTGTGGAGCCTCTGCTGAAGGACAGCGTGGTGGTCATGGGCGGCTTCATCGGCTCCTCGGGCGAAGGCGTGGCGACGACGCTGGGGCGCGGCGGATCGGATTTTTCCGCCGCCATCGCGGGCGCGGGCATCGGCGCTGAGGAGATCCAGATCTGGACCGACGTCGACGGCATGCTGACCTGCGATCCGCGCATAGTCCCGGGCGGCCACAGGCTGAAGACGATTTCGTTCAACGAAGCCGCCGAACTGGCCTACTTCGGCGCGAAGGTGCTGCATCCCTCGACCGTGATGCCGGCGGTGGAAAAGAACATTCCCGTGCGGATCCTCAATTCCCGGCAGCCGGATGTCGAAGGGACCCTGATCGTCGCCGAGATTGTCCGCTCCACTAACCCGGTCAAGTCGATTTCCTGCAAACGCGGCATCACGGTGGTGAACATCCGCAGCCTGCGGATGCTGATGGCGTACGGTTTTCTGCGCCGCATTTTCGAAGTCTTCGACCGCTACCGGACGCCGGTGGACATGGTGACGACGACCGAGGTCAGCGTCTCGCTGACGATCGACCAGACGCAGGCCCTGGCGGAGATCGAGACGGAATTGTCGAAGATCGCGGAGGTCACTATCACGCCCGACCAGGCGGTGGTGTGCCTGGTGGGCGAGGCGATCAGCGATACGCCGGGCCTTGGAGCGCGCATCTTTGCGGCGCTGCGCGACATCAACATCCGCATGATCTCGCAGGGTGCGTCGCGGTTGAACATCAGCGTTGTGGTGAACGACGGCGACCTGAGGGACGCCGTCCAGGCCTTGCACAAAGAGTTCTTTTCAGAGCTGGACCCGAGGGTGTTCGAAACATGAAGCTGGCACTGGTCGGCTACGGCAAAATGGGCCGCATTGTGGAGCGCCTGGCGCCCGAGTTCGGTTGCGAAGTGGCGCTGATCCTGGACGAATACAACAACGCCGCGGGAGCGGGTCTCACCGAGGAGAATTTCACGGGGCTGGACGCGGCGATCGAATTCAGCACGCCGCAGACTGCCGTGGCGAACCTGCTGCGGCTGGCGGTGCTGGGCGTGCCGGTGGTGTGCGGGACGACAGGCTGGCACGGAGAACTCGAGCGCGTGCGCGCAGCTTTCGAGGAGCGCGGCGTGGCATTGATCTACAGCTCCAATTTTTCGATCGGCGTGAACATTTTTCGCCGCGTGGTGCGCGAGGCTGCGCGCTGGATGCAGGTCCACCCGGGTTACGAGGCCTGGGGCTGGGAGATCCATCACAGCGCTAAAAGGGACGCGCCGTCGGGGACGCTGCTGCGGCTGGTGGAAGAGATGCGGGAAGCGGGCTACGATAGGCGTATCGACACCAGCTCAAACCGCGCCGGGGCCCATCCCGGCACGCACGAGATCGGCTTCGATTCGGCGGCCGACACGCTGACGCTGCGTCACGTGGCGCGCAATCGCGAGGGTTTCGCGCGCGGGGCGCTGGAGGCGGCGCGGCGACTGCCGGGGCTTCAGGGCGTATTCGAATTCGGCGCGATTCTGTTCGCCGAGGGTAAGGAGTAAGCACGTGCGCTTGCAGGGTTGCGGGACAGCGCTGGTGACACCGTTCCAGCCGGACCTCACGCTCGACGAAGAGGCCGTGCGCCGGCTGGCGCGCAGGCAGATTGAGGCGGGCGTTCACTTCTTGGTGCCGTGCGGCACGACGGGGGAGAGTCCGACGCTGGAGCACGAGGAACGCTTGCGCGTCGTGGAAATCGTCCTGGAGGAAGCCCACGGCAAGCTGCCGGTCCTGGCCGGCGCCGGAGGCTACCACACCGGCGAGGTCGTGGCCCTGGCGCGGGAGTTCGAGGCCATGGGCGCGGACGGCATCCTCTCGGTGACGCCGTATTATAACAAGCCCTCGCAGGAGGGCCTGTACCAGCACTACCTGGCGATTGCCAATGCCGTGAAGCTGCCCATCGTGGTCTACAACGTGCCCAGCCGCACCGGGGTGAACGTCGAGCCGGCGACGCTGCGTCGGCTGGCCGGTATCGAAAATATCGTGGCCGTGAAGGAAGCGTCGGGCAACGTCGCGCAGATGGCCAACCTGTGCGCGACCCTGCCGCCGGATTTCACGGTGCTCTCGGGCGACGACGCCATCACGCTGGCGCTCGCCGGGCTGGGCGGCAAGGGCATCATCAGCGTCGCATCCAACGAGATTCCCGCCCCGATGGCCGCGCTGGCGCAGGCCTGCGTCGATGGGCGGTTCGACGACGCGCGGGCGCTGCAGCGGAAGTGGCTGCCGCTGATGGAAGTGAATTTTGTGGAGTCGAATCCGATCCCGGTGAAGTGGGCGCTGGCGCGGATGGGCCTGCTGCAGCCGGTGTGGCGGCTGCCGCTGGTGCCGCCGTCGCCGGCCTCACGCGAGCGCATCGACGCGGTGCTACGCGAATGCGGCCTGGCGGTCAGCTAGAGGTTCCAGATTGCAACACGAAATCGAAGCGCTGTTCGACACCGCGCCGGCCGCGTATACGCCGGAGCATTTCGCGCTGTTTGCGCGATTCAAGGAAGCCCTGAACCAGGGCCAGGCGCGCGCCGCCGAGCCGGACGAGTCCAGCCCCACCGGCTGGCGCGTCAATCCGTGGGTCAAGAAAGGCATCCTGCTGGGCTTCCGCATGGGCGTGGTGGTGGAGATGTCGGTGAGCACGGCGAAGCAGCCAATGTTCGACAAGGCGACCTACCCGGTCAAGCGGCTGGACCCGGGCGACGGAGTGCGCATCGTGCCCGGCGGATCGAGCATCCGCGACGGCTGCTACGTGGGGCGCGGCGTGACCTGCATGCCGCCAATGTTTATCAATGCGGGCGCGTGGGTCGGCGCGGGCACGATGATCGATTCGCACGCGCTGGTGGGAAGCTGCGCGCAGGTCGGCGAATCGTGCCACATCTCCGCCGCGGCCCAACTGGGCGGCGTGCTAGAGCCGGTGGGCGCGATGCCGGTAATCATTGAGGACGAAGTGCTGGTGGGCGGCAACTGCGGCGTCTATGAGGGAACGATCGTGAAGCGGCGCGCGGTGCTCGGCTCGGGCGTCATTCTCAACCGCTCCACGCCAGTTTACGACCTGGTCCGCGACGAGATTTACGCCGCTTCCGACGATCTGCCGCTCGTGATTCCGGCGGATGCCGTGGTGGTCGCGGGCTCGCGCGCGGTGACCCGCGGCCGGGGGCGCGAGTGGGGCATCTCGCTGTACACGCCGGTAGTGGTCAAGTACCGCGATAGCCGGACCGACGAGCGGATCCGGCTGGAAGAGTATCTGCGCTAGTGGGCTGAGTGGCGCGCAGCGCAGCGGGCTCGGCCGTTGGCACTTTGCGGCCACGCCAGGCTCGAAACTCACCGCGCTTCTTCCAACTGGGCGCTGACCAGTTCCCACTCGGCCAGCACCCCGGCCAGGCGGGCTCTGCTCTCTGCGAGAAGCTCCATCCGCCGGCGCGTCTCCTCGGCGCTGATGAAACCCTGCAGCTCGGTCTCCAGTTGCGCGATCGCGGCCTCTAGCTGCGCCGATTCGTTCTCCAACCCGGCGGCGCGATCTTCCAGGTGTTTCTGCTTGATCGGATTCAGGCGCCGCGGCCGGGCTGCGTCGGCGTCCCCGCGCGGCACATCATCCAGCGCTGGCGCCTGGGCCGTTGCGGGACTCACGCCGCCGCCGCCCATCACGCCCGCCGCCGGAGCCGCGGCCTCCTGCTCCTTCCGGAACAGGAAGTCTTCGTAATTCCCCGGATAGACGTTCACCGCGCCATCCTTCACTTCGAACACCTTCGTCGCCAGCCGGTCTATGAAATAGCGGTCGTGGCTCACGAAGACCACGGTTCCGGTGAATTGCTCGAGCGAGGCCAGCAACACCTCCTTGGCGCGCATGTCGAGATGATTGGTGGGCTCGTCGAGCAACAGGAAGTTCGAAGGATTCAGCAGCATGCGCGCCAGCGCATAGCGGTTTCTCTCGCCGCCGGAGAGCACGCCGATGGTCTTGAATACGTCGTCCTCGCCGAACAGGAAGCAGCCCAGCAGCGTGCGCAGCTCGGTCACGGTCTTCCCGTTGGCGACCGATGAGAGGTCGTCCAGCAGCTGCGCCGCGGGGTCGAGTTCCTTGTACTGATCCTGGGCGAAGTAGTCGGGCTGGACGTTGTGGCCAATGCGGTAGTCACCCGCCGTCAGCGGCTCGATCCCGGCCAGAAGCTTGATCAGCGTGCTTTTCCCCGCCCCGTTGACGCCCACCAGCGCCACGCGGTCCCCGCGTTCGATCTGGAACGCGACGCCTTCAAGAACGCGCTTCTCGCCATAGGCCTTCGCGACGTCGCTGAATTCCGCCACGATGCGCCCGCTGGGTCTCGGTTGGGGGAAGCGGAAGTGGATCGTCTTCTCTTCGGGCGGGATCTCGATGCGCTCGATCTTCTCGAGTTCCTTGATGCGGCTTTGAACCTGCTTGGCCTTCGTGGCCTGATAGCGGAAGCGGTTGATGAACGCCTCGAGCTGTTGGATGCGCTCCTTCTGATTGCGGCTGGCGGCCTCCAGGCTGGCCCGGCGTTCCTCCTTCTGCTTCAGGTAGGCCTCATAATTACCGGAATAAAAGTGCAGTCCCTTGTTCCACAGTTCCACGATCCGCGACACGGTGACGTCGAGGAAGTAACGGTCGTGCGAGACGAGCACGAAGGCGTTGGGATACGAGCTCAGGTATGACTCCAGCCAGTTGCGCGCTTCGAGGTCGAGGTGGTTGGTCGGCTCGTCCAGCAACAGCAGGCTGGGCTGTTCCAGCAGCAGCTTGGCCAGCGCGATGCGCATCTGCCAGCCGCCTGAGAAATACTCGGTCCGCTTGGTCCACTCCTCCTTGGCAAAGCCGAGCCCGCTGAGGACGCTGCCGACCTTGGCCTCCAGGGCGTAGCCGTCGCGGTTGCGGAACAGCGCGTCCAGGCTGGCGTACCGATTGGCTGAGGCGGCGTACTCGCCGGACGCGGGATCGAGATCGGAAAGAGAGTGAGCGAGCTGCTCCATCTCGCGCTCCATGTCCTTCAGGCGGTCGAAGACCGAAAGGCATTCCTGAAACACGCTGCGGCCGGAGAGCGCCAGCCCGTCCTGCGGCAGGTAGCCGGCGCTGAGGCCTTTTTGCGAATTGCACTCGCCCGCGTCCAGCGTCTCGAGGCCGGCCAGGAGCTTCAGCAGCGTCGTCTTGCCGCTGCCGTTGGCGCCCACCAGGCCGACCCGATCCTGGGCCGTCACCATCCACGTGACGTTTTCGAATAGGATTCTAGGCCCGAATCGCTTGCCCGCGTTGACCAGGGAGATCATGGCTTGCGCCGCCCGGGAAGGATCAACTGGCGGATGCGCTGGAGTCGCGCGCTCATGCCTGCGGCGGGGCGACGGGACCGCACAGGAAGTCGAGCGCCGTGGCGATGTGCGCCTTCATCTCGCCGCGCTTTACCACCGCGTCGAGGAATCCATGCTGCAGCACAAACTCCGCCCGCTGGAAGCCTGGCGGCAGCTTCTGGCGGATGGTCTGTTCGATAACGCGCGGTCCGGCGAAGCCGATCAGCGCGCCCGGCTCGGCGAGATTCAAGTCGCCCAGCATAGCGAAGCTGGCCGTCACGCCGCCGGTGGTCGGGTCGGTCAGCACACTGATAAAGGGCACCTTGGCCTGGTCCAGCCGCATCAGCGCGCAACAGATCTTGCCCAGTTGCATCAGGCTGACCGCGCCCTCCTGCATGCGCGCGCCGCCGGAGGCTGAGACGATGATCAACGGGCTGCGGCTGGCGAGCGAACGCTCGATGGCGCGCGTGATCTTCTCGCCCATCACGGCGCCCATGCTGCCGCCGATGAAGCGCAGCTCCAGGCTGCAGAGGTTCACGTTGCGCCCGGCCAGCTTGCCCTCGACGCAGTAAATGGCGTCCTTGACCTTCAGGGCCTTCTGCATCGCGGCCAGGCGCTGCCGGTAGGGCTTGGCGTCGACGAACTCGAGCGGATCGGTGGAACTCAGCTCGCGGTCGTGCTCCACATATTCGCCGTCCATCAGCATTTTCAGCCGCGCCAGCGCGTCGAGCCTGAAATGATAATCGCACTTCGGGCAGCACTGCAAAGTCTCTTCGAGTTCCTTTCGCCAGATGATCTGGTGGCAGCCCTCGCACTTGATCCACAGGCCTTCCGTGCGGACGTGCCGCTCATCGTCGCTGACGCGAACCACCTTGCGCGGAGTTTTGAACCAGTCCATGCCCACCCTCCAAGCTACAGCGCCGCGAGCGGCGGTGGCAATGCGAGCGCCGGCGTTCAGCGCGGATAAGGGTGCCCGCGCAGCAGCGTCAGGCCCCTGTAAATCTGTTCCGCGAGCACGGCGCGCGCCAGTTCGTGCGGCATCGTCAGCGCCGAAAGCGAGAGCAGCAGATCGGCCCGCGGCCTCCATTCGGCGGGCAGCCCGTCGTGCCCGCCCACCAGGAACACGAGATCGCGGGCCTCGAGTTCGGCGCTGCGCAATAGTTCCGCGAAGCGGCGCGAATCCATCGTTTTTCCGGCTGGATCGAGGAACACCTTGCGCGCGGCGGCGTGCTTCGCAAACAGGTCGAAGCGCGCCGGCTGGATGGCGCGCATCTCACAATCCATATAGTGCGAGCTGCGCTTGAGAAACTCCTCCGCCATGCCATTGGCATGGGCATCGCGAGGCTTGCCGATGAAGTACAGCCAGAGTTTCACTCGATTGCTCACACCACGGCGCGGGCGCATTCCTCCACCAGCCGGGCCGCGTGCCGCAGCGCCTCCTCGGACAGGCTTTGCCCGGAGAGCATGCGCCCGATCTCGCGCACCCTCTGCTCGGCCTTCAATTCCTGCACCGTGGTGGATGCCCGGCCGCCGAATTCCTTCTTTTCCACGCGGTAATGATGATCGGCGAAACCGGCGATCTGCGCCAGGTGCGTCACGCACAGGACCTGGCTGGAGCGCGAAATCCGCTTCAGCCGGCGCCCGATCATCTCCGCCGCCGCGCCGCCCACGCCGGAGTCCACTTCGTCGAAAACCAGTGTTCGCCCAGCGCCGTCTTTGGCGCGCGGCGGGGTAACGCAGGCCTTCAACGCCAGGGCGATTCGCGACAGTTCGCCGCCGCTGGCGACGTGGTCCAGCGGCCGCGCCTCCTCGCCGGGGTTGGCGCTCACCAGGAACTCGACGCTGTCCATTCCGTGGCTCGACGGTTCCGCCTCGCGCACGGCGGCTCGAAAGACCACGCCCTTCATCGCCAGTCCGGCGAGTTCCGTCTCGACGGCCTTTTGCAGCGCCTGCGCGGCCTTTTCGCGCACGGCCCGCAACTCCAGCGCCACCGTCCGGTACGCCTGCTCCAGTTGCGCGATGCGTTGCTGCAGCTCAGCCCGGCGCGCGGCGGCGCTCTCGACGGCGTCCAGTTTCGATCGCACATCGGCCAGAAAAGCCAGAATCTCCTCGATCGTGTTGCCGTACTTGCGCTTCAGCCGTTCGATCTGCGCCAGCCGCGCCTCCACCTGTTCAATCCGCGCCGGGTCGGCCTCCAGCGCGCCCAGATAATGCCGCAGTTCGTGGGCCGCCTCGGCCACCGCGATCCGCGCCGGTTCGAGGAGTTCGACGATCCCGCGCATCTTTCCGTCAATGGGAACGAGGTCCTCCAGTTTTTTCAACGCGCGCGCGATGCTCTTCGCCGCGGAGTCCTCGGAGTCGCTCAGCGCGTCGTAGGCCGCCGTGGCGTTCTCTGTAAGCCGGGCCAGGTTGCGCAGCACGCGAGCCTCGTCTTCGAGCCGCCCATCCTCGCCCGTCTGCAGGCCCGGGGCCTCGATCTCGTTGCGCTGCATGGTCCACAGTTCGGCCAGCCGCAGTTTCTCCTGTTCGGTGCGGTCCAGCTCCTCGCGCTCGGCGAGGGCCTCGCGCCAGGCCCGCCACGCCGCGCCGACGGCTTCCAGCCCGGCCTCAGCGCCGCCGGCTTGGTCCAGCAGCTCGCGCTGCGCGTCGGAATGAAGCAGCAACTGCTGATCGTGCTGGCCGTGAATGTCACCGAGGTACGGCGCGAGGTCGCGCAGCAGCGACACCGTGACGGGACGGTTTCCCGCATAGGCCCGGCCCTTGCCGCTGGCCAGGATCTCGCGCTCGATCACCAGCTCGCCGTCCTCGGCCTCGATCCCCGCATCGCCCAGCAGCCGGCTCAAGTCCACGCCGGCGCTCAGTTGGAACCGCCCCGAGACGAACGCCCGCTCGGCGCCCGTCCGAATGACGTCCGTGGAGGCGCGTCCTCCCAACAGCAAACCGAACGCGTCCACCACCAGCGACTTCCCGCTGCCGGTCTCGCCGGTAAGCGCATTCAGCCCGGGGTGCAGGCTCAGCCGGAGACGTTCCACCACGGCGAAGTTCTCGACGACGAGTTCGAGCAGCATTCGAGCCAGATTATAGTCGTTCGCGGCACCCGTCCGCCGTGCCGGGGTGTTTCCCCGCTCCGTTATCATAGTAAATGGGAGTTGGGATCCTCCCAACAATTCCAAGGAGTTCTGTTTTGAGCCTTCCATTCGCCGGCGCGTTTCTCCAGTTGCCGCTGTGGGATCTCGTGATGAACGCCTCGCTGGTCTCCAAGATCGTCCTCCTCCTACTCGCGATCGCGTCGCTGCTTAGCTGGACCGTCATTTTCGCCAAATGGCGGCGGTTCGACGCCGCCGCGGCGGCAAATCGTGCTTTCCTGCGCGCCTTCCGCAAGGCGCCCCGCCTGGACGCTATCGCCGCCGTGGCGGAGCAGTATCGCGCCTCGCCGCTGACCGGCGTTTTTTCGTTGGGCTACGAAGAGGCGGCCCGGCAGGTGGAAGCCCACGGCCGCGTCATCAACAAGGTCGCCGTCGAGCGTTCCCTGCAGATGGGCATCAGCGAGGAGCTGGCCGGCCTGGAACGCAACATGAGCTGGCTGGCGACCACCGCGTCGGTGTCGCCGTTCGTGGGGCTGTTCGGCACCGTGCTCGGCGTGATCGACTCTTTCCAGGGCCTCGGAATGCAAGGCAGTTCGAGCCTGCGGGCCGTCGCCCCCGGCATCTCGGAAGCGCTGATTGCCACCGCCGCCGGGCTCGCCGCCGCCATCCCGGCGGCCGTCGCCTACAACCAGTTCACGCACCGGATTCGCGAATTAGGGGCGAGAATGGACGACTTCTCGCTCGAGTTCCTCAACATGACCGAACGCGGAGAGGAGTAGCGCGCGGTGGCGTTCTCTACGCAAAGTGGCATGTCCGGCCCGCGCGGCCGGCGCGGCGGCATGAGTTCCATGGCTGAGATCAACATCGTGCCGCTGGTCGACGTCGTGCTCGTGCTGCTCGTGATCTTCATGCTCACGGCGCACGTGATGGAGTTCGGCCTCGAGATCGAAGTCCCCAAGGTCAAGCAAGTCCGCGACAGCGCGCAGGAGCTGCCGGTCATCTCCATTACGCGCGCCGGCGAGCTGTTCCTGAACGACAAGCCGGTGAACATCCATCAGCTCGGCGAAGCGGTCCGCCGCAGGTTCCCGGTTGCCAAAGCAGTCTACGTGCGCGCTGATAAGGGCGTGATGTGGGGCGTTCTGGCGCCCGTGATTGCGACGTTGGGCGACGAGAAAATCGAGCCGCGCCTGGTGACGCAGCCGGACGACGGCCGGCCCAAGTAGGGCCGGAGCGGGGCGGATATGGACGGGCATCGCGAGATTCTGGACGAACGCGAGTCGCTGCGGCGGCCGTTCGTGGAATCCGTGGCCCTGCACACCGGCACGGTCGCGCTGATCGTTCTGCTCGGCTACTCCAGCTTCGCCAAACGCGAGTCGTGGGGCAGTCCCGATTCGATGGGCGGCGGCGCGGTCGGCGTCACCTCGGTCAAGTCGCTGCCGTTCCTCGACCGCAGCGGCCCGACCAACCGCCTGGCAGGCCAGAGCGAATCGCAAGTGCCGGAGCCCGTCACCAAGCCCCAGCCAAAGCCCAAGGCCGCGCCCAAGGAGCCCACGGACGCCATCGCCCTCAAGTCGAAAAACGTCCGTAAGAACGCCCGCGATACGTACCGCAATCCGCGCGCCAATCCCGAGCCCCAGGCCGATAATCAGCTCACCAGCCGCATTGCTCCCGCGGCCGGGTCGCCCCTATTTGCGCCCTCGCCCGGCGCGGGCAACGTCGGCGTCGGCACGGGCGCGCCGTTCGGCAACATCTTCGGCGCCTACGCCATCCTGGTCCGCGACCGCGTGGCGCAGAAGTGGCGTACGGATCAACTGGATCCCCGCATCCGCACGCTCCCGACGGCCATCATTACCTTTGAAATCCTGCGCAACGGCCAGGTGCGCAACATCAGCGTCGCTCAATCCAGCGGCAACGTGGTGCTCAACTATTCGGCGCAGCGGGCCGTCACCGAAGCCGCGCCCTTCGACCCGCTGCCGGCGGCGTATTCGGGATCGTCGGCGACAATAGAATTCTGGTTCACCTTGAAACGATGAAACAACTCAATTTCCTTTGCGGCGTTCTGCTCGCCTCCCTGCTGGCCGGTCTGTCGGCGGGTCAGGCCCAACAGAGCGACATAAAAATCCTGCTCACAGGCGGGGCGAAACAGACCATCGCGCTTCCGGACTTCCGCGGCGCCGGCGCCGCGGCCCAAATCGGTGTTGTCTTCAACCAGACCGGCTTCGACGACATCCAGATCTCCGGCATCTTCACCATGGCGCCGAAGAGCTTCTTCCCCCTGAACCCGCCCCAGCAGGAAAGCGACCTGCGGACCGCGCCCGAACCGCCCGCCCGCCGCGGCGCCCCGGCGCCCACCGACTGCGCCGGGCGCTGCCTCTACGATTGGGCCGCCGCTCCCGTTTCGGCCAGCTATCTGGGCTTCGGCTACCTGGCCGAACAGAACGGCCAGTTGGTCGCCTTCGGCCATCTTTACAACACCGCCGTCGCCGACCTCAACGGCGCGCGCCTGTTCCGTAAACTCTACAATGGCGAGTTGTCCACGGATGGCGCGCGCCAGCTGGCCCACCAGTATGCCGCCGACATCCTGGCGAAGTTCGGCATGCCCACGCTTGCCGGCTCGAAGATCTACTTCGTCTCCGATCGCCAGGCCAAGGGAACCAAGGAGCTGTGGGTGATGGATTTCGACGGCGCCAACCAGAAGCGCCTGACTGCGTTTAATTCCATCTCCACCATGCCGGCCATTTCGCCCGACGGCACGCGCCTCGCCTTCACCACCTTCGCCAAGGGCCAGCCGCGCCTGATGATGTATTCCACCGTCACCGGGCGCTTCATCCCGTTCCTCAATCCGCAGGCCTCCGTGAACGGCACGCCCAGCTTCACGCCGGATGGCAAGAGCGTGCTGTTCGCCTCCTCCGCCGACGGGCGCTACACGAACATCTACAGCAGCGACCTCGACGGCGGCGGGCTGCGCCGCCTGACCAATGTGCGGGCCGTCGAAGTCGAGCCCAAGGTCAATCCCAAGAACGGCCAGGACGTGCTCTTCGTCTCCGGCCGCGGCGGCCCGCAGCAGATCTACATGATGAACCTGGACGGGACCGAGCCGCTGCGGCTGACCACCGGGGAAGGCGAAGCCTCCAACCCCGCCTGGAACCCCGACGGACAGCACATGGCCTTCGCCTGGACGCGCGGCTATGCGCCCGGCAACTGGAATCTCTTCATCATGGACGTCTCCTCCCGCGAAACGGTTCAATTGACCACCGGCGAGGGCCGCAATGAGAACCCCAGCTGGGCCCCGGACGGCCGCCATCTGGCCTTCAGCTCCAATCGCACCCGTTCTTCGCAGATTTTCACTATGCTGGCGGACGGGACGGCCGTGCGCCAGTTGACCACGCAGGGGAACAATTACATGCCCGTCTGGGTGAAGTAGCGTCCTCACACCCGGCGAAAAGTGGATAGAATGTCAAAGCAGTGAGCCTGAGGAGGCCATAAAGAATCCAATGAAACGAACTCGAATTGCACTTGTTCTGTTAGCCGCGGCGTTCCTGCTCGCGTCGGCGGGTTGCAAGAAGAAGCAGCCTGTCGCGCCTCCACCGCCGCCCCCGCCGGCGCCCGCGCCCGCTCCGGCCCCGGCGCCCAAGGCCGCAACGATCAACAGCTTCACCGCGGAGCCCTCCACCATCGTCCGCGGCGATACTTCAACCCTGCGTTGGTCGGTCTCCGACGCCACGTCGGTCTCCATCGATAACGGCATCGGGACCGTGCCCGCCAATGGCAGCCGCAGCGTGAGCCCGTCCGACAACGCGACCTACCGTATGACCGCGACCGGCGCGGGTGGCGATGCCGTCGCCGCCGTGACCGTGTACGTCACGGCTCCGCCTCCGCCTCCACCTCCGCCCGCCGCGCCCAAGGCGAGTCTCGAGCAGCGCCTGGCGGAAGTGCAGGATATCCTCTTCGACTACGACAAGAGCGAGATTCGCGAGGATGCCCGCGCCATCCTGCAGCGCGACGCCGACACGCTCAAGGCGGTCCTCGCCGACTTCCCCTCGGCCGTCGTTACCATCGAGGGTAATTGCGACGAACGCGGCTCGGCCGAATACAACCTCGGCCTCGGCGACCGCCGCGCCACCGCCGCCAAGGAATTCCTCACCCAGGTGGGCCTGCCCGCCGACCGGATGAAGACCATCAGCTACGGCAAGGAAAAGCCGGTTTGCTCTGATTCCAACGAGAGCTGCTGGCAGCGCAACCGCCACGACCACTTCGCTGGCGCGCAATAACGTCCCGTCCCGCCAGCCCATGTCCGGCGCCGCTCCCCCCTCGCGGGGGCGGCGCCGTTTGCATTTCCACGGCAACCCGCTCGAGGACCTTCAGCGGGCGGAGGAAGGATGAAGGCACAATGGGAGATATGCGAAAAGGCACATGGCTCGTTCTGGCCGCTGTGTTGATCCCCGGGGCTGCTACGGCCCAGAAGCGCGAACTGCTTGAAATGAACCGCGACATCGCTCTCCTGCAGGAGGAGGTGCGCAATCAGAAGAAGGCCGACGAGGACCGCTTCAATGCGATCGACGCTGCCCTCAAGCAGATTCTCGACCAGGTCAACGACGCCAATCGCCAGGTGGTCACGCTCGACAAGGGCATGAAGGAGCGCATGGACCGGGGCGTGCTGGCCTCTGTTTCCGGCCTTGGAACGAAGGTCGATTCGCTGGCCGAGGATTTCAAATACGTGCGCGAAAACGTCGGCGAAATCGGTGAAAAGCTATCCAAGCTGCAGCAGCAGATGGTCGATCTCAACAACGCCGTCCGCACCATGCAGGCTCCGCCCGCGCCTCCGGCCGCCGCGAACGCCGGCGCGCCCGCTGGTCCGCCCGCCGGCGTCTCGGCCGAGGGCCTGTTCGACTCCGCCAAGCGCGACCGGTTGGCCGGAAACTATGACATCGCGCTGGACGAATTCAAGCAGTACCTCAAGTGGTTCAGCGCCACCGATTCCGCCCCCATCGCGCAGTATTACATCGGCGAGATCCATTACAACCAGAAGGACTATGACCAGGCTCTGGACGCCTTCAACGCGGTCCTTGCCTTGCCCAAGAACAACGCGACCGACGACGCGCGCTTCATGAAGGGCCGCACGCTGGCGCGCCTCGGCCAGAAGGCCGATGCCGCCAAGGAGTTCCGCGCCATCATCGCCGCCTCGCCCGGCAGCGAAATCGCGCACCGCGCCCAGGCCGAACTGCACGACCTCAACGCCGCGGCGGCGAAAAAGCGCAAGTAGTCCCGGATGACCGCCCCCTGGAAAAGGAACCTATGACTGAACCGACCGTTGAGAGCAAAATCTTCTCCCGTCCGCCCCTGGCGACTTACGCCGGGCTGGCGAAGATGATCGATCACTCGCTGCTGCGGCCCGAGTTGAATGACGAACAGGTCGAGGCCGGTTGCCAGGTGGCGCTCGAATACAACGTCGCCAGCGTCTGCGCGCGGCCTTCAGACGCCGATCGCGTGGTCCGCCTCCTCGAAGGCTCCTCCGTCGCCCCCTCCAGCGTGGTCGGCTTCCCGCACGGCGGCGCCACCACGGCCGTGAAGCTGTATGAGACGCGTGACATGCTGCGCCGCGGCATCACCGAGGTCGACATGGTGCTCAACATCGGCAAGCTGCTCTCGCGCCAGTTCCAGTACGTGGAAGCCGAGATCGACGAAATCGCCCGCGTCTGCCACGACGCCGGGGCGATTCTGAAGGTCATCTTCGAGAACGCCTACCTGACCGACGACCTCAAAGTCGCGGCCTGCGAAATCTGCATGCGCTGCCAGGCCGACTTCGTGAAAACCTCCACCGGCTTCGCCCCCTCCGGCGCCACGCGGGAGGATCTCATTCTGATGAAGCGCACCGTCGGCTCCGTGTGCCGCGTCAAGGCCGCCGGCGGCGTCCGCACGCTGGAGTCCGCGCTCGACGTTTACGCCCTCGGCTGCGACCGTTTCGGCGCGACCAGAACCAGGGAGATCCTCGACGCTTGGAAGGCCCGTCTGGCCGCCTCCGCTACAGTGCGCGACGGCGCGCCCGCTTCGGCGTGATATTCTTTGGTGAACTGTAGTTTCGCATGCCTGCCCGCACGGTCTTTCCGCGCATCTGCATTGCCCTCGGCCTCACCGAGTCTGAGCGGCTCCTCGAGCAGGCGCTGCGCGAGGCCGCCCAGGGCGAGCGTTTCCTCGAATTCCGTCTCGATTACCTGCCCTCGCCCGAGGAGGGCATTGCAGTCATCCGCGAGTTTCTCCGTCTGTACCCCGACGCGACCGTCCTGGCCACTTGCCGGCGCCATCAGAACCGCGGCCGCTTCAACGGCAGCATCGAGGAGGAGCTGCGCATTCTCGCCGCCGCCATCGCCGCCGGCGCCCAGGCTGTCGATCTGGAAATCGAAAGTGCCGAGAGCGCCCAGGCGAAACTGGAGCTGCTTGGCGATGCGCAGCTCATCGTCTCCTATCACAACTTCGAGGGCACGCCGGCGCTCGATCCGGTCATGCGCCGCATGCTGAAAGTGCCCGCCGCGGCGTATAAGATCGTCACCACGGCTCGCAAACCCTCCGACAACCTCAAGGTCCTTTCCCTGTTGAAGGCCCACGCCAGGCTGCCCCTCGTGCTGCTCGCCATGACTGAGGCCGGCTTTCCCAGCCGCGTGCTGTGCACCGTCCTCGGCGGCGCTTTCACCTACGCCGCGCCCTCCACCGCCGAAGGCACCGCCGCCGGCCAGATCTGCGCGCGCACGCTGCGCCATCTCTACCGCATCGAAAAGCCATGGAAGCAGTGCAAGGTCTTCGGCGTCGTCGCCGACCCCGTGCGCCACTCCATCTCTCCGGCGGTTCACAACCGCGCTTTGCAGGCCCGTCGCATCGCCGCCCTGTACCTGCCTTTTCTTGTCGGTCCGCTGCAGTTGAAGGACTTTTTCGCCCTGGCCGCCCGCCTGCCCCTGCAGGGCTTCAGCGTCACCATCCCCCACAAACAGCGCATCATCCGCTACCTCGACAGCCTCGACCCCTTGAGCCGCCGCATCGGCGCCGTTAATACCGTCTGGCGCAAGGCCGGCAAGTGGCGCGGCACCAACACCGACATCGATGGCGTTCGCGCACCCCTCGCCAAGCGCATCCGCCTTTCGAAAAAGACCGTGCTCGTGGTCGGAAACGGCGGCGCCGCCCGCGCCGCGGCCTTCGCCCTGGCCGATGCCGGCGCCCGGGTCAGCATCACCGGCCGCAACGCCGACCGCATCCGCGCCCTGGCCAAGTGCTGTGGCGGCGAAGCCGTCCTGCCCGACCAGTTGCCCGCCGCGCGGTACGATGTCCTGGTGCACGCAACGCCCCTTGGCATGTGGCCCCACACCGAGGAATGCTACTTCAGCGGAGCTGTCCCGGCCGACGTGGTCTTCGACCTGGTCTATAATCCCGAGCGTACGGCGCTGCTCCAACGCGCCGCCGCCCAGGGTTGCGAAATCGTTCCGGGCGTAGAGATGTTTATCGAACAGGCGGCCCGGCAATTTGAGATTTTCACCGGCGACAGCGCCCCGCGCGCGGTCATGCAGCAGGCCGCCCGCGAGGCCCTGGCCGAACAATCCAACCACCTCTCATCTCACTCCTTAGGCGTATGAAGAAATCGAATCAGGGAGCGGGTTTCAGCCGGCGGCGGTGGGCCGTCGCCCTGGCCGGCGCCCTGGCGCCGCTGTCCGGCCGGGCCCAGGACCCCGCCTCCCCGACGCCGTCCTTGCTCGACGCGCAGCGCGAAAGCCTGCGCGGCCACCAGAACGCCATCCGCCGCGCCAAGGTCCCGCGGGAGACCGAGCCCGCCTTCCGTTTCCAGCCCTGACATGCCTGTACTCCCTGCGGACGTATTCTTCGATACCGCCTCGGGGCTGAATGCCCGCTGGGTCAAGCGCGAATTCACCGCCCGCGAGCTCGCCGCAGGCTTCTGCGACCGCCTGGAGAAGCTCGGACCGCGCTACAACGCCCTGGCGCTCCTGCTGCGCGGCCCCGCGCTCCGCAAAGCCGCCCTGGCCGACGCCGAGCTGAAGCGCGAGCTCGTCCGCGGCCCGCTGCACGGCGTTCCTTACGGCGCCAAGGATCTGCTGAGCGCGGCCGGTTTTCCCACCACCTGGGGCGCCCGGCCTTTCCGGGCCCAGGTTTTCATCGACGACGCCACCGTCGTCCGTAAGCTCGCCGGCTGCGGCGCCGTGCTATGCGCCAAGCTGAGCACGGTTGAGCTGGCCGGCGGCGGCGGCTACCGCTTCGCCTCGGCTTCGTTGACCGGCCCGGGATTGAACCCCTGGGATCCCACGCGCTGGTCCGGCGGGTCCAGCTCCGGCTCCGCCGCCGCCGTGGCTGCCGGTCTGGTCCCCTTTGCCCTGGGTTCGGAAACCTGGGGTTCCATCGGCGTGCCGTGCGCCTTCTGCGGCCTCACCGGTCTGCGCCCCACCTACGGCCTGGTCAGCCGCGGCGGCGCCATGGCCCTCTCCTGGAGCATGGACAAGATCGGCCCCATCGCCCGCTCGGTCGAGGATTGCGGGCACATCCTCCACGCCATCGCCGGAGCGGACATGGACGACCCCGGCTCAGCCGGCCGCAGCTTCCATTTCCTCCCCAATCTCGGTCCTCCCCTGACCGGGATGACGGCCGGATATGCTCCTGCGGACTTCGAATCCGTAGCCGGCCCCGCGCTCCGCCCGGCCTTGCGCGAGGCGCTCGGCGTCTTCCGCGACATCGGTCTCCAGTTGAAGGAAGCCGAGCTGCCCGACTATCCCTATGAATCGATGGCCGAGACCATCATCGGCGCGGAAGGCGCCACCGTCTTCGCCGATCTGATCGAGTCCGGCGCCGTGGAACAACTCGCCGATCAGCGCCAGATTGCCGGTCTCCAGGCCGCCCTCGAAATCCCGGCCCGCGACTACCTGCAGGCTATGCGGCTCCGCCGCCTGCTGCAGGGAAGCATCGCTAAGTTATTCACTAACTTTGACTTGTTGATTGCCCCGGCGTGCTCCTCCGTGGCTCCGAAAATCACCGAGCCGCTGGACGGCCCTGACGCTCCTGTTTCGGCTCACGCCGGCCGCGGGCTGCGCGACCTCAGCGCCGCCAGCAATCTCGCCGGACTGCCCGCACTGTTCCTGCCGGGCGGCTTCGCGGACCGTTTGCCCGTCGGTATCATGTTGGTAGGAAAGCCTTTTTCGGAGAATCTCCTGCTTCGGACGGGCCTCGAATTCCAGCGCCGCACGCACTGGCATGAGCGTCACCCGGACCTTCAGTACTAGCCTGAATTGGAACCTAAGTTCGCCCGTACCTCCATCGAATGGTTCAGGCATAAAATGGTGGAACGCGCCACAATCGCTATGTATGGAGACGGCGGCTCTCGCGTACTCGAGACGCGACTTGTCAAAACATGCGATGGATGCCTTAACCGGATTGATGAGCGGTTCGCAGATCGAAGGCACGATCACCAAGTGCATTCTCTCCGGCGGCGGCTCGAAGCCCGGCTTTGCCGTGGTCGTCCTGGGTATTGACCGTTTCCGCCACCTCAACGAGCTGCTGGGCTACTGCGCCGGCGACGATGCCCTGCTCGAGATTGCCAGTCGATTGCAGGCCTGGCCGGGCTGCCGCGCCGTCGCCCGCCTCGGCGGCGACGAATTCTGCGTCCTGATCGATGCCGTCTCCGATCTGCGCGAGGCGCTCAAGTCGGCCGAGGCCCTGCTGCGCATCTTCAACCGTCAACTGCGTCTGGGGACGCGCGACGTTTTCCTCACCGCCAGCGCCGGCCTCAGCCTCTATCCCATCGACGGCCAGGACGCCGTCTCCCTGTTGCGCCAGGCCTCGCGCGCCATGATGAAAACCAAGCGCCGCGGCGGCAACGCAGTCGAGGGCGCCACCGAGCCGCCCAACCTGACCCCCGAACAGCGCTACCGGTTGGAAACGGCCCTGCGCCTGGCCCTGGAACAAGAGGAATTCAACCTGCGCTTCCAGCCCGAAGTCGACCGCGACGGCCAGTTCGCCGGATGTGAGGTGCTGCTGAGCTGGTATCACCCCGAGTTGGGCCATGTCGAGGCTGACACCTTCATTCGGCTGGCCGAGGAAATCGGCGTGATCCTGCCCATCGGCTCCTGGGTTCTGTGGCAGGCCTGCGCCCAGGCCAAGCTCTGGCTCGACGCCGGCTTGAACATCCCCCGCGTCGCGGTCAACGTCTCCCCACTGCAGTTCGCCGATCCCGAATTCGTGCCCACCGTCGCCGCGGTGCTCGATTCCACCGGCCTGCCCGGCGACCGGCTCGAGCTCGAGCTCACCGAAAGCTCCGTCATGCGGGATATCGATGAGGCCGCCGGCCGGATGCACGCCCTGCGTGAGTTGGGCATCACCTTCGCCATCGACGATTTCGGCGTCGGCTACTCGCCCCTCACCTATCTCCACCGCCTGCCCGTGGACGTGGTGAAGATCGACCGCACCTTCATCTCCCAGATGACCAAGCCCTCCGGCAGCCTTCCGCTGGTGCAGACCATTACCGTCCTGGCCCACCGCCAGGGCTTCCAGGTCGTCGCCGAGGGCGTGGAGACACGCGAGGAGATGGACCTGGTGCGCGCCGTCCACTGCGACCGCATGCAAGGTTTCTACTTCGGCGCGCCGTCCTTCACCGAGGAGTTCGAAACCATCCTGCGCACGCCGGACTACTTCTCGCGCCGCCTGCACACCAACAACCACGCCCATTGATCCGATCGGGTTCAGGACCGTTCGCCGCCGCTCGCGCCCTTTGCGCACCTTGAATTCCGGGTGATTCCGCGCTCCTCCACTGTCCCGCGGCACTGCAAAGCGGCTGAAAACCCGCGCCGCGGCTGCTCGAAAACGAGCGCCCGCCGGGCCGCGATATACTCTGGGTGGAACCGGCCCGATCCTTCGCCTGGTCAACCTGAAACGGAGTCTGCGCATGAAAATGCATCCCGCCATCCTCACGGGTTTGGCGCTGCTGAGTACTGTCGTGGTGGGGGAAGTGGCTCTCCGGATCGCGCATTATCCTGCCAATCCCGTGGTGGGCTGGAAGACAATCCACGATGTCAACAAGAAGATCGACCCGGCTCAATTCTACTCGCGCAGCGAAGTGAATCAATTGGGATTCCGCGGCCAGCCCATCGCCTATCGGGACCGCGACAACGTTGCCCTGCTGGTCGGGGATTCTCAGGTGGAAAGCATAAAATCGCCCCTGAACGCGATGCCCGAACGGCTGCTCGAACCCGCTTTGACGACCAGCCGGCGGAATTGGAGAGTCTTCAGTATCGGCGCGGGAGGTTATGGTCAGGATCAGGAGTTGCTGGGGCTTGAGGAGTACTTTTCCCGGTACCGGGCGAATCTCGTGATTCTGTGGCTCACCATCGGTAACGATCTTTGGAACAATGTGTTTCCGTCGCACAGTGCCAGCGGCAAGGAATCCACGCCCAAGCCGACCTACCGGCTGAGCGGGACCAAGCTGATCGGGCCGAATCGCGAACTGGGCCAGAAGCTGTTCCCGACGCAAATCGAAGGGCTCCTGTTTCGCGCGCTCTACGGCGATCTGCACGCCTATTGGGAGCGCTTCCTTCCGCCCGCATACAAGCCTATGACGGCGCCCTCCGGCCAGTATTCGGAAATCGTGCACACCGATGAGGGAATAGAAACGGAAGACTCGCATTGGAGTTTGTGGCTCACTCCGAGCAGCCCGCGCCGGGATTACTCCATCGCGCTGGCCCGGGCGCTGCTGCATGAGATGGTGCGGCTGTGCGAAGCCCACGGCGCGCGTTTTGTCATCCTGGAAGTCGACCGCTATTCGCCTGCCAGCTATGCCGTGATGCAGAACTTTCCGCTGTGGCGAAAAGGAGCGCGGCTGGTGGAGAAGAACGGCAAGTACTACCGCGCGGACAGCCGCCAGTACTTCGAGGGACTCGGGCGCGTGGCGGCAGGCTTTGAGCTCGCCACCATCCCCGTTACCATCCCCAATCACACCGTCAGCGCCGACGATCCGCACTTGAATATCGCCGGCAACAGCCAGGTGCTGCGCGATCTCGCCCAGACGCTCACTCAGCGCGGCCTCGCCAAAGATTAGCCCGGATGCGCCGGAATCCGCGCGCACCGGCGTTCGCGGTGCGGCTGCGAATATAATCTTCGTGAGACCCGGCGGGCCCGATGAGCACGAACCGAATGGCGGTTCCGGCTCCAACGCCGAGCGCGAGATCGAGGAGTTTTCACCATGCGTTTACTCAGGCACGAGCCTTCCAGAATGCGTTTGCTGACGCTGGCTCTCATCATCCAGTCGTTCGTCGTGGCGGCGCCGCCGGCGCTGGATCCGCAAAAAGCCGGCATGGACCCGGCGCGGCTGGCGCAAATCGCCCCGCGGATGCAGGAGTTCATCGATCGCGGCCAGTTGGCCGGGGTGGTGACGCTGCTGCAGCGGCACGGCGCGCTGGCGCATTTCGAAGCCACGGGCTGGGCCGACGTCGAGGCCAAAAAGCCGATGCAGCGCGACACGATTTTCCAGATCATGTCGATGACCAAGCCGTTCACCGGCGTGTGCCTGATGATGCTGGTGGATGAGGGCAAGCTGCGGGTCAACGATCCGGTGGAGTACTACCTGCCCGAATTCCGCGGCCAGATGCTGGCCGAACGCGAGGACGGCAAGCTGATTCTGAAAAAGCCGGCCCACCCGATCACCGTGCGCGAGCTGATGACGCATACCTCGGGGATGATCGGCGACCCGCCGGTCTCCACCGGCCCGCTGATGGTGAAGCTGGACCTCATGCCGCTCGACCGCGCCGTGCCGCTGTACGCCCGCGAGCCGCTGCAGTTCGAGCCGGGCACGCGCTGGATGTACTCGACGGTCGGGATCGACGTGCTGGGGCGCATTGTCGAAGTGCTGTCGGGGATGAAATACGAAGAGTTCCTGGCCCGGCGCATCTTCGAGCCGCTGGGCATGGTGGACTCGCACATCTTCCTGCCGGCGGCGAAACGCGCGCGGCTGGCGGCGGTTTACACGATTGAAGACGGCCGCATGGTGAAGGCCGGCGCGGAGATCCTGGGGGGCGACCCGTTCAAATACCGCCAGGGCGCGGTCTACTCCGGCCCGGGCTTTGCGATGTACTCGACGGCCGCGGATCTGGTGAAGTTCTACCAGATGATGCTGAACAAGGGCGTTTACAACGGCAAGCGGATGCTCTCCGCCTCGGCGGTGGAAGCGATGTCGACGGTCCAGACCGGCCAGATCAAGGCCGGCTGGGACGTCGGCACGGGCTTCGGCCTGACCTGGGAAGTGACCAAGGATCCGTGGGGCACGGTGGGCGGGCTGAGCTATGGCGCCTTCCATCACGGCGGCGCCTTCGGCACGTTCGGCTATATCGACCCGAAAAAGGACCTGGTGGGCGTGTACATGATTCAGTGGAACGGGCCCAACGGCAAAATGGCGCGCGAGTCTTTCACGCAAATTGGCGCGGCGGCGATCGTGGAGTAGCCACGCCGGGCCGGCGAACATCCGGCGGCAGGATTGACACCGCCGGGCCAGCGGTGTGAGCTAAGGTCAGGAGCAACTCCGATGCTGGGGACAATCGCGTTTACGCTCAACGGAAAACCCACGCGCGTGACGGTCGACGGCGAGCGCATGCTGCTGTGGGTGCTGCGTTCCGACCTGGGCCTTACGGGCACGAAATTCGGCTGCGGCGCTTCCTACTGCGGCGCCTGCACGGTGATTGTGGATGGAGCAGCAGTGCTGTCCTGCTCGACGCCGGTCAAGGACGTCGCGGGCAAGCGCGTGCTGACCATCGAAGGCCTGAGCGCCAACGGCAAGCTGCATCCGCTCCAAGAAGCGTTCGTGAAGCACGCCGCGTTCCAGTGCGGCTACTGTACGCCGGGCATGATTCTGGCCGCGTACGCGCTGGTGCACCAGACGCCGCGGCCCTCGCGCGACGAGATCCTGAAACAAATGGAAGGCAACCTGTGCCGCTGCGGAGCGCATCTGCGCATCGTGGACGCCATCGAGGAGGCCGCCGTGACGATGAAAGGAGGCGCGTGATGAAACCGGTTGAGGCGCAGGTCAAAGCCGATCTCGCAACCAATAATGGCACAGGGGTCAGCCGACGCGACTTTTTCGCGTTCACCGGGCCGGGCCTGCTGGTGCTGTTTTCGGCGCAACCCGCGGAGGCGACGCAGGAGCCGACGCGGCTTCCCGGCAGGGCCAGCGGCTTCCCCACCGATTTCACCGCCTACCTGCACGTCGGCGGCGACGGGCGGGTGACGTGCTTCGTCGGCAAGATCGAGATGGGCCAGGGCGCGATGACGGGCCTGGCCGAGATGATGGCCGAAGAGCTCGACGTCGCTTACGATGCCGTGGACATGGTGTGCGGCGACACCGACCGCTGCCCGTGGGACATGGGAACGTTCGGCTCGCTCAGCACGCGCTCGTATGGACAAATGGTGCGCCAGGCCGGCGCCGAGGCGCGCGCGGTGTTGCTGCAGATGGCGGCCGAGGAGCTCAAGGTGCCGGCCGAGCGGCTCAAAGTGCACGCCGGCGTGGTGACCGATCCGGTGTCCGGCAAGCACATCACGTACGGCCAAATCGTGCAGGGCAAACACGTCGAGCGTCACATCGCCAACGTGCTGGTGAAGACGCCCGCCCAGATGACCCAGGTGGGCCATTCCGTCGTTCGCAAGGACGCGCATGAGAAGGTCACGGGCCGGGCGCAGTACGCGGGCGACGTCATGCTGCCTGGGATGTTGTGCGCGCGCCTGCTGCGGCCGCCGGCGCACGCTGCGAAGCTGAAGAGCGTAGACACCGCCGCGGCGGAGAAGGCCGGCGCGCGCGTGGTGCGGGAGGGCGACATGATCGCCGTGCTGCACGAGCGGCGCGATGTCGCAGAGCAGGCGTTAAGCCTCGTCAAGGCCGAATGGGACCGCCCGGCCGCGACGGTCGACGACGTGTCGATCTTCGATCACCTCGTCAAGACGGGCACTCATCCGGCGCTGGTCCACGAGAGCGGCGACCTCGTGGAAGGGGCCAAGCAGACGGCGCACATCATCGAGGAGACGTACCTCAACAGCTATGTGGCGCACTCGGCCATGGAGCCGCACTCTGCGCTGGCGAACTTCGAAGACGGCAAGCTGACCGTCTGGGCCAGCACGCAGACGCCGTTCCCGCTGCAAGCGGAGCTGGCGCGCGCTCTGGGCCTGGGGCAGCGGAATGTCCGCGTCATCACGCCCTATCTCGGCGGCGGATTCGGCGGAAAGGGCGCTAACCAGCAGGCCATCGAAGCGGCGCGGCTCTCCAAGCTGACTCTCAAACCGGTGCAGGTGGTCTGGAGCCGCGAGGAGGAGTTCTTCTTCGACACGTTCCGGCCGGCGGCGGTGGTCAAGATCCGCGCTGGACTCAACAGCGCAGGGAAAATCGTGCTGTGGGATTTCCTGACCTACGGCGGCGGGGACCGCGAGGCGAAACAGTTTTACGACATCCCCAATCAGCGCACGCGCTCCGCCGGAGGCTGGGGCGGCGCGCCCGGCGGCATGCACCCGCTGGCCGTCGGAGCGTGGCGCGCACCTTCGGTCAATACCAACACCCACGCCCGCGAGAGTCACATTGACATGCTGGCGCGCTATGCGGGCGTCGACCCGGTCGAGTTCCGGCTGCGGCACCTCTCCGATAAGCACATGCGAGGCGTGCTGGAGGCGGTCGCGAAACGCTTTGGCTGGAACACGCGCCATGCCCCCGCCGGCGTGGGCTTCGGCGTCGCCTGTGGCACCGACGTGGGCGGCTGCGCGGCCACCATGGCTGAGGTGGCCGTGGACAGGAGCACGGGCCACATCCAGGTGAAGCGCATCGCCGCCGCCATGGACATCGGCCTGATCGTCGATCCCGACGGCGCGTTGCAGCAGCTCGAGGGCGGCATCACCATGGGGTTGGGCTACACGCTCAGCGAGGAAGTGCACTTCAAGGGCGGGGATGTCCTGGACCGGAATTTCGACACCTACGAACTGCCCCGGTTTTCGTGGCTGCCGAAGATCGAGACGGTCCTGGTCGACGACCACGAAACGCCCTCGCAGGGCTGTGGCGAGCCGCCCATCATCACCATCGGCGCGCTGATCGCCAACGCCGTGTTCGACGCCATCGGCGTGCGTCTACTACAACTGCCGATAACGCCCGCGCGCGTCAAGGCGGCGCTCAGCCGCGCCTGAGTGCGCTGGAAGCCGATCCTGACTGCAGCCGGCTTTCAGCCAGCCGCTGTCTCCCCTTCCCGAGGCACGACAACTCCCGAATCGAGCTTGACAGCGGGTCTAAGCTCAGGGTGGTAGCCCGCCCTTGCGGTCCGCCATCATTGCTCTTTGAAAAACGAACGGTTGGCGAAGAACAAATCGAACGATAGCCAGCTAAGCTATTCATTATAAAAAGAAAAGTCGATACTTAGCTTTGATCCTCCAAAAACTTGTTTCTGCATCGTGGCGCAGACATTTTGTCTGCCGCGTCGGCATTCGTGCCGACGTTTGGTCCCCCCAGCCCGGTCCTATCTTCACCGCTTGGTCTTTCGACCCGCCGACGCCCCGGCCGAACCGGCTTGACACCCGGGTCTAAGCTGGGGTGATGGTCCGCCTCTGCGGCCCGCCATCCCTGCTCTTTGAAAATTCGAATATACGGCGAACATAAAATCGAAAGATAGGCATCAAGTCGATCATTCCAAAAGGAATAAGTGGCAATTGGCTTTGTTTCGCATTTTTTGTTTTTGCCTCTGTGCGGGGCTCCGATCAGGCCTGACGCCCAATCCTGTCCACGCCGGTCCAGTGTTTTCTGAGCCCCTGGATCGCCCTTTAGGCCTGGGCCGAACTGGAGACGCTGGCACCCACGGAACAAACTGGCGCCTGAATCCTTTCCCACCGTCGGGCATCTCATACGAAGTAGTACAATGATTGGTCAATAAATGATATATCACGGAAAGGAGATCGCATGATCGTTCACCGTAAAGCATCCGAACGCGGCAGCATGAGGCTCAGCTGGCTCGACACCCGCTACACCTTCTCATTCAACCGGTACTATGACCCGGCCTGGATGGGCTTCCGCTCGCTCCGGGTGATCAACGACGACACCGTTGCGCCCAAAGGCGGCTTCGGCATGCACCCCCATCGCGACATGGAGATCGTCACCTGGGTCCTCGATGGCGTTGTAAAGCACAAGGATTCAACCGGTTCCGAGGGCGAAATCCGCCCCGGCGAGGCCCAGCGGATGAGCGCCGGCACGGGCATCCTGCACAGCGAATTCAACGCTTCCGACTCGCGGCCGGTGCGCCTGCTGCAGATCTGGGTCGAACCGGCGGAAGAAGGCACGGCACCGGGCTATGAGCAGAAGTACTTCCCGGAATCGGAGCGTCTCAACCGCCTGCGGTTGATCGCCAGCCAGGATGGGCGGGAAGGCTCGGTGACCATTGGCCAGGACGCCGCGATTTACAACGCAGTCTTGGCCCCCGGCGCAGCGGTCGAGCATCCACTCAGTAGTGGCCGCGCGGCCTGGGTGCAGGTGGCGAAGGGCGCAGTGACGGTGAACGGGCTGGCGCTGCAAGAGGGCGACGGAGCCGCGCTCTCGGAGGAATCCGCAGTGCGGCTGTCGGCGGATCAACCCTCCGAAGTGTTGGTCTTCGATCTCAACTGAGCGCGATCCGGCCAGAAAGGCGGGCAAGCGGAGACTATGGGACAGCAGGGCGCCGTGCACGAAGCCGCGCAGTGGTTGATGTTGCATGGCTACGCCCTGCTGACAGCGGTGGTTCTCGCCGAGCAGTTGGGCGCTCCGCTGCCCGCCGCGCCATTCCTCCTCGCCATGGGCGCCCTGGCCGGGCTCGGGCACTTTAGCCCGGTCACCGCGCTAGCTCTTTCCACCGTGGCCGCGCTAGCGGCCGATCTGGTCTGGTTTCAACTCGGGCAACGCCGCGGCGAATCGGTCCTAGGGCTGCTGTGCCGGATGTCGCTGGAGCCTGACACTTGCGTGCGCCTCACGCACCGGGCCTTCGACCGTTACGGCCAGGCCAGCCTGGTCTTCTGCAAGTTCATTCCCGGCCTGAGCACGGTCGCCCCGCCGCTGGCCGGCAGTTCGGGCATCTCAATGGGCCGCTTTCTGCTCCTCGACCTGGCCGGATCGGCGCTCTGGGCCGGTTCCTACCTCGGCGTGGGCTGGCTGTTCCGCCAGCAACTGGAACGGGCGCTCGAAATCCTGGCGCGGTTCGGGTTGTGGATGTTCGTGGCGCTGGCCACGCCGATCGCGCTGTGGATCGTCTGGAAATACGTCCAGCGGCGGCTCTGGCTGAGGCGCGTGAAGTCGGAACGCGTGGCGCCGGAAGCAGTCAAAGCGCTGTTGGACGGGCCCACGCCGCCGGTCATTGTGGATCTGCGCCCGCTGAGAACGATCGAGCGCAGCGGCTTGAAAATCGCCGGCGCGCGGGTGACCCCGCCCGAGCAGATCGACGCGCACATCCGGGCGCTGCCCGCGGACACGCTCCTGGTCTTCTATTGCGATTGCCCGAACGACGCCGCCAGCGCGACGTTCGCCCTGCGCTTCCGGAAGGCCGGCTTCGAAAACGCCATCGCGCTGAAAGGCGGCTTCGACGCCTGGTTGCAGGCCGGGTTCCCCATGGAGGCGGCGGTTTCGGCAACCGGGCAGGTGGGCGTACCATAAGGGGACGTAACCCCCATGCCGCTCGATCCGCAGATTCGACAACTGCTCGACGAATTGAAAACCTCCGGCGCCAAGGCGCCGTGGGAGCTGAGTCTCGAAGAGGCTCGCGCCGCGCACCTGGCGCGCCTGGCCTGGAGCGGACCGCCGGCCCAAGTGCATGCCTGCGCGGACTTCACCATCCCCGGCGCGGGCGGTCCGATTCCGGTCCGGGCGTATCGACACGCATCGGACAGGCCGCTGCTGATCTGGTATCACGGCGGCGGGTTCGTGGGAGGGTCGATTGAGGCGCAGGACCCCGTGTGCCGTCTGCTGGCCATCCGGTCGGGGTGCACGGTGCTGGCCGTGGACTACCGGCTGGCGCCGGAGCATCCGTTTCCGGCGGCGGTGGAAGATGCCGCGGCCGTGCTCGGCTGGGTGACGGCGCCTGGGCGGGAGCGCGGCCTCCATTCGACCCGCGTCGCCGTTGGGGGCGACAGCGCCGGGGCCAACTTGGCCACGGTCGTCGCGCGCCGGGCGCGGGATCGCAATCGGATCCCACCGCAATTCCAGGCGCTGGTCTACCCCGTGACCGACGCCACCATGTCGCGTGCGTCGTACTCGGCCTTCGGCCAGGACTACATGCTCACGCAGCGGCACATGGAATGGTATTTCACGCAGTATCTGCCGCCCGGGACTGACCCGCGGAATCCCGACGTTTCCCCGCTGTTCGCGCCGTCGTTGGCCGGTCTTCCGCCGGCCTTTGTGATGACCGCCGAATACGATCCGCTGCGCGATGAGGGCGAGGCCTACGCCGCGCGCCTGCGCGATGCCGGCGTTGCAGTGGAGCTGATCCACTGCCCGGGGCTGGTGCACGGCTTCTTCTCGATGGGCGGCATTGTACCCGCCGCCTACCGCGCTGTCTGCGAGGTCGCCCGCGCCGTGCGCGAGGCCTTCGAGTAAGCGCTACTTCCAGTACTCGCGGTCGAGCGAGCGGTACTGCACCGCCTCGGCGATGTGTTTGGCCTGGATCTGTTCAGCTCCGCCGATATCGGCAATCGTGCGTGCGACCTTCAAGATGCGGTCATGGGCGCGGGCCGAGAGCGCGAGCCGGCGGATGGCCATCTCCAGGGCCTTCTCCCCCGCGGCGTCCAGCGGGCAGAACTCGCGCAGCCGGCCGGGCGGGATGTTGGCGTTCACAAAACCGCGCTCCGACTGCCGCGCCCGCGCGGCCAGGACCCGCTGGCGCATCTCGGCCGAGCTGGCGCCGGTGCTCTTGCTGCGCATCTCCTGGTAAGCAACTGCCGGAACCTCGATATGCAGGTCGATGCGGTCCAGCAGCGGCCCGCTGATCTTGCCGAGGTAGCGCTGGATGATCCCTCCGGTACACCGGCATGAATGGGAGCTGTCGCTAAAAAAACCACACGGACAGGGGTTCATCGCTGCCACCAGCATGAAATCCGAAGGGAAGGTCAGCGCCATCTGCGAACGGGCGATCGTGACGCAACGCTCCTCGACCGGCTGGCGCAGCATCTCCAGCGCGTTGCGCTCGAATTCCGTCAATTCGTCGAGAAACAGGACGCCGTTGTGCGCCAGACTCACCTCGCCCGGACGCGGCGTGCCAACGCCGCCGCCCAGCAGTCCCGCGTCCGAGACGCTGTGGTGCGGGGAGCGGAACGGGCGCTCGGACAACAATCCCTGGTCAGCGGCGAGCACGCCCGCCACGCTGTGGACTTGCGATGTCTCCAGCGCCTCCGCGAACGTCAGCGGCGGCAGAATTCCGGGCAGCCGGCGCGCCAGCATGGTTTTGCCCGATCCGGGAGGCCCGACCATCAATAGGTTATGCGCGCCCGCCGCCGCGACCTCCAGGGCGCGTTTGGCCGTGGTTTGCCCGCGCACGTCGCTGAAATCCGGTCCGCCGTTACCGTTCGAGTGGCCGTTCTGCTGCGCCGGCTGCGTGGGCGCGTACCGCTCGGGGTTGTTCAGCAGGCCGGCCACTTCCCCCAAATGAGTCAGCCCGTAGACCTTCAGACCATCCACGACGGCCGCCTCGGCCGCATTCTGCCGGGCGACGATGAGCGAATGGAAGCCGTTCTTGCGCGCACAAACGGCCATCGACAGCACCCCGCGCACCGGCCGTAGACCGCCATCCAGGGACAGCTCGCCGCTCAGGAGCGTCTCGCTGCACGGCCGCACGATGCCCATCGCACCCAGCACCGCCGCTGCCATGGGCAGGTCGAATCCGGCCCCCTCCTTGCGCACGTTGGCCGGCGCCAGGTTGATCGTCACCGCTTTGGTGGGATAGCCGAAGCCGCAGTTGGACAGGGCGCTCCGGATGCGCTCGCGGCTCTCGCGCACGGCCAGGTCCGGCATCCCGACGACGACGAAATCGCGCTGGGACCCGCCGGGATAGAGATCCACCTCGACTTCGATCGGTTGGGCGTCGATGCCGAAAACAGCGGCGCTGCGGGTCCGAAACAGTGCCATGACGAGCCGGTCCTTAAGAACGCTAGTGGGCGTAGTGGGCCGGTAATCTCCGCCGATAGCGCAGATCGTCCGCGAGGCATGGCCAGGCGCGGCCGATTCGCTCGCGATGGCGATCTGGCGATTGCACATCATTGGTTTTACGCGAGTTGCTGTACGCTGCCACTACCTGGCCGCGACCCGCGCAGGGGGGACGCCGGCAGCCGGGAATTCGGCTATCGTAGGCAATGAGCCGTCAGGGGGTAAACATGAAGTTGCAGAACCGGGTCGCGGTCATCACCGGAGCGGGCGCGGGCATCGGACGCTTCAGCGCCCTCGAATTCGCCAGGCAGGGGGCCGCGGTCGTTGTAGCCGACATCAACGCCGCGGGGGCGCAGGAAACTGCCGGCATGGTCGAAGCCCAGGGCGGCACGGCCCTCGTGGTGGAGACTGACGTTGCACAACCGGAATCGGTGGAGCGCCTGGTGGCGCGCACGCTCGGTCGTTTCTCGCGAGTGGACGTACTGCTCAACAATGCCGCCATCCAGGTCAACAAGACGATTGAGGACACGACGTTCGAAGAGTGGAGCCGTGAGATCGCGGTGAACCTCGGCGGCGTGTTTCTTTGTTCGAAGTACTTTCTGCCGCGCCTGCGGGAAACGAAGGGCAACATCATCAACATGTCGTCGGTGAACGGGTTCTTCGTGGAGCCGTTGTGCGCCGGCTATTGCGCCACGAAGGCAGCCATCATCGGGCTTACCAAGGCGATGGCGATTGACCATGGCAAGGAGGGCATTCGAGTGAACTGCATCTGCCCGGGTTACATCGACGCGGGGCTGGCGGAAGGCTACTTCCAGGCTCAGCCGGACCCTGCGGCGGCGCGGGTAGCGGCGGGTAAGCTGCATGCCCTGTGGCGCATCGGGCGGCCGGAGGAGGTGGGCCGCGTGGCCGTGTTCCTGGCCAGCGACGAAGCATCGTTCGTCACCGGCGCGGCCATCGTCGTGGACGGCGGCTTCGGCTCGGGCCTGCCGCCGGCGAGCTGAGCGTAGCGCTCCGGAACAGGTCTCAGTTCCTCACCTGGAAGCTCGCGGACTGCTCCGTGGATGTCTTCGCCAGTTTGTCCCGCACCCGCACCGTGACGCGATACTCGCCCGGCGGCTGGCTGGGACTGATGCTCAGGCTGAATCCGCCGAGGAGCCAGCGCTTGGGGTAAAAGGGAGCATCGTGTTCCTGCGCCGCGACGGGCTGGTCGTACAGCAGGTTGCCGGACGGTCCGTAGACGGCCAGCCCGTATTCGACGTCGAACGCGTTGTGCTCGCCGAGCGAATAGCCGGTGATCTCGAAGCGCGCCCAGAGCGTTTCCCCGGGCCGGTAGATCGCGGCAGAGAGCGGCACGGCATCGTCCTCGCCGTGGTAAAACCGCACGCCTCGAGCGGTGATGCCCGGGAGTTTCTCCGGAGCGCGGCCCCGCACGCGGAACGGGAGGACGCGTTCGGCGGTGGCTTGCGCAAGCTCGTCAGCGACGCGCAGATGGATCGCGAAGCCCCCGGCGTACAACTCCGGCGGAAGGGCAATCGTCTGGTCCACTCTGGGCAGCCAATCCTTGTCGTGCACCGAAACCTCTTCCCGCACCGCGCCGTCGGAAATCGGCGCCAGCAGCAGTCCGTCCGGATCGGTCAGATACATCTGCCAGCGCAGGTCGACGGCGTCGTTCCTTACCGTGTAGCCGGCGATGCGATAACTCAGGTAGAGCAGTTCACCGGGCACGTACTCGTAGCTCGCGGGGATCTCCGGGCCATCTTCGCGCTGGTCGTGAAGAATGGCGTCGACGATTGCCACTTTAGGGGGCGCAGCCGGGGCGGCCGTGAGCAGCGCCAGGAGCGCCAGAAGCCATCTGCCGGGACGGCGCACGCTGCTGTCCTTTCGTCGGACTACTTCTTCGCCGGCGGGGCGGACGCGGGGATCTGAGGATTCGCCACGGCATCACCGAAACTGGCGACGCCGGAACCGGTCGGCGCGCCCGTACCAAGCTCCAATGGTATCTCGATCAGGGCCGTCTGCTCGGTTTCGGGCTCACCTCCGCTTGCCACGCGCAGCCGGTAGGCGCCCGGGGGCGCGTCGAACAGCAGCCGCCCGGAGCGATTCTCCCTCGCCTGCAGCAAGCGCAGATAACCCAGCCACTCCGGCACGCCATCGCCTTCGCTGATCTCCGGGTAGATCTGCCCCTTCGCGTCTTCCAATTGCAGCAGCGGAGCGGCCCGCTCCTCGGGAGCGTTGTTCGCGACCGCGACGTGAATCAACAGGAACCTGTTTTTCGGTATGCGCTGGCCGCTGCTGGATTCCAGCGTGTCGCGCCATTCGGACTCGATCGCCGTGTACGTGAGGGGACCGACGTCCACCGGAACTCCCATGGCCACGACCTTATCCTTCCGCGATTTCCTCCTACAGCCCGGCAGCGCAACCAGGCAGGCCAGCATCGCCAGCACGAGAACAGCAAACCCAACCACCCGGAATCGAATCATAAGAAGAGCCTTTTCTCGACCTTACCGAAATGCAGCTCCGGCCGCAATTGTGGTTTCTTTCAGTCTTGCAGGCGGCGGACGGCGTAGCCGGGGCCGCCGGCCTCCCAGCGGCCGGCCGGGACCGTGGCCAACGCGGACAAACTGCGGCCTGAGCCCTCCATGGACCACAATATAGGCATCTGCCCGCTTGCCGCCAGCGCTTTGAATCGGGGAGCGGCGGGAACCGCCTTATGGATAATCTCACCCACTCCCTGGTCGGGCTCATGCTGGCCCGCGTCGGATTGAACCGGCTGGGCGCTCGAGCCACGGAGCTGGTCATTGTCGGGGCCAATCTGCCCGACATTGACGTGGTCACGGCGATCGCCGGAAGGCTCCCGTATCTGGAGTACCACCGCGGCTGGACTCACTCCTTCGTGCTGGCTCCCATCCTGGCCCTGTTGCCCTTGCCCGTCTGGTGGTTTTTCGCGCGCCGGCGCCGCTCCGGGTGGCAACCATTCGCCTGTGCGTGGCTGGCCGTGTTTGCCGGTATTATCAGCCACCTGCTGCTGGATTACTTGAATACCTACGGGATCCGTTTTCTGCTCCCATTCTCCGCCGATTGGTACCGGCTGGACTGGGTGTTCATCGTCGATCTCTGGATCTGGGCGATTCTGCTGATCGGCACTCTGGCTCCGCTGCTGGTGCGGCTGGTGGACAGCGAAATCGGCGCCCGGCGTGGTTCGGGACAGCGCGGCGCCTGGGTCGTGCTCTTCGTGCTGTGCGGTTTCCTCACGCTGCGCGGGGTGTTCCACGCCCAGGCCGTCGGCGCTCTGGAATCGCGGCTCTACGACACCCATGCCCCGCTCCGCGTGGCCGCGATGCCGCTGCCCTCCGCACCCTGGCGGTGGACCGGCGTGGTGGAGACGGGGAGAGCCTGGCGTCTCGTTCCGATCGACCTGCTCGCTGAGTTCGATCCCGATGCCGGACGCACATTCATGAAGCCCGACCAGCCCCTGCCTCAGGAAGCAGCCATTCGCGCCTCGGAGACCGGACGCATCTTCCTGCAATTCACCCGTTTCCCGTATTGGCGCGCCGTTCCTTCACCGCGCATAGAGGGCGGGACGATCGTTCGAATCTCCGACCTGCGGTTCGGTCAGCCGGAGGAAGCGCCCTTCAGCGCTTCGTTCGAGTTTGACGCCGCGGGCCGGCTCGTGAAAGAGGAATTCGCGGGCCTCGGCGGGAAGGATCGCTGACCAGCGCCGCACCGGTTCAGGGCGCCAGGGCCTGCTCGAAGGGATGCGTTCTCAAAGCCGAAGGGTGCGCCTTCCCTGTTCTGCCGTGATCCAGGCGGCGCTGCGGCCGACCGCGCACTGACGCTCACTGGCCGGACGTGGCGAGAGCTAACCCAGCATGTCGAAGAGCGAGCCGCGCGGCAGTTGAGCCTGCATTTCAAGCATCGCATTCTCCTGGGTTTGCGCCGTCTGCTCGGTGGTGATGACCTGCGCCTGATCCGCGTCGGTGAGCTGCGACTGCTGTGTCTGGAGATTCAGTTGCAACGTGGATGCAGTGTTGAGAGCGGAAGTGATCGTGCTCTGCGCGTTCCCGTAAAAGGCCTGCACAGTGCTCAAATGCTGGTCCGCCGTGGCGAGCTGAGTGGCGGCGCTTCCAATGTCGGCGGTGCTGTTGTTCAGCAAGCCCTGACGCAGGTTTTCGATGCCCTGGAGAATATTCTGGGTCGGATCGGCGTTATTGAAGATGTCCGTGGCCGTCATGGCGATGGGGAACGTGTTGCCCATCGCATCGATGCCCATTCTGGTGGCTTGCGCGGCCGTGTTGGCGGAATAAGGCGGCGTGTTGGCGTAGTCGATCGAATACGGGGCCGTCGAATCGTCGTCGCCGCCGAACAGGTAACGTCCCTCGTTGGTCGAATTCGCGATCCCAACCATCTGCGTTTCCAAGGACTGGACCTGGCCCGCGAGCGTCTGACGGGTCTGGGCGTCGGTCGTGCTGCTGGCCCCCTCTGTGGCGATGGAGTTGATGGTGTCCATCATGGTCGCGGCATTCTCCAGGTCGCTGCTGGCCATGGTGACTTCCGAGTTGAGCGTGTTGAGGTTGGATTGGCTCTGTTCCACGCTGGCCAGTTGAGTCTGGTTCTGCACGATCGCGGGAACGCTTGCCGGAGCGTCGGAAGCGTACTGCACGCTCTTGCCGCTGGCCAGTTCCTGCTGCGCCGTGGACATCTCCTGGTTGAGCACGTTGAGCTGGCTGATGAACAACGCGTTCTGACTGTTAGAAACCAAGGGGGTCATTTTGCAATTCTCCCGAAAAGCAGCGGTCCTGAATCGTCATTGGACCATATCATTGATCAACTCATACGTGATCTCGTCGATGGTTTCCACGACCTTCGACATGGCCTCGTAGCCGCGCTGGTACTCGAGCAGGTTCATCGCCTCCTCGTCCAGGCTGACGCCCTCCACGTTCTGGCACGATGACTGCGCCTGCGCCGTGAGACTCTCAGTGGTGGTCTGGTCGTTCTGCGCGTTCGAGACCAGCTGTCCCACCTGCGACGCCAGGCTGCCGTAATAGTCGCTTAAGGTTTGCGTTTGGCCGGGGATCAGATTCGTGGCCTGCTGCAGATTCGCGATCTGCACGGCGACCGCGTCTCCTCCCGGGGACGCCGGATCGGCCAGGGCCAGTTGTGACGTGGTCAGCGGATTGACGCTCATCGTCGCCGCGGCGCCAGCGGCCGCATTGAAGCTGAACAGGTCCTGTGCCGACAAGTTGGCCTGCGGGACGCCCGACTGGTCCACGCCCCCCTCCAGAGCGCCATTCACCGCCGTGGCGAAACTCTGCGCCATTTGGTTCAGATTCGCCAGCGTGGAGGGCAGAACCGTGCTGGTCATGTTCAGGACGGCTTGCAGGCTGCCGGACTGAAGTCCCGCGGCGACATTATTGCCTTGGCTGTCCTCCACGCTCATCTGGCCGTTGCCGGGAACCAGTTGCAGGGCCTGCGCCTGGTCCCCGCTCACGATGGACGACTGGCCGATGTTGACGTTCGTCGTGCCATTGTCCTGCTTGACCGCGCTCACATCCGCGTACTGCGCCAGCTGTTGCAGCGTGGAGGACATCTGTGCGCTGAGGCCCGGATCGATGGCCGCGCTCGCGTTCTGCTCGATCTGCTGGTTGATGGAGGCGATCTGCTGGGCCAGCTGATTCACTTGGCCGACCTGTTCCGTCAAGGTCTGCTCAACGCCGTCACTCACTTCGTTTAATTGAGTGATGGATTGGTTGAACGCCTGGACGACCTGCTGCGCGCTGTCGAGCGCGGTTTGCCGGAGATCGGCGTCGTTGGGCGCCGTTGTGAGCGCCGAGAATGCGTTGAAGAACCCGCTCAGCGCTACGGAGATGCCCGTCTGCCCGTCAACCGGGAAGACGTCTTGGAGACTGGTGTACTGTTGAAGCTCCTGCGTGGCCTGGCCTTGGGCGCTCACGCACTGCCGCACGTTCTGCTCGGCATATTGATCCCGCGTGTCGACAGTCCCGCCGTAGCGGACGCCGCCACCCACCGCCAACTGCGTGTCAAAGGGCTGCGCTACGAGCTGCGCGACCTGCTTGGCGTAACCCGGCGTGGAGGCGTTGGCGGTATTTTCGCCCGTCACGTTCATGGCCTGCGTGAAGGCGCCCAGCGCATTCGACGAGATGCTGAGTACGGAGAACAGAGACGACATGGGTCAGCCTCGCATCTCCATGCGGTGCGGAAACGTCGCCAGGTTGCGCGCACCGGGCAGATCCATCAGTCCGCTGTAGCCGTGTTGCTCCGTTTGATGCATCTTGAGCAAGGCGGCATGGAAGCTTCTCGCGGCGTCGAACAGCGTCCGCACGCGGCGGCTGAGGGGGATGAGCTCCATGATTCGGGCCTGCAACGGCTCTTGAGGCAGTCTCCTCGATGCGCCCGGGCGCAATGTCCCGCGCAGCGCCCGAAGCTCTTCCGCAGCCGCGAAAATCGACTCGCCGAGGGGGGCCATGTTTTCCCGGCTCAAGTTCCGCAACCGCGCCTCGGCGGCGCGCAGGTGCGCCAGCAACCGATCCAGCCGTGCCATCGCCTGGTCGCCATCGCCCGGGGACGGTTGCGTTTCCTGGCCGGTCATCTGACTCATGCGCCTTCCCCTCCCGGTCCTGCGTTCCGACACCGCCCGCTTCGGGATCGACGCCGGCGGCGGCAATCATCATCCTGTTCCGATTCGAGATGGCGAAGTCGAGGTTGAGTTCGCCGGCTGCAGCGAGTGGTTCAGACTACGACGATCCTGAACCAGCCAGCATGTCGTTGATGATCGAATCGGCCACCTTTTCCGGAGCCGGATTGTAGTGGCCGCTCTGATACAGCTTGGCCAACTCGGCGACCTTCGTTGCCCCTTCGGGCGCGGCATTCAAATTGCCCACCTGATCGGCAACGGCCGAAAGGTGGACTTCATCTGTTCCGGTGACTAGCTCCCCGGGCTTGGCATTGGGCGCGCCAGGCTGCGTGGCGGATTGGACATTCTGGCTGGCGCCGGTAGCGGCGGGACCGATCCCCGAGAGTTGATTGTCATCGATGCGCATCGAAGTTGCCCCGATTCGAGTGCTCTCTCAATCCGGGCCTCCTATGCACTTTATCGGCACTCGGCCGATAAACTTTAGGCCTTGTTCCCCATTATCCCGCCACGGAGAACAAACCAGATTCTCAATCGGCCTGGCGGGCGGGCTCGTCGCTTCTCCGCCTAAACCCCGCCCACTCCCCTGACGCCAGCTTGCTGCGGCCGGCTTACAGCAGCGCTTTCCACCAGGTCTTAGTTCTTGTCGCGGCCGGATGCAGGCTCGACGGGGCTTCCTTGGCGCCCACTCGCAACCTGTAATCCTCCAGCAGGGATTCCGCGCTAAAGCCAATCTGCTCTGCGTATTGCCGGATGTAACTCAGATCGAAAATACCACCCGGCAAGCGGTGGTAGGCGCGCTCCTCGATGGCCTCCAGGAAGTGCCGGCTGATCTTGGTCCGCTCGCAGATGCCCTCCAGGCTCACACCCGTCCGGATGCGGTGGCCTCGCGCATCCGGATGGCGTACGGAGGCGCGTTCATACCTGGGTGCCATTTGCGCAGTCGCCATGAAAATCTCCCGCAGAAAATGAGCATACCATCAGACGATCCGATTTTGCTGTCACAGTACCATGAAATTTACCGAATGTGCCACCCAGCCCCCAGCGGGAGCCCGAGCCTTTCTAATACCCTCGAAGTGGGGCTGAGTGGAAGGCCGTGTGTCTGACGGCTGAGCTTCCAGCGGCCCGTATTCGTTATCCCTGCACTGATTCCAGACAATACGACCGCATTTGCCAGCGGGTCAGCCTGTACTGCACCCCTCCCCTGAGACACGACTGCGCATCGAAAGGGACACTTTGGTAGCGGTCGTGTGTTCGGTCATTGGTCAGTCTATTCCTGCTGGTTGAGCTGTGGGAACTGTGGG
>JBKQPG010000067.1:0-52599 GCA_052145115.1 Bryobacteraceae bacterium
GCCGTTGAGTAGATATTGGTGCCCGGCGCTGCAATGTCGGGTTTCTGCCGATAGTCCTCGGTGGGCCCGGTACTAGTTGTGGGGTTCATGACTTCGTGGCTGTTGTTTGGCAAGCCGCCGGTATCCCAGTTGCCCACCGAAAGCACGTTGTATGCGATGGACGGAGTGCTGACATCGGCGTAGTCGGTCCCGGAGTTGCCCGCGGCGATGGCGGCCGAAAGGTCGTATGTGTCGGTGTAGTAGTCGAACATCTGCGCGCCGAGATCACCCGCCGTGTTCGTCGGGAGCCCGTAGCTGAGGTTCACGACTGAGGCGGGAGAGTTGGCCACCAGCCAGTCCAGCGCGTCCGCCACGTCCCGCATGTCCGCCACGGCCAGCTTTTCGGTCGTTTCGCCCGAGCACGCTTGCGTCAGCGCGATCAGGTACCCGATCTTCAGGTTGTACAGCGCGTCGATCCCCTTCGCCACGCCCTGGTAGTGCGTCCAATTGATGCTCCCTTCCATCGATCCCTGGCTCATCACGATCCCCGCCACGTGCGTGCCGTGCCCCATCAGGTCCTGCGGCGAGCTCGCGTTGTCGGCGAAACACGGGTCCGTGCTGCCGTAGCTGAGGAACACCTGGCTGTTGATCGTCTTGCCCGCAAAAGCCGGGTGGTTCGTCCGCACCCCGCTGTCCAGCACCGCCACCGACTCGCCCGCGCCCGTGTAGCCGTTTGTCCAAAACGTCGGTGCGCCGATGGCCGGCACGCTGTTCACGATCAGCGCTTGCAGTTTCTCCACCGGCCACACCCGCGCGATCGCCGAATCCGCCTCCAGGGCCGCCAGCGCCCCGCTCGGCACCTCCGCCGTCAGCATGTTGATGCCGTTGTAGCGCCCGATCCGCGTCGCCCCCAATCCCTGCAGCCGGCTTTCCACCGCCGCCTGCTGCGGCCCGATCTCGGCTTCGATCTCGCGGAAAGCCTCCTGCCGCATCGCGAGCGTGATCGCGTCCAGCCCCGCCCGCGCCTGCCGTACCTCCTCCGCGCTCGCCGTGTCGCTTTGCAGCGTCCGCCGGTAGCGCTCCTCGGCCGCCTGGTTTTTCAGGTTGCTCAACGCCCGCGCCCGCTCCAGGATCGCGCCCTGCGGCTGTTCGGTCAGCACCAGGAAGACCGGCACCATGGTCTGCATGTCCGCCTGCGCGCGCACGCGCGGATCGATCCGTTCCGCCATGTGTTGCCGCAGCAGAGCTGCAAGAACGTCTAGCCCTTTTGCGGGAGGCAGCACCAAGAGCGCGCATAGGGCTGCCACAACAACGGCGCAGGTGCGCATCGACAGCCAGGCAAGGCGGCGCGCTCGCAGCACCCCATTTCCATGCGATATCGCATGAACGGCGCCACCACGCTCACTCCATGATGTGCCAGACGCGACAGCGCACTGGTGCCCCATCCACATGGGACCCTCCGATCTCGCCTCTGGCAGCTATTATAAGAGCTTTTCAGGCCTTTAGATCACTAAAATCCACCTTCTACGGCCGGTTGACTCCACAAGGCGGAAGGTGCCAGCCACTTCCAGTCGGGCCTGTGCTCATGTTGCCTCGCCGCCGATTCCGAGGCGCGCTTAGTCTGTTTAATTCCAAGAGACGCTGGGGGCGTGCACCAACCGCATCTGCGATCGAGAACCCTGACTTGATGTCCACGCGGATGGTGCCCTGTCATGCCGGCGATCGCGATGCGGCTCAGATTACTCCTGAAAAGTCGGCTTCGGTCCGCTGATGCACGTCACAACTGCCACTCGCCCATGTCACGCCCTACTCACCGATGTGCATGGTTGACGGCACCCCGGGAACTCGCTCAATTCCGGGATCGTCGGCCCGGCTCGAGAGCTGGCTTCGGCCCAACCTGCACGCCGTGCGTTCGATGCCTCCCCATTCTGGAGGAGCCTCTCCACACGGCCCAGCAGGATGCCCTTGGGCTCCCTCTCACCTTGCTCCCACCTCGCCAACGTGCTTGGGTCAACGTCGAGTTCCAGCGCCGCAGCTTTCTGCGACAACCCCAGGCATGTTCGATGCCGGACCAACTGCTCAGCCAGCGCCCTCGCTTCTAGTAGTGGATTGTAGCCGCCAAATCGGATGAAGACGGGCATGTACCTGATCTCTGATGCGGCCGTGTTCGCCTCCCATTTGAAGACGCTCGTCGTATTCACTCCGATCTGTTCGGCGACATCTCGTTGGCCCTTGCCGTCGCTGCCCAGTTTCAGGCCCCGCGGGCCGACGCTCATGCCGACGCCGGTCTTGCTTAGGTTAATGCGAATGCCTGGCGCGATCCGGATCGACTTCTTGAATCGGATAAGTGCGTTCTGCGCCTCAGCTTGCCTTGCCGAGGACGTCCTCGACAGCTTCTGGATGCCGCGCGATGACAGCGAGCAACACGCGCGTGGGCGTATCCGGCCGGGCGCGGCCCTGTTCCCAGTTCTGCAGCGTGGCCAGCGGGAAGCCGAACTTCGCGGCGAACTGAGACTGGCTCAGGCCCATGCCGCGGCGGATTTCGCGGACGTCGGCGCGCGGCACCTGAACCACGGTGACCTGGGCACCGGCGGTCTGGCCCTGCGTCCACGCCACCGCCTGCTCCAGTCCCTCGATGATGCGTGCGCCTACCGCCGGACGGCGTGCCGTTCTCTTCACCGTCCCCGTTCGCTTGGTCGCTTTCTTGTTCGCCATCGTCGTCTTGCCCCTCATCTTTTCGCGCCATAGGTTGACACCAGCAGCGGGATGATCCGCTGCATCGCGTTGCGCTCGGCCTAGCTCAGGTTCGCTTTCTCGCTCTTGCCGTACGCAGCCAGGAGAAACAGCGGCACGCGCTCGTTGTGAAAGTAGTAGATTACCCGCGCGCCGCCTCGCTTGCCACGCCCAGGCAGAGCCCAGCGGAGCTTTCGCACACCGCCTGTCTCGGGGATGATGTTCCCGGCTTCAGGGTTCAACGCAAGGAACCAGACCAACTCCGCGCGGACCGGCGGCGGCAGGAGAGTCGCCGCATCTTTCAGAAACAGCTCTGTCTCGACGACCGTGACCGGCGGTGTGTCCAGCGCCGCCCGCATGGTCACAGTGTACGCAAATTGCGGATAGCACGCAATCTCGTTTGCGACCGATGCCGTGACGAACCGCGACTCAGGCAGGCAGTCATTCACTCATTCATGCCGTGGTGAGCGGTGCGACAGGGGAGTTGAAAACAGTGGCAAAAGCAGTGGCAATGCCGGTGGACTATCGCCCCGTGTTCGTGGACGCAGCAGCACGACGGCACTCGTAAGTGTTTGAAAAACGGAAGCTGTGGACGGCATGGACGATCCACCAGCCATTTCGTAATCAGCAGGTCGCCGGTTCGATCCCGGCGGGTGGCTCCATCTAAATCCAATAAAAACAACGAGATATGATCGAATTGCTGCGGGAGAGACGGGCGGATCGAGCCTAGTTTTGGCCCGATATAATTCCAAGACAGGGAGCGGCCAAAACAACTTGTCCACACCCGTTGGCGGAGCACCCGACAACCCCGGGAGCGGTGGGAGGGGGGCACCGCGATTTCGGCTGATCCCACGCTCATCCTGGGAGTATTTCCTCTTCATCCCCGGCTCGCGTTGGTCAGCAGCCGCGCGTTCTGGTTCAGCCCTTGAGCGGGCCCATCCACTCGAGTTGGCGCTCGATGCGCGGGTGCAGCTGGTAGATACGGCGGACGGCGGCGGGTGCAGCGTTGCCCCGCAGCTGGATGGAGGACAGGTCGAAAACGCCCAGGCCAGCCGCGGCGCAGTAGTTGAGATAGCCGACCCATTCGGGGTTGATGCCCATGACTTCGACGCCCACGCGGTCGGCCGCCACCGGGTCAGTGGAGGCGATGGCGAGGCGCGAGGGAACGGGCGTACCGTCGAGGGGGCCGGCACCCTGCATGCCCTCGAAGCCGTCGATGACCGTGGCGTTCCAATAAGGTTGCAGAAGCCGGGCCGTGGAGAGCAGGTTGAGGTGCATCTGGCGGTAGCCGGCGTGGTACAGGGCTTTGTGATGGAACTTCCGGGGGTCGGCGCCTGGACTGTGCAGCGGGGCGGCCATGACGAGGTTCTTGACTGAAAGGGTGGCGACGGCGTAGTCGTGGACCTTCAGCAGGGCACAGCCGAGCACGAAAGCGTCGTGGTCGAAGAGCCGACCGGCGAGGCGGACGGGGATGGCGTGGAGGTCCTTATCGACGATCTGGTGGGGGATGAAGCGCTCTTGCTCCTCATTCAGGTCGACGAGCTGGATGTGGCAGCGGCGGTATTCGGCGGGGAGGCGGCGATAGCCGAAGTGGTCGAAGGCATCGTGGGTATTGTCGCGCGAGCTTTCGGCGATGACGACGGGGCCACGCCAGCGCGGCTCGAGGTAGTCGAGAATGCCGCGCAGAGCGTCGGCGTGGGTTGAGCCGAGCTGGTTATTGACGGCGACGTCATTGGGCTTGACCAGGACGTAAGCGTGATGGCGGAGTCGCGCGCGGATCTGATCGTCGATGGCCTCCAGCGCCAACCTGACATTGCGGCGGCGGTCGTCACCCGTAAAAAGGGCCACAACCGGGCCGCCCGCGGGGCGTGCGGCGGCAGGGGCGATAGCGCTCGACGCGGCCGAAAGGAGAAAGCTTCTGCGATCGAGAACCATGAAGACCGATTCTACACGCAAGTCCATACAACCGCGGAGCAGCCGGCCCTGGGCCCTTATCCGCCGATGGTTCCGAGTGGCTGGCCAGCAGGTTACTCGCGGCGCCGGGTCACAGGCTTCTATACTTCGATCATGAATCGGATTCCACCCAATGGGGGAGGGTTCCACGTTCTCGCTAAGCCAATCGGGCCGATCTGCAACCTCGACTGCAAGTACTGCTTTTACCTAGACAAGGAAAAGCTATACCCAGACGAGCGCAAGTGGCGCATGAGCGATGCGGTGCTCGAAGAGTACATCCGTCAATATGTTCAGGCGCAGCCGGGCTCTGAAGTGGCATTCACCTGGCAGGGCGGCGAGCCGACACTGCTGGGAGTCGATTTCTTCCGTAAGGTCGTGGCGCTGCAAGAGAAACACGCGAACGGAAAGAAGATCTCGAATGCGCTGCAAACCAATGGGGTGCTGCTCAACGGCGAGTGGTGCGATCTGTTTGCCGAGCACCGGTTCCTGATCGGAATCTCCATCGATGGCCCACGGGAGCTGCACGACCGGTACCGCGTAGACAAGGGCGGAAAGTCCTCTTTCGATGCGGTGGTTCGCGGGATGGAGCTGCTGAAGAGGGAACAGGTCGAGTTCAACACTCTGACCGTCGTGCATCGGGCTAACTCGCAGCGGCCTTTGGACGTGTACCGCTTTCTCAAGGAGATGGGCAGCGGATTCATTCAGTTCATTCCGCTCGTCGAGCGGCACGCTGCACCGCAAATGAAGCTGCTCGGCTTGAGTCTGGACCAGCCTCCTGTTATTGGTGAGAAGTCTACTGACTCATCGCCAGTTACTTCGTGGAGCGTGGAGTCGAAGCAATACGGGCGATTCTTGTGCGAGATTTTCGATGAATGGGCGCGCCAGGATATCGGGCGAGTTTTTGTTCAACTTTTCGACGTCGCCCTTGGAAACTGGATGGACTTAGGCTCCTCGCTTTGCGTCTTTGCGGAAAAGTGCGGAGCGGCCCTCGCGATTGAGCACAACGGAGATCTCTATAGCTGCGATCACTACGTCTATCCCAGGTACCGTTTAGGCAACATCATGGATCAGACTCTTGGAGAAATGGTTCATGCTTCGCAGCAGGTCCAGTTCGGCAATGAGAAGCTGACCACACTGCCCGTATATTGCCAGCAATGCGAGGTTCGATTCGCCTGCAATGGCGAGTGTCCCAAACATCGCTTCATTCAGACGCCCGAAGGTGAGCCAGGCCTGAACTACCTCTGCGCTGGATACAAGCGATTCTTCAATTACATCGACCCCTACATGCGGGCCATGGCGAAACTACTAAGGAGCGGGCGTCCAGCGGCGGATCTTATGCAGATCGTCCGCGAAAGGGCCGGCGGAGTTTCCGCAACTCAGGCTACCGGTCGAAATGACCCGTGCCCATGTGGAAGCGGCCGCAAATTCAAGAAATGCTGCGGCGCTGGCTAGGCTGCCGTATTTGACGAACGCGATTCGGCGGAAATCGCGAAGTTGACGCCGGCATCGGCAATCCATCGCCGCAAGCGATCCGCGAAGAAACAGGCCTGTTGAGACATCACATCCGGCACGCCTCACTCCGCCCGCAACTTCTAAAACGTCTCCACTTCCTTGCGCCAGCGCGCCACGAGAGTCTGCAATTCATCCGTGACGTTGGGGTGCCGTCTCCGCAAGTTCGTGGTTTCCTTCGGGTCCTGCTCGATATCAGAAAGAAACACCGCATCGTCTCCTTCGAGAGGCTTCTCCCCTGGCGGCGTTCCGTCGTGGACGATGCCGTTCTGCACCAACTTCCATTGCCCCTTTCGGATCGCCAACTGGGGACCCTCTGCCCAGGCCACGAACTCGTGCGGCGAGCTTCGATCCTCGGTCAGCACGGGCCAGATGTTCCGCCCGTCGTAAATCCGGTCGCCGGGCAAAGGCGTGCCGGCCAGATGACATACCGTGGGGAAGATGTCCGCCGTCATCACGACCTGATCGATCTTGCGTCCGGCCGGAACGTGTCCCGGCCAGTTCACCATGCCCGGAACGTGCATGCCCCCGTCGAAGGTGCTGAACTTGAAGCCGCGCCCGGCATTGAGCCCCGCTTTCGCCGGCTCCTGGCGCAGGCCGGCTCGCGGTTCCCGAGTGGCGCCATTGTCGCCCAGCAGGAAGATCAGCGTATTGTCGCGCTGCCCCGTTCGTTCCAGGGTGTTGATGATTTTGCCGATCGCATCATCGGCGGCCAAGAGCATCGCCGCGTACATGCGCCGCTCCGGATCGAGATTGGGAAAGCGCTCCACGTACTTCCGCGGCGCATGCATCGGGTAATGAACGGCGTTGAACGCGGTGTAGAGGAAAAACGGCGATTGCCGCCGGCGCGCGATGAACGATGCCGACTCCTCGCCAATCCGTTCGGTCAAGTACTGGCCGTCTTCGAAGATCTCCTCGCGATTCCTCCACAGGTCGTGGAAGTTCACCCGTCTCGGCTCGCCCCAATAGAAGCGCTGTGAGTAGTAATCGACACAGCCTTCGTGAAAGCCGTAAAAGTAGTCAAAGCCGTGAGCATTCGGGACCGTCTCGGGTGTGCTGCCGAGGTGCCATTTGCCAGTCAGTGCAGTGTCGTACCCGCTATCCTTCAGTTGAGACGCGAGCGTCTTTTCCGCGTGCCTCAGCGGTTGGCCATTATTACCGACACCAGCCCGGATCGGGTATCGGCCCGTCAGCAGCGCCGCGCGTGCCGGTGCGCAGACCGGAGCGTTTGAGTACCAGTTTCGGCACAGTGTTCCAGCCGCGGTGAGACGGTCGATATTGGGCGTTTTGAGGTCGCTGGCGCCGAGATACCCAAGGTCCTGCGTTCCCAGATCGTCGAACAGCAGCACGATGACGTTCGGCTTGGAGGGAACGGTGCTTTGCCGACCGACAGCGCTGGCCGCGGCGGTCACGCCGCCCAGCAGCGCACGTCGTGAGAAAGGCGGATTGATCGGCTTCATGTTCCTCGTTGAGACTTGAACTGCGCCCCGAACACCCACGGCCGGGCGTCCGTTGCCGTCGATGTCATCACTGAGTCTGTTTTACAGCCCACCATATCACCGTCCGCGAGGGGATGGACCTGGTTCAGGGCATCGACCGCCCTGGCGCGGGACTGCGGCATTGTCGCGCGCCCCCTCCCCAACGCGAGTCAGCCGGCGTCCAATGTTCGCGGGCGAGGATGCGATCCACGCGGCTGGCGCAAAGTCTGGGCCGCGTACCGGCTCTGCGATGCTGGCGACGCCGGCAATGGAACCGGCGCTGCGCGGGTTCTCGACGAATTGCCACCGCCCGGCAACCGTCCTGTACGTGCCCAAATCTATCCTCTATGCGCTTCCTGAATGGTCTCCCGTTCCGTGACCGGCAAGTGCCGGCCGGTGGCGGCGTAGACCATGGCCCAGAAGTTTTCGAGCGGGGTGTCCAATTGCACATGGTGGGTCGGCGCCAGAATCAGGCTGCCATCGTAGCCGACCGTAGCAATACGGTCAAGCACCTGCACTCTGACCTCCTCGGGTGTCCCGAACGGAAGCGTGTACTGTTCGTCGATAGTGCCCCAGAAACATAGATTGGCGCCATATTGCCTCTTTAGCTTGGCAGGGTCCATGCAAGCTGGTTGAATGGGATTGAGAACGTCCACTCCAATCTCGACCAGCTCTGGAATGATCGGCTCGATATTGCCATCCGAGTGATATGCCACCTTGACTGCGGGATTGATGCTCTTTAGCGTACTGATGAACTCGGCCATGCGGGGCTTGAAGAACTTTCGCCACGTGTGAGGTGAGATTAACATGCCGTGCTGCGCGCCGACGTCGTCGCCAGTCCAGATCATGTCCACCCCCAATTCCACTAGACGCTTGGCCGCAGTCAAGTGATAGCGGTAAGGGATATCGAGAAGGCGGTCCGCCAGTTCTGGATCTTCCACGAAATCCAAGAGCATGCGTTCCAGTCCGCGCAGCGCCCAGGCTGTCTCGAAAATTGTAGTTACCGTCACGCCTACAATCCAGTAATCCCGTTTGTGATCGGTAATCAGGCGTTCCGCTTCGAGATATAGCTCGGGGCGGCATGGATCTGGTGGACGGTACGCTTCCAACGCGCTCGCATCGGCCAACGGGTGCTTGGCCATTTCGGTATAGAAACCGTGCCCGAATCGGGTTTCGTACGGAGCGTTTCGCCAATACACACCCCATTCATCAGTGTAGCTATCCGCACCGTTTGCATAACTCTCGTTGGCGTAATACGAGTTAGCCCAACCTACTGAAGTTAGTAAGAGGTCCTCGCCCAAGGCGCGCTCCAACTCGTAAGTGTTGCCGCCCCCATGCGGGTTATGGACGGACTTGCCGGTCTGGTGCAGATCCGCCCGCAGTCGTGCGGCGAACTCTGGAGTAAAACTGATTTGCACCGGGCAGCGATCCGGCTTCTGATGACGAAGTGCTGTCAGTACTCTTTCGCGAGGCTTCATAGATTTTCCCTCTTCGTCCCGATCGCGTTTACCAAAACCGCATCGACGACACCATCAGCCCGCCGCGGCGGCAGCAGGCCCACAGCCCGTCAAACCCGATGGTTGCTCCTATCCTCGCGCAGCCCGGATTCAGAATCCAGCGTCGCCAGGCAACCCATGTGGAAATCCGGGAACATACAAAGTGATAGCCTGTCGGCCATGTGGCTCGCCGCCTTGGTCTTTTTGGCTTCGCCCGTGCCGGCGCACGCCGTCGATAGCGTGCGCAACGGGCCCCTCATCTGCCAGTTCGACGCTTCGGGCATTCCGGTTCGAATCCGCTCCGCAGCGCGGGTGTGGCTGGACGAGCGGGCGCGCGTGAGCGTACGCAATGAGGTGACCGATGTCTCCGGCGGGGCGCCAACGGCATCGCTCTGGAGCACCGGCCGCAACGGCCTGCGGTGGGACCTCTCCTTCACCCCTTCGGGCAAGCGCGTGGGATACGAAGTGACCATCGACCTGCCGGTGCTCGCGCCCGGGTTGCGGACTTTCACTCCGTCGAACGATCCCGAGATAGACGTCGCGGCGCAGCCGGCCTATCGTCCCGTGCGCTACGGGAAAGAGGCTTGGGATACCGGGCAGGCTTACGTGCTGCCTCTGATCAGCGTGCTGGACCCGAAAACGGACGAGGCGCTGACGGTGGCGCTGCCCGCCGACGCGGAGATTCCGCATCTGCAGTTCGAGTGGATCGGCGGACGCGTGCTGCGCCTGACTCTCGGTCACCGCGCCATGGGCGGCGGCAAGCCGGCCTCGCTGCGACTGCTGTTCTACACTCATGCCGCAGACTATCGCGGCGCTCTAAAGGTGTACAGCAGCGATTTCCCCGCTTACTTCGAGCCCGCCCTGCCGCGCGGCAACGCCGAAGGCACTTTCTGGTATCACCACATACAGGATCATCCGGATTTCGCCGAGATGGCGCGGCAGAGCGTGCGCTACATGTGGTCCAGTTTCTGGTTCACCTGGCTGGGCGACTACCTTCCCGATGCGGCCGAGTGGGAACCCTTCACCTACGCGCGCATGTGGAAGCTCGGCGAAAAGATGAGCGACGCAAAGATCAATGCATTCGTCAGCTTGATGCGAGCTCAAGGCATCGGCGTCTACGCCTATCTAAACGTGACTGAGTACGGCGGCACGGGCGGCGCCACGGGAGATGCGGTCGCGGCCAACCGCGTCCTCAGGGAGAAATTCGCGGACGCGCTCGTCAAGGACGAGCGGGATCGCGACATCCCTACCTGGGAGGGCGCTATGGTTATGAATCCGCGCCACGGGCTTTCGTTGTGGCCCGAGATCGAGGAGCAGGTGCGCCGCCACCTCCGCCGTCTGCCCGGCATCGAGGGCTTCGTCATCGACCGCCTGGACTGGGCCTGCTACTACGATTACGGCCATTACGACGGCGTCACCATGATCGGGGACCGGCCGGCCGAGAACATGGCCGCTCCGGTGGCCCAAGCGGTGCAGTCGGTCTGCCGGCTTGCGCACGAGGCGGGCAAGCGCGTGTTCGTAAACCAGTTCTACCGCCTGGAGGTGCTGCGCGACGTGGATGGCTATTGCCATGAGAACGACTACGTGCCGGCGCTGGCCTACCTGGCCCCCTACCGGCCCGTTTCGGCATGGCACATGCGTGCCAGCTACGACTCGGACCTGCTGGAATTCGAAAAACAACTGAAACTGCGGTTGCAGTTCGCCGTTTTCCCGCAGATGATCGCGCACCAGTTCCCGATCTCGCAGCAAAAGCCGAATCCGCAAGCGGCGGACATGCTGGAATTGTACGCGCCGCTGTTCGACACCCTGATCGGGAAACGCCAGGTGTTGGAGGCGCACTGCGTCGGCGCAACCGGCGACAACGACGTCAACCTGTTCATCAACGGCGCAGGCGAGTACGTCGCCCCGCTGACGTCCCGCACGCGGCAGCGTTCGCGGGGTGCGGCCGGCGTGGAGGCGGCAACGATCACCGTGCGCGTGCCGGACGCCGCCCGGCTGAAGTACGCCCGGGTGTATTCGGCCGACGGCGAACCCTATGACACCCCTGTCATGGCAAATCAGGGCGCCGCAGTCGTGCGGGTCACTCGCCACGCCACCGCCTCGGTGGTGGTGCTGCGGTAGAGATCATCGCCGCCGCAAATGCGGCTAACGGCGTCGCGCTGATTCCATACGGCGAAAAGGGCTATGGGGGAGGGGTGGTGCAGTTTCTCCGGATGACCCGAGCTGAGGCATGCCGGCGGGCTGAAACGGATCTGACCTGGGAACATGTCTCACGTCCCGGTCTCAGCTCTGTGCCGCCGGCTCGCCGGGCGGCTGGCCCATCTCCCGGTGATTCCCATCCCCGGGGGGACTATAGATCATCCGCGGTCGCCGCTTCCACTCACCGCCATGCCGGCGATCCCGCGGCCCGTGAATCCGCCTACGCAGCGCTACGACAGCCTGGAGAAAAGGGGTCGAGGACCCGCTGAATGGTCTTGCGACCGGCGGGAGGCGCTGTGGTTTCAAAGCGTTTTCGTGGCCAGGCGACGGGCCGCGGAGCGCACCAACTGGCGCGCCAGCGCCCAACTGCTGTCCCGCTCGAAAGCGTACTCGAGGTAGCGCACGAAGCCGGCCGAATTGAGAATCGGAGAAGCGCCGCCGAGCGAGCGGCGCCAGCGCGCGTAAAAAGTCAGCAGGTCCTGCCACGCCGTGCGCACGGCAAAGGGATCCGTCTCGCGGGCGAATTCGGCGGCCGTGGCCGTGCTGACCGGGGCGCCCTCCAGACGCCTCAACACTTCGGCTGGGACGGGGACGTCGAAATTCGAGCGCAGGAAAGCCAGGGAGTGACGCAGGTAAGGGACGATGTCCAGGCCGATGGAGGCGTCGATCAGCCGGTCCCAGGTCACGCCGGGGAAGCGGCGTAACAACAGCACGGCATCCGCTACCCAGCGGATGGGCGGCGTCTCGTTCCAGACGATTCCGTGCGCGCAGATGTTGAGCAGGTGCGCGGTCGGGCTGCAGGTTTGAACGGGAATCCCCAGAAACTCGAGCGGCTGGGGGTCCTGCCAAAACAGTTCATCGGCCGTCGAGTTACAGCACAGATTCAGCGCATGCCAATGCAGGTCGAGGCCGCCTCCTTCGGGGCTCTGGAAGTCCATCGCGTGACGATAGGCGAAGAAACTCTCCCGTAGCTTACGCGGGCGCCAGCGGACCGCCCGCCAGCCCGCCGACTCCAGCCTTTCCCAGATCTCGCGGGCGTTGAAAATGGGGACCAGGATATCCAGGTCCTCCATCGGCCGGCAGCCCGCGTCGGGGTACACCTGGGAAGCCAGCGCCGCACCCTTCAACAACAGCATCGGCGTCCCCGTGGCGCGCATCTGTTCCACGAACGGACGCAGCCCATGAAACAGCACCTGATTCTTGCTCCACGCCTGCCGGTGAGCGCCTTTCAACAGGGCGGATTGTGCACCGTGATAACCGTGCGCGGCGAGGTTGTTGTGAACCAGCGGAAGCAAACGGAACGATCCCCGATCGGGCTGGGCCAGGCCGCCTTGCCGCACCCATTGCTCCCACGCCGCCACGGCCTCGCGCCCGTCGCTCAGCGCGGCCCGCAGCAGCAGGACCTGCTCCGCCGTCGGAAGGCAGCCGGCGCACTCGCCGGCGTTCACCGGCCCTGCTCCCGGCGCCGCTTGAGCGCGTCGCGAACCACGCTGGCGTAATCGGCGCGCGCGCCGCGCTCGCGCACGCCCGTGTTCTGAGTGTGGATGCGGCGGCGCAGCACGGGCTCGGGCAGGATGGCGATATTCAGGCTCAGTTCCTTGGCGCGCGCGCCCCAATCGATAAACTCCCCCACACGAAGGTCAATGCGGAACCCTCCTACCCGGTCGAATGCGCTTTTGCGGATCAGCGTGGCGCCCGGCACCATCCCGGCCACCGGCGGGCTCTCGACGACCTGACCGTCGGGCTCCTGGCGAAACTCGATCACCTGGCCGTAAACCAGGTCTAGATTCGGGTCGCGCATCAGGAGATTCGCCCCGCGCGCCAGCGCGTGCGTTGTCCACACGTCGTCCGCGTCAAGAAATGCCAGCCAGCCGCCGCGTGCCGCGGCCAGGCCCGCATTCCGGGCCGCTCCCGCTCCGGCGTGCGGCTGGACGATGACCCGGACCGGAGGGCCGAACGACCGTGCCACTGCGGCCGTCGCGTCGGTCGAGCCGTCGTCGACAACAATGACCTCCACTGGCCTGTAGTCCTGTTCCACGACGCTGCGCAGCGCGGCCTCCAGGTACTTCCCGGCATTGTATGCCGGAATGACCACGCTGATCAGCGGCGCGAATTCCTCACTCATCGTTGCGCCGCTTCTCGTCGTAGGTCGACCAGGGGGGCAATTCCCCGGCCCCGCTCCCCGCCCGGCGCCGGCGCTGCAGGGACTTATGCATGAGGAGGGTCTGGATCTGATCCCGGTGCGGCACGTGGCGCGTCATGTTGGAGTCGTGCATCCGGTACAGCAGGGTCACGTCGGCCAGCACGAGCATTTTCAAACCCGCTTCGCGCGCGCGCAGAAACCAGTCGTGGTCCTCGCTGTAGCGCATCGACTCGTCATACGATCCTACCCGCTCGAAGGCCCTGCGGCGGTAGACAGCGGCGCCGATGTGGATGCCTGCCAACATGCGGTCCGCTCCTTCGAACTGTAAATCGGGTATCCGGCCGCCGGGCAGCTCCACGTAGCGCACGCGGCCGCTTACCAGGTCCAGTTCGGGTTCCGCGAGCAGTCGGCTGACCTGCAAATCCAGCCTGCCCTCCGGCCACAAATCGTCGGCATCAATCGGGGCGATGAGTTCACCGCGCGCCTGGCGCAACGCCAGGTTCCGCGCCGCGGACGGGCCGCGGTTCTCCTGACGAAAGTAGCGCACCTCAGGCGCCAGGCCCGGCGCCATCTGCGCTGTGGCGTCGGTCGAGCCATCGTCGACAATCAGGATCTCCAGGAGCTCGTATTGCTGGGCGCGCACGCTGGCCACCGCCTCGCTCAGGAGCCGCGCGGCGTTATAGCACGGGATAATGACGCTGAGAAAAGGCCCTCTCATCGCCTCTCCGGATGTCCCAGCAGCTCCAGGATCCGCGCCGGAATCTGGGGCAGGTCGGTGCCTGTTTCCAGAACATAACAAGGCAGCTGCCGCACCAGCGCGGCGATCTTGGCGAATGCCTGAGCTTCGCCGCCCAACAGGTGGTATAGCGTGGTCGGGGCCAGGGCTTTGACGGCCTCCAGCGCCCCGGCCCGGTGCAGCGAGGTGTCCCGGCGGCCCGTTACGCGCTGCGTGATCAGCGCCCGGAGGGGGAATCCACGGCATAGCTTTTCGGGTCGCCAGGAACTGAGGAAGACTAACGCCTTCTCCCGATCCAGGCGATCTGCATTGTCAAGAAACGCCCGCAGGCCAGGGAAACGGCCCACGTTGTCAGCCTCCAGTTTGGCCGCGCAGTACAGGCAGTGTACGTGGGGCGAGGGCGCATGCTGCGCCAGGACGTAGTCGTCTCCGGCATAGAGTAACTCGGATTCCAGACACGCCAGCGCCGTGGTGGACTTGCCGCTGCCGCAGGGGCCGGTGATCAGCACGCCCCCATCGGCAAGCCCCACCGCAGCCGCGTGAACCGGCTGCAGCGGCAGCTCCTCAAACCACCAGTGGAACATCGTCCGCAACGGGAAACTGCGCTCCCAGTAAGGGACCTCGCCCGCATCAGCGACCCAGTACACCGCCTCGCGCTGCTTGCGGTCCAGCATCAGAAAGACGTCGGCGCCCTGCTGGAAAGCGGTGCGGTAGCGCGCCGTGTCGAAGCCCTTGATCTCGCCTCGGGGTCCATAAGCGCTGGCATCCCAACCCGCCATTAAGCCAATGCCGGTTGTCGCCTTGTCAAACAGGCAGACGGTGAGCTCCGCCGTTCCATCCTCGAGCGTCGCCAGATGCTCGATCGCGGGCGTCAAGCGCTCTTCGAGCGCGTGCCCGGCGAAGCGCAGCAGGAGCAGGCGCCCCGCCACCCGGAACCGCCGCTCCACAACGCCTGGGCCGGCGGCTGCGTCTTCGAAGCGCGTGCGCGCCTCCGCGAAGAACTGCTCCGGAGTCGCGCTCAAGGCGTTTCCGCGGGCCGGCTGGGCCATCCCGACTCATCCACGTCGTGGATCGGATCCAAAAGGAACAGATCCTGCATGTCGGTATAGACGGATACTGCGGGCGGCTCCCAGTGCAATGGCGTCTCGGCGGCCGGGGCCGGTGGTTTCTCCCCATCCGGGGCGGCCGCGATCAGGTCCTCCTGCAGCAGCCTTTGGCAGAATTCCACAACCTGTTCGCCAGCCTCCGCGGGGGCGCCCGACTGGACCACGCGCTCGGCTGCCTCGGCGGGCGTCGCACCCGCCTCCACCAGGCGCCATATCAGCGCCCCGGACAGGTTCAGGCTATAGTAGATTCCCGATTCGAGATTGATCACGACCGACTCATCGTCGAACGCCTGCCAGACGATGTTTGGGCTCGCCACCGAGTACCGCGTCGCGGCCGCGAGCGTTGGCTGTGATGGGTTCAAACCTGCCTCTCCCACTTACTATGAACCGGGCTTCCCGCTATAGCATCCCGGTTGCCCTCCATTGTACTCTGAACGATTCTCATTCCGAGTTGGCGCCCGAAGCGTGCGTCGCTCTCAGCGCAGCGGTCACATCCTGTTCCACCTGGCCGCCTTCGGCCGGCCACACCCGCTTCAGCGCGGGCTCGCGCTGCGCACAGCGGCCCCTCGGCGCCTCACTGGCGAGTCGCGACCGCGCTCTTGTTGCCGGCCAGCTGCTCGATGCGGTGCGCCACCTTCTCGCGCCACGCGAATAACTCCTCCGGCTTGCGGGAAAAGGTCCGGACGTCGACCACCATGCTCTTGGCGGCCTCACCGGCCAGGCCCGCGTCGCCCAGTGACTTCAGCAGCCACAGACATTCGTAGTCCTCGATGCCTTCGCGCAGCAACTCAAAACGAATTGACGAGACCGGCCCGTCGACATTGGCTTGACCGGTGTATTGCCGGGTCTGGCTGCCGGGGTACAGCAGCGAACCTTCGCCGTTCAATATCCCGCCCCCGCTGCATTCCCTCCCCTTCCTGAAGGTGACCGGGTCGATCCACGGGCTCTTTACCTCCTCCCAGTCCTTCAGGTCCCAGTAGAGGATGCCCTGCAGGCCGTAGCGCCAGGTGATCCATGGCACCATCACCGGGTCCATGGCCGGCGCGTCGATGAAATAGTTCGGTTGCGGGTACACCTGGTCGCAAGAAATGTACCATGTGATCTCGCCGCCTCTGGCCAGTTCCGCGCGAATGGCGTCCTTGACCGCGCTGCCGTTCAGGTCATTGCCGTGAATCGAGAAGTTATTGACAAACCCGCTCAGCGTGCCCCATTCGGGGTGCTGAACCACGGGGGTCTTGGTCGCCAGCAGTGGAACCCCCGGCGCGGCTTCATGCACCAGCATCGCCCACTGGCGGGTGCTCTCGAAGTCCTCTGCGCTATCCGGCTCATCGATCGGGCTGTTGAAGACCAGGCGGTCGAGCCAGCCGTTTTGTCGATAGTATTGGCACACCTGACTCAGGTAGGACCTGACGAGTTGAGCCGTCTCCGGAGGTATCTTCGCCATTCGCGCATCGCGCACCAAAGCCCGCGGCGCCGTCTCCAGAATCACGCGTTTGGTCTTCCACTGCCTCATGTAAAGGTCGTAAGCCCGGCCGTCGAAAGCCAGCGCGACGCCGTCGCGGGATAACTTGATTCGCGGCCGCAGCGGCTCGTTGAACCACGGCTCCATGCGGTGGGCATAGAGAAAAGCATGGTAGTTTCGGAGCAACTTCTGCGCGCGGCCGGAGTCCGGGTCGACGTGATGGGCCTCGGCGAGGCTCAAGCCGTTGAGTCCCATGTAAGTGATGAGATGAGTCTCCGCCGGCAGCGCGAAGTTGTAGACCTTCAGCCGCAGGTTGAGCCGGTCGATCTCCTGGCCGTTTTCGGTGACACGCACGCTCCCGGCATAATCACCGGCGGGCAAGTCGGGAGGGGTGACGACATCCACCCAGATGCCGCGATTGCGGACGGCCTGCTGGGAGGGCGCCGCCATGCCGAACGGATCCGTCAGCGGGGCCAGCGCGTCCGGCCACAAGCCTACCGCGCCGATCGGGCTCGATTTGCCGGGGCAATCGACGACGTGTTCGAAATACAGCCTCACGTTCTCCCGCGAGAGCCGGCCCGCGCCCGACGTCAGGTCGCCGGCCTCCACGAACAGCCCGGATGCGGCCGGCTGGCTACGGTCCGCCGGAGGCGGAATCGTGATCACGATTTGAAATGGAACGTGCTCATTTTTCGCTCCCGCAATCGATATGGTCCTGGTGCTTCTTTCCCATACCAGGTTGCGGGCCTGCACCACGTCATCGGGGCGGATCTTCACGGTGCTGGGGGCCGCCCAAACCTCGGCCGTAGGCCTCTGCGCGCCGGCGGCGAGGCCGCTCATCCAAATCACGGCAACGAGAATCGGCTTCATCGGGAACCTCTGCTGCTGGCTGCGTCGGAATCGGGAGCCATATTGCCTAGAGTAGCCTGTTAGAGTACCCTCCCTAGAAAAGCGAGGTGAGAATGAACTACCGTGTTCTTTCCCTGGATGGCGGCGGTAGCTGGGCGCTCATTCAGGTAAGAGCATTGATCGCTCTCTACGGCGCAAACACTCCCGGTCAATCTGTTCTGGAGGATTTCGACCTGGTCGCGGCGAATTCGGGTGGCAGTATCGTGCTCGGAGGATTGGTGGAGGGCCTCACGCTGGGCCAGATCCTGGCACTTTTTGAGGACCAGGCCCGCCGGGACTCGGTCTTCTCTCCGACGCACCAGCTCGGCGACGAGCTGCTCCGCGCTCTGATCGGGCTCGGTCCCAAGTACAGCGCGGCCAATAAGCTCCCCGCGTTACAGAATACGCTGCCTTCGAAGGGCACTCTGCCCTTGGATCAAGTCGTCGCCGGCGTGCGCCGCTCCGGGTCGCAGGTAGACGTGCATCTGCTCATCGTCGGCTTCGACTACGACCGCAATCGCGCCATCTTCTTTCGCTCCTCCGAGGCCAGCGGTCCGGCCTGGGGCGCCGGCGCGACAGCGGCCGTCACCCTGGCGGAAGCGATTCACGCCTCCACCAATGCGCCGGTCAACTACTTCGATGAACCCGCCACTTTCCCGGACCGTCCCGGCCGTTACTGGGACGGCGCCATCACCGGCTGCAACAATCCGGTCGTGGCCGCGGTTGCCGAGGCGATCGCGTTAGGCCGGAACACCCTCGACCTCGCGCTGCTGAGCATCGGCAGCGCCTCGGTTGCCCTCCCCTGGCCTCTGCCCGGCCAGCCTGCCTCCCCCTATCTCCAGCCCGTCTCGCAGCCAGGTCTTAAGAACGATTTGCGCAAGCTGGCGACTTCGATCCTCGACGACCCGCCGGACATCGCGACCTACCTGGCTCATTTAATGACTGGCAGCGGCATGGGCCTGGATCGGCCGCCCGCCGACAGCCGCATCGTCCGCCTGAATCCGCTGATCAGCCCCGTCATGAAGGACGGAGTCTGGTCCGCGCCGGGCTCCATGAGCGCGGCCCAGTTCACCTACCTCGTCAACCTCGACATGGATGCGGTCCAGCAGGCGCAGGTGGACGCCATCTCAAGTTACGCCGATCTGTGGCTGCAAGGCGCCGCACCCAACCAGCCCATCCGCATGCACGCCGACACGCTCCAAGCCGAGCTTGGTCAGACCACCTTTCCCGACGCACTGGCTGCTTGGAACGCGATCAAATAGCCGCCGCTCTTCGTCACGCCCCCGTCCCGGTCTCCGGCTTGGCCTCCAGGCGCGTGCCCACCTCCCGCATCAGCAGCGTGACGAGACCCTCCAGCGCGCCACTTCCGCCCGCGCCGCCCATCACCAGCGTGCTCGGCACGAACGGCGTGCTGCTCTTGGAAAGCGCCTCCACGGCCCCCACCAGCGCCGTGGCCGTCGGTCCCAGCGCCTGCACTTGTTTCACATACGCCTCCGCGCGCGCCAGGCCCACGCTGCGCACCTGTGCTCCCTGCGCGGTTCCGGTCTGTTCGATGTACGTGGATTCGCCCTCGGCCTCCAGCTTGCGGGCGGCGGTGCGGTTGGTCTGAATCTCCACGCCCACCTTGGCCTTCGCCAGGTCGGCCTGCATGTCCGCTGTGCCCTTGGCCTTCTCGGTCTCGGTGCGCTGGTCCTGGGCCGCCTTCTGCATCTTGTAGGTCTCCACCTGCTGGTTGGCGATCTCGCGTTGCGTGAGCACCTGCACCAGCAGGTCGGGCAGGACCACGGCCTGGATGTACACGCCGCGAGTCTCGACGCGGTACTTCGCCAGCTCCTCTTTGACATATTCATACGCGCCCTGCTGCACCATTTCGCGGCTGGCGATGAATTTCACCGCCGGCATGCCCTGCAGCTTGTTGCGGAAGTGATTGCCCACCGCCGCCTGCAGCACCTCGTTTACCAGGTTCGCCACGCTGCCCACCATGGAAATCACGTACGGCGCCAGCGTGTCCGGAATGTGGATCTGCACCTGCAAGTCGAGCGCGAACGTGAAGCCTTCGCTGCTCTTGGCTTCGATCTGCTTGAGCTGGGAATCGAGGTTGTGCGCCTGGGAAACGACGTCCGCCCAGTTGAGCGTGATGATAAATGTCGGCACGATCACCGCCTGGTAGCAGCGCGGATTGATCGGATACTTTCCCGTTCTCAGCGGCTCCTGCCAGATGCCGCGATGCCCCGGCCGCACCAGGCTCCCGAACTTGAACTCGCTGCCCGAGGTGTCCTTTGTCGGCAGCCCGACATACGCCTTGATCACCGCCACCTGGCCCTGCTCGATCACCAGCATCGCCACCTCCTCCACCCGCACCAGAAACGGATTGAGGTTGTAGGCGCCGTAAAGCAGCGGGTCGTATTGCAGCCCGATCTTCCCGCCCAGATCCAGGAATTTCTGGAAATCCTGGTAGGCGTTGTGGCGGTCGTTCTGGCTGCCCAGAATGGTCTCGATCAGCTTCGCGTCCGCCGTGACGTCCGAGCTGGCCGCGGTCTCCAGGCTCGCCACATCCGAGAAGCCGCCCAGCCGGCTGGCGATGTCCCCCGAGGGCAGCGGCTGGCCCTCCAGCGTGGTGACGATCCCCACCACGTCGGCCACTTTTCCGCCCTCGTTCGGACGCGGTGCGATCCGCGTGACTTCGAGCTGCTTCTCCTCCAGCCCGAACGCCTGGTAGGTCAACTGGGCTCTGCTCTGCGCCAGCGCGCTCAGCTCGGAGGAAACCGGGACGCCGAACACTCTCGGCTTGGTGATCACCAGAAACGCCATCGGGTGGATCGGCGCCAGCGTGCCCGGCGACAGCACCGGCCGCTGCACGCCCTTCTGCCCGCCGTTTTCGATGAACACCTTGAGGTTCGTGAACGTGCCGAATTCGGACTTGTACACCGCCGACTTCGCGCCGATCGGCAACGCCTCGCCGGCCTGCGCGATCACCACGCCGATCTGGCCCGCCGGCACCTGCACCCACGGATGTTTCGTGACGGCGTAAATCAGGCTCAGCTTGAAGCGCAGCCCCGGCATCAGCATCTCCGACTGGTATCCCGCCTCGCCGTGAAACGCCACCGGATTATCGCCCGGCAGTCTGGGGCCAAGTCGTTTGCGCACCAGCCCGATCTGCGTCGGCCCGATGCTGTAAATCGACTTGAGCAGGATAATCAGAACCACAGCCCCCAGGGCGATTAGCAGAATCGTGAAGTCCAAAACCATGGATAGCCCTCCTCTGCGCCCGATTCTACTCCCTGGCGCATAGCCCTGCCGCCGAATGTTACAACTCCCATCCGCGATTGGACTCAAGGGCGTTTGTCCCGCCATTACCCCCGCCCCTTCCGGCACCCGCGCCTCCTCCGACGCTTCATTCTTGCGTCAGCGGAATTCCCTTGTCATCCTATGCGGTTGGGATAAGCTATACCCCTGCATATTGTTTTAGCGTGAGCATACAAGGGGCGGGAGGGGTTCCGATGAGGTGCATGGTTGTGTTGTTCAGTACCCTTGCTTTCATTGGGCTGGGGAGGGCGCAGGAGACGGCGGCGAACATGCAGCCGGTAGGGCCGAGCGTGGCGCAGCCGGCCGGAAATGCCGTGCAGCCTGATGCGCCGGCCGCGACCGCCGTGCAGCCCGTTCCGCCGGCCGGGATTTCGAGCGAGGACCGGTTGCTCCTCCCTCACGACTTCGCCCGGGGCTACGTCGATTTCCAGATGGCCCCGCCGCACGATGAAATGGACATGGGCGTGTGCCTGGTCGACCCCAGCGCACCCGAGTTTCACTCCGCATGCACCGGCTACGCGCGCTACGAATTCAGCGCCTACCTGGAGGTTCAACCGTTCGGGCGCACGCCGTTGCGCAGGCTATTTCTGATCGTCGAGCCCAAGTTCTTCGCCGGAGACAACTTTCCACAACAGCACTACACTTACTCCGCCGCGCCGATTCTGACGGAGTTGACCCTGGGAGGGGGCTTTGCCTTCGCCAAGCGGGCAGAATTCAGGGCGATCACGCACAAGGTCTACATGATGGGCAAGTACGCCGGGCCGAACTCGGTCGTGAGCTGGACCTCCGACGGCCCATACGGCAGCTACAGCACGGTCGGAGTGCGCTATTTCTTCGGCGGCTACGGCCGATCCGGGGCGGTGTCCAGATAGCGACGCTAGCGGCTGGGAGGCGGAGTATCGGCGGCGGCAGCCACGCGCGCGAAGTACTGCTGCTGGGAGAGATTCCTGTACACGGCCCCGGCGACGCCTGCCGCCACCGGGCCGCTAATGCCCCGGCCGCCCGTGAGCAGCACCACAACCACCAGCTTGCGGCCGCCGACTTCATTGAAACTGCCGAACCAGCCGAGGTGCGTGCGCGCGTCCGAGCAGGTGCCGGTCTTGCCGTAAATCGGCTCGTTCGGATCGTAATTGGCGCGCCGCGCCGTGCCGAAGTCGGTCGCGCCGAGCATGCCCGGCTTGAGCAGTGGCACGGCGGCGCGGATATCCAGGAAACGCTTCACCCGCGGCGTGAAGTTCTCGATCTCGGCTTCGTTGCGCGGGTATTGCAAGTAGTACAGCGTCCCGCCGTTGGCGACGGAGGAGACCAGCGCCGCCAGTTGCAGCGGCGTGATGCCGATCGCCTCGCCGAAGCTGGTCATCATCCCGACGGGCAGCTCGCGCGGCTTCTTGTCCGGGAAGATGCCCGGGCTCTCGCCGGGCAGGTCGTAGCCCGCCTTCTCGCCCAAGCCGTACAGCCTGGCGTAGTGATAAATCTTGTCAAACCCCAGCTTCTCGCCGAGGTTGGCAAAGTACACATTGTTGGAGCGGGCGATGGCCGTGGTCAGGTCCATGGTCACCCGGCGGGAGAGCCGCAGCCGCGTGTCCTTGTCGATGATCCCTTCGCTCAGGGCGGCCAGGCTGGCGACCAGCTTGATGGTGGAGCAGGGCTGATAGGCGCCCTCGAGGGCCAGCTTCTGGTTCACCATGCTCAGGACGCGGCCCGTGGTCGGGTCGGCCACGACCACCGATCCGTTGAACGGCCCCAGGGCGTCCACCGCCGCACGCCGCACCTGGAGATCCTCTCCATCGATCACGTCGCCGATCGTCGAATCGGCGTAGGTCGGTACATCCCACGGGCTGACGGATCGCCTGACCCGTTTCGAGCGCGCCAGCTGCGTCCTGCCGGCAGCGGTCTTGGAGGCCGCGTGCAACGCTGCCGGCTTCTTTGATTTAGCCCTGGCTTTTGAAGCTGGCGTCTGAAGCGGAGGCTTCGCCGGCTCCTTCTTTTTCGGTTTGTGAGTGGTGGTCGTGGCGGCCGGCGCGTTCGGCAACAGGATGAGAGCGGCAAAAATGAATCCAAGCAATCGCGTCATCGTTTCATCCAAATAAGAAGAACCTGTATTAGCATATCGGACGGACGCTCGCTGCCCTTAGACGACGGGGCCGACAAATCTCCTTCATTTTGTTGTATCTGCATGGGGTAAGTCAAGCGCCAAGGCGCCCCATGGGAGGCCTGGGCCGCCGTGGCCGTCACCTCCCGGTCTGCAAATCAGTCGCGCGACAGGGGTGAGTTTCTCGCGGCAGCGCCCGGGCGGAGGAACTCCCCGGCCGGGCCGACTGGAACAGCGGCGGCCGCACGCTCCGGCGAACCTGTCAGAATAGGGAGCGGATCCTCTATGAAGATCTCGATGGGAGCGTGGTCGTTCACGTTCGGTCCGCACGCCGCCGCCCCCAAAGCGCTGAGTGAGATTTGCGAGCGCCTTTCGAAAGCCGGCTATGACGGCATCGAACTGTGCGGTTTTCCGCCCCATGTGACGCTGGAGTCTTACCCCGGCGCCGCCGAACGGGCCCAGTTGCACCGCATGCTGGCCGATTACGGCCTGGGCGTCTCGGGATATTCCGCCGACTTGACCTCTGTCAACCCGCTCGTGGCCGGAAACCGGGACCGCTATCTGGGGCTCTTCCGGCGCCTGCTCGACCTGTGCGCCGATATCGGCTCGCCGTCCATCCGGATCGACACGGTCGCGGCGCCAGGCTCGTTGAGCGACGATGAGTACCACCAGGCGTTCCACCGGCTGGGGGACTTGTGGCGCGAGTGCGCCGGTTTCGCGCGGCAGGCGGGCGTGTTTATCGTTTGGGAGTACGAGCCGGGGTTCGTCTTCAACAAGCCGTCCGAGGTTGTGGCCCTGCACGACCGCGTCGGCCATCCCTGGTTCCGGGTGCTGTTCGACACCACCCACGCCTACCTGTGCAGCGTGGTCGGGGCGCGGCAGCACGGCCGCCGCGAAGTGCTGGAGGGCGGCATGAGTGAATTCCTGGATCTGCTCAAGGGCCGCATCGGCGGCGTCCACGTCATCGACACCGACGGCACTCTCTACAGCGACGAGACCTCCATGCACCGCCCATTCCACGCCGGTGTCATTCCCTGGCGCGTCGTCATCCCCAAGCTGCTGGCCGTCGCCCCGGTCGAGTGGTGGTGCATCGACCTGTGCTTTTGCCCGGATGCCTGGGACCTGGTTGCGCCCAGCCTGACCGACCTCAAGCAGATGATCGCCGCAGCGGGTCAGTGATAGCCCGCGTTCTCCCGTCTCGACCGATCCACGGGGCGGCTTAGGGTGCCATTTGCGTCAGTAGCATTGGATTGCACGAATTATAGGGATAGCATTAATGGGAAATTCAATAAGATATTATTATGTGAATATTAGAAATTGGCAATCCTGGTTAATTCACGCCTAGAACCACCTGATTCTCTTGATAAAATCTCGGATGACATGCTCAGTTACGCCCGCGGACCGGAGGCGGAAGTTCTCGATTTATCCCTTGGCGAGTTGTTGCGCGAATGCGCGACGATGGATCCCCGGGGTCTGGGATTGGTCAGCCTGCGGCAGGGTGTCCGGCTCACCTGGGTCGAGCTGCTGGATAAGGTGGTCCGCACGGCCGCTGGATTGCAAAGCCTGGGGCTGAAGCCGGGCGACCGGATCGGTGTCTGGTCCACCAACTGCGCCGAGTGGGTTTACCTGCAGTTCGGCGCCGCCGCCGCAGGCGTCGTGCTGGTGAATGTCAACCCCGCCTACCGCAGCCACGAGCTGTCGTTCGTGCTGCGCGTCTCGCGCCTCAAGTACCTGTTCATGCAGCAGCGCGACGCACGCGCCGACTATGGCCAGATCCTGGCCCAATCCCTCGATGGCCTGCAGTGCGAACTGCGCCGGGAGATCATCATCGGTAGTCCGGAGTGGAACGACCTGCTGGACGCGCGGCACCCCTTCCGCCCGCCGGAGATCGAGGCCGGCGACATCGCCAATATCCAGTACACCTCCGGCACGACAGGCTCGCCCAAGGGTGTGCTGCTGAGCCACCGCAACATCGTCAACAATGGGCGCTTCATCGCCGAGCGCCTGCGCCTGACCGGCCAGGACCACATCTGCATCCCGGTGCCGCTGTACCACTGCTTCGGCTGCGTGATCGGAACCATCGCCGCAGTCGCGTCCGGAGCGGCGATGATCCTCCCGGCGCCCTCTTTCGACGCCGCCGCCACTCTGGCCGCCGTCCAGGAGGAGCGTGCCACGGCGCTCTACGGGGTACCGGCCATGTTCATCGCCGAGCTGAGCCACCCGCAGTTTTCCACGTTCGATTTCACCAGCCTGCGGACGGGCGTGATGGCCGGCTCGCCCTGCCCGGTCGAGGTCATGAAGCGGGTGGTCCGCGAGATGCACTGCGCGGAGATCACCATCTGTTATGGGCAGACCGAGACCTCGCCCGTCAGCGTCATGTCCGACGTCAGCGATTCGATCGAGTTCCGCTGCTCCACGGTGGGGCGCGCCATGCCCGCCACCGAGATCCGCATCATCGACCCGGTGAGCGGGGAGGTCGTGCCCGTCGGCCAGCAAGGCGAGCTGTGCGCGCGGGGTTATCTCACCATGGCGGGCTACGATGGCGACGTCGCGGCCACCCAAAGTGTGATCAGTCCGGACGGCTGGCTGCGCAGCGGCGATCTGGCCGAGATGCGCGAAGACGGCGCATTTCGCATCACCGGCCGCGCCAAGGACATGATCCTGCGCGGGGGTGAGAACATCTATCCGCGGGAGATTGAGGAGTTTTTGTACACCCATTCCAAGGTGGCCGAGGCGCAGGTGATCGGGGTTCCGGATGCACGCCTGAGCGAGGTCGTCTGCGCTTGGATCCGGCTGAAACCGGATCAGGAAGCTACGTTCGAGGAGATCCGCGATTACTGCCGCGGCCGCATCGCCTATTTCAAAATCCCGGAACTGATCCGGTTTGTCGACTCCTTTCCGATCACCGTCACCGGCAAGATACAGAAGTTCCGGATGCGGGAATTCGAGATCCAGGAGCGAGGCTTGGCGGACGTCGCCAGTACGGTCACCGCCTGAACGCCCTCCAAGCTGTGCTCGTGCCACTCTGGCGGTCGCCGCGCCAGACGATTAAGTCCTTCGTCTTCAAACATCAGCAGAGATTTGTCGGCCCCATGGCAGAGGCCGCCTGTGCGCGCCCGCGTATCAACGGAGTTTGCTTCCATCTGGGCGAAAGATAGGCTTGTCAAACGATTGTTCTAATCATACGATTGAAACGTTAGTATGAATCAACCGTTAGAAACAGTCGTTCGATCCGATACCAAGGAGAAGATTCTGGATGTCGCGGAGAGGCTGTTCGCCGACCACGGCTTCCCCTCGACGACGCTGCGCGACATCACCACCGAGGCCGGCGTCAACCTGGCTGCCGTGAACTACCACTTCCGCTCCAAGGAGGCGCTGTTGTCCGCCGTCCTGGAGCGCAGGCTCAAGCCGGTGAACGCGCGGCGTCTCGAACTCCTCGAGCGCGCGCTGCAGGATGCCGTGCGGGGCAAGCCGGTCCTCGAGGATCTGATCCGGGCGTTCATCCAGCCCATTTACGAGGCCCGCGGCGCCGGCATCGAGTTGGGCAACTTCGGGCGCCTGATGGCGCGCCTGGCGACGGAACCGGACGAGTGGGCCGTCTCGGTGATGTCCCAGCACATGCAATCGACCATCGAGCGCTTTCTGCCGCTTTTCTCTGCCGCGCTGGGCATTGACGACCCGGTGACCGTGGCCCTGGCGACGCACCTCAGCCTGGGGGCGATGGCGCACAGCCTGAAGGGCCGGCCGATACTGCACCGTATGGCGGGCGTCGACCCCGGCCTGATGGACCCGACCGAACACCTGGAACGGCTGATTTGTTACACCTCCGGCGGCATGCGCGCGCTGGTGGCAAGGGAGAAAAGCCGATGAACGTGCGCGTCCCCGCCCTGATCCTGAGCCTCGCGGCGGCCCTGGCCGCCCAGGAGGCCCGTCCGAAGATGCCATTGAGCTTCCGCAAGGCGATCGAAATCACTCTGGCCCCGGACGGCAGCACCAAGGTGCAACTGGCCGTGGAGGCGATCCGCCAGGCGCAGGCGCGCAAGGCCGAAGCGCGCAGCGCGCTGCTGCCCAACGTGGATGCCGCCTGGACCGTCCAGAGCTTCACGAGCGACCTGGCCACGTTCGGGCTGCGAATCAGTCTGCCGATCCCGGGCTTCCAGATTCCCACTTTCGTCGGGCCGATCAGCACCTACGATTTGCGCGCCACGGCCACACAGACGGTCTTCGACCTGAGCTCCATTCGCCGGTTGCAGTCTGCTGGAGCGACGGTTTCCGCGGTCAAGCTGGACTCCCGGGAATCGCGGCTGCAGGCAGCGGCGTCGGCTGGAAAGGCTTACATGAACGCCGCGCGGGCCGAGACGGCCGTGCAGACCGCGTTGGCGAATGTGGAGCTCGCCGGGCGGGAGCTGCGACTGGCGCAGCGGCAGAAGGAAGCGGGTACCGCGACTGGCCTGGACATCACGCGCGCCGAGGTGGAGCTGGCGAGCGAGAAACAGCGCCTGATCGCGGCCCGGGAGGATCTGGAGACTTCGCGGCTGAACCTGCTGCGGGCGATGAATCTCGGCCTGGATCTCGATTTCGAGCTGACCGACAAGCTGAAGTACGAACCGGTCGAAATCCCCGATCCGGCCAAGGCGGTCGAAACCGCCATCGGCAACCGGCCGGATCTGAAGGCGCAGATCGAGCGCCAGCGCTCGGCCAAACTCAACTATGACGCCGCTAAGTTCCAGCGGCTGCCCTCGGTAACGGCGTTCGGCAATTATGGCGACATCGGCCTGGATCCGACCCTCACGCGTCCCACGCGCACCGCCGGCGTGAGCGTGCATGTCCCGATTTTCGACGGCGGGCGGCGCGACGCGCAGCGCGCCGAGGCCTCCTCGGAACTGCGCAGCGAGGCGATCCGGTCGCGCGATGCGCGGCAACAGGCGGAACTCGAGGTGCGGACATCGATCGAGTCGCTGCGCTCCGCCGACGAGCAGGCGCGCGTCCGATTGGAAGCCTTGCAACTCTCCGAAAAAGAACTGGCGCAGGCCCAGCGGCGCTTCGAAAATGGTGTCACCACCAACCTGGAAGTGACCGACGCGCAGACCCGCCTGGCGCGGGCGCGCGAAGACTACGACACCGCGGTCTACACTCAGCGCGCCACGCGCATCGATCTGGCCGCCGCCCTTGGCGACATCGACGAAATATCGCGGTAAAAGAGCCACCCCATGAAAATCAAACGACTCATCCTGCCCTTGCTCATCGTGGCCGCGGCCCTCGGCGCCTGGTGGTACTGGTCCGCGCAGAAGGACGGCAATGGCGCACTGAAGCTCAGCGGCAACATCGAGTTCACGACCGTCGATATGTCCTTCAAGTATCCCGGCCGGCTGGTCGAACTGGCCGTCGATGAAGGCGACTCCGTGAAAAAGGACCAGGTGCTGGCCAGGCTGGACCGCCTTGAGAACGAGCATCAGCTCGGGCGTGAGAGAGCTTCGGTAGAGTCGGCGCAATCCAACCTGGTGCAGCTCCGCGCGTCGATCGACTACCAGAGCGCGTCGATCGAAAGCGACATCGCACTGAAAACCGCGCAACTGCGCCAGGCCGAGGAGCGGCTGACCGAGCTGCTGAACGGCAGCCGCAAAGAAGAGATCGGCCAGGCGCGGGCGGAATTCGAGGAGGCGAAGGCCCAGGACGTGCAGGCCGCGGCCGACTGGGAGCGCGCCCAGCGGCTGTTCAAGAACGACGACATCTCGGCGCAGCAGTCTGACCAGTTCCGCAAGAACCGCGACGCGGCCGCGGCGTCCCTGCGGCGGGCCGAGGAGAGCCTGAAGCTGGTTCTGGCCGGGCCGCGGCAGGAAGACATCGACCAGCAGAAGGCCGCCGTGGCCAGCGCGCGGGCGGCGCTGAAAGTCTCCGAGGCGCAGCGCATCGACCTGAAGCGCCACATCGACGAGATCGCGTACCGCCAAGCCGAGATCCAGCGCGCCCAGAAGTCAGCCGATATCCAGGACGTTGAGCTCGCCGACCGCATTCTGTATGCGCCGTTCGACGGCCTGGTGCTGACCAAGAGTGCGGAAAACGGAGAGGTCCTGGCGGCTGGCGCGACGGTGGTGACTGTGGGCGACATCGACCACCCCTGGGTGCGGGCCTACGTCGCCGAGCAGGACCTGGGCCGCATCCACAACGGAATGGCCGCGTCCGTGACAACCGACTCGTTCCCGGGCAAGACCTACAAGGGCCGGATCAGCTTCATCGCCTCGGACGCGGAGTTCACGCCCAAGACGATTCAAACGCAGGAGGAGCGCACCAAGCTGGTGTACCGCGTCAAGGTGGAGTGCGCCAACCCGAACCGCGAGTTGAAGAACAACATGCCGGCCGATGTCGTCATCCGGCTGGATTAGAAACGCCGCCAGCGGAACCGGCATTCTGAGTGAAAAATGAGCGGGCGTGAAGGAGTGGGAAGCATGATCCGCCTCAGCGGAGTCAGAAGATCATTCGGCGCGTTGAAGGCCGTGGACGGCATCACGCTGGAGATCCCCAAGGGCGAGATCTTCGGCCTGGTCGGCCCGGATGGCGCGGGCAAAACGACGACGCTACGGATGCTGGCCGGGCTGATCGATCCGGACGAGGGCAGCGTGCAGGTGGACGGCCTGGAAGTGCGCGACCACACCGAAGAGGTGAAGGACCAGATCGGTTACATGGCCCAGCGCTTCGGCCTGTACGGAGATCTTTCGGTCGAAGAGAACATGCTCTTCTACAGCGACCTGTTTGGCCTGCCGCACGGCCAGCGCGACCGCATGATGGTCGAGTTCCTCGAGATGACGCGCATGTCGCCCTTCCGCCAGCGCCCGGCCGCCAAGCTCTCCGGCGGCATGAAGCAGAAGCTGGCGCTGATGTGCACGCTGCTGCACAAGCCTCGCGTGCTGTTTCTCGACGAGCCGACGAACGGCGTCGACCCGCTGTCGCGCCGCGATTTCTGGGTGATTTTGAAACGTCTGGCCGGCGAAGGCCTGACCATCCTGGTGTCGACAGCCTATCTCGACGAAGCCGAGCGCTGCGACCGCGTCGGGCTGATGCACAAGGGGCGGCTGATCGAAATCGATCCGCCCTCGAAGATGCGCGCAGCCTGGGCGCCGTATTCGTTCGCCGTCGAGGGCGCGGACCGGCGGGCGGCGCGCCAGGCGCTGCACACTCAGCCTTTCATCCTGGGCGCGGAGCCGGCCGGCGCGGAGCTGCACGTGTATGTCGACGCGTCGCTCGGCAGCGGCCGCGACGCGGAGCGCGTGCTGCATGAGGCGGGATTGGCCGGCGCCTCGCTGCGGCCGATCAGTCCCGCGCTCGAGGACGTGTTCATCGCTTTGATCCGCCGGGAGGAGCGCCGTGCAGCCGCCTGAGACTCCCGCGGTCACCGTCGTCGACCTGGTCAAGCGCTTCGGCGACTTCGTGGCGGTGGACCATGTGAACCTGACGGTCGAGCGGGGCGAGATCTTCGGCTTCCTGGGACCCAACGGCGCGGGCAAGTCCACGCTGATCCGGATGCTGTGCGGGCTGCTCAGCCCCAGCGCGGGCCGGGCGACGGTGCACGACTTCGACGTCGCCACTCAGAGCGAGCAGGTGAAGGCCAGCATCGGCTACATGTCGCAGAGGTTCTCGCTGTACGACGACCTGCGGGTCGAGGAGAACATCGAGTTTTACTCCGGCATCTACGGCGTGCCGCGCGCCCGCCGCGCGCAACGCCGGGAGGAGATTCTCTCGATGGCGGGGTTGACGGGCAGACGCAAAGACATGACGATCCTGCTCACCGGCGGATGGAAACAGCGGCTCGCATTGGGCTGCGCGATCCTGCACCAGCCGCCCATCGTCTTCCTCGACGAACCAACGTCGGGCGTCGACCCGATCGCCCGGCGCCAGTTCTGGGATCTGATCTACGGCCTTGCCGAGCAGGGCCAGACGGTCTTCGTTTCCACTCATTACATGGAGGAGGCCGAATACTGCCACCGGCTGGCGCTGATGGATCGCGGCCTGGTCATCGCGCTGGGCACGCCGGCGGAGTTGAAGGCGCAACGCGGGCCCGGCTCCACGATGGACGACGTTTTCATCACGGCGATTGAAGCGCGGGAGGCCGCCAACAAATGAGCTTCCGTAGATTCATTGCCATCTTTCGCAAAGAGGGGCGGCACATCGTCCGTGACCCGTTGAGCCTGGGCATGGCGCTGGCGCTCCCGGTGTTGTTGTTGATCCTGTTCGGATACGCGCTGACGCTGGACGTGGACCGCATTCCGACTGCGGTCTACGATATGGACCACACCCAGCAAAGCCGCGATCTCATCGAACGTTTCCGCGGCTCGAAGTATTTCACGATCGTCGCCAGCCGGGCCGACTATAAAGCGATCGAGGCTGGCATCGACCGCAGCACCGTGCTGCTCGGGCTGGTGATCGAAAAGGACTTCGCCAAGAAAGTCGCTGCGGGACAGGAGGCGCGCGTCCAGGCGCTGCTGGACGGCAGCGACTCGAACACCGCCTCCATCGCGGCCGGCTATGTCGAGGCCCTGGTCCTCGCCTACGCCTCCGACTTGCGCCAGCAGGCGATGTCGCGCAAGGGCATCAGCAAGCTCCAAATGCCCGCCGACACGCGGATCCGAGTGATGTACAACTCCGACCTGAAGAGCAAGAACTTCATCGTGCCCGGCCTGATCGCCGTCATCCTGATGCTCATCGCCGCCATGCTCACCTCGTTGTGCATCGCGCGCGAATGGGAGAACGGCACCATGGAACAACTGTTGTCGACGCCCCTCCGGCCGGCGGAGTTGCTCTTTGGCAAGCTGTGCGCCTACTTCGTCCTGGGCATGGTGGACATGGTGATCGCCCTGGTCGTCGCCATCGGAGTGTTCGATGTCCCGATGCGCGGCAGCGTGCTCCTGCTGGCGATCTCCTCGGCGCTGTATCTGTTCGGCGCGTTGTGCTGGGGCATGTTTCTTTCCACAGTGCTGCGCTCGCAACTGCTGGCCTACCAGATCAGCCTGCTTACCTCTTTCCTGCCGGCGTTCCTGCTGAGTGGATTCATCTACTCGCTGGGCAACATGCCGTGGATCATCCAGCAGATCTCGCGCGTTGTGCCGGCGCGCTACTTCATCACCATCCTGCAAGGGATTTTTCTGAAGGGCACGGGCATGCATTTGCTCTGGACGCAGTTCCTTTTCCTGTTCATTTACGCCAACGTCGTGCTGGCGCTTGCGATCCGCAAACTCCGTCCGAAACTGGTGTGAACGCCATGTGGGAACGCATTTTTGAAATCGTCCGCAAGGAACTCCGCCAGTCGCTGCGCAACCCGCGCGTGCGCATGACGATGATCATGCCGCCGCTGATTCAAACCATCATTTTCGGCTACGCGGTGAACCTCGACGTGGAACATGTCCGGCTGGCGGTGATGGATCTCGACCGCACCGAAACGAGCCGCAACCTGGTCAGAAAGTTCACGGGATCGCCGTACTTCACGCTGCTGGGCGAGGCGCGGAATGACCGCGAGGCGCAGGACCTGATCGACCGCGGCGACGCCGATGCCATCCTGCGAATCCCGGTCCGCTTCGGCCAGCAGATCGGGCATTGGCAGCAGTCGGAAGTGCAGGTGCTGCTCGACGGCTCCAATTCGAATACCGCTTCGATCATCTCGCAATACGCCGCCGGCGCCATCGCCGCCTTCAATCAGGACACGCTGCTGGGCCAGCAGCGCGAGCGCCTGGTGGGGCGCACTGCCCAGGGCCCGGTTTTGCTGGCGATGCCCAACATCCGAACCGACACCCACGTGTGGTTCAACCCCGAATTGAAAAGCCGCTACTACTTCGTGCCCGGCGTGCTGGTCAACATCATCATGATCGTGACGCTGATTCTGACCGCGCTGTCGATCGTGCGCGAGAAAGAGATCGGGACGATGGAGCAGATCATGGTGACGCCCATCCGTTCCATCGAACTGATGCTCGGCAAAACCATCCCCTTTGCGCTCGTCGGTTTCGTCGACTCGGTGGGGGTCACCGCACTCGCGCTGCTGCTGTTCCACGTGCCGTTTCGCGGGAGCGCGCTGCTGCTGGCGGGCTCCGCCGCGCTGTTTCTGCTCAGCACGCTCGGCGCGGGACTGTTCCTCTCCACCATCAGCCGCACGCAGCAGCAGGCCATGATGCTGGCTTTCTTCTTCATCCAGCCGGCCTTCATGCTTTCCGGGTTCACTTTCCCGATCCGCAACATGCCACGGGTGGTGCAGTGGATCACCCTGATCAATCCGCTCCGCTATTTCATGGAGATCGTGCGCGGAATCTTCTTGAAGGGAGTCGGGATCAGCGTGCTCTGGCCGCAGGTCCTGATACTCGGTGTGATGGGCGTCGTGATCATCGTTTCCAGCGCATTGCGATTCCACAAACGGCTGGATTGAGGCCCGGCCTCCTCGCGCCGCCGGCGTTCGCCTGGCTCTCAGGTGTTGTCCGGCTTGGGCGTCCGGGCCGTGCTCTTCGGCAGCGCCGGCGGCTTGATGTAGTCTGCCGGGATCTCGCCCGTCAGCGTCTTCAGGAAGGCCACGATGGAAGCGACCTCGTCCCTCATCAGCGGCTTGCCCAGTTGGTGCAATGCCATCTCCTTGACCGCCTCTTCCAGCGTCGCCACCTTCCCGTTGTGGAAGTAGGGCGCTGTTTTTTCGACGTTCCTGAGCGAGGGCACTTTGAACACCATCCGGTCGCTGGCCTGCTTGGTCACCGCCTCGCGTCCGGGGTCCGAGGTGTCGGGATAAGGCGTCGCCAGCCCGAGCTTCTGATAAATCTGGCCGCCCAGATAGGCGCCCCCGTGGCACGCCTGGCAGCCCGCTTCCATGAACTTGTTGAAGCCCGCTTTCTCGGCATTGGTGAGCGCGCTTCGATCCCCCTTGAGGAACTTGTCCCAGCGCGCCGGCGTCACCAGCTTGCGCTCGAACACGCCGATCGCCCGGGCCGCGTTTCCGAACGTAACGGGATCTTTTCCCCCGGGAAACGCCTGCTGGAAGGCGCTTACATATTCGGGGATGGACTTCAGCACCGCCGCCACGGCCTTGTCGGACGGCATCGCCATCTCGACCGGATTTAGCATCGGGCCCTTGGACTGCTCCTCCACATCCGGGGCGCGGCCATCCCAAAACTGGACGAAATGACCCGCGGCGTTGTACACCGTGGGCGCGTTGCGTGTGCCTTTCTGGCCCTTGTGGCCGTCGGAAACCCTTGTCCCGTCCACGCCGTACTTCGCCAGATCGTGGCATGTGTTGCAGGACACATCCTGGCCTTTGGACAACCTGGGATCGTAGTACAGCATGCGGCCCAGGTCGGCCTTGGCCTGAGTCAGCGGGTTTTTCGCCGACTCCACCACGCCGGGCAGAGGCTTGAACATCTCGAGCTCGGCCGAATCGACCGTCACCGGCTTCGGCCCGCATCCGGTCAGACACAGCCCGCCGGCGAGCGCCATCGAAAACGGGATCACAAGCTGAATATGTCTGTTTGACATCCGATTTCTCCCCGCTCGGCGACCTTCCGTTCCGGCCGGAAATCACCCACTTCGCTCCGGCTGGGACAATCATATCGCCGCCACGCCTCGTTGGAGCGCCGGCCCGGCGGCTGCGCGGTCGGGCTGGCGTAGAATCGGTTGCATGAATCGCCGCAGTTTTCTGTACGGGGCGGCCGCAGCCACGGCCGCCACAACCGCCCACGCAGTGCCCGCTGAACCGTCTCGCGGCCCGGAACTGGATTCCGTCGCCATCGCGCGCCGGCACCGCATTGTGCATGCTGTCCCGACTCCGAACTTCTTCGAGGGGATGCTGCTGGGCAACGGCGACGTCGGCCTGTGCGTCACGCTGCGGCCCGACGCCCTGGGCCTGCACATCGGCAAGGCCGACTCGTGGGACATCCGCGTCAGCGAGGATCATTACCAGCACGTCCTGCACTTCGACGAACTGGTCAAGCTCTGGGAGCGCGCCAGTGAGGAGGCCAAGCGCCAGGGCAAGCCGGAGATGACTTCCCTGGAATACAACATCGACTTCTTCCGCGAGTACACGCAGAAGGTGGGCGCCTCTTACGATAAGCCCTGGCCGCGGCCGTGGCCCTGCGGGACCGTTTGGGTCCACTGGGACCCGCGGCAGGTGCAGGTGGTGCGGCAGAGCTTGGAAATCGCAACCGGGCTCTACACCGCCGAAATGGAGTACGACGACCTGCTCGGGGCCAAGCGCCCGTTCCGGCTGTTCTGCCTGGTCAACCACGACGCCAATCACGTCTGCGTGTGGAGCGACTGGGTGTCCGGCAAGGGGCCGGGCTGGATCTTCGCGGTGACTTATAGCGGACACAGCGAGCGCGAAGCGCGCCTGCCGACTCCCGAGGGCATGAACACGCAAATGGGTGGCAGAGGCACGATCAAGTGGTTTCAGCGCTTCCCCGCGACCGCGCCGACCGACGCCGTGCCCGATCCGCCGCCCAGCCCTAACGATTCTTCGTTCGCGCTCGACCTGGAGTACAGCTTGGGCGCATTCCGGATCGATCTCGCGGTTGCGACCCCGCGCGACCTCGTGAAGTCGTCCATGACAGACCCGCGCCAATTCGCGAGTGCCGTGCTGGAACGCTTCGCGGCCAGACCGGTCGAGGCCGTGGCCAGCGCGACGGCACGCGGCTGGGCCGAGTTCTGGTCGAAATCGGCGGTCGATTTCGACGATCGCGAACTCGAGCAGATCTGGTATCACAACCAGTATTTTCTGGCCTGTTGTCTGCGTCCGGGCAAGGTCGCGCCCGGCCTCTTCGGCAACTGGTCCAGCGGGCACATCGGCACTGCGTGGCACGGCGACTATCACATGAACTACAACACGCAACAGGTGTGGTGGGGCGTGTTCAGCTCCAATCACGCCGAGCAGCACCTGCCGTATGTCGATCTGGTCGAGAAACTGACGGCGCTCGGCGAGGCTTACGCCAAGGACAAGTTCGGCCTCCCCGGCGCCTTCTTCTTCCACTCGGCTTACCCCGTGCCCAGCAAGGTAAACCCGTATCCCGTGCCGCCGTGGGGCTATGAGGTGTGCGAAACGCCATGGGCCGTGCAGAGCCTGTGGTGGCACTATCTGTACACGCAGGATCGGGAGTTCCTTCAACGCGCCTATCCCATGCTGCGCGCGGCCTGCCGCTTTCTCGCCGCCTACGTGAAGCAGGGCGGCGACGGCCGCTACCACATCGTGCCCACGGTGTCGCCGGAGAACTGGGGGTTCACGGTCGATATGCGGCTGAACAAGGACTGCATCATGGACCTGGCGCTGTCGGAATTCGTTCTGAAGGCCACCGCCGAGGCAGCCAAAATCCTGGGCGTCGACGCGGACGAGAGCGCGCGCTGGCGCGACATCGGCACGCATCTGGCGCGCTACCCGAAAGTGAATGGGCCGTACGGCGAAGTCTGGCTGGATGTGCCCGGCGCGCCGGCGGAATGGATTTACAACGTGCCGGTAACCCTCGCCCCTGTCTTCCCCGGCGAGCAGGTGGGGCTGGAGTCGGTCGCCGAACAACTGGCCATCGCCCGCCGTACGGCCCAAACGGTGCGCCTCGAGGGCGGGAACGACCTCGTCTTCCAGCCGCTCATCCGCGCCCGGCTGGGGATGCTCGACGCCGCCTGGTTCAAGAGCGAGGTGCGCTACTGCCGCTTGCCCAACGGCATCGCCAACGACCGCGTCCGGCAGAGCGGCGGGCGCTACGGGGAAATGACCGACTTCGATTTCATGATGCGCATGGGCGTGTGGACCGAAAACCTCTCACTGCCCGCCGTGCTGAACGAGTGCCTGCTGCAGAGCTACAGCGGCGTCCTGCGGCTGTTCCCCAATACGACCAACCTCGGCGCGGCGCGCTTCCGCGATCTGCGCGCCGCCGGCGCGTTCCTGGTCAGCGCCGAGTGGGACGGCGCGGCCGTGTCGGGCCTCCGCATTCTCAGCGAGAAGGGCTCGACTCTGCGGCTGATGAACCCCTGGGGCGGCGCTGCCGTTCGGGTGACGCCGGCGACGCAAGTCGAACGGCAGGCCGGCGTCGTGTCGATTCACACCCGGCCCGGCGAGCGTTACTCCATCGAGCAGCTGGCTTGATCCGGTTCACGCGGCGAACGCCGGGCTACGCGACGCTCTCGCGCTCTGATTGCGGCTGCGCCAGCAGCCGCTTGAGGGCCACGGCGATGTCGCGCATGTGCGACGGCTTCTCGATGACTTGCAGGCCGTCGCCGAGTTCCTTCAGCCGCGCCCGGACTTCCTCCGAGTCCAACCCGCTCCATATCAGCACGCGGATGTCGGGGCGCAGGGCCCGGATCGCCTGGCAGACTGCATATCCGTCCATGCCGGGCATGTTGATGTCCAGCACCACGGCTTGAATGACGCCGCCGAACTTGCGCAGCGCTTCGATGCCCGCGCTTCCGCTCCGCGCCTCCACCACCGTGTAGCCGGCTTTTTTCAACAGGCGCTGCGCCGCCTCGCGCACGGCGTCGTCGTCGTCCACCAGCAGGACATTGCCCGTACCGTGCCAATCCACCTCGAGCTCGTGCGTCCGGCCGGACGGGTGCTCGGCGCCGCGGTACACCGGAAAGACGATGCGGAACGTCGAGCCGTGCCCCGGCTGGCTTTCCACTTCGATCTTGCCCTGATGCGCCCGCACGATCCCCTGCACGGCCGCCAGCCCCAGCCCGCGGCCCGACTTCTTCGTCGTGAAGAAGGGATCGAAAATCCGCGCTCGATCCTCCGCGCTCATGCCGCAACCCGTGTCCCGGACCTGCAGCGTCACTCCAGTTGCCAGACCGTCTTCCTCGATCGCGCCCGTGCGCACGAACGTCGACCCGCCGCGCTCCCCCATGGCCTCGCCCGCGTTAATCAGCAGGTTCATCACCACCTGCCGCAACTGGCTCGGTTCGCCGCAAATCAGCGGCAGCGGCCGGCTGAAGTAATACTGGATCGCGCAGCTCTTGGGAATGGAAATGCGCAGCAGTTCGGCCATCTCCTGAACCAGTTCATTCAGGTTGACGGCGCTGAACTCGGAGCCATTCGAACCCCGTCCGGCGTAAGTCAGCATCTGGTGCGCCAGTTCGGCGGCACGGCGCGACGTTTTGTCGATCTGCTCGAGGCAATAGCGCACCGGCGACTGCGGCAAAGCATCCATCATGGCCAGTTCCGCGTTGCCCAGAATCGCCGCCAGCAGGTTGTTGAAGTCGTGCGCCAGGCTGCCCGCCAGAGTCGCCAGGCTCTCGGTCTTGGAGGTCCGAGCCATGCGCTCCTCCAGGCGCTTCTGCTCGCTCCCCGCCGAGTGCTTCCTGGCCTGGTGATCGGCCACCGCCAGCCGTAGCGCGATGGCCTCCGCCTCGCACGGAAACACAATGTAATCGTCGGCGCCGGCCGCCAGCAGCGGCGCGATTTCCGCTTCTCGCTGCCACGCGCCCAGGACCACCAGCGGTGTCCGGTCGTCGGTCCGCCGCCGGAATTCGTGCACCAGTACGACCGATTCATCGATGTCCGGCGGCAGTTGCAGCAGCACCAGCTCCTCCCCTTCCAGGGGGATTTCCGGCGTCTCGGCGCAACGCACCAGATGCCCCTGCCGGGACAGCTTCGCGTTCAGCACCTGCTTGGTGCGCTCGTCGCTCGAATACCAGAAAATCCTCATGCCAGAAGGGCCGCCGCTACGTGAAGAACACTTAACATCCGCAAACTCAAGTGTACACTGTAGCCGCTCCGGTCAAGCGGGATTCTGAGCCGGGCACGCTAGGAACGGCTCCGCCGCCGCCTTGCAACCCGCCCGCAAACCGCGCTGCCGGCTGAAACGATCATGCTCATTTCTGGATCGGCAATCGGTCGTAGCCCACGAGTTGGATGCCGTTGCGCCGGACCGCTTCCAGCGCCGCCGGATCCAGCAGTGCCCGCAGTTCCCGTTCCCGGCTCTCCTTCAGCCGCGTGCGCGCCGCCATCAATTCGGCCGTGCAGAAGCCCGGATGGACCATGAATTCCGTCGTGCCGGCCGGCAGATGGTCCAGCACGCGCACCAGCGCCTGCGGCCCCACTCGCCCGGTAAGCTGAAAGCCGGCAAACCAATCGGTGGTCACGCACCCCCGTCGCGCCAACGTGCGGTGAAAGCGCCCGCGGACCACTGCGAACCCGCGGCCCACGGCGCGCGTCGCCAGCGGCACATCCTCCGGCGCGCCCGTCAGCGGCAGATCGAACGGGCGCCGCACCCAGCGCACCCCATATTCCTCACCCAGCCGCGCCACGGCCTCCAGCACGGACGGCAGCAGGTGCGTGTGCTTGTGCGTGTCGGCATGCGTCGGCCGGATGCCTGCCGCCACGATTTTCTCCATCTGCGCCCGCAGTTCCGCGTAGACGTCGATCCGGCCCAGCGCCAGCTCCGCCGCCAGCCGCCCCACGCTCGGCGGCAGCGCGCGCTCCGGCCGCAGCACGGAACGCCCGCCCACCAGGACCAGGTGCACTCCCACATCCAGCGCCGGATTCTCGTTTGCCAGCCGCACCGCGTCGTCGAACGCCGCGCCGTTAGCCATCAATGTCGTCGACGTGAGAATGCCCTTGGCGCGGGCCTCGACGATCCCCGCATTCACGTCGCGCGTGAAGCCGAAGTCGTCCGCATTGACCGCCAGGTATTTCGCGCCGCCGGCCATCAGAACAGCTTGAGCTGGATCGTGAGGAATTTCTTCGGATTGTGGCGGAACGCCTTCATCAGCTCGTTCATCTCCGAGGCCGTCCCCACCAGGTTCTCGTACAGCGCCGGATTGACCATCAACTGGCCCAGCGTGCCCTGGCCCGCGTTCAGCTTGTCCAGCGTGCTGTTCAGCCGGCCCAGCGTCGCCACCGCCTCATTGTGCAGCGCCTCGTCGGTCAGCAGCTTGCCCGCGGTGCCCTTGCCAGCGTTCAGGTTGGCCAGCAGCGTCTTCAATTCCGTCGTGCTTTGCTTCAGCTCGTCATACAGCGCCGGATCTTTCACCAGTTTGCCCGCCGTGCCTTCCCCCCTCTGGATGCCGTCCAGCAGGCCGTTCAGCCGCGTCACCGTCCCGCGCACTTCGTTGTACAGCGTCTGGTCGTACAGCAGAGCGCCCGCGGTGCCCTGGCCGCTCGCCAGCGCGTGCGTCACCTTCTGGAAGTCGTCCAGAATCGCATCCAGCTTGTGGTACAGATCCTCGTCGTACAGCAGCTTGCCGATGTCGCCCTTGCCCTGCTCCAGCCGCGACACCAGCCCGTCCACGCGCGTCAGGATCGTCTGCATGCTCGTCAGCAGCGGATAGGCCGACTCGAGCATCTCCATGACGTCCTTTTCGTCCTTGCTCTTGATCTCCGCGCCTACCCGCACGTGGTCCGGACTCTGCCCCCGCTCGATGTTCAGATACTTCGTCCCCAGCACGTTCTCCGAGCTGAAGCCCACCTCGCTGTCCCTGGGGATGGCGCGCAGGAAATTCTCCTCGATCTGCATGGTCATGCGCACCGCGCGCTTGTTGTTTGAATCCCCGGTCAGCTCGACCAAGCTCACCTTCCCCACCAGAATCCCGTTCAGCCGCACCGCCGCGCCCTCGGTCATCGCCACTGAGTCGGGGAAGTAGGCGTACAGGGTGAACTTGTCGCTGAACGGGTTGTTCGAGCCGGTCATCAGGAACACCAGCAGGCCCAGGAGCACCAGCGCGATCGCCGCCATGATGCCGACCTTCAACTCCGACCATGCAACTCTCTTGGGCGATGGCATCCGTTCCTCCTAGCTTCCCACGAACTCATGCATGAGGAATGAACTTAACGACATACGAATCCCTGCACGCGCTCAACTCCGGCGCCGTCCCCAGGAACGCCATGCGGCCCTCCTGGAGCACCAGGTAGCGCGTGCGCGTGGCGTCGCCGTTGCCGCCCGCCGGGCGCAGCTCGCCCGTGCCCGGGTCGAAGCGGTACCGCGCCAGGATTTCTCCGTCCTGGTAGCGCTGCGTCACGATCACGGTCGTCGCCTGGCGCACGTCGCGGCCCTTGACGATCAGCGCCATGATCGTGTTGGCCGTAATCGGGTCCAGTCCCGCCGTGGGCGAATCGTACAGCATCAATTCCGGCTGCGAGACGATGGCCCGCGCGATTCCCACCCGGCGCCGCATTCCACCCGACAGCTCGCTGGGGTATTGCTCCAGCGTCTGCCCCAGTTCCACAAACTCCAGCGATTGCTCCACCCTGGGCAGAACCTGCTCCGGCGGGCACCTCAGCAAGGGCTGGTTCTCCAGCGGGTAGGCGACGTTGTCGGCGATGTTCAGCGAATCGAACAGGCCGCCCTCCTGAAACAGCACGCCGATCCGGCTGCGCACGTCGAACCACTGCCGCTCGCCGTACGATGTGACGTCTCTTCCGAACAGGACCAGCCGCCCCTCGCTCGGCCGCAGCAGCCCCAGCGCGATCTTCAGCATTACCGTCTTGCCGCTGCCCGCCGCGCCCAGTATGATCAGCGTCTCGCCGGCCGCCAGCTCGAAGGTAATGTGCTCCAGCAGGGTCCTCTCCTCGACGTGCAGCCCGACGTCGGCGAAGGCCAGTTGTACAGCGGAGTGTTCCGTCATCCTTCCTCACAGCGAGACGAAAATCCGCCCGATGAAAAATGTCAGCACCACGATCCACACGCTGGCCACCACCATCGCCTGCGTGGTGGACCGGCCCACGCCCTGCGTGCCGCCCTCGGTCCGCATGCCGTAGAAGCAGCCCACCAGCGACAGCACCACCGCGAACACCAGCGGCTTGATCAGGCCCTGCGAAATGTCGTTCCATTCGAGGATCCGCCATGCCGTGATCCAGAAGTGCGAGCCCGTGGTCAGGCTCAGCATCGGGCACGCCACCACCCACCCTCCGACCAACGCCACAAAATCGGCCAGAATCACCAGCAGCGGCAGGACCACTGCCGTGGCGATCAACCGCGGCGTCACCAGCTTCAACACCGGGTCCGTGCCCAGCGCCCGCATGGCGTCGATCTGCTCGGTCACTTTCATTGACCCAATTTCGCTCGCCATGCCGGTCGAATTGCGGCCCGCCACCATGATCGCGGTCAGCACCGGCCCCATCTCGCGAATCTGCGCGATCGATACGAGCTGCGCCACGCTGGCGGTTTGGCCATACGTCTCCAACGCCCTCGACATCTGTAACGCCAGCACCGCCCCGCTGAAGAAGCCGGTCAGCATCGCCACCGGCAGACTGCCGATCCCGATCAGGTCCATCTGCAGAAAGACGTCGTCCCAGTAGTGCGGCGATTGAAAAATGCCCCGGACTGCGCGCCACGCCAGCAGCACGAAATCCTGGAAGACCAGTATCGGTCGTTTCAGCAGGTCGAACACTGGAAACCCATCCTGCGAACACTGATGCTAGCATACGGGCGACGGACGTTTTTGCAGCCCTTGCGCCGATCAGGGGCGTTTTTACAAATGACAACTCAGGGCCTCACCGACATCGCCGGCATCCGCGTGGGGCACGTTTCCGATTTCGATGCCCTCACCGGCTGCACGGCCATTCTCTGCGAGGGCGGCGCCGTCGCCGGCGCCTCCATCCAGGGCGGCGCCAGCGGTACCGAGGAATTCGATACCATGAGCCCCTGGCACATTGCGCCGCAGGTCCACGCTGTCCTCCTGGCCGGCGGCAGCGCCTTCGGGCTCGAGGCCGCCTCCGGCGTGCGCCGTTACTTGGAACAGAAGGGCATCGGTTTCCCCACCGGCTACGCCACAGTGCCGATTGTGCCCGCGGCGATCCTGTATGATCTCGGCATCGGCAAGGCCCACGTCCGCCCGACGCGTGAAATGGGCGAAGCCGCGGCGGCGGCAGCCACCGCCGGACCGGTCGCCGAAGGTTGCGTCGGCGCGGGCACGGGCGCCACCGTCGGCAAGCTCTTCGGCCTGCACCAGGCCATGAAATCCGGTATCGGCACCTTCACCGTCGACGCCGGCGCGGCCTGTCCCGGCGTCCGGGTCTCCGCGCTGGTCGCAGTCAATGCTTTCGGCGACGTGCGCGACATCGAAACCGGCCGCCTCATCGCCGGCGCGCGCGTCGCGCCCGATTCGATGGAACTCGCCGGCACTCTGCGTCGCTTCCGCGATTACACGCCCGCCCCGCATCCCGGCAACACCACCCTCGCCGTGGTCGCCACCAATGCTCGTCTGAACAAGGTGCAGGCCGCCCGTCTCGCCTTTCTCGCCCAGCACGGGTTCGTCCGCGCCATCGAGCCCGTCCACACCTCGATGGACGGCGACCTGTCGATCGCCTTGAGCCTCGGCTCGGCCGAAGCTTCCATCGACGTGCTCGGCGCCGCCGCCGCCGAAGCCGTCGCCCGCGCCATCGCCCGCGCCGTCAAACTGGCCCGCACGCTCGGCGGCGTCCCCGGACTTGCGGACCGCGGCGGCGCGGCCTAGACGCCCCGCCATCGACTCCGCCGCCGCTGGCCTTCAATGGGTATAGAATCTGTGGTGCCGGGAGTCCTGACGTGGAACTCCCGGCTGGTCGGATTCTCGAAAGCAACGTGATGGCTCCGGTCCAGGGGCGTCGGCGAAGAATAGAGAGCAGGAGGCTTGGCCGTGCAATTCGGAATACACTCCCTGTTGTTCAGAGAGACTTTTCTCGACAAGGATCTGCCGCTGCTGGATAAATGCAAGGCAATGGGATTCGACGCCGTGGAAATCATCCCCTTCGACCCCGACGGTTTCCCGGCCGCGAAGGTCAAGGCCGCCGCGGCGGACCTCGGCCTGACCATCAATACCGGCTACGGGATGCCGGCGCAGTACAACATCATTTCACCGGACCCGGCCGTTCGCGAGGCCGGCATCGCCTTCTCCAAACGGTTGATCGACCTCAGTAACGAGGCCGGCGCGCGCGTGTTTGGAGGAATGATTTACTGCGGCTGGGGTTACCTCACGGGCAAGGCTCGCACCGCCGAAGAATGGAACTGGGGCGTGGAAGGTTACCACCAGATCGCATCCTATGCGCGCCAATGCTCGGACCTCGTTCTCGGCATCGAGCCGGTGAACCGTTTTGAGTCGCATTTCATCAACACCGCCGCCGATGCCCTCAAATTCATCCGTCAGGTCGGCCTGCCCAACGTCAAGGTCCACCTGGATACCTTCCATATGATTCGCGAGGAGAACGATTTTCCCGGGGCCGTGCTCACTGCCGGCCGGGATCTGGGTTACGTCCACGCCTGCGAGAACCAGCGCGGCATTCCCGGTTCCGGGCTGGTGCCTTGGAGTGCCTTTTTTCAGGCCCTGAAACAGGTGGGCTACGACGGCTGTATTACGATCGAGTCTTTCGATCCCGAGATCGAAAGCGTCGCCAAGCTGTGCTGCATCTGGCGCAAGTTGGCCGACTCCCCCGAGCAGTTGGCCAGCCAGGGACTGGCATTTCTCAAGGGCGTGTACCAATCGGCGTATCTCGGCGAGCCCCGCGAGAGCGTTGCCGTTTGATCCTGGCGCTGCGGACCGTTACCGCCAGGACTCGCTTCAAATTCTCGGTAGCTGGAGCGTCCACCCGGGCCTCAGTGCCATCGGGTCGCGGTGGTAATTCACCGCCCGCCTGCCCTTGTTACACCCCTGGAACGCAAAATCTGTTGCCCTGCCAGGAGTTTTTATTCACACTTGGAGTGCAGGAGGGCTGCAACCAACCTTGATCCTGAAAGTCACCGACACGAGTGCATCCTTCGAACCCATGGAGCGCTGGAGCGTCGCCAAGGCCAGTGAGACCTTCGACGTCGCGCGCTGGGGCAAGGGCTATTTCTCGGTCAGCGAAGAAGGCCACGTGCTGGTCCATCCCGGCCGCGACCCCAACCGTGCCGTCGACCTCAAGCAGTTGGTCGATACCCTGGTCCTGCGCGGCATCGACCCGCCCATCCTGGTCCGCTTCGGGGAAATCCTCGGCAACCAGCTTCAGGAGTTGCAGACTACCTTTCAGGCCTCTATCGCCGAGCACAACTACAAAGGCGGCTACTGCTGCGTCTATCCCATCAAGGTCAACCAGCAGCGCCACGTCGTCGAGGAGATCTACAAATACGGCCGCGAGTACGGCTTCGGCCTGGAGGCCGGCTCCAAGCCCGAGCTGCTGGCCGTCGTCGCCATCGCCGACAACAAGACCCCGATTATCTGCAACGGCTTCAAGGACGACGAGTACATCGAAATGGTGATGCTGGCCCGCAAGATCGGCCGCCGCATCATTCCGGTCGTCGAAAAATACACCGAGCTGGAGCTCATCCTCAGGTACGCCGAAAAGGTCGGCGTGCGGCCCGAGATCGGCCTCCGCGTCAAGCTCGCCGCCCGCGGCGCCGGCCGCTGGAAATCCTCCGGCGGGTACCGCTCGAAATTCGGCCTCACGGTCACAGAGGCTATCCGCGCCCTGGAAACACTCAAGGCCGCGGGCATGGAGGATTGCCTCAAGCTGCTGCACTTCCATCTCGGCAGCCAGATCACCAACATCCGCCACATCAAGGCCGCCGTCATCGAAGCCGCCCGTATCTACGTCGATCTCAAGAAGAGCGGCTGCGGCCTCGAATCCCTCGACGTCGGCGGCGGCCTGGGCATCGATTACGACGGCTCGCAGACCGATTTCGAATCCAGCGTCAACTACACCCTCCAGGAGTACGCCAACGACGTCGTCTACCACATCCAGAACGTCTGCGATGAGGGCGAGGTCCCGCACCCGACCATCGTCACCGAGTGCGGCCGCGCCATCGCCGCCTATCACAGCGTGCTGGTGTTCAACGTCCTGGGCGTGGCCGGCTATGGCGACGAAGAGGTGCCCACTTCACTGCCCGACGACGTCGAACAGCCGCTGATCGACCTCCTGGAAACCTACAAGAACCTCGGAACCAAGAACCTGTTGGAAGGTTTCCACGACGCCCAGCAGGCGCTCGATTCGGCCTTGAACCTGTTTTCGCTGGGCTACCTGCCGCTCAAACAGCGCTCGCTGGCCGAGAACCTGTACTGGCTGATCTGCCGCAAGGTCCTGGCCCTGGCGCTCAAGCTGGATGTGTTCCCCGAAGAGCTCGAGGGCCTCGACGGGATGCTCTCCGACACCTATTTCTGCAACTTCTCGCTGTTCCAGAGCATGCCCGATAGCTGGGCGGTGAAGCAGCTTTTCCCCATCATGCCGATTCACCGCCTGAACGAGCCGCTGACCCGCAGCGCCGTGCTGGGCGACATCTCCTGCGACAGCGACGGCAAGGTGGACCAGTTCATCGACCGCCGCGACGTCCGCCGCACCCTGCCGCTGCACCCCTTCAACGGCGAGCCCTACTACCTGGCGACATTCCTGGTCGGCGCCTACCAGGAGATCCTCGGCGATCTGCACAACCTGCTGGGCGACACCCACGCCGTCCACGTGCGTTTGAACGAGCAGGGCGCCGCGGTACTCGAGGCGGTGATCCGCGGCAACACGGTCAAGGAAGTTCTCGACTACGTTCAGTTCAACGCCCGCACCCTGCTCGAGCAACTGCGCGTGGACGTCGAGCAGGCCGTGCTCGACGGCCACATCGGCTACGAGGACTCCGGCCGGCTGCTGAAATTCTACGAGGATGGTCTGTACGGCTACACCTACCTCGAGGATGCCCACGCGCGCTGAGCGCGGGGCCGCGCCGGAGCCGCGCCATCTGGCGCCGGAACGAAGATGAGCGAATTCCGCGCGCCGCCTCTGCGCGTCGTCCTGATCGACGTTCGCAACCCCCTCAATATCGGCGCCGCCGCGCGCGCCATGAGCAACTTCGGTTTTTTCGACCTGCGCCTGGTGCGTCCCTACGACGTGGCGTTTCGTGAAGCTGTTTCCGGCGTCGGTGCGGGCTCCGTGCTGGCGGCCGCGCAGGTGCACGAAACGCTGGCCGAAGCCCTGGAGGGCGTCTCCCTGGTGGTCGGCGCGACCGGCCTGGCGCACCGCCAGCTTCACTTGAGCGTCCACCGCCTCGAGCCCGGCGCACGGCTGCTGCGGCGTCACCTCGCGGCCGCGCCGGCCGCTGTGCTGTTCGGTTCGGAGAAGCACGGACTCTCCAACGACGGCCTCAGCTTCTGCCACTGGCTGGTGCACATCCCCACTCGGCGCGAACATGAGTCGATGAATCTCGGCCAGGCCGTGGCCGTGTGCCTGTACGAACTGGCGCGCAGCCCCGCCGCCGCGCGCCGCCTCCCCGGCGCTGCCGAACTGGCCCCTGACGGAGAGGTCGAACGCTTCACCGCCGTGCTGCTGGAAATGATGGAGGCCTCCGGCTACAGCGACTTCGGCCCCGGCCCGGTGACTGTCGAGAAAACCCGCCGTCTGGTGCGGCGTCTGGCCCTGCGCGGCGGCGACGTAAACCTGTGGACCGGCATCGTGCGCCAGGCGCTGTGGCGCATGCGCCATGCCGCCTCACCCGCAACGCCGAACGAGTAGCGGCTCCCGGCCTTGCGGCACGGCGCTGAAGCGGCGACCAGGCATCGACCATGCGGCCGAAATTGAGAAGATTTTCCATTTCTTGCCCGTAACTTACTGATTCCAGGTGTAAAACGGTGAGATTTACCGTTTTGCCGTGGGACGCGAGCGAGGACAACAGCGCTTGAGATCAACTTACCCGGACGACCCGCCGCCCCTCTGCTATCCTGTCTGTTGCCATGACCAAGGTGGACGTAACCTACGCGCTGAGCGGCGCTGTGGACGACGCGCTGCTGGAGCAGATCGATCGCGCCCACGGCATCTATGGACTCCTGGCGCTGCGCCTCAGCCCGGCGCTGGATTCGCTGCGGGTTGAATACGACGCCTCGCGGCTGAAGCCGGAAGACGTCGATCACGCGCTGCACTCAGCCGGACTGGCGGTACGCCGCACCAAGGAGTAGCCGCGGCTCTCACCAACCAGAACCACGGCGCGGCTCATGTCAACGCTTTTCGCATTCCCCGATGTCGAGGCCCTGGGACGCGCCCTGCGCTTCTGGACCGAATGGCACGGCGCGGGGCGCTTCGGGCTGGTCTTTGTGGTCGTGCTGGCGGCCGCCTGGGCCCTGAAGGGCCTTTTGTTCCGCGCGCTCGAGCACATCGCCGCGCGCACCGGCGCCGACCTGGAGAGCACCCTGGTCGGGGCCTTGCGCTGGCCGGCGCGCTACTGGGTGGTGCTGCTGGCGCTGGTGGTCGCCGTGGCCGATCTGGACGAGCGCGACGTGCCCGCGCGCGTGGCCCATGCCTTGTCCATCGCCACGCTGATTCTGCTGACCATATCGATCACGCTGGCCTTCGCCCGCGCCAGCATCGTGCTGCTCGAGCATTCCATGCGCCGCAGCGCTACGGGGATCGAGATCACCACGCTGACCAAAACGATGATCCGGCTCTTCTGGGCCGTGCCGGCATTACTGATTATCCTCAGCGCCTTCGGCATCCAGGTCTGGCCGGCGATGGCCACGCTGGGGGTCGGCGGCATCGCGATTACTTTCGCCTTGAAAGACACCCTGGCCAACGTCTTTTCCGGCTTCTACGTCAGCCTGTCCGGCCAGTTGCACCGGGGCGATTACATCCGCCTCGACAAGACCACCGAAGGCTACGTGATGGACATCCGCTGGCGCGTCACCGCGCTGCGGACTCTGGACGGCAACATGGTTCTGATCCCCAACTCGAAGCTGGCCGAGGCTGTTGTCACCAATTTGAGCCAGCCCGCCGCGCTGTTGAGCGTGGGCATTTCCTACGGCGTGGCTTACGACACCGACCTCGAGCTGCTGGACCGGGTGGTGCTCGAAGAAGCCAGCGCCGCGCGAGGCGCGATTCCCGGCCTGCTGGCGGAACCCGCCGCAGTGAACCTCCTCAATCCGGGCTTTGGCGACTGGGCACTCAACTTCACGCTGTATGTATCCGTGACGGACGTCTCGGCGCAGTTCGCCGTGACCGATCTGCTGCGGCGCCGGCTGCTGAAGCGTTTTCTGAAGGAAGGCATCCGCATGCCATACCCCACGCGCAGCATCGAGATCCAGCGCGAAGCTGGTTCGCCCCCGCCCGCGATCTGAGTTACTGGCCGGTCCCGGCCAGCGCGCCGCCCGTCTTTTCGAGGCCCCTGCCGGTGGCGTGCAGCAGGCCCCTGACCCCGCTGATGACGCCCTTTCCGGCGGCCTTGGCCCCGGTCGCCGTTCCATGAACCGCGGCCTTGGCGCCTCCCGAAACCGCCTCGCCGGACTTTTCCGCTCCGGCTTTGAAGCCGTTGCCCGTGACAGCGGCCACGTGTCCGGTGGCCTGGGCCGTTTTCGCGGCGACGGTGTCGCCTTGCTTGCGGATCTCGGCCTGCAGTCCGGGCAGCATCAGGCCCAATGCCAGCAACAAACATGGCGTGCGGATCATGTTTCCATGGTGCCTGGGAATGCCCGCGATTTCAAGGTCTGTGCGCTGCCGGGGCGGCCACGGCCGGACGGGAAAACCGCCTTCGCCGGGGTGGCATGCGCGGCAATAGACGGTGTTTTCACCGGGCGCCGAACGTGTTCTTACCGTGAAAAATCGTGTTTTCACCGGGCGCCGAGCATGTTTTTGAGGTGTTTTTGCGCTGTTTTCACGACGAAAAGTGGCGTAATCACCCCTGGTGGACGATGTTTTGAGGGCGAACCGGGGCCCGGCGCGGCGCGCCGGAACTGTCCGCGGAGGCGGGTGGAGCGGTCCCTCAGGCGGCGCCGGTTTGAAGTCCTTCGCGGCGGCGTGTTACCTTGAAGATGTTCGACGTGCCGCGGGGACGTAGTTCAGTTGGTTAGAACGCCGGCCTGTCACGTCGGAGGTCGCGGGTTCGAGCCCCGTCGTCCCCGCCAGTTTCTTCCTTTTGTTTCCAACAAAAACTCGCTACGACGACCTGGCGCGGCTCGGCAGCGTCGGCTGCGGATCCGGCAACTGGAGCCAGACCTTCACTTACGACGCTTTCGGAAACATCAACAAATCGGGTAGCCAGTCCTTCTCGCTGCCCTACAAAGCCACGACCAACCGGATCAACTCCACCGGCTACACTTACGACGCCAACGGCAACCTGATGGCCGACAACGGCACGCACACCTATGGCTGGGACGCCGAGGCTAACCTGGCGACGCTCGATTCCAATACGGAAACCTACGACGCTCTGAGCCGCCGCGTCGAGCAGTCGAGTGGGGGAGTGTACACAGAGATACTTTACGCACCAAATGGCGCTAAGCTCGCATTGATGTCCGGCCAGACCGTGACGAAGATGTTCGTGCCGTTGCCCGCCGGGGCGACCGCAGTGTACGCTGGAACAACCTTGAGCTATTACCGCCATCCTGATTGGCTGGGCTCGTCGCGCGTGGCTTCCACCGCGCCTACGACGCCGCCTTCGACGGTCGACTACGACGGCCCATATGCGCCGTTTGGTGAATCCTACAACGAGAGTGGCACGATAGTAGACCGCAACTTCACCGGCCAGAACCAGGACCTCGGAGCCGTTCAGTATTACGACTTCCTCTACCGCGAGCACAATGTGATCGAGGGCCGCTGGATCAGCCCGGACCCGGCAGGGCTGGCAGCAGTTGATCCAACTTTGCCCCAGACCTGGAACCGGTATGCGTACGTCGCCAACGATCCGCTGAACTTCCTCGATCCCTTCGGGCCAGCAAACCAGTACTACTATCCTGGCCCTCGTCCCGCGGCCACCGACGGCGGTAATGGAACCCTTGTTCCCGGTCAATGCTACACTGTCATCTGGAATGGCGTGCAGACTGGCACTTATTGCTATTATCCCGGAGGTGGGGGAGGGCAGAACGGCGGCGGGTCGGGAGTTTCGGCGAATCTCGGCCTCGGCATCAGGGCGCCAGGCCAGACCTGGAAGACGTGCATGGCCGCGAACGCGAACCTGTATAGCATGGGTGGTTTCTTTGAGCTTGCCGCCAATGTTGCGACCGGAACGTCCACGTCTTATTCGTCTGGCACGATCGCAAGCGCCATAGCCGGAAATAACATAAATACGTTTATGTTCGGTTCGACCTCGGGCGTGGCGGCGAGCATGGCTGCCGCATCGCCAAGCACGGTTAGTGAGGCGATGGGTTCTGTTGCGACGATTCTCAGAAGGACAACTGATATCATGTCCCTGAATCTCGCCGCGACGGTAGGCGGGCCTCCACTCGCACTACAACCAGCTTCTGCAGGAGTCAAAGCAGTACTCGGCAAAATTGGAAATGCACTCAGTCTAGGTTTGAGTCTTGCAGAAAAAATGGCGGTCGATGCTGGCTTTACGGCTGCTGAAGCTATCAACTGTTCGATGCCGATGCAGCAGGGACCAGGATGAGTAAAGACGCGGGTTCGCAAGTCAAAAGCGGGTTCAAAGTGGCGGGAGCTGTGTTACTCGGGGGGGTATGGCTGAGCTTGGTGTTTGCTGGCATGGCAGTTGCCTTTTCACCAAGCCCGCACCCGCCAGCACTCGGGTGGGGACTTCTCGTCATTGCAGCGCTGGTGCTCATTCTTACGATGGACAGATGGGTGAAAGCCTTTCCCGGACTCCTAGCCTGCGGAATTTTGGGTAGCATCATCACGCTCGTGGACGGGCACGCAGTGAACAACCCGAAAGTCGTGGTTTCTCGGCTTGTAGCTTTGCTCATGATATTGTTCTTCGCCACAGCCGCTGCGCTATCGTCCACGTTCGTGAAGCACAAGCTGACGGTGCCTGACCGCATCGCATTGTTCGTCTTCATTTTTTGTTTTTTTGGGCAAGCAGTGGTTCCTCGCTTCATGCTAGTGGCAATGGGCATTGGATTCTCCTGCCTCGCTGCCGCGTGGGTATATGACCGCATCGGAAGTAGCAATAGCCACAAATCCTACCGGACAGGTGCAAACCCGTTATCGTAGTTCGTTGTGGTCCGCAAAAATTCCGTCCGTCGCTGGGCGAACGGGTCAGCCTGAAGTGACTTCGGGGGACGCCCAAAACCGGCCAATGAGGGACGTCTGAAAACCGGCCAACGAAGCTGAAGCAGGACATTGACTCCGAGCGGAGGGGTACCCTCCCTCGATGTGAGCAATGTTTTGAGCGAGCACAAGCAACAACAGGTCATCGCACTGGGGCGGCTGGGCTGGCCGCTGCGGCGCATTGAAACAGAAACCGGGGTACGTCGCGAGACGGCGGCAGCCTACCTGAAGGCGGCGGGCATTGGCGTCCGGCCACCGGGAGCGTGGGGCCGGCGGCCGCCGGCAAATCCGGCCAAGGAGACGTCCCCCGACTCTGGGCCGGTTTCAAACCCGGCCAACGAGGTGATCCCCGACTCTGAGCGACTCTGGCCGCCGAGCCAGAGCTCGAGCAGCAGCGCCTGAAACCGGGGACAGTACACGCAATCGCTGATTTCGTGAGAGCGTGCCGCCCACAGGCACTGACAGGCAGGATGGCTCGGATTGCGAGGATCGTGGTCGAGGAACGGGAACGGGGAGGCCGCTCTAGACCCGTTCCGGGACAAGCGCAGCCCGTCGCGTCCGGCCGCAATGAGGCCACTCCCGGACGGGGACACCGAGGCCCGCGGCGCTTGATCGACAGCCTCTGAACGTCGCCCCGAGGGAACCCCAGCGTGCCGCCGCGGCACGCGCAGAG
>JBKQPG010000068.1:0-58270 GCA_052145115.1 Bryobacteraceae bacterium
GGGAGCGGAAACGGCCACCCCTCGCAACGCCCCCTGCCCCTGCGGCTCGAAGCTCAAGTTCAAGCGTTGCTGCGGAATCAACGCCCCACCCGTCCTCCATGCCGCCACCCCTTGAGCCCGCCCCGGCCCAGGTGCTTGTTCTTAACCGTTACGTCGCTCTAATAGCCTAGTGGCGAATGGCCGATAGTACGATTGGGGTGCAGTGCGGGCCGAACCGCATCCCGCTCCCTCACCGTCGCGGCCCGTGATACCATTCGGCCTTCGGCATCGCTTACTCGTTTCACTCGCATTGCCTCATGCACGCGCGGCTCCGCATCCTGCTGACGGGCGCGGTCCAGGGGACCGGTTTCCGGCCGTTTGTCTATCGCCTGGCGCGGGAGTTGGGGCTCACCGGGTTCGTCCGCAACACGGCGGGCGGAGTGTGGATCGAGGTCGAGGGCGAACACGCGGCGCTGACGGAGTTTCGCGAACGGTTGAGCGCGGAGCGGCCGCCCGCGTCGGTGATTCTCAGCCGCGAGGAGTCGTGGCTGGAGCCGGCGTGCGCGGCGGCGTTCGAGATTGTGGAGAGCGCCGGCGGGGGCGAGATTGAAGCCGCGGTGCTGCCCGACCTGGCGACGTGCCCCGAGTGCCGGGCCGAGATCCGCAACCCGGCCCAGCGCCGCTGCGGCTACGCGTTCACCAACTGCACACGCTGCGGGCCGCGATTCACCATCGTCCTCGACCTGCCCTATGACCGGCCGCGCACCGTGATGGAGCGCTTCGCGCTGTGCCCGGAGTGCCGGCGCGAGTATTCCGATCCGGACGACCGGCGCTTTCACGCCCAACCCATCGCCTGTCCGGCGTGCGGGCCGAAGCTGTCCATGCCGATCGCCGAAGCGGCCGCTGCGCTGGGCCGCGGGGCCATCGTCGCGTTGAAGGGCATCGGCGGATATCAGCTGCTCTGTGACGCCCGCGACCAGCAGGCCGTGATGCGCTTGCGCGAGCGCAAGGCGCGCGAGTTCAAACCGCTGGCCGTGATGCTGCCCTCGCTCGAGGCTCTGCGGCGCTACGCCGAGGTGAGTGAGGATGAGCGGCGCGTGCTGGAGTCGGCGGCCGCGCCGATCGTTCTGCTGCGCGCCCGCGCCGGCGCGGGCCTGGCCGAGTCCGTCACCAACGGCAGCCCGTGGCTGGGAGCAATGCTGCCCTATTCCCCGCTGCATCACTTGTTGATGCAGCAATTCGACGCCCCGCTGGTGGCCACCAGCGGCAATTTGAGCGACGAGCCGATTGCCACGACGGTCGAAGAGGCGCATGAACGGCTGGCGCGCGTGGCCGATCTGTTCGTCGACCACGACCGGCCCATCGCGCGGCCCTGCGACGACTCCGTTTCGCGCGTGGCGCTGGGGCGCGAATCACTGCTGCGCCGCGCCCGCGGCTATGCGCCGATGCCCGTGCCGCTGGGGCGGACAATGCGCCGCGGCCCGAGGATTCTGGCTGTGGGCGGGCATTTGAAAAGCAGCATCGCGCTGTTGTTCGGATCGCAGGTGGTCCTCAGCCAGCACATCGGAGACCTGGACACGCCACAGTCGCGGGCCTGTTTCGAGCGTGTCGTGGCCGACCTGTGCCGGCTGTATCGATTCGCGCCCGACGCGCTGGCCTGCGATCTGCATCCGGACTACTGGTCCACGCGCTGGGCCCACGCGCAGGGCAAGCCGGTGATCGCGGTGCAGCATCACGAAGCGCACGCGGCATCGTGCGCCGCCGAGAACGATATCGACGGGCCGTTTCTGGGCGTCGGCTGGGACGGCACCGGATACGGCCACGACGGCACCATCTGGGGCGGCGAGCTCTTCTTGTTTGAAGACGGGCTGTCGGCGGACGCGACGGTCCCGCGCATTTCGCGCGTCGCCTCGCTGCGGCCGTTTCTGCTGCCCGGTGGCGAGGCGGCCGTGAAGGACACCTGGCGCTGCGCCGCCAGCCTGATGATCGATTCGGGATTGCAGGTCAGCGGCAAGCTGGCCACCGTTGAGCCGTTGATCACGCGGCGGATCAACTGCGTCGAGACATCGAGCATGGGCCGCCTGTTCGACGCCGTGGCCGCCATGACCGGCGTTTGTGTGCGCAACCGCTACGAGGGCGAGGCCGGCCTGCGGCTGGAAGCGGAAGCGATGCGGCACGGCCCGGCCGAGCCCTACCCGCTGCCTCTTTCCGGTCTGCACGCCGACTGGCGGCCGATGGTGCGCGAAATCGACGCCGAGCTGCAGCGCGGCGTCGCGGCCGGCGTGGTCAGTGCGCGGTTCCACGAAACACTGGCGGCATGGGTGGTCGAGGTGGCGCTTGGCGTGGGCGTGCGGCGCGTGGCTGTGAGCGGCGGGTGTTTCCAGAACGCCTGGCTGACCGGCCGTTGCGCCCAGCGGCTGCAGGCCGCCGGCCTGAGCGTCTTGGTCCATCAACGCGTGCCCGCCAACGATGGCGGCATCTCGCTCGGCCAGGCGGTGCTGGCCGCGTTGCAACTCGCGCGTTCCTGACGGGAGCGCCTTACGCCAGGCCGCAATCCTGACCCGTGAGAGGCTTCAGTTCTTCGCCGCGGGCTCGGCTTTTGGCGCGGGCTGAGACGGACTCTGTTGCGCCGCCGGCCGGTCGGAGGGTCGCTCGTACTCGAAGATATTCCGCTTCCGGGCGGGCGGCAGGAGTTGCTGGTGCGAGGGCAGCTGGGAGGCGTCCCAGCCTCCGCCCAGCGCCTGGATGAGCTGCACGCTGGCCACAATCCGGCGCGTCTGGATGGAGAAGAAAGTCCGGCGGTCGCCCAGTTCGGCGGCCTGCGCGGTGATCACCTGGAGATAGTTGGTGATGCCTCCCTTGTACTGGTCCAGCGACAATTGCGTGGCCAGCGACGAGGAGTTCACCGCCTGCTGCTGTTCCTTTTCTTCACGCTCCAGGATGCGCAGCGCGGCCAGGTTGTCTTCCACCTGTTGAAATGCGGTCAGCACGGTCTGCCGATAACCCGCGACGGTCGCGTCGTAGCCGGCCATCATCTCCTGCTTGAACGCCTTGCGGCCGCCCTTCTCAAACAGCGTTTGCGCCAGCGTCGGTCCCACCGACCAGACGCGGCTGGGCCAGGTGAGCCAGTTGAGGATGCTGTTGCCTTCCAGTCCGGCGGAGATGTTGAAGCCGATGGTGGGATAGTAAGCCGCCTGCGCCACTCCGATCTGCGCATTGGCGGCCGCCACCTGCCGCTCGGCGGCGGCGATATCGGGCCGCCGCTCCAGCAGCGCGCCGGGCAGCACGGCCGGAATGACCGGCGGCGGAATGTCGAGCGGTTTGACAGGGATCGTGAGATCCGCCGGCGCCTTGCCCAGCAGCACGGCGATGGCGTGTTCATATTGCGTGCGCAGCACTTCCGTGTCGGTGGCATCGGCCCGCGTCGTGTCGATCTGGTTCTGCGCCTGGGTCACGTCAAGCTTCGAGGCGACGCCCTGGCGGTAGCGGTTGACGGTGAGTTCCAACGCTTTTTCATAGGCCACAACGGTGTCGTCCAACAGGCGCTTCTGGGTGTCCTGGCCACGCAATTGAAAGTAATCCGCGGCCAGCAGCGCCTGGGCGCTCAGGCGTGCGGCCGCCAGGTCGGCGGCGCTGGCCTGGGCAGTGGCGACATTGGCTTCCAGCGTGCTATGGATGCGGCCCCAAACGTCCGCCTCATAGGTCAACTGAAACGGCAGACCCAATGTGGCGTACGGAACCGGGGCCGGCTGGCCCTTGAACGGAACCCCGACGTTCGCGGAGGACTGCGATCCGGTGACCGATGGCCCGGCCGTCACGGTGGGATAGAGGCCGGCTCGGGTGACGCCGATCGCGGCGGCCGCGGCGCGGTACTGCGCCTCGAACTGCTTGAGGTTCTGGTTGGAGATTTCGACCTGCTCCTCCAGCGAGTTCAGCAGCGCATCGTTGAAGATCGCCCACCACTTGCCGCGGTTGGCGGTGTCGTTGGGCTGCGCTTCCTTCCACGCGCCCGCTTCGGTCATATTCGAGGGCGGCGGCTCTTTGTACGCGGCGGGCGCCGGCGGCGCGTCCGGCCGCTTATACTTCGGTCCGACCATACAGCCTGCGCTGGTCAACCCGAGAACGGCCAGCGCAACCCATCCCAGCGCGCTTCCAGGCCAAGCCAGCGCGCTTCCAGGCCAGGCCGGCGCGCGTCCCCCAGGGGCGGCGAGGGCGCGGATCAAACGTCGGGGCATGAATGTCTCTCCCAAAACTAAAGAACACGCTCGAGCGGTCGCGCTGCGCCGGCGGATGCGCGGCGCGGCCGGGGCGGCGGACTCGGCTCGCGGTGGACTCGCAATCATACCGGCGCAACCTCGCCCGTCGTCGCTCGGCCGCCACGCCGCTGTCCGCTCAAGCGCAGCCGCAGCCGGTCCATGTAAATGTAGACCACCGGCGTCGTGTACAGGGTCAGCATCTGGCTGAAGATCAGCCCGCCCACGATCGTGATGCCCAGCGGCCGGCGCAACTCCGCTCCGTTGCCGAAGCCCAGCGCCAGCGGCATTCCACCGAGCATCGCGGCCATGGTGGTCATCATGATCGGCCGGAAGCGCAGCAGGCAGGCCTGGTAGATCGATTCCTCGGGCGTCTTGTTCTCCTGGCGCTCCGCCGCCAGCGCGAAGTCGATCATCATGATGGCGTTCTTTTTCACGATGCCGATCAGCAGGATGATCCCGATCAGCGCAATCACACTCAGATCGGTATTGGTGAACTTGAGCGCGAGCAACGCCCCGACACCGGCCGAAGGCAGCGTCGAGAGGATGGTGATGGGGTGGATCAGGCTCTCGTACAGAATTCCGAGGACGATATAGACGGTCAGCAGCGCGGCCAGAATGAGGATCGGCTCGTTGGCCAGCGAGGCTTGATAAGCCTGTGCGGTCCCCGAGAAGCTGCCGTGAATGCTCGCCGGCAGCCCCATCAACCGCTGTGCGTCCTCAATCTCATCCACCGCCGTGCCCAGCGGAAAACCGGGAGTGGTGTTGAACGAGATGGTCACCGAGGGGAACTGCCCCGAATGGTTGACCGAGAGCGGCGTGTTGGCCGGCTGAAAGCGCGTCACGGCGTCCAGCGGGGCCTGGGCGCCCTTGTTGGTAGCGAGGTAAATCTCCTTCAGCCCGTCGGGGTTCTGCCAGAAGCGGGGGGCTATCGCCAGGACGACGTGGTACTGGTTGATCTGGGTGTACATGGTCGAGACCTGGCTTTGGCCAAACGCGTCGTACAGCGTGTTGTCGATCTGCTTGGCGCTCACGCCCAGTCTCGCGGCGGTGGCGCGGTCGATCACCAGATTGGCTTCCAGCCCCTTGTCCTGTTGGTCGCTCACGACGTCGGTCAATCCTCTCAACGTGCGCAGCTTGGCGGCCACTCGCGGCGCCCAGCGCACCAGATCCGCAAAATCGTCCCCCTGCAATGTGTATTGATACTGTGCCGCGCTCATGCGCCCGCCGATGCGCACGTCCTGCACGGCCTGCAGGAACAGTGTGGCGCCGGGCACGCGGCCCAGCTTGGGCCGCAGCCGCGCCATTACGTGGTCGATGTCCAGCTTGCGCTGGCCCAGCGGCTTCAGCGTCACGAACATGCGGCCGACGTTGGTGGTGCCCTGTCCGCCGAAGAATGACACCGCGCCGTCCACGGCATCATCCGCCATGACGATGTTGATGATCTGTCCCATCTTCTCGTTCATGGATTGGAAGGAGATCGACTGGTCGGCCATCACCTGCCCCATCAGGCGCCCGACATCCTGCTGCGGGAAGAATCCCTTGGGGATGGTGATGTAGAGATAGACCGAGACGGCAACGGTCGCCAGCGTGACGGCCAGCGTTAACGGCTGGTGCCGCAGGACCCAGGCGAGCGACCTTTCGTACCCGCCATGGATCCACTTGAAGCTGCCTTCACTGCGCCGGAAGAACCAGTTGTGGTGCTCCTCTTCCTTGGACTTCAGCATGTGCGCGCACATCATCGGCGTGGTCGTCAGCGAAACCATCAGCGACACCCCGATGGCCACCGAAAGCACTACCGCGAACTCGCGGAACAGGCGGCCCACGATGCCGCCCATCAACAGAATGGGGATGAATACCGCCACCAGCGACAGGCTCATCGACAGCACCGTGAAGCCGATCTCCTTGGCCCCCAGCAATGCCGCCGGAAAAGGCTTCATGCCGGCCTCGAGGTGGCGCGTGATGTTTTCGATCACCACGATCGCGTCGTCCACCACGAAGCCGGTGGCGATGGTGAGCGCCATCAGCGACAGGTTGTCCAGGCTGTAGTTGCACAGGTACATCACGCCGAAGGTGCCGATCAGCGAAATCGGGACGGCGATGCCGGGGATGATGGTGCTGCGCGCGTTGCACAGAAAAATGAAGACCACCAGAATCACCAGGGAGATGGAGATCATGAGTGCGACCTGCACGTCATGGACGGAGGCGCGGATGGTGGTGGTACGGTCCAGCGCGATGCCCAATTTGATGCTCTGCGGGATCTGCGCCTGGAAGGTCGGCATCAGGGCCAGCACGCGGTCCACGGTGTCGATGATATTGGCCCCGGGCTGGCGGAAGATGACCAGGACGATGGAAGGCTCGCCGTTGACCGAGCCGCCCGTTCGCACATCCTCCACCGAGTCCCGCACATCGGCGATGTCGGACAGCCGCACGAAGCCGCCCCTGGCAGTGTTGTAGGAGATGATCAGCGGCTTGTATTCGCTGGCTTTCAGCAGTTGGTCCGTGGTGCTGATGGCGAACGTCCGCTGGAGGCCGGAGAACTCCCCCTTGGGCCGGTTCGCGTTCATGGCCGCGAGCGCGGTGTGAACGTCCTCCAGATTCAGGTTGAAGCTGTTGAGCATCGTGGGATTGACTTCAATCCGCACCGCGGGCAGCGAGCTGCCGCCGACGAAAACCTGCCCGACGCCCTGCACCTGCGCCAGTTTCTGGGCCAGGATGGACGAAGCCACGTCGTACATTTTGCCCTTGGTGGACAGTTTGGAGGTCAGGCTTATGATCAGGATCGGCGCGTCCGCCGGATTCACCTTGCGGTAGGTGGGGTTGTTAGGCAGGTTGGCCGGCAATTGGCCGCGCGCGGCGTTGATCGCCGCCTGGACGTCCCGCGCCGCGGCGTCGATATTGCGGTTGAGATCGAACTGCAGGGTCACGCCGGTTGCGCCGAGCGTCGAGCTGGAGGTCATCTCCGTGACCGAGGCAATGCGCCCGAACTGCCGTTCCAGCGGCGTGGCTACCGCCGACGCCATAGTCTCGGGACTCGCGCCCGGCAGGCCCCCGCCGACCGAGATGGTCGGAAACTCCACCTGGGGCAGCGGGGAAACGGGCAGATACTTGTACGCCACCCCGCCGGCGAGCCCCAGCGCCATGGTCAGCAACGCCGTTCCGACCGGCCGGTAGATGAATGGCGTCGACAGGCTCATTCCGCTTCCGCCTCATACAGCGGCACTTCCGGGCCGCCCGCGGCCGAAAATCCAAAACGCCGCGCCAGACGGTCGAACCACAGGTAAATCACCGGCGTCGTGTACAGCGTCAACAACTGGCTCAGCAGCAGGCCGCCGACGATCGAGATGCCCAGCGGCTGGCGCAGCTCCGACCCGGTCCCCTTGCCCAGCGCCAGCGGGATGCCGCCCAGCAGCGCCGCCATCGTGGTCATCATGATCGGCCGGAAACGCAGCAAGCAGGCCTGGTAGATCGCCTCCCGCGGCGGCAGGTGCTCCTTGCGCTCGGCCTCCAGCGCGAAGTCGATCATCATGATCGCGTTCTTTTTCACAATGCCGATCAGCAGGATCATCCCGATCAGGGCGATCACACTGAAGTCCTGGCGGCAGATCATCAGCGCCAGCAGTGCGCCGACGCCCGCCGAAGGCAGTGTGGAGATGATCGTGATGGGGTGGATGTAGCTCTCGTACAACACGCCCAGCACAATGTAGACCGTGACGATGGCCGCCAGCAGCAGCCACCCTTCGTTGGCCAGCGAGTTCTGGAACGCCGCCGCCGTGCCCTGGAACGCGGTCTGCACGCTGCGCGGCATCCCGATCGCTTTTTGGGCCGCATCGACGGCCGTGACCGCTTCTCCCAGGCTCGCTCCGGGCGCCAGGTTGAACGACACCGTCGCGGACGGGAATTGGCCCTGGTGGTTGACCGTCAGCGGCGTCGTGCGCGTCTCATAATGCGTGATCGCGTTCAATGGCACCTGGCCGCCTCCGGCCGAGCGGATGTACAGGTTCTTGAGATCCCCGGGCCGTTGCTGCCACTCCGGCTTGACCTCCATCACCACGCGGTACTGGTTCAGTTGCGTGAACATGATCGAAATCTGGCGCTGGCCGAAGGAGTCGTACAGCGTGTTGTCGATCATCAGCGGAGTGATGCCGAAGCGCGCCGCGGTCACGCGGTCAATCACCAGGTTGGCCTGCAAGCCGAGGTTCTGCTGATCGCTGGCCACGTCGCGCAGGTCCTTCGCCGCCTGCAGCTGATCCACCAGCTTTGTGGTCCACTCGGCCAGCTCCTTCGGATCCGGGTCTTCCAGACTGTACTGGAACTGCGTCCGGCTGACCCGGTCCTCGACCGTCAGGTCCTGCACCGCCTGCATGAACAACGTAATGCCGTCGACCTTGTCGAGCTGCGGTTGCAGCCGGCGGATCACGTCGCTGGAGTTGAGCTTGCGCACATCCAGCGGCTTCAGGTTGATCTGGATGCGCCCGCTGTTGATGGTCGTATTCACGCCATCCACGCCGATGAACGAGGACAGGCTTTCAACCGCCGGATCGCGCAGAATCACCTTGGCCAGGACCTGCTGGCGCTGCGCCATGGCCGGGAAGGAAGTCGGCTGTGGCGCCTCCGAGATGCCCAGGATCACGCCCGTGTCCTGTACCGGGAAAAAGCCCTTGGGAATCATCCATGCGAGATACCCCGTCAGGAACAGCGTGCCGATGGCCACCATCAGCGTCGCCGTCTGATGAGCCAGAACCCATTCGAGCGTGCGGCCGTAAAACGATATCACGGCGTTGAATGCCCGCTCCGAGGCGCGGTACATCCGGCCCTGCTGGGAGGCCGGCGTGTGCCGCAGCAGCCGGGCGCTCATCATCGGCGTCAGCGTCAGGCTGACCACCGCCGAAACCAGGATGGTGACGCTCAGCGTGACCGCGAATTCGCGGAACAGCCGGCCCACGATGTCGCCCATGAACAGCAGCGGGATCAGCACCGCGATCAGCGAGATGGTCAGCGATACGATGGTGAATCCGATCTGCTCCGCGCCCTTCAGCGCGGCCTGCAGAGGCGCCACTCCCTGCTCGATATAGCGCGCGATGTTCTCGATCATCACGATCGCGTCGTCCACCACGAAGCCGGTCGAGATCGTCAGCGCCATCAGCGTCAGGTTGTTGAGACTGTAGCCCAGCAGGTACATCGCCCCGAACGTGCCGATCAGCGACAGCGGTACGGCGACGCTGGGGATGATCGTGGCCGCGACGCTGCGCACGAACAGGAACATGACCATCACCACCAGCGCGATGGTCAGCACGAGCGTGAACTGCACGTCCTCCACGGAGGCCCGGATGGTGGTCGTTCGGTCGGTCAGGATCTGGACGTCGATCGCCGCCGGCAGCGTGGCCTTGAGCGTCGGCAGCAGCTTCTTCACTCGATCCACCACGTCGATGATGTTGGCGCCCGGCTGCCGCTGGATGTTCACGATGACCGCCGGCGTCTGGTTCATCCAGGCCGCCTGTTTGACGTTCTCGGCGTCGTCGATGACATTGGCCACGTCGGACAACACCACCGGCGCGTTATTGCGGTAGGCAATGACCAATGGCCGGTAGTCCGGGCTGGTGAGAAGCTGATCGTTGGCCTCGATCGTGTACGACTGCAGGCGGCCGTCGAAAACGCCCTTGGCCTGGTTCACGTTCGTGGCGCTGATGGCCGTGCGCACGTCCTCCAGCGTCAACCCGTAGGAAGACAGCGCGGTCGGGTTCAACTGAATCCGGATGGCCGGTTTCTGGCCCCCGCTGATGGTCACCAGACCGACGCCCGGCAATTGCGAAATCTTCTGCACCAGCCGCGTGTCGGCGTAGTCCTCCACCTTGGCCAGCGGCAGCGACTTCGAGGTCAGCCCCAGCGTGATGATCGGCGTGTCGGCCGGGTTGCTCTTGCTGTAGATCGGCGGATTCGGCAGATCGGCCGGCAGGTAAGTGCCCGCCGCGTTGATCGCCGCCTGAACCTCCTGTTCCGCCACGTCGATGTTCAGCTCCAGCATGAACTGCAGCGTGATGATCGAGCTGCCCTGCGAGCTGATCGACGTCATCTGGTTCAGGCCCGGTACCTGGCCGAACTGCCGCTCCAGCGGCGCCGTGATCGAGGAGGCCATCACGTCCGGGCTGCCGCCGGGATAAAAAGTAACCACCTGAATGGTCGGGTAATCCACCTCCGGCAGCGCCGACACCGGCAGTTGCTTGTACGCCACCAGTCCCACCAGCACGATCGCCGCCATGAACAGCGACGTCGCCACCGGCCGCAGAATGAATTGCCGCGAGGGGCTCATTCGCCCTTCCCCTGCTTCCCATCCGGGCGCGCGCCCGGCCTGGCCGCCGCCGCGCCCTTGCCTTGCGCCGCGCCGCTGCCACCCGCTGCCGCGGCCTTCGGAGGAATCACCTTGGAACCGTCCTGCAGCTTGTCCACGCCCTCGATCACCACTATCTCGCCCGGTTCCACGCCGTCGTCGATTGCAGCCTCATCGCCCGAAACCGGTCCCAGCGTGATGTTCCGCACCTCCGCCGTGTTGTCCGCCTTCACCACGTAGACATACGTCCCCTGCGGGCTGCGCTGAACCGCCGCTGTGGGAATCAGCACCGTTCCGCGTTTCGTATCGATCAGCAGCTTGGCGTTGACAAACTGCATGGGAAACAGCGCATTGTCCTCGTTGGGAAAGATCGCCTTGAAGCGCAGCGTGCCGGAGTTCGGGTCGATCTGGTTGTCGATGGTCAGCAGCTCGCCCGTGGCCAGCTTCTGCTTCATGTCATGGTCGTAGGCGTCGACGCGCAGTTTCGCGCCGCCGTGCATCTTCTGCAGAACCTGTGGAATGCTATCCTCCGCAATGCTGAACAGCAGCGCAATCGGCTGCAATTGCGTGATCACCAGCAGGCCCATCGTGTCCGTGGCGTGCACCATGTTTCCCTGGTCGATCAGACGCAGGCCGATTCTCCCCGTCAGCGGCGCCGTGATCCGGCAGTAAACCAGTTGCAGTTTGGCGTTGTCGATCGCCGCCTGGTCGGATTTGATCGTTCCCACATACTGATTCACCAGCGCCACCTGCGTGTCTAACTGCTGCTTCGGAATGGCGTCCTGGGCGTACAGGATCTTGTAGCGGTCCAGGTCGATGTTGGCGTTGGCGAGCAGCGCCTGGTCGTGCGCCAATTGGCCCTCGGCCTGCTCCAGTTGGACCTGGTAGGGGCGCGGGTCGATCTCCAGCAGCAGATCTCCCTGCTTCACCATCTGGCCCTCCGTGAACGCCACCTTCACCAGCTCGCCGTCCACTCGCGTATGGACCGTCACCGTGTTCAAGGCCACAACCGACCCCAGCCCATCCAGAAAAATCCCCATCTCGCCCCGCCGCGCCGCCGCCGTCACCACCGGCACCGCGCGCGATCCCGCCTTGGCCGCGTCGGCCTTGGCCTTGGCCTGCTGGGCCTGCTGCGCCGGACCGTGTGACAGGTAGTACGCCCCCCCGCCCAAAAAGCACAGCACGAGCAGCCACAACCACACCCGGCTCTTGCCTTTTTTTTCGCCCTCCGCCGGCGGCCCGGCATCGATGCCAGCTTGCTGATTCTCAGTTGCTTGGGAATTCATGGAGTCCTTCGTTTTCGCCTGGAACAATGGCCCGCGCGGTCCGCCTCGGGATCGCATTGCGACACGCCTGACAGCGTACACATTATGTCATCCGCCGCGCGCACCGTCCGCCTGCGCCCGCCTCCCGGCCGGCGTCATATCGAGAAGACGCGACTTCGCCGCTCCCCGTAACGTGCCCGTACGCCCCGGCCGCGGCCTTCGCGCCGCAATCGCTGCACTTCACCAATTACAATTTTCCTATGGCCGGCGCCGCCGGCCCAATAGCCCAATGTGGCTATGCGGTCCTCGCCGTTCCAGGCTCCTTCTCGCCCGCCGTTGCCCCCGCCAGCCCTCCCCGCCGGTCCTTCGCGCTTGCATTCATGCCTGGGGATGCGTACAATGAGTATGCCTCCCCTGCAGGAAATCCCCCGAACGGTCTGAACCAAAGGAAGCTTCCTGCGGTGTGCGTCGAACGCTTGAAACAAAAAGACAGGATTATGGTGTATGGCCCAGTCTCCGCGGAAGATCCTCGCGGTCGTTGACGACTTGTTTTTCATCGTGAAAATTAGCGACGCGGCTAAGCGCGCCGGCATGCTGGCCGAGTTTCTGAAGTCGGAGCAGGACCTGCTGGACAAGGCCCTGGCCGAGCCCCCGGCGCTGGTCATCGTCGATCTGAACTCCGTCTCGGCCCGTCCGCTCGAGCTGATCCACAGACTGAAGCGCGAGCCGGCGCTGCGCGGCGTCAGCGTCATCGCCTTCGTCTCGCACGTTCACGGCGAGCTGAAAATGCAGGCCCACAACGCCGGCGCCGACATGGTGCTGGCGCGCTCCGCGTTTTCGCTCAACCTGCCGCAGATCCTGCGGCGCCACGCAGCCTGAATCCTTCCCGCCCGCGCACCGCCCTGTCTTTCCTCCACGTCCCGCCGCGTCATGGAATAGTAAATCACATGCCGAGCGCCGCGTCGCGCCCGTGCATCGTGCCGCGCCATTGTCGATAATCCGAGCATGCGCCCGTGCTTGCTATATTGCCTTCTTATACTCGCGATGTCCGCGATTCCGCTGTCTGCCCAGGCCAGCCCGGCCACGACCCGGACCACCATCTCGCTCGATGGATCCTGGGACGTGGCCGAAAGCGTCGCGCCTGCTCCGCTCCCCGCTCAGTTTCCCCACACCGCGCCCGTGCCCGGCCTGGCCAATCTCGCCACTCCGCCCTTCGCCGATGTCGACCGCTTCGACAGCCACGAGTCGATCGATGTCGAGATCCGCGACAAACTGCGGCCCGAATCCGAGCGCACCACCGCCGTGGGCGTCCCGCGCCAGGCCCGCAATTACTTCTGGTATCGCCGCACTTTCAAGCTCAAGCCCGAGCTCGCCGCCCGGCCAGGCGCCGCCATCCTGCGCATCAATAAGGCTCAGTTCGGCGCCGCCGTGTGGCTCAACGGCGCCAGCGTGGGCGAGCACCTGGGCTGCTTCACCGCCGCCGTCTTCGACGTGACGAAAGCGCTCAGGTGGAAGGGCAACAACGAGCTCGTCGTGCGCATCGGCGCACACCCGGCGGTGCTGCCGGCTGGGGCCTTCGCCGGGACTGACAAGGAGAAACTCAAGTGGACGCCGGGGATCTACGACACCGTCTCGCTCGAGCTGAGCGACAACCCGATCATCGAATCCGTCCAGGTCGCCCCGCATCTCGCCACTTCGGAGATCCAGGTGCAGACGGTTGTTCGCAACGCCGGCGCCAAGGAAGTCTCGCTGGCATTCAAACAGTCGGTCCACGCCTGGAAGGAGACCACCGTCGTCGCTGCATTCGAGCAGCCTGCCGCGCGCCTGGCGCCCGGCGAGCGCCGCACCATCAACTCCACACTCAAGCTCCCCAACGCGCGTCTGTGGACGCCTGAAACGCCCAATCTCTACGTGCTCGAGACCGCCACCGGCGGCGACACTTCCTCCACCCGCTTCGGCATGCGCGAATTCCGCTACGACACGGCCACCCGCCGCGCGTATTTGAACGGGCAGCTCTACTTCTTGCGCGGCTCCAACATCGCCCTGCACCGCTTCTTCGAGGACCCCGAGTGCAAGAACCATCCCTGGGACGAGGCCTGGGTGCGCCGCCTGCTGATCGACATTCCGCGGCAGATGCACTGGAACAGCTTTCGCTTCACGCTCGGCCCGGCGCCACAATTCTGGTACGACGTCGCCGACGAAGCCGGCCTCCTCATCCAGAACGAATTCCCCATCTGGCAGGGCCACTGGGACGAGTGGAAGCCCGACGATCTCGTCACCCAGTTCGGCGAGTGGATGCGCGACCACTGGAACCACCCCAGCGTCGCCGTCTGGGACGCCTCCAATGAGGCCCACGCCGAATTCCTGGCCGAAAAAGTACTGCCCGCCGTGCGCCCGCTCGACCTCTCCGGCCGCCCCTGGGACAACGGCTACACGCTCCCCAGCGGCCCCGACGATCCCGTCGAGGACCACCCCTATCTCTTCATCGGCCTGTGGAAGCCGTCCTTCAAACCCTTCGACATGACCGACCTCGAACACATGACCGGCGCCAAGACCGATTGGAACTCGCCCCACCCCACCACCCACGCCGTCATGATCAATGAATACGGCTGGCTATGGCTGAACCGCGATGGCAGCCCCACGCTGCTCACCGGGAAGGTCTACGACAAGCTCCTCGGCGCCCAGGCCACGCCCGCCCAGCGCTTCGAAACCTACGCCTACCTGCTCGCCGGCCTGACCGAGTTCTGGCGCGCCCACCGCCAGGCCGCCGGCGTGCAGTACTTTGTCTACCTGACTTGCAGTTACCCGGGCGTCAGAACCTCGGACAATTTCGCCGACATCGGCCGCCTCGAGCTCGAATCGCACTTCGCCGATTATGTTCGGGAATCCTTCAAGCCCCTGGGCGTCTATATCAACTTCTGGCAACCTCGACTGCACCCCGGGGAGACGCGCGACTACGCCCTGATGCTGATCAACGACGAGCCCACGCCCGCCGATGGCCAGCTCGCGCTGGCCTTTGAAAGAGACGGCGTGTCGACCATCAAGGCCGAATTGCATTTCGCCCTGCCGTCCTACGGCCAGCAGACCTACTCCATCCCCTTGCAGGCCCCCCAGGCGCCCGGCAAATATCTCCTCAAGGCCGTCGCCACCCACGCCGGCGAGCCGACCGTCTCGCGTCGCAAGGTGGAAGTGAAATAGCCGCATCCCGCGCGAATCGCAAACCGTCAATCGCAAACCGGCAATTCACAAACCCCTGCTTCTCCGGGATAGACTGGTGCTTCATCCCCGCCGGAAGGAATCCCTCAACTTGGACCGCAATTTCTATCTGGATCTCGCCGCTCGCGGCCTTCGCTGGCCCATCGGCACCGACCTTGTTCTGCACGAGCACAGCGACCCCGATGCGATCATTCTCGACGGCCGCCGCCTCGGCGAAGTCGTGGCCCTGGCCGCGCGCCGCTACAACACCCCGCTGGCCATTCCGCTGATGGATCTGCGTCTCGAGAAGGCCGATCTTCTCGACACCCTCGGCGTGGATGCCGCCCAAGTGGACACCTTCCATTTCGACGCCGCGCCCGCTCAGGAGGTCCTCGACCGCGCCTCCGCCAGCGCCGCGGCGCCCTTCGGCCAGCGGCAGCGGGCGCATTTCGACGCCATCCGCTTCATCGCCCGCGAAGCCGATCTTGTCCCCGTGGGCATGTGCATCGGCCCATTCTCATTGATGACCAAGCTGCTGGCCGACCCCATTACCGCCATTGCCATGGCCGGCGTCGGCATGACCGCCGACGAGGACGCCGGCGTGCTGGGGGTCGAGCGTTGCCTGGCGTTGGCCGAAATGTCCGTTGCCCGTTCGCTCGCCGCGCAGGCCCAGGCCGGCGCGCGGGCCGTCATCGTCTGCGAGCCGGCGGCCAATTCGGTTTACCTGTCGCCCAAGCGGATCGAGGCTGGCTCCGATATCTTCGAGCGCTACGTGATGCAGCCCAATCTGCGCCTCTGCGCGCAGCTCGATCGGGCCGGCGTCGATCTCATTTTCCACGACTGCGGCCAGTTGATCCCGCAATTCGTCGGGCAATTCGCCACGCGCCTGCACCCCGCGATGCTCAGCTTCGGCGCCTCGCGCAAACTGTGGGAAGACGCCGCGCTGGTCCCCGCCGACGTCGTCCTGTACGGCAATCTGCCGACCAAGAACTTTTACTCCGACGCTGCTTTGCCCATGGAAAAAGTCCGCGCCCTGACCGTTGATCTGTTGGAACGCATGCGCGCCACCGGCCACCCATTCATCCTCGGCTCAGAGTGCGACGTGCTGCACGTGCCCGATGCCGCCGCCACCATTCGAGCCAAGGTCGGCCTCATGTTGTCCTGCGCAGCCGGCGCCTGAGCCCGGCTAGATCGAGACGCCGCCGCCCGGTGCGCGCCGGGCCAGCGCCTGCGGGTCCAGCAGGTGGCGCGGCCGGTATTTGCGCACATTCCAGCGCGAGCCGCCGCAAAACTCGATCCCCGCAATGTAGCCGAAATCCTGCTCCTGGCGGCAGTAACTGACGATTCCGGTGAACTCGCCGCGCAGACAACGGATCTGCACTGCCGAACCCACGCTCAATGCGCTCTCCAGGGTGACCGAAGCGCCCTGCGTGGAGATGTCCTCGATATTTGCGATGGCGGCGTGCGGCTGTCCACTCCGATCCAGCCAACACACCTCGACCAAATCGGCGCAGAGCATGCGCCGCTCCAACCGGCGGTCTTTCATATTGTTTTCTAACCTTCATATCGGACGGAGCGGGGCGGAAATGAAGGACAATCTGAACCCGAATCCGTCGTCCCGGCCCGCCCATCCGCGCGCGAATTTCGAGACCGATGACTATTCGGCGTGGTAGCGCCTGAGCCACTCCTCGCGCGTGCACAAGCTGTCGCAGTCCAGCGCCCGGTCCACGGCCAGCACGCCCGCGAGATGATCCACTTCGTGCTGGATCAGCTCCGAAAGAGCGCCAAACGCTTCCAATTCGCGCTCGGCGCCCGCCATCGTCTGGTAGCGCAAACGGACGGCGCGCCGGCGTTCGAGTCGCACCAGCAGGTTGGGAAACGAAAAACAGTCGTCCCACAGCGTGAAGCTGTCGGGGCCGAACCAGGTGATCTCGGGATTGATCAGCTCGTAGCGCAATCCGCCCACCTGCATGAAAATCACCCGTACGGCCAGGCCGATCTGGATGGCGCTAATGGCGCGGCCGAACCCGTACATACGGCGGAACTCGGCCAGCGTCTCCTCCAGGTCCTGAATCGTCGCCCCCGCATCCTCCGGCGGAATGGATTTCGAAACTGCGCGCAACAGCGGGTCGCCGAGCTGCAGTATGTGCCGCACCGCCATGCCAGCATCGTACCAGTAGCGCCGCGCGGGCCCAAACAAAAAACGGATCCGGGGCCGTAGAAAAGGCCGCCGGATCCATGTACTTTGCCGCGCCGGGCTCATCCACGGCTGGCCTCACGGGCGCCCAGCGAGTCGTTCCCTCCGCTGGCGTGCCCCGGCCCGGCATCCCCCTCCGCCCGCTTACTTGTGCTTGTTGTTGTAAATGCGGCGGGATTCGACGTTCTGTTCCTTGTTGACCTGCTTCTTTTCCCCCGGCGTAAGCTTGCCCCCGTTGGCGGCGCGGTCGCTCCGGACCTGCTTGTTGATCTTCGCTTCCTGGCCCTCCAGTCTGGCCGTCTGGCCGGCCTTCAAGGAACCGCTGCGGACGCCCTGGGCGATGCGGTCCTGCTGATTTTCGCGCCGCTGGTCGACCTTGTTGTTGCCGTACACCGGATGGGCGGCATTGTGGCGGTCGGTGTAGATTTCGCCGCTTGTCCTGTTCAATTCCCCGTTGACCTGCTTCCTTTCGCCCGCCGTCAGCTTCCCGCCGTTGAGATACCGGTCTCCGGCAACCTGTTGATTAATCGCCTTTTCCTGCCTCTCGACCTTGGCCGTCTCCCCCGGCGTCATTTGGTTCTGCTGGATGCCGTTGGCGATGCGGTCCTGCTGGTTTTCCCGGCGTTGGTTGACGGTCTGGGCGGACGCGCCGGCGACGCTCAGCGCCGCTGCCGTTGCCACTGCGATGATCATTCTCTTCATGGCCTTGGACTCCTCTTTTCGCCTTTCGATTCCGCTGCGCCCTGGCGCTGCCTACACCCTCATGAACGGCAGATTCCGGCTTTGGTTGAGGCTCGTTTGAAATCTTTTTCCCCGATCCCCTGGATTCGGGTCGATTCCTCCCGTATATCGGTTAGCGACGGATTCGCGGCCGGCGCCGCGCATGGGGCCGTACTCGCTGCCGGAATGCGGATCGCAGAGGCGCAGCCCTGGAATGTTCTAATCAAGAAGATGACACGCGAGAAACGGCAAACCGGCATTCTCCTGATCGACTGCGCCGACCGCAAGGGGCTGGTGGCGGCGATCGCTAATTTCCTGCTCGCGCACAACGCCAATATCCTGCACGCCGACCAGCACCAGGACCAGGAGCACGGACTGTTCCTGATGCGGGTGGAGTGGGACCTGGAGGGCTTCGACCTCGACGCGGCGCGCTTTCCCGCCGAGTTTGAGCCCGTGGCGCAAACGTACGGCATGCGCTGGCGGTTGGAGTACTCGGCGCGGCCGGCGCGCATGGCGATCCTGGTATCGCAATACACCCATTGCCTGGCCGACCTGCTGCATTTGTGGCAGACGGGCGACCTGGCGTGCACCATTCCCCTGGTCATCAGCAACCACGACGACGGCCGCAAGCTGACCGAGTTCTACGGCATTCCGTTTCACCACATCGCGGTCGATCCGGATCACAAGGCGCAGGCCGAGCGGGAGCAACTGGAACTGCTGGCGTTGAACGGCGTGGATGTGGTGGTGCTGGCGCGATACATGCAGGTGCTGTCGCCGGAATTCGTGAGCCGCTACCCGGGGCGGATCATCAACGTGCACCATTCGTTTCTGCCGGCGTTCCGCGGCGCGCGGCCGTACCAGGCGGCGTTCCAGCGCGGCGTCAAGCTGATCGGCGCGACCAGCCATTACGTGACGGACGTGCTGGACGAGGGGCCGATCATCGAGCAGGACGTGACGCGCGTCTCGCATCGCGACCAGTTGGAGGACCTGATCCAGAAGGGCCGGGAGCTGGAACGCGTGGTGCTCGCCCGGGCCGTGCGCTGGCACCTGGAGCACCGGCTCCTGCGCTACGCCAACAAGACGGTGGTGTTCGACTGAGCCGCGCCCGGCCGGGCTTGCGGGCAATGGGATTTGCAGAGTGCTCCGGGTTGCCGGCGCGCAGCGGCCTTTAAACGAGTTCGAGCCGAAGTTCACGGCCCACGGCGACGGCCGCTTTGCGCAGTGTAGTCAAGGTCACTGATTCGTACTCAGGATCGAGCAAGCGATCGAGCGCGGCGCGGCTGGTGCGCATCCTTCGCGCCATCTCCGCTTTGGACAGTTGTTTTTCCTGCATGGCGGCTTCGATCTGCCGGGCCAGGACGCGCTTGATGGCGCTGGCCGTGACTTCTTCGTAGATGCCTTCCTGGCGGAGCCAGCTATCGAACGACGATCCGATGTTCTTCTCTTTCATGCGCCACTTCCCTTTTTCCGTTTCAGCGCCAAATCTATTTCATGTTGCGGCGTCTTATGGGTCTTTTTGACAAATCCGTGGAGCAGAACCATGCACTCCTGCTCTACGCAGAAAATTACCCGCGCAATCCGGCCCTGCCGCAAAGCGCTCCGAACTTCCCACAGCCCGTGCCCGAGCGAACGCACCAGCGGCATGCCGATGGGCCACGAAAACTCAACGTCTTTGATGTCTTCACCAATAACCTTCCGGTCTTCCGGCCCCATAGCCTTCAACCACTCGCGCACCGGCTCACGCCCGCTGTCAGAGCGGTAGAATCGTGCCGGCAGGCGCTTCAGGCCGGGACCCATGACGAACAGTACCATTTTTGGTACTTGCGGTCAACCGCCATCGGCAAGATGGTCATGCGCAGCATGCATCATGTGACGCGCGTCTCGCATCGCGACCAGTTGGAGGACCTGACCCAGAAGGGCAGGGAACTGGAGCGCGTCGTGCTGGCCCGGGCGGTGCGCTGGCACCTGGAGCACCGGATCCTGCGCTACGCCAACAAGACGGTGGTGTTCGACTGAAGGGCCGCGCCGGGCTTGCGCGTATAGGGGCTTGGGGAGACCGACCCGCGCTGCGGGCTTGGCGAGAACGGGATCGCCGGAACAGCTCGGTTGTGGTACTGTCGTCCTGGACATTCCGAACATTGAGCCCCGCGTCGCGGGGTTCCGCCGGACCCACAGGGCCGAAAGCGCGGTCCGAATACTTGGACCCTCAGCGTTTGGAACGCGGAAGGAACGTACATGACTATTCCCCTAACTGATGCCACACTGCGAGACATCCTTATCAGCGTCGTGGGAAACGGGCTCTGGTGCCTGGTCGCCCAGTCTGGCGCCAAGGCATATCGAGAGGTCCGCACCATCATTTCTCCACCGCAGCCGTCGGTTGTGGCTGCGATCCGGAAGGCCGTGGACCGCCTGAGCCTCAACCCCTTCACAGAGCCCACACAGAACAGGTTGATGGCCTATCTCAAATCCCCAGAAGTCGAGTCGACCGTTCGTCAGTTGTTTGCGACATCTTTGATCGGGTCAAAGGAACCTTCGACACTAGACTCGATAAAACGAGAATTGATTTCTGCGATGTCAAAATATCTTGACGTTGACGAGTCGCGCCTCCAGCCTTTCGCGGAGTCCCTTCTGGCCGCCCTAGTTGCAAGCGTCGAAGACGCGCTCCACGCGGCGATAGAGAAGAACATGTTGTCGGCCCACGAAGCAACGTCCGCTGCTAGGTACCGAATGCTTCGGGACGAAATATCCAACCTACAGAAGACTATCAGGTTCCTAGGTTCTGAGCCCTCGCTCGATGTGGCTGCGATTCTAGAATTTGAAGACAAGTATCGAGAACAAGTTGGATCTGTGCACGCCTACATCAAGCCTCCCGACCTGGAAAGCGGCCGCCGGGTTCCAATTGATGAGATATTTGTCCCGCCGCAAATCTCTCTGGTCCCGCACCAGAAAACCGAAGAGCCGGAAACGCTTCCGCTGCCCATGTTTCTATCTAGATTGTATCGAGCGGTCCTCTTGGGGAACCCGGGCGGAGGTAAGTCTACTGTGTTGACGAAGATATGTTATGACCTGGCAACTAGGTATTCCAAGCGACTATTCGCGGGGAGGGAGATCACACCTTCCCTAGTGATATTGCGTGAGTACGGCAGTCAGAAGAAAGCCACAAATTGCTCTATCGTCCAGTTTATAGAAGGGCAGGCAAATTCACGATACCAACTCAAACCGCCAGAGAATGCGTTCGAATATCTGTTGCTAAGTGGTCGACTTCTCATCATCTTCGACGGTTTGGACGAGCTTCTGGACAGTAGCTATCGCCAGGAAATCACGTCGAACGTAGAGGCGTTCTGCAAACTGTACCCATCTGCACCCGTCCTCATAACCTCCAGAGAAAGAGGCTACGAACAAGCTCCATTAGACGACAGAGTGTTCAACTCATTCCGTCTGGCTCCCTTTGACGAAGACCAGGTTCGCGACTACGCAAAGAAATGGTTCGCAAGAGACGAAGACTATTCGCCAGAACAAAGGGCCCAAAAAGCGGAAGCGTTTTTCTCAGATAGCGCGTTTGTGCCCGACCTCCGAAGCAATCCCCTTATGCTTGGGCTCATGTGTAATCTCTACCGAGCTGAAGGGTACATTCCACGCAATCGGCCCGAGGTCTACGGGAAGTGCTCTGTCATGCTTTTTGAACGCTGGGACAAGAGCAGAGACATTATCGTACCGCTTCCCTTTGAGGAGCACATCCGACCGGCAATGCAAGATCTAGCATTTTGGATTTATTCGCATGCCGATCTACAAGGCGGCGTCACCGAGCAAGCCTTAATTGAGAGAACTTCCGACTACCTGTGTAAATGGGTGTTTGATGATCCCACGAGAGCTACCCTGGCTGCGTCCGAATTCATCCGATATTGTACTGGAAGGGCCTGGGTATTTACCGATACAGGCACAACTCGCGAAGGCGAAAAACTATTCGAATTTGCCCATAGAACATTTTTGGAATATTTTACTGCATGTTACCTAGTATCTGTCCACCCTACTCCGCAGCTCCTAATTGAATCTTTAAAAATGCGCATAGGAAACGGAGAATGGGATGTTGTCGCGCAGCTCGCTTTTCAAGTTCAGAGCAAGCATGTCCACGGCGCTGCTGACGATTTGCTCGCTGGCCTGCTGAAAATCCAGCACCGCACTGTGTCTAAGAGGTGGAATACGTTGTCATTTGCCGAACGGAGCCTCGGTTTCTTGGTGCCCAGCCCCAGGATGCGCCGTGAGATTACGCGCGCCGGACTTAACTTTTGGCTGTCCCAGGTGAAGCGCGACACTAGATCTCAGCTTCTTATGCGAAGTCGATCACCAGGCGAGATAGGGGAACATATCGGGAATCTTCTACTCGCGACAGCCGAAAACAGGGATACCGTCGCCGATGAAATAGCAGCATTCCTCAAAGAAACCATGTTCTCTGCTGAGAGCAAAGCATGTGCCCCGGCAGCGGAGCTAAGCTTGCGCTTGCCCTCGGCTCTATATTTGAGCCAGACTCAATTTCACGGCTCGAAAGACCTACAGGACTACTGGGGCAATGTCTCCGAACGAATAGTCACGAGCTGCACGGCTCGAATCCAGGAGATAGCACATTTTGGACGTTCGGTCGCATTGCACAGCTATTGGCGGCGTCTGCTGCCGCTTTCGGAGGCCATTGCGGCGTTCGGTGTCCAGTTTGCGCTCGAGCCTCTGCGAGATGTGGCATTGAGTATGGGTGCGTTTTTCCCCCCAGGCCACGTGCTTGTCGCTTCGGCGCTGGGCCTAAGCTGGAGCCGCGAGACCTCACAAGAGGAGCGCGAAAAGCGCGTGGGGGAACTGGAAAGCCTGGCTGAAGCGTTTCTTGAGAGCCCGAGGCCGTGGGTCAAGTGGCGGGCCCAGGAAAGTCCCCCGAGCCTCCTTGCCGATTACTCGCGTGAGCGGGATGATGTTGAGATTGAGGCGGCACCGATGTCACCCAACGCGACCTTTGCCATGCTGTGCGTGCTCGCGGCAGACCTGGAACAGTTCGGCGGGTGGGAAGACAGGAAGACGTTAGAGAAGGCTCTGCAGCGACAACCGATGATACCCAAGAAGGTCGGGCTGGTTTTGCTCGGGCGATTTTCAGGTGCAGGCAGAGGCGAATCCCTCCGGGAATTGGATAGCTTCGCCTTCAGCGGGGCTCAGCGAGATTTCCTTGCGCGCTGGATCAATCGGGAAATCGATTTGGTGCAGGGGCGTGGTGCGGCGCGCCAGAGGAAGCGGTCGCGTCCATCGAAGGGGCGCGCCCGCTGAGGAGGTGGGCGCGACATGGGCTGGCGGGCGCGTGGCGGACGCTCGAAACGTACGCACCTAGGCGGTGTCCCCGGCGAGCAGGGTTTCCCTGGCGACGAAGGGCTCGCCGTGCCCAGCATGATCAGGTTGCCGCCGAAGCGGGCGATGGAGCGCCGGCGGTTGAGGATTTCGCCGCAGTGTGGGCAGAGACCGGCGGCTACTTCATCTTCGACGGCAGCTTGATCGTCTCGCCTGCGACCATGAATGCGCCCTTGCCGAGGTGGTGGATCGTACGGGGATGCTTTTGCGCCGGGTCGATCCAGGCTTTCACCACTTCAAGCACGAACAGGCAATAGCGGTTGACGGCGCGGGTATCGACGACGCGGCATTCGAGGTTGGCGTAGCACTCGGCGATGAGCGGCGCGCGGACGCGCGAGGCGGGGACGGGAGTGAGTCCGACCGCGGCGAACTTGTCGACGTCGCGGCCAGAACAATTGCCGCAAGCGACGACTTTCGAAGCCAGTTCGACGGAGGGGATGTTGATGACGCATTCCCTGGTCATCTTCAGAACGTCGAAAGTAAAGTTGCGGTTGCTGACGACGCACGCCACCAGCGGCGGCTCGAAGTCGAGCATGGTGTGCCACGACTGCGTCATGACATTGGCCCGCCCATGGTCGGCGGTGGTGAGCAGCACCACTGGCCCCGGCTCGAGCAGACCGTAGACTTTGGACAGAGGAAAGGCTCTTCGAGGCACGCCGGCACTCCGTGGTTGCAGTGTAGCCTCTTCCGTAGCCCGCGAACGACTGTCCCGCCGGCGGGCGGGAATTCAGAACGTGCGGACGCCCATGCTGACGACGTCGTCGACGCGCAGGGTTTCCTTGACGACGAACGGTTCGCCATACTTGACGCCGATCAGGTTGCCATAGAAGCGGGCGATGGAGCGATGGCGGTCCAGGATCTCGTCGCGCTTGGGGAACAGGCCGGCCGCGGTTTCGCTTTCGCCGTATTGCGAGGCGTAGGCCAACAGCGACTCCATGCGGCGGTCGAAGTACGGCGTGATGTCGACCACGAACGACGGCGTCACGTTGGCGTACAGCGCGGCGTACAGCAGCTTGTGCGGGCGGTGCGGCGGGACGGACTCCTCCATCCTGGCCAGGCCGGCCAGGAAGCAGGCCTCGAAGCCCAGCCGCGAAGCCGCCGAATGGTCGGGATGCCGGGCCTCCCAGTAGGGCAGGATGACGGCTTTCGGCTTCAAGCGGCGGATCACGCTCATGAGGGTCATGCGCAGCGCAATGTTGTTCTCCAGGCGCGCGTCGGGCATGCGCAGATTCTCCCGCCACGTCAGGCCGAGGATCGAAGCGGCGTGGCGCGCCTCCTCCAGCCGCAACTCGGGCGTGCCGCGGGATCCCATCTCGCCGGCTGTCAGGTCCAGCGCTCCCGTCAGGTAGCCGGCCTCGGCCATCTTCAGAAGAGTGCCGCCGCAGGTCTGCTCGATGTCGTCGGGATGGGCGGCGATCGCCAGCACGTCGAGTGCCGGGGCCGCGGAGAGGTCGAGATCCGGTGGATAGAACATGGTCCGGGGAGCACTACCAGCTTAGATCGTGGCGCCCGGCGGCGCGGTCGCGCGTCTTCATCAGGAAGATCAGCATCATGCCGGCGAAAAAGCCGCCGATGTGCGCGAAGTACGCCACGCCGCCGCGCTGAGTCTGCACGTCGGCGATGGAGCCGACGCCGCTCATGAACTGCAGGCCCAGGAACCAGATCAGCAGCAGCCAGGCGGGCAGCTCAAAGCTGAACAGCAGGATGAACCACGCCACAATGCGGATGCGCGACGTGGGGAACTTGATCAGGTACGCGCCCAGAATGCCGAAGATGGCCCCGCTGGCGCCGATCTGCGGAATGCGGCTGTCGGGGCTGACGGCGCACTGCGCCAGCGCGGCCGCGGCGCCGCACAGCAGGTAGAAAATCAGGAATTTGCCGCGGCCCAGAAGGTCCTCGATGTTGGGGCCGAACACCCACAGGTAGACCATGTTGCCGATAATGTGCAGCCAGCCGGCGTGAATGAACAGCGATGTGAAGATCGGCAGCCAGCTGGAGACAACGTGCCAATGGAAGCGGCTGGGCACGAAGCCGTAGACGTAAACAAAATCGTTGGCCGAGAAAGCATCGAGTGAAAACTGATGCAGGAAGACGTAAACGTTGATGGCGATCAAGGCGCCGGTGCACAGCGGGAACGAAGCGGGCCGCCGGGAGTCGTCGTGAATAGGAAGCATGGGCTCGGTTCCGTCCTCACCCTCGGAAGGCGGAGAAATCGCCCTCGACGCGGCGCTCGCCGCGACCCATCAGCGCGCGCGCTTCCGCTTCGGCCGCAATGCCGCCGCGCGCCCCCAAAGCGATGCAGTTGAGCGCGGCCATGGCGTTGGAAAACTCCAGCGATTCCAAGAGAGAAAAGCCCCGCACCACAGAGTAGCAGAAGGCGCCGTGAAATATGTCGCCCGCGCCGGTGGTGTCGAGGCACGAGACAACAAAGCCCGGCGAATAGAAGAAGCGGCCGTCCATGCGTGCCAGGGCCCCGTGGGCGCCGAGCGTCATGGCGGCGCAGCGCATGCCGTATTCGTCCTGGATGCGGGTCAGGGCCTGCAGCGGGTCGGCATCGCCGGTCCAGCGCTCGGGGAATTCACTGCTGGTGATGAGGTAGTCGACGTTCGGCAGCACGGCCTCGAAGCCCTTGTAAATGGTGTCCACATCCACAGTAACGGGGATGCCGTTGCGCCGCGCGATGTCGGCGGCGCGGGCCACCAGCGGCGTGTCGTGCCCGTCGATATGCAGCAGGCCGGCGCAGCAGATCATCTCCTCGGTCAGGTCGCTGGGATCGATGCGCAGGCACTCGGCGCGGTGCCAGATGACCGTGCGCTCGCCGCTGCGCTGGTCGATCAGAATGTAAGCCGTCTGGTTAGGGCAATTCGAGCGCCGCTGGACGTGATCCAGGTTCAGGCCGGCGCCGGCCAGGCTCTCCCACTGAATGCGGCCCCGCTCGTCGTCGCCGATCGCGCCGATATAACACGCGCGCAGGCCCAGGCGGGCGCAGCACACCATGGCGCTGGCCACCTGGCCGCCCGGACTGAGCAGTTCCGCGGTGAAAGGCACCTTGCCGCCGTAGGGCGGAAAGTGGGGGATGAGGATCAGTGTGTCGGTAGCATTCAGACCGACTCCCACGACATCGAACCGGGCCAAGGACGAACCTCCGCGGCGCGCGCTGTTCCTAGAATGACACGCGCACCTGGGCGGCCGGAATGGGAGCTTCTGTGCGGACCGTGCGATGCGCGCGCTCAGCGCTGCGGCATCGCGTAGACGTAGATCATGTAGGCGTGGTTGTGGAGGTCGACTTTCTCGACGTGCGAGGGCTTCCAGCCGCGTATCTTGAACTCCAGCGAAACCACGCGCGCGCCCGGCTTCAGTTCGCGCTCGAGCTTGGGGCGCAGGGTGTCGTTGGCCTCGGTCATCAGATACAGCGAGACCACGTTGGCCGGGCTCAGGTCGACGTCGCGCATGTCGCCGGTGATGATCTTCACCTCGTCCTGCAGGCCCTGGCTGCTGGCCGACTCGCGCGCCAGCCGGGCCAGATTCTCGGAGATCTCGACGCCCACGGCGCGCGCGCCGAAGTTCTTGGCGGCGGCAACCACGATGCGCCCGTCGCCGCAGCCCAGGTCATATAGCGTTTCCCCGCGGCGCAGGTTGGCGGCCGAGAGCATCTTATCGACAACCGAGATGGGCGAGACCACGTACGGCGCCAGCTTGCGCGGCTCGGCGGCCGAGCGCGGAGGCTGGATCCACTGCGCGTCCGAAACAGCGGCCGCCATCGTCAGGCACGCCGCCAGTCCGGCCAATCGGCTGAGAGTTTTCGTCATGACCCTTGTCGCACCGCTGCGCGGGCGGCTCCCTGCTTTTCTGCCTTCGATCTTACTACCTTGCCCACCAGTTCGGTAACCGCAAACCACAGGTCCCGCGGCTTGGAGATGGTGTACTCCTGCCCCTTGAAAAATCGCACTGCCGCGCTGATGGCGTCGCGCCACGGCGTCACCGTCGGCGTCAAATTGTAGTTCAGGTAAAACACCGGGAAATCGGGTTCCTGCGAAGTCTTCAGCTTTTCGGCCGGGATCGGTTCCTCGACCAGCGTCTTGGGCGCGATGATGACCAGGGCATCGGGCTTTTCCGGGGCCTCGATCTCCTGCACCAGGAGATTCGAAAGGAACTCCACGTCGCTGTTCTTTTGCGCCAGGCGGGCGATGTCCACGCGTCCCAGATGGAGGCTGCGCACCGCCTCCCCGATGGCCGGAAAATCGATCTGCGCGGCGTCCTCCTGGCGGTACAGGATTTTCTGTTCCTCGCTGTTGAATGCGACCACCGAGAACTTGACCACGCGCGCGTCGCGCTGCATCACGCGCAGCAGCGATACCAGAGCGCTGATGTCGCTGTCCTGCAGTGTCGCGGCCTGGGCCTTCTGCGGAGCGAAATTCACCAGCACCTTGAGATTCAAGCCGTTTCCGGATGGTCTGCGGGGGGAAAACGGTTCGGCCTCAAACGGCTCTTCGTCCGTGGGCGCGATCTCGTCGGGTTCCAGCGCCACCGCCACGCCCTTGTCCTTGGGGCCGAGCTCGGCTTCCGAATCCCAAAACGAGGAACAGACTCGTTCCGCCCGGTCTTTCATCAGCCAGTCCACGTGGTATTTCCCTTCGCCCAGGTCGAAGCTCCCCTCCAGCAGCGCGTTCCCCCGGGCATCGTCCTCAATAGGTGGGACGTGGATCTGCTTCACAAAGTAAACAGGAGAATCGAGCTCCGGGGCCGGGGCAACACGAAATAGGATGGTCAGCGTGTCTTCCAGTCCCGCCAGTTCCTTCAGGGGAATGCTGATGTCGAACCCGGAATGGAAGCGTAAGTCGAAGCCCAGACTGGGCTTCTGCGGCGTCACCACACACGGCAGGTCGCGCCGGGACTCGCGCGCTTCGAGCACCGCCAGGTCCGTCGCGGGAAGATTGGGCGCGCCGCCGGGACCGTTCAGCAGGCTTTGTGCGGCCAGCCCGCCCAGCGTGACGAGCGCACCCAGCCAGGCACGAATCGGGCAGCGCAGCGGGCGCAGCGCGGAGGCGCGTGAAATACGCTGTATCATGCCCGAATACCCTTCCTGAGAGGGTGCGCTCTCCGATGCCACGTGCTCCTCCGGCGAACGGTGTATTCCCCGCTTATAGGTAATCATGACGCGAAGATATCTCCGCGGCAAGGATCTTAACCAGGAGTTTATCCCCGCCGCCGGCGGCACCGCCCGGCTCTGCGCTTTGTGCTACGCTTCCCAAGTATGGCAGGCCGTAGCGTCAACAAAGTAATCCTCCTGGGCCACCTGGGCCGGGATGCAGAGACCCGGTACACGGCGAGCGGAGTTCCGGTCTCGCGTTTCACCCTGGCCACCAACCGGCGCGTCAAGGACTCGCAAACCGGCGATTGGAAAGATGAGACCGACTGGCACAATATCACCCTGTGGCGCAATGAGAACCTGGCCCCGTATCTGACCAAGGGCAAGCAGGTTTACATCGAAGGCAGCCTCAGAACCCGCAGTTGGGACGACAAGGATGGCCAGAAAAGATACACCACGGAAGTCGTCGTGGATGACATCATCCTGACCAGCAGCCAGGGCGGCCCGGGCCGTGAGCCGGCGCGTTCTGAAGAGGCGCCGGAGAGCCGCCCCCGCGGGCCCGCCGCCGCGCCTCGCGCCGAGCGCGCAGCGCCCCCCAGCACCCCGCCGGCCGACGATTTCGGCCCCGGCATCACGGACGACGACGTGCCCTTCTAGCCTCTGGCGGGCATCCTAAGTCGTGGATTCACGGCCAGAGCTTCCGGCGCGCCTCGAGCTGGGCGGCGGCCTGGCGTTGCGCGCCATACACCCCCACGACGCCGCGGCGGTCTACGCGCTCGTGGACAGGTCGCGGGAGCATTTGCGCCCCTGGCTGCCCTGGGTGGATGCCTCCCAGAGCGCCGATTACACCCGCGAATTCTTCGAACACGTCGTCGAGCAGCGGGCCCGCGGGACCACCGCCGCCTACCTGATTCTGGAACACGGCCGCATCGCCGGAATGATCGGGCTGCACGACATCGATTGGACCGACCGCAGCTTCCTGATCGGCTACTGGGTGGCGGCGCGCGCCCAGGGGCGGGGGTTGATCACGCGTGCCTGCCGGGCGCTTGTCGAGGTCGCCTTCAACCACTGGGACATGGAGCGCGCCGTCATCCGCTGCGGCGTCGGCAACAGGCGCAGCTCGGCCGTGGCGCGCCGGCTCGGATTCACGCTGGAAGGCGTCGCCCGCCACGCCCAACTGCTACATGGAGAGTTCATCGACCTTGAGGTATGGAGTCTGCTGCGGGCCGAGCCGAGGACTTAGCCACAACCACCCCGGAACGCTCGCGCCGGCCTCACCGCACCAGCAGCGCGTATTCCCGCAGCAGTTGTCCATCCGGCGTCGAAAGGCGAATCCAATACCGCGCCGGCGCCAGGTCCCGCTCCACCACGAAGCTCACGCTTCCGCCCGCTGCCGCGACCGTCTTCTTCTCCAGCACGTGTCCGATTGCATCCACCACGGCCGCGCTGTAAGTGCTGGCTGGAGCCACGTCCGAAACGTCGATGCGCAGGCGCAGATGCCCGCCCGCGGCGCCTTCCACCGTAGCCGGCGTGGCCACCCCGCGCTCGCTGTGCAGCACTACTTCGCTGCCGCCAGCACCCGCCTCGCGCCATGGAATGTATATGCCCAATACCAGCAGCGCACAGGCCGAGGCCGCCACCACCGCCCATCGGGTCGCGAACGGAGAACCGAACCACTCCGCCAGGCGCTGCCACCCGCCCCCCGCGGCACCCCCATCGCGAGCGGCTAACCCCTCTTGCTCCAGTGATTTAGCCGCTGACCTGGTCGCTTGGGCAAACTCCCGCTCTTCCTCGACCCGGTCCTGGCATTGGCCGCACCAGAGCAGATGAGCCAGACAACGCTGAGCATCACCCCGTGGGAGCCTGCCAAAGATCAGGTCGTCGATCTGCCCGTCCTTGAGGCACTCCAAACCACGCTCCCGCACTTCCCTCCGGGTCTCCGAAAAATGAACCAGTGAGCACACTAAGTTCCGTCCCATCCGATCCCTCACCATGCCAGTCTCTAGCGGAGGTTCTGTCGACCCCCGTCATATTACCACTCATTAAGTAAGTGTCACGCTCCTGCCACTTTTCTCAGCCCAAATTCAGGTTCCGCCACCGCCAGGCGCTTCCGCCCCAGTTCCCCGAAGCGCGCCTTGGCTCGCGATTTCAGCAGCCGGAACTGAGTTTCAGACAACTTCATCTCGTGGCAGATCTTTTCCTGAGGCTGGCCGCGCAGGTAAAAGCGCGTGAGGATCTCCTTATCCCGCGCCGAAATCTCATCCAGCACCTGGACCATCAGTTGGGTTTTCTGGCGGTTGATCGCCTCCTGTTCCGGATTCTGGCGAATGTCCGCGATCAGGGTTCCCACCTCCAGTTCGGCGCGCTCCCGCCGCGACTGCACGGCGGCGTCGATGCCCGCCGCCACCTGCCGCCGGATGATCGTCCTGACGAAGCCCATCAGCGCCTCCGGCTCGCGCAGGGATCCGGCGCGAATCGCCTGAACGACGGTCAGGTACGCGTCGTGGACGCGGTCATCCAGGTCCGAAGGTCCTAGATGCTTGCAAAAGTAATAGCGGATGCCCCGGCTGAAGTTGGTGTACAACTCCTCCATCGCCGCCCGGTCACCGGCCTGGACGCCTTCCACCAGCGCGCTCCAACTGCGAATTGCGCTCTCGAGCGGCGCTTGGACGCCCGCCCGGACCCCATTCGGATCCTGATTCGCCGGAGGTTCGTCTGGCCGCTCCCCGTCCGTGTGTCTGCCGAGTTTCCGCTGTTGTGCCATTTTAGTGCCGTCCAACTGAAATCCACGCGCCCCAAAATGCGGGCCGCGATTGCCAGCCTCCCTTTGCCAGGAGTGCCAGTTGTGCTTCCCGCAGCGCGGCCGATGGTTCGAGCCCCCGCCGGAAGCACCCATAAAAAACGTCGAACAACCCCGAAGCGTCGTCCGGAATCGACCACAATGTCCCGATCGCCGCGGAGGCCCCCGCCGCAATCCAGGACTTGAAAAACCCCGCCAGCCCCGCGCCCGGCTGGTGCGTGCCCAGCCCGGTACCGCAGCCGCTCATCACCACCAGGCTGCCCGGCAGCGTGAAGGCGCCCACGCTGCGCGCCGTCAGCCCGTCGGCCCGCCCGTCCGGCCGCAGCGACAGCATCAGGAACATCTCCGCTGGCCGCCGCACCACGGCCGCCGGCTGGTCCGCCGGCGTGCCCGGCGTCAATAGGAAACCCCGCGTGTCGCTCGCTTCCTGGATCAGGTGGGCCGCGATATGGATCACCTTCGGCCGCTCGGCCATGCCCGCGGCAAAGCGTTCCGGCGTCGCCTGGCCGCCCGTCAGAAGCAGCGCCTCCGTCCCCGCCCCGCTCCATTGCCTGCCGATACCTTCGAGTTCCGCCCGGCTGCCCGGCAGGCGCGGCAGCTCCAAACGGAGTTCCGCTCCCGGCACTCCTTGCCGCTGCTCCCAGCGCGCGTCGGCACGGTTGTAAATCGGATCGCCCACGCCCAGAAACAGGTTGGCGGCCCGTTCCCGGCCCTGCCCGTCCAATGCCAGGAAAACCGACGCCACCGGCTCCAGGATGTGCTCCTCCACCAGGTAGCGCCGCGCGCCCCCCTCGCTGTGGCACAGCGCCGCCAGAGGCGCTTCCAGCAGCGCGTCATCCATCGACAACAGCCATCGCTCTCGCGACCGGACTTTCGCCGAGAGTCCGCCAAACAATCCCTGGTACAGCTCCTCACCCTGCTTGTCCGCCCCCGGGAGCCCGCGCCGGACCGCCTCGCCGAACGTGCCCAGCGCCCGCGTCAGCCCCGCCCGCCCGGCCAGCGGCGCCTGCTCGAACGAATCGCGCGTCACCGCCCACAGCCACGAGCGCTCTTCCCCGATGCTGAACGACAACAGCGCATCGCCGGGTCCCAGCGCCGCCTGCAGCCTCCGCCGGCCCGCCTCGCCCTCCAGCCGCGGACTCGCGCCGGCCGCTCTTCCCGCGCGGTTCTCCAGCGTCCTCAGTTTCCTTTCAAGCGCCCGCGCTGCCCCATCGCCCGGCGCCCCGCTCCGTTGGTCGTTCGTGAATCGCCAGAACTCTCGGGAACGCCACTGCGCCAGCGCCTCGCGGTATTCGGCGTCCTCGGCCAGCTTCGCCTGACCCTGTTCCCGCAGCGCCGCGCTGCGCGTCTGCTCCACCACCAGGAACGCCTCCCACATCAGACCGTGGCTGCCCTCGCGCGCCCCCAGCTCCGCCGCCAGCGAGGCGTAGGCGCTCGCCACCTGGTTCAGCCCGATGCTGGCCAGCAGTTGAATCTCTTGCGACCCAACGATCTCCTGCCGCCACTCATTGGCAATCTCGAGCGCCTTGCGGTACCCCCTCAGAGCTTCGTGTTTGCGCCCCGCCCCGGCCAGGCTTTGCGCCAGCGCGAACGCGCTTTGCCAGGGCGACACGCCCGATGCGGAATATGTCCGCGATTCTCCCGCCAGCTTCGCCAGCCACACCGCCCGCTCCGCCTGCCCCTGTTGCAGCGCCAGGCGCGAGAGCGCTATCAACACCCGCTCGACCTCCGGCAGCCGGTGCAGACGCCGCAGCCGGTAGGCCTCCAGCAGAGCCTCTTCCGCCCGGTCGAACTCCCGCCGTTCCATCCACAACAAGCCCAGGTCCACCGCCAGGGCGGCCCGCGCCTCGGCATCGCCCTGTGCGTCCGCGGCGTCCATCCCGCGCTCCGCCGCGCCCACCAGCACGTCCGCGTCTCGCATCCGCAACGCCAGTTGCGACTGGCTGGCATAGTAAAGCGCCCAGTACCTGGAGGTCCGCGGCAGCAGACCTTCCGCCTCCTGCAACTCCTCGCTGGCCGCATCCGCGTCGCCCAGCAGGGAATACAGCGCCGCCAGGTTCAGCCCCACCACTGCCTCTCCCTCGGCGTTGCCGCATTGGCGCGCCGCGCCGCGCGCCTCCTCGTACACTTCCAGCGCTTTTCGGTACTCGTGCAAGGTCAGGTAGGTGCCGGCCAGCGCATTCAGGAATAGTTGGGCGCGGCTCAGCTTGCCCGCGCTCTTCGCCGCCTGGGCGCCCTGGGCAAAACTGCGGATCGCCTGCCGGTACTCCAGGCTGGCCAGCGAGTGCATGCCCCGCGAGCTGAACTGATCCAACTGGGCATCAATGGGGGAGATTGTAGTTGGAGATATCCTGACGTTGGCGCCTAGCGCCAGACTGGCGAGCCAGAAGACGGCGATCACTCCAACCGGCTTCACAATAAGACCTGTATATCAAAGGTAGAACTAAAGGTCTAGTACTTTTTTTAGTACTGACGGTACTCCACGTGTAGTACTTCGGTTTGAAGTGCTACCGGGGAGCCTATCTCGCATCGTTCTTGATGCGATTCGTCAGAATCGTTGGCTTAGGTAAACGTGCGCTGTGTTCGCACGATGCGGGAAGCAGTCTTCCCCCTCCAGCTCGTCCGCAAACGGGCCGGACTTACAGCACAGGCGGAATGATGATGATGATAGGATCAAACGCCATTTTCAATCTCCTCATCCGAAACCCGATCTATGACCGGGTTCGGCTACCAGCTAGCCCTACAATCGGCACTGGCAAGCCCGCACTTTAGGCATGTCGATGAAAAGATTGAAAAAATTTAGCGCGCTCCGGCGTCATCGTCCCGCCCGCGCTCGGCCGCCGGGTTGCCGCTGCCGTTTCCCGTTCGCTGCCGCCGGGGCAGTGCGCTCCTGGCGCCGCGCCGTGAGGTGCGCGGTACCGGCCGGGCCGCGCCCTCGCCCCGCGTGACTTAGTTTGGGATCACCCCTTCAAAGCGTGCCCGGCGCCCGCCGCCAGGCTCGGATTTGCTTGACACCGGTTGTAAGCTCAAGATGGCCGAACGCCCCTGCGGCGCCTCGTTTCGCGACCAGCGACCGGGGATATTAAATCTTTCAAATGAATACAGTCCGGTGTACAATGCCCCGAGGCCTTGACCCCCGTTGCGGGAGGCCTGCTTCGGACGCCGGCTGCAATTGTCGGCGCCGCCCGCGGACAAGCCGTTGAGATCGGAGCCCCCGCCCGGCGGGGCCTCCATGCCAGGAGGAAATCAAAATGCCATCTCCCGAATCATCGAAGCGCCTGCCGCTTCCCAACAGCCACAAGAAAGCGATGAAGGGCGCCAGCTTGGTCGGCGCCGTTCATCCCGACGAACCTATTGAAGTCACCATCCGCCTGCGGCGCCGTCCGTCCACCCCTGCCGCTGAAAAGGCCCGCGCCTCCGGCAAGCCCCTGACGCACGCTCAGTTTGAGCAGCTTTTCGGCGCCGATCCCGCCGATATCACCCGCCTGGAGGATTTCGCCCACCGCCACGGCCTGACCGTGATCGAGGCCAGCGTCGCGGAGCGCAAACTGCGCCTCGCCGGGCCCGCCTCGGCCATGAAGGAGGCCTTCGGCACCACCCTCAAGCGCTATTCCATCGGCAACACGGGATTCCGCGGCCGCACCGGCACCATTTCCGTAACGGAGGATGTTCACCCCCTCATCGAGGCTGTGTTCGGCTTGGACAACCGGCCCCAGGCCCGGCCCCACTTTCGCTTTCGCCCGCACCAGCACGGATACGGCAAATCCGCCCGGCGAGCATTGAGGCAGCACTCCGCCGCCGCCACTTCTTTCACCCCTGTTCAGGTCGCCCATCTGTACGATTTTCCGGCCCACCTGAATGGCGCCGGCCAGACCATCGGCATCATCGAACTCGGCGGCGGCTACACCAATGCCGACCTCAGGAAATACTTCTCGGCCCTCAAGGTGACCGCTCCCCAGGTGGCTGCCGTATCCGTCGACGGTGGCAAAAACGCTCCCGATGGCGATCCCAACGGCAGCGACGGCGAGGTCATGCTGGACATCGAAGTCGCGGGCGCCGTCGCTCCCGGCGCGCGCATCGTCGTCTATTTCACCCCCAACACCGATTCCGGTTTCATCGACGCCGTCACCACCGCCGTGCACGACACCGCTCGTCATCCCAACGTTATTTCGATCAGTTGGGGTTCGGCCGAGAACGAGTGGACCGCCCAGGCCCTGCAGGATCTCGATTCGCACTGCGCCGATGCCGCCCTGCTCGGCATCACAGTCTGTGTCGCCGCCGGGGATAACGGCTATACCGATTCCACCGACGCCTCTGTGACCACGGCCAGCGTCGATTTCCCGGCCTCCAGCCCCAACGTGCTCGCCTGCGGCGGAACCCTGCTTCTGCCCGACGGCGCCGAATCCGTGTGGGATGACTTGAGCCAGCGCGGCGGCGCCACCGGCGGCGGCATCAGCGCCGTCTTCCCCGTTCCGGCTTTCCAGAACAACATTCAACTCCCGCCCTCGCTCAACTCCGGCGCCGGGCCCGGACGCGGCGTGCCCGATATCGCCGGCGACGCCGACCCGCAGTCCGGCTATCAGACGCTCGTCGACGGACACCAGGGCGTGGTCGGTGGAACCAGCGCCGTCGCCCCGCTGTGGGCTGCGCTGATCGCCATTCTGAACCAGGGGCTGGGCAAGTCCGTCGGCTTCCTGACGCCGCGGCTCTATCAGCTCTCGGCCGGCTCCAATGCGTTGAAGGACATCACCGCCGGCGACAACGGCGGCTACCACGCCGGACCCGGCTGGGACGCCTGCACGGGCCTCGGCTCGCCCAATGGCGCAGCCCTCGTGGCCGCACTGGCTCCGCAGGCTAAGCCCAGCCAGTCGTCTGCCAGGCCGCCCGCCAGGAAGCCCAAGGCGGCAAAAAAGAAGGCTGCCGCGCGTCATCGCTAACGCCCTCCTGCCGCCACGCCCGCGCGCGCCTATGAAAGCCATTCGTCAATTTCGCCCCTGACGGCTCATCCGTCCCTGACCGGCCCCGTCGGCCACGCCGCCGCGCCCGGCCGCCTTCTGCCATTCGCTTCTCTCGGCGCGGCGTGGATCCAACCCTTCGCCGCCTGCTCGCGGGGCCGGTGCTACAATCGGCACGAACGCCGCGCCGCATCGCCGCACCCGCGCGCCGCACTGCCGGGGACTCGCCTCGCGCTTCGCTGTGGCCATGGAATGTCATTGATTTATGCAACAGCAGGACGACAACGGGGGCCTCTGGCATTTTCCTGACAAAGATTACGTATTGAGATGGGCCCGAATTCTTTCCACTTATGCCGGAATTCAAGTGGTCGTGCAACTTGTCGGCTTCTTGTCTGGCATTCTCGTGGTCCGCAGCCTGGCCAAGGCCGATTATGCGGTTTATACGGTGGCGCTCAGCTCGCTGGTCATTCTGTTTACCCTCTCTGATCTCGGCATTGGAAATGCTCTGCTGGCCTTGGGCGGCAAAGTCTGGAATGATAATCTGCGCCTCGGCCAGCTGATTCGCACCGCCTTCCAGTTGCGCTTGGCTTACTTCTCGCTGGGCCTGCTGGCCTTTACCGCTGTGCTCTTCTCGCTCAGTCTTCGCGCCGGCGCCTCGCTTCGGGCCGCCATCGGCATTTGGGTGATACTCTCCCTCAGCGCCCTGCTGCAGATGAACTACACCATCTCGTCCACCGTGCCCCGGCTGCGCGCCGACGTCACCCGCCTGCAGGCCCTCGATCTGTCGGCCGCGCTCCTCCGCCTGGGCCTCATCGCCGCCGCCTCCCTCACCTTTATCAGCACGGCCATCGTGCTCGTCATCAACGGCCTGGGCTATGGCCTGCAGGCGCTCTTCGGATGGCGTTGGGCCAATGCCGTGATTGCGCCCCAGGCCCGCCCCACCCCCGCTGACCGAAAAGCGATTTTGGATCTTTCCCGCAATGAAATCCCCAACGCTCTCTTCTACTGTGTCTATGGGCAGGCCAGCGTGATTGTCATCTCCATATTCGGCCACACCAAGGAGATTGCCGAAGTCGGAGCCCTGGGCCGCTTGGGTGCGATATTCACGATTCTCGGCTCCGTCCTGACCACCGTCGTTTTGCCGCGCTTCGCCCGCGTACAACTGCGCCGCGAATTGATCAGGAAGTATATCCAGGTCGTTTGTTGCTATCTGGCGGGCGGCGGCGCGCTTTTGTTTCTGGCCTTTTTGTTCCCCGACCAGCTCGTTTGGGTCTTGGGCGCAAAGTACAAAGGCCTTCAATCCGACGTCCGCTACATCGTGGCGGCCAGTCTTCTGGTTTCCTTCATCGGCCTGGTGTTTTCACTGAATGCCGCCAAAGGCTGGGTGGGCGGCCTGTATTACAGCATCCCCGTCATTGTTGTGTGCCAGTTCCTGGCCGCGGCCTTCCTGAATCTCGCCACCGTCCGCGGGGCCGTGCTGTTTGGGACGCTGCCGCTCACCGGCGGCCTGCTGGTCATGCTGCCCCTCGCCTGGCGCGGCATCCGGCGCGCTCCGGAAAGCGTCACCTCATGAGCGCCGCCGCTTGTCCGGCCTGTGGCCGTGACGCTGCCGCGCTGATCGAACGTTTGGACGTCGCCGCTCAGCATGCCTTCTACGCCCCCGCGGACCCGGCCCTGCAGCACCGGCTCACCGCCGCCGCGGCCCCATCGGCCTTGCAATACGCCATGCTCCGCTGCCCGCACTGCGGCCTGGAGTTCAGCTCTCCGTTGCGCGCTCCGTCCGGCGACTGGTATCGGCTGGTGTATGAGACCTTGGATCTCTACCCCGCCGCCCGCTGGGAATTCGATGCCGTCCTGCCCGCCATTCAGCCTGGCCAGCGCCTGCTGGAGATCGGCTGTGGCTCGGGGGCGTTTCTGGAGCAATGCCGCCGGCGCGGCCTGGATGCCTCGGGTGTCGATTTCTCTGGCCACGCCATCGAACTCTGTCTGGCACGCGGATTGCGCGCCCGCCAGCTCGATCTCGCCGCTCCCCCCGCTGCCGATCTTCCCCAGCGCGTCTCCCATATCGCCGCTTTCCATGTCCTCGAACATCTCGACCGGCCTGAAGCTCTCTTTGAGTACGCGCGCTGCCTGGCCCTCCCCGCCTCGCACCTCTGGCTCTCCATGCCTTCGGACCGCCGTCCCAGCCGCCTCTTCGGCCAGTCCGAGTTCCTCGACCAGCCCCCGCACCACATGACGCGCTGGACGCCGGCTGCCCTGGCCGCCATCGGCGCGCGCCACCTCTGGCGGCTCGCCGAGGTTCGCTATGAGCCGCTGACCATGCCATTGGCGGTTCGCTGGATTACCATCTTGTCGCCGTCGTACCGGCGCTGGAATGCCGCCGGTCGCCTGCGCAACCGCTGGGTCGAGCGCGCCTTTCGGGCGCTTCTCATCCCCTTCGCCTGTCTCCGGTGGCTGTTCCTCCGGCGCCCGCTCAGCGGGCATTCCATGTTGGCCCATTTTATTTTGGAGGCCGCGCCATCCAACGCCAATGGCGCCGGGAGTTTCTGATGGACTCTGTGATCTGCACACTCTTTGAACGCGATTACCACTACGGTGTGGGCGCTCTGGTGAACTCGCTCTACCACCACGGATTCAGGGGCACGGTTTACGCCGGCTATCGCGGAGCTTTGCCGCCTTGGGCCTTCGCAGCCCGGCCCCAGGATCGCTACGCCGAACTCACCGTGGCCCCGCGGTTGCTGCTGCGCTTCGTGCCGCTGTCCACAACGTCGCACCTCACCAACTACAAGCCCGACTTCATGCTCTCCCTGTGGGATGATTACTGCCCCGACGCCGGCGCGATGTTCTATTTCGATCCCGACATCCTCCTCCAATGTCGTTGGTCGTTCTTCGAGGAATGGGTCCGCTTCGGCGTCGCCGTGTGCGCCGACCTCAATCCCCTTTTTCCTGCCGATCACCCGCGCCGCCACGCTTGGCGTGAGTATTTCGAGCCCCACGGCGTCCGCTTCATCCGTCCGCAGTCCACCGCTTTCAACGCCGGTTTCGTCGGCCTGTCTAAACAACACCGCAACTTCCTCACCACCTGGCAGCGCCTCTTGCAGCTCATGGAACCAGCCATCGGCGGGATGCAGCATTGGGACATCGGAGACCGCTCCTTCCTCTTTCACTCCACCGACCAGGACGCCTTCGATGTGGCCACCATGGTCTGTGAGGAGCCGGTGAGTTCCGCCGGCTTGGAAGGAATGGATTACAACCACGGCGGCGGATTCTGCTTCATGACCCACGCCGCCGGAGGCAATGTGAAACCTTGGGCGAAGAAGATGTTACTCAGCGCGCTGCGGGCCATGCCTCCGCGCCGCACCGACAAGGCATTTTTCAGCTACGCCAATGCCCCCATCCGGCTCTACTCACCGCTGCGGCTGGGCCTGAAGAAACTGGATCTGCTCGCCGGCTCGGCCCTCGGCCGCTACATCCATGTCTGAACCGGCCCCGGCCCGGCCTACATCTCCCTGCGATTCTCCAGCGACTTCGACATTGTGACTTCGTCGGCGTATTCCAGGTCACTGCCCACCGGGATCCCCATCGCGATGCGCGTCGCCCGCACGCCCAGCGGCCTCAGCAGCCGCGCCAGATACACCGCCGTCGCCTCGCCCTCCACCGTGGGATTGGTGGCCAGGATAATCTCGCTCACCGTGCCGTCCTGCAGCCGCGTGAGCAGCTCCTTGATATGCAACTGCTCCGGCCCCACTCCGCGCAGCGGGCTGATCGATCCGTGCAGCACGTGGTACACGCCGTCGAACGCCCGTGTCGTTTCGATCGCCAGAATGTTGGGCGCTTCTTCGACCACGCAGATTTTGCTCCGGTCGCGATGCGGATCGCTGCAGTAGGGGCACAGCTCGGCTTCGCTGATATTGCCGCACACCGCGCACAGGCCGAGCTTGTCCTTCACATCCGCCAGCGCCGTCACCAGGCGCTCCACGTCCTCCCGCGGCGCCCGCAGCAGGTGGAACGCGATCCTCTGCGCCGACTTCTGCCCGATCCCGGGCAGGCGTTTCACTTCGGCGATCAATCGGGCCAGCGGTTCGGCAAAATCAGGCATCGGCGTGCTCGCCTCGTCCGTCGGCCGGGTGCATTGGCTCGCGCGCCCATCCCGGCCGCTTCCTTCTCACTTTAGATCAGCCCCGGCGGCAGCCCCATCCCGCCCAGCATTCCGGCCGTCTTCTTCTGCGCCTCTTCGTCCACCTTGCGCGCCGCTTCGTTGAACGCCGCCTGCACGATGTCCTGCAGCATCTCCGCGTCGCCCGCCGCTTCGGCGTCGATCTTCACGCCCAGGCAATTCTTGTGGCCGTCCAACTGCACCGTCACCATCCCGCCGCCCGCCGACGCCTCCACGCGGATGGCGGCGATCTCTTCCTGCAGGCGCGCCTGCATCTGCTGGGCCTGCTTCATCATGCCCTGTATGTTCATGCCGCCTGGCATCTTCATCGCTTCTACTCCTTCAGGTCGCGCACGCCGCGCACCTTGCTGTCCGGGAACAACTCTTGAAACCGCCGCACCTCGGGGTTGGCCAGCGCCCGCTGTGCCGCCGCATTCAGTTCTTCCGCCGGCTCCCCATCCGGGCGCAGCCTGGCCGGCGTTCCGGTCTGGGCCGCGCTGCTCTCCGCCTGCGCTTCGTCCCCGGGCGCGGCGTCGCGCAGCGTCAGTTTCACCTTCACGCTCCGCTCCGCCGCTGCGGCCACGTGGCGTTCGAACTCCGCTCCGCGCAGTCCCATGGCCTGCGTCCTCGAGGTGATGAACTCCACCACGCCCGGCCCTTCTACGATCTCCGAGTTGCGCACCCCATCCAGCGCCAGCCGTGCGTTCTTCTGTTCCAGTGCTGCTGTCAATCGGTCCCTTAAGGTCGTGCCCGCTGCCGCCGCCTTCTGCGGACTCGCGCTCGCCTGAATGCTGCGCGCCGTCAGCGGCGCGGCCGGCCTGCTCCTTGGCTTTTCCGATGCCGCCAGGTCCCGCAGCGCCTCCTCGATCGGCTTCATGCGCCCCGCATGCACCAGCCGCAGCAATCCCAGTTCCAGGTGCAATCGCGGCTGCAGCGAGTACTGCAATTGACCGTAAATCTCGATCGCCAGTTGCAGCCACCGCGTCAGGTCTTCCTCGCTGAACTTCGCCGCCGTTTCCCTCAGCCGTTGCTGTTCCGCTTCCCCGGCCGCGATCAGCCGCGTCGGCTGGCCGTCCGCGCAGGCGATTTTGGCCACCGTCAGGTTTCGGAAATAGCGCGCCAGCTCGCGGCAGAAATGCTGGAAATTCTTGCCCGCCCGCTCCAGTTCGCCCACGATCTCGAGCATCTCCGCCGTCGAGCTCGCCTCCAGCGCGTGCGCCACCCGCGACAGCATCTCGATCGAATACATCCCCAGCAGATCGCGCACCGCCTCGCCGCTCAGCTTCGAACCATAGCACGCGATCGCCTGGTCCAGCGCCGAAAGCGAATCCCGCACGCTCCCCTCGCCGCACTGCGCCAGCACCGCCAGCGCCTCCGGCTCCGCCTTGATGCCCTCCTCCCGGCAGATGAACTCCATCCGCCCCACCACGTCGGCGAACTCCACGCTCCGGAAATTGAACTGCTGGCAGCGCGAGGCGATCGTCGTCGGGATCTTGTGCGACTCCGTCGTGCACAGAATGAAAACCGCCCACTCCGGCGGCTCCTCCAGCGTCTTCAGCAGCGCGTTGAACGCTTCGCTCGTGATCTGGTGCGCCTCGTCGATGATGAACACCTTGTAGCGGTCGCGCGCCGGTTGGTAGCGCACATTTTCCCTCAACTCGCGCATCTCGTTGATGCCGCGATTGGAGGCCGCGTCAATCTCGATCACGTCCGGCGCGTTGCCCTGCGCCACTTCCAGGCACGAGGAGCATTTGCCGCACGGCGTCGCCGTCGGTCCCTCCACGCAGTTCAGGCACCGCGCCACAATCCGCGCAATCGTGGTTTTGCCCGTTCCCCGCTGCCCCGCGAATATGTAGCCGTGCGCGATGCGCTCGAGCGCAATGGCGTTTGCCAGCGTCGTCCGCACGTGCTCCTGGCCGATCAGCTCGTTGAAGCTCTGCGGGCGGTACTTGCGGGCGATCACCTGGTACATGCGGGCGGGGAAGCGCTTGCCAGACCCCGGGGAATCCGCGGCACACAGGGTGAACTACTACCGTTGCTTCCTTCCGGACCTGGCGGGGTTCGCAGCCTCCTGTTGCACGGAGCCCGGAGCCTGACTTTACCCATGCTAGCACGCGCTGTCGCCGCCGCTCCCCCTCACGCCCGGCTCCGCCGCGCTCCACGGCGCGGCGTCTGCGCCCCGCTTCCATCTACAATCGGAGCAATGATCAAGGCGCTCATCTTCGACCTTGGCCGCGTGCTGCAGAACGTCAACTTTGAAATCGGCTACGCCCGCATGAGTGCAGTCTGCGGCCTGAGCAAGGATGAAATCGAGCGCCGGCTCCGCGCCTCGGGTCTCACCATCGCCTTCGAGAGCGGCCAGATCGCCGCGCCGGATTTCGCCCGCCAGGTCTGCCAACTGCTCGGCGCGGACATTTCCTACGCCGGCTTCTGCGAGATCTGGTACTCCATCGCCGACCAGGGAGCCATCGTCCCGGAGCCCTTCATCGCCTCGCTCCACCAGCGCTACCGCATGCTGCTGCTCTCCAATACGAATGAGATTCACTTCGAAACGTTGCTCCCGCGCTGCCCCATCCTGCGCCATTTCGACGGCTTCACATTGAGCTACAAGGTCGGCGTTTTGAAGCCCGGCGAAGCCATCTATCGCCATGCCCTGGCCCAGGCCGGCTGTGAGCCGGGCGAGTGTTTCTACACCGACGATATTCAGGCCTATGTTGACGCCGCCCGGCACATCGGCATCCACGCCGCGCTGTTCCGCGGGCTGGAGCAACTGCAGCAGGATTTGCTCGCCGCGGGCGTCCAGCTTTGATCTCGCAATTGAGCCGCTACAGCAGCACGGCGTCAATATCGGAATTGTCGCCTTCGTGAGCCTCTGCTCCCGCGCCGGCCGGGGCCGCCGCCACGGCCAGGGCGGCCGCTCTGGCCTCGCCGCTCGACATGTTCAGGAAGCCTAACAGCTCCTCTCGCGAGCCGTCGAATAGCGAGTCGAGAAGTTGCCGCACCGCGCGCTGCCGCACCGTGTCGCGGCCCACTTCCGGCGTGTACACATAATGCCGGCCGCTCTTGCGCCGCGTGACCAGTTGCTTTCGCGCCAGCCGTTCCAGCATCGTCATCACCGTCGTGTAGGCCAGCGGACGCCGCCCCGCCAGCGCCTCCTGCACCGTGTGCACGTTCGACTCGCCCAGCCGCCACAGCACGTCCAGGCACTCCAGTTCCAGTGGCGGCGGAATTTCGCGCGACCCGCGCCGGGGCATCGTTTCAGCGGCCTCCCGCGGGTTGATCTGTGAGCGCGGCTTGCAATGCCGAACCGAGCGACGTTGCGCTCTTCGGACGCGCACCCGCTTCCGGCGCGGCTTTCGGTTCCGCTCCGTTGCCGCTCTCGCCGGCCGGCCGTTCCTTCAGATAGGAAACCCGATCCAATACCTGCCGTTCCAGCGCCGCATTGTAACGCGTCCAATCGGCGTCGGCCTCCCGGTCCTTCTCGATGCTCGCCAGCATCGTGGCCATTCTGGCGTCCAGCGCGTCGATCTGGCTCAGCAGCATCGCTTCCAGAAACACCGGAACCTTCGGCGAACCGAACTCCATCTGTCCATGATGGCTGAGAATCATGTGCTCCAGCAGCAGCTTCAGCTTGGCCGGAAATTCGGGCAGCCCGCGCAGCTTCTCCTCCACCATTCGCAGCCCCAGCGCAATGTGCCCCAGCAACTGACCCGGCGTGGTGTAGGCGAAGCTGCGTTCGTATTTCAGCTCCTCGATCTTTCCGATGTCGTGCAGCATCACGCCCGCCAGCAGCAGATCGGCATCCACCGGGTAGCCGCGCGCAATGTAGTGCGCCCCAATCTCCCGCGCCAGCCCGCACAGCGAGAGTATGTGCTCCAGCAAACCGCCCAGCCAGGCGTGATGGATCGATTTCGCCGCCGGCGCCGTCCGGTAGGCCGCGGCAATCGCTTCATCCCCGAACACAGCTTCCAGCAGCGCCTTCAGGTGCCTGTTCCCCATCCCGGCAATGATCGCATTCAACTCCGCGAACATCGCCTCGGCATCGCGTTCCGATGCCGGCAGGAAGTCCCGCGCGTCGACCTCTTCCTCGGGCGCCCGCTTGAGTTTGTGGACGATCAACTGCCGCTTGCCCTGGTACTCCTGCGCCTCCCCTTCCACCCGCACGAAATCGTCGCGCTCGAACGTCAGCGCGGCCGTCTCCACGTTGTCCCACATCCGCGCGTCGATCTCGCCCGTGCGGTCCATCAGCGTCAGGCTCATGTACTTTCGGCCCGTCTTGCCCTCGCGCACGTCCTTCGACTGCACCAGGAACACGCCGCTGAACAGGCCGCCGTTCGACTTCCCGGCCTTCAAGTCGGCCACGGTTGGAGATTTCATGCCGATTGGGGCTCCCCTACTGAGACTCTATCCCCGGCTCGAGGATGGGTGCTCGATCTTCGTCTCCGTGCCCGGGATCGGTATGACCCACAGCAGCTTCTTACGCTTCTTGTGCGTGGAGACCTCTTCCTTCGACACCGTTTCCGGCTTCATCAGCGCCGCCTCCATCCACCGCGTGTCCTTGCCCGGCGCCGCGCCCGTGTCCGCAAAGCCGTCGCGGATCTCCAAGAATGCGTTCCGCCGCAGCTCGGTCAGATATTCGCGCATCTTGGGCTGGAACAGCGGCATGTAGAGCTGTTCCTTGATATCGTTCTCCACCTCCGCCAGACTGGCCTGCCCCTCCTTGAAATGTTCTTCCACCCGCAGGATCAGGAAGCCCGACGGCACCCGGATCGGGTCCGTGATATACCCCTTGGCCTTGTCCCACACCGCGGCCGCCAATTCCGGCGACAGGTCGCTCTTGGCGTATCCCGGCAGCTCGCCTCCCTGTTTGGCCGTCAGCGCATCCGAGTTGTCCCTCACCAGTTCTCCGAAACGCTCGCCCTTGCGTGCCCGCGCCACCACGTCCTTGGCCTTCTTCTCGGCCGCCGTGAGCGCCGCGGGATTATTCCCCTCCACCGCGATCAGAATCTCGCGCAGGAAGATCTGCTCCTTGCGGATGAACGAGCTCTTGTGCTTCTCGTAATAGTCGACCACCTGCTCGTGCGGGATGTTGATCTTGCCGCTCACCTCCTGCGCCACCACCTTCTGCGTCAGGATCTGGTTCTTCATGTCCTGCTTGAAGTCCTCGTAGCTCCGACCCGTGTTTTCCTTGATCCATTGCTGGAACTTGTCCGGGTCGGCGATCTTGGCCTCGGCCTGCACTTCGGCCAGCCGCTTGGAGACCTCGTTGTCCACTTTGATGTCCAGGTCCTTGGCGCGCTGCACCAGCAGCAGCGAGTCGATCTTCTCGCGCAACAGGTCTTTCTCCCGGTCCTTCATCGCCTCGCGGATCTGGGCCTGCGTGCCGCCATGCTGCTGCATCTCGGCCGCCGTGTCCTTCCGCATCTGCTCCAGCTCGCTCAGCGTGACGATGTCGCCGTTCACCTTGGCCACTATCTGCTCCACCACGATGGCGTCTCCTGCCCATAGGGCCGGAGCGATCGCCAGCACAACGGTGCAGGCGTTCAACGCGCGAATGCTCATACCGCCATTATCGTCAACTCTCGCCTCCTGCGGCCACTCGCCTCCTCTTCCCCCCGCGCTCCACGCCCCATCGCCCCGCCGCCCGGCGCCCCGCTTCCGCCCCGCCGCTCGCGCCCGCCGCCCCGCTGCTACACTTTGGATAGCGCTCCCTGCGTTCTGTTCGGTAACGCGCGGGAAGATCCATTCGTCAAAAGGGTGATCAGGAGGCCTGTGTCTTTGTTTAAGTTCTTTTCACTTGCGGCCCTGCTCTGCTTTCTTCTTAGCCCCGCTCGGATCTACGCCCAGGAAGGCGCTCGCTTGTCCGTCGTCGTTCTTGACCCCTCCGGCGCCGCCGTCCCCACCGCCAAGGTGACTCTCATTCAGAGAAGCCGCGGCTCCGCCCGCAGCGCCGACACCGAAGCCTCCGGCGACTGCTACTTCGGTTCCCTCAATCCCGGCGCCTACCGGCTCGAAGTCGAAAAACAGGGCTTCGACAAGTACGTCATCGAGGACCTCGAGCTCCATGCCCGCGACTTTCAGACCCTGCGCATCAATGTCAAGGTCGCCGCCGCGGAAAAGGCCGAGATTACGGTCAAGGGCACTGTCGAGGGCGTCCAGATCGACACCTCCACCGGCGCAACCGTCAGCGGCCGCTACTCCACTGACCTCCCGTCCAACGACCGCAGCATCGGGTCCCTCGTTCTCATGGCTCCCGGCATCGTCAATGCCGGCGGGGCCCTCGCCGGCAGCGGCGACGTCAACGTCAACGGTCTGCGTTCCAACACCAACTACTACACCGTCGATGGCCTCAGCGCCAACGCCGGCACGGCTCCCAGCGCGGGCAGCGGCGGTTTCTTTGGCGGCGGCTTCGGCAATGTCGGCACCACCGGCTCCACCTTGTTGACCACCGCCGCCGGCAACACCTTCAACATGATCTCGCTCGACGCCATGCAGGAGTTTCGTGTTCAGACTTCAACCTTCGCGCCCGAGTTCGGCCGTTCCCCCGGCGCGCAGGTCAACGTCACCAGCCGCAGCGGATCGAATTATATCCACGGCTCGGCTTTCGCTTACTACCGCAACAACCGCTTCGACGCCAATGACTGGTTCGGCAACAGCTACGCTCTGGCGCGCGGTGATCTGCTCTCGGAGGACTATGGCGGCACCGTCGGCGGACCGATCCAGGAGAATAAGACGTTCTTCTTCGCCTCGTTCGAAGGCCTGCATCTCACCCAGCCGCGCACCGACATCGAAAGCGTCCCCGATCTCGCCAGCCGCAGCAAAGCCGGACCCGCCCTGCAGCCCTATCTGTTCGCCTTTCCCGTTCCCAACGGCCAGGAACTCGGCAACGGCGCCGCCCAGTTTCTGAGCGTCTACTCGACGCCCTCTTCCACCGACGCCTCCAGCCTGCGCGTCGACCGCATCCTCTCCAGCCGCACCACCGGGTTCCTGCGTTACAGCTACACCCCCTCCGACAACACCACCCGCGGCGGTTACGATTCCAGCGCCGATAGCGTGCACCACTACACCTCCAACTCCCAGTCGCTGACCGCCGCCATCACCGTCATCTCTAAGGACGATTTCGTCAACGACGTCCGCCTCAACGTCTCCCGCAATGTCTCGGTCATGAATTCAAGCATGGATACCTTCGGCCGAGCGGTCGTGCTGCCTGATACGCTGATTTACCCCACCGGCCTCGACTCCACCACCGGAACCTACTCCTTGAACGTCATGGGCGTCGGCGGCTACTCCAAGGGTCAAAGCAGCGACAGCGCCCAGAACGCCGCCAATCTCGTCTTCACCCAGTCGGTCTCCGACGGCGGCCACCAGTACAAAGCCGGCGCCGACGTTCGCGCCCTGATGCCCACCTACCGTTACCTGCCCTATAGCGAGGACGTTAGTTTCGACGGTCTGACCGGCAACGAAGGCGGCCTGTTGACCGGCTCGGCCACCAACTATGTCGTCAGCTCGAACGTCACCGGGCGCTACCCCTTGTACCTGAACTACGCCTTCTACATGCAGGACACCTGGAAGAAGACCAGCCGCTTGACGCTGACCTACGGTTTCCGCTGGGACGTCAACCCCGCGCCTTTTGCCCGCAGCGGCCCGTCCTTGCTGGGACTCGATGACAGCGGCAATCTGGCCTCCTCCAATCCGCTCTATAAGACCGGTTGGTTCAATTTCGCGCCCCGGCTCGGCTTCGCCTACCAGCTCCGCGGCAATGGCAACCACCTCACGCTCCTGCGCGGCGGCTTCGGCATCTTCTACGACACCGGCTACGGTTCCAGCGCCAATGCCTTCAACAGCGCCCCCTACGTCAACAGCATCATCACCAATTCACCGGCCTTTCCGATTACGGAAGCCTTGCAGGAGCCGCCCGGTCTGCCGCCGATCCAGCCTTACTCCCAGGTCTTCGCCGCCAACGCCAGCTTGGTCTCGCCCCGGGTTTATCAGTACAACATGATCCTCGAGCGCTGGCTCGGCGCCGGCCAGGTCCTCAGCGTCGGCTACGTCGGCACGCTAGGCCACGACCTCCTCCTGCAGACCAGCGCCCCCACTTTCTACACCTCCGCCTACGACCTGGCCATCATCACCACCAACGGCGGTTCGTCCGAATATAATGCCCTCCAGGCGCAGTACCGTCGCACCCTCAGCCACGGCCTCCAGGCCCAGGCCGCGTATACCTGGAGCCACTCCCTCGATACCTCCTCCAGCGACTATGGCGGGGGTGGTTTTGCCCTGGCGGCCTCTTCAAAGGGTGATTCCAACTTCGACGTCCGGCAGAATTTCATCGGTACCTTGAGCTACCTCATCCCCAGTCCCAAGCCCGCCGCTCTGCGCTGGGTCCTGGGCAACTGGGCTCTCGATGGCGTCTTCACCGCCCGAACCGGCTTGCCCTTCGACGTCACCGGCCTCCTGACCCAGGAAACGGGCAGCACCTCCACCACCACGACCACCACCCAGTTCTACTTCGCTGAGGTCCGCCCCGATGTGACCGGCGCGCCGCTCTGGATCAGCGATCCCCACGCCCCCGGCGGGCAGCGCCTCAATCCGGCCGCCTTCGCCGCTCCGGCCGTCGACACGCAGGGCGATCTGGGTCGCAATGAGCTGCGCGGTTTCGGCGCCTACCAGGCCGATCTCTCGTTCCGCCGCGTTTTTCCCATCGGCGATCGCTACCGGCTCCAGGCCCGCGTCGACGCCTTCAACGCCTTGAACCATCCCAACTTCGCCAACCCCACCGAGAATGCGGGCGCCAACCTGGCCAGCCCCCTGTTCGGAGTCGCCACCCAGATGCTGTATTCCGTAGTCGGCAGCGGCATGAACCCGTCCCAAACCAACGGCGGCCCGCGAACCGTTCAGTTCTCCCTGCGGCTCCAGTTCTAGGGTCTGTTCCGGGCGCTGCCTCATCCCCCTCCCGGATTGGCGTTGTCGGAAATGCTCCCGGGCCATCCCGACACGCCCCCTGTGCCGGATTGACACGGAGGCCCATCCCTGATAGCGTGGGGTTTTCGCAGGCGATCGCCGTTATCCTCCGGACGGCGCCGGCTGCGGTCACACGTCACAGTGGCCCGTCCCGGCCCGTCGGATGAGTGGAATGACCGGCCGACGATGAATCAGCCCTATTTCATAGTCGTACTCGCGCACTCCCTCCACGGGCGCATCCGCCGTTTCCATATCGATCAGAAGATCGTCTTTGCTGTCTTGGGTTTGGCCCTCCTGGGCTGCTTTACGCTGTTCGGTATGGTCTCCAGTTACCTGCGCATGGCGTGGAAGGTCTCGCAGTACAATCGCCTGCAGGCCCAGACTGACGCCCTGCGCGCCCGCTACCAGAATCTGCTCGCCGAATCCAGCCAGAAATCGAGCCAGGTGGCGCAGCTCCAGTTGCTCGCCAGTGAAGTCTCCATGGCCTATGGAATTAAGCCGGCTCCCGCCTCCCATAACGCTCCGCCTCAATCCGCGCAGTTCAGCGAAGCCAGCCTGACCGGTCCCGTCCAGCCGCCCAGCTTCTCCGAGAGCCTGGAGCAATACAACCTGCTCAAGTCGGCCAACCTCAACGTTTTCGGCAACAGCTACATGCGCCGCTATCTCGCCCATTCCAGGCCCTCCCTGTGGCCCGTCATGGGGCGCCTGCTGAGCCCCTTCGGCAAGCGCGAAGATCCTTTCAACGGTATGCAGGCCACTCACACTGGAGTGGATATCTCGGCCGCCATGGGCACGCCCGTGCGCGTCACCGCCGATGGCATCGTGGTCTCCACCGATTACTCCGGCGGTTACGGCCGCCTGATCGTCGTCGATCATGGCGGCGGTCTCGAAACCTATTACGCCCACCTCTCGCGCATCGACGTGCTCCCCGGCCAGGAAGTCCGCATGGGCCAGTTCATCGCTGCTTCGGGGGCCTCCGGCCGGGTCACCACCCCGCACCTCCACTATGAGGTCCGCATGGGCGGCATTCCCATCAACCCCCATAGCTTCCTCGACCACGGCTTTGCCTCGCCGGTCCCGCAACGCGTGTTCGGCTTCTAGTTTCCTTCCTTCGATTCACGTCGCCCGCTCCCCTTGTCGCACCCGCTCCCACCCCCTCCGCGCCCCCGGGACTTTTCCGGGGCTTCCCGGATCAGGATGCTAAGATGACTGCCATGGACCAGTGGCATCCCGCCGCGACTCGACTCTCGCGGCGGGCGCTGTTGCTGGCTCTGGCCGGCCCCTCCGCCGCGCTCCCCGCCTCCGGGGGCAGCATAATTCTGCCCGCTGACTGGACCGTCTATCCCGACCCCTCCACCGAATTCGATGTCCGCCGCCTCACCTCTCCCACCTATTCCAGCTTCCTGCCGGCCTCGCCCGGGCGTGCCGTCTCCCGCCGTTCGGATTTCGTCATTCTGGCCAGCGACCGCACCGGAACCACCACGCTCCACCGCCTGGACCTGAAATCGGGGCAGAGCCGCGTCCTCTTCCCACTCGGCGATCCGCGCGCTTTTACCCTCTCCAGCGATGACCGCACGGTCTGCTTCCGCAATCCGGAATCCGTTTTTGCCATATCTTCAATGGGCGCCTCCCACCCCGTCCGGCTGTGGCAGTCCGCGCCTTCCGACGATCACGCTCCCTTGTGCCTCGTCGAGGACGCTGCGACGCTCTGGTTCACCACCTCCACCGCCGACGGCGCCGGGCTGATGCGCATCCGTCTGGCCTCCCGGCCCGAGCCTGTCCTGGTGCTCACCCACGACGCCATTCTGGAGCCGCTGCCCAATCCGCGTCGCGCGCTCGTTCTGTGGCGTTCCACCGGCGACTCGCTGTGGCTGTGCGAACACGACGGCGCCCGCCCGCGCCGCCTCGACACGCCCTCCGGCCGGGTCCTCCAGGCCCTTTGGAGCCCCGACGGCCAGAGTGTCCTGTACCTCCACGATCCCCGCCCCGCCCCCGGCTCCGTCGCCATCCGCGAACAGGACGTCGACAGCCGCGCCGACCGCCTCGTGGCCGCCACCAGCCAGTACGCCTGCTTCGCCCGCAACGCCAATGCCTCAGTCTTCCTCGGCGTCAGCCGCGGCCCGGCCGGCCCCTACGTCTGGCTGCTGCTCCGCATCACGCGCCGCGAGCTCCCCCTGTGCGAGCATCGTTCGCGCGACGCCTCCGCCTCCAGCTTGGCCATTGCTCCCGACAGCCAGCACCTCTTCTTCCAGGGCGACGCCGAAGGCCGGCCCGTGGTCTACTCCATGAAGCTCGACAAGCTCGTCGAAAGGACGGACTCCTAGTGGCGTGTCGCAGTGAATTCGTTAGCATGCGCGAGACCAGTCGTTGAGGCGCGTGCTCAGAATCCGTGCATCGCCGCCACGGTTGCTTGCAGAGCCGCGATCGGGAGCGGTTGCGTGCAGTGGGGCAGACGGCCACGTCTGCGCCGGACCGCTAGGTCCGGCTCTGGACCGCGACCGTGAGCGGTTGTGCTAAGGGTTTCACCGCGACAGCCAATTAGCGCCATCCCGCTCTCGCTCTTCGCGTCTCGCCTGGAATCATCCAGTTCCAATGGACCGTCGCTTGCCAGCCTCTGCCGCAACCGCCCCGCGCTGCCCATCGTGGCGGCCGCCCGTCTGCCTCCCAATCACCGTTCATCAATCCCCGACACCGTTGCCGTTCCCGCGTCACGCCCCTGTTCGCCGCGCTGGCTTCTTCTTGGCTGCCCGTTCAGTCCGCGCTGCCGAATTGGCCGCCACTGCCGCGCGGATCAGTTGCCGGAACGCCGCTTCGTTGATCTTCTCACCTGCGCGCAGGTCGATCGCACGCCGCGTGTTCCCTTCCAGGCTGGAATTGAAAAGCTTCTCCGGGTCTTTCAGGGACGCTCCACGAAAGAAGGTCAGCTTCACCACCTGCTTGTACACTTCCCCCGTGCACACGCCGCCGTCATGCGACCACACCGGCGTCCCCCTCCATTTCGCCTCCTCCTCGATGCCCGGGTCGGCATCGTGGATCAACCGGCGGACATGCGCCAGCGTCTCGCCTCTCCAATCCCGCAGCTCTTGAATCCGCTTCGTGATGTGCGCTCGAGCGGCCTCGCTATCCGGACGGCCTGTCGGCTTCATATTCCCTCCGCTCCTTCGTTTCACTTAGCCGGCTGCCTCGGACCAGGGCGCCGCGGATGCAACGCCGTAACCCCTGTGCTTCGAAAGCACTGTCACCTGCGTTCCGGATTGCACATTCAATCCCGTCGCCATGCCCCCAACCCCTCTGCGCCGGCGAATTTCAGTTGAATCCCGTTCCCAATAACACCAACGGCGCGGAGGGTCTCCCCGCGCCGTCAATCCGCTGCCCTGTGCGGCAATCAGTTCTGTGGTTGATCTCTGCGCTTCAGCGTCGGCCGCTCGTCGTCGCCTTCTTTGGTCGGCTGGTTCGACGTGTCGTCCCCGTCGATCGTCCCCGTGGAACCCGCGCCCGGCGCCCGCCGCAGCTTCGGCTGGTTGGGGTTGCTGGCGGTCGTCTTGCGGCGGTTTTCCAGCGAAATCAGCCGGTCGCGCACTTCGTCGAACTCCGACGTCGTCACCACGTACTCCGGCTTCTCCTTCAGATACTTGGCCGTAATCTCCTGCACCTTCACAATCCGGTCGCCCGTCGGCGGATGCGACGTGAACATCTTCGAAAGCGTGCCCGGCTTGCGCTTTTCCATCGACTCCAGCCGCTCGAACATGTCCACGAATCCGTTGGGGTCGTACCCCGCCTTGTACATGTACTCCAGCCCCAGCATATCGGCCTCGGACTCGAACTCCCGCGAGAACTTCAGGAACGTCATCGGGATCAGCAGGTTCGAAGCCTGGTAAATGCCGTACATCGCCCAGCCCCCGCCGAAGATCATCATCGGGATCGTCGCCAGGTTCACAATCCCCGCCCGCGTCATCTGCCGCGTGGCGTGCCGCGCCGCAATGTGCGCCAGCTCGTGCCCCATCACGCCCGCAATCTCGCTCTCGTTCTGCGCCAGCTTCAGCAGCCCCGTGTTGACGAAGAAAAATCCGCCCGGCAGCGCCATCGCGTTCGGCTCGTCGGTCTCCAGCACCTTGATGCTCACCGGCACTTTCACGTCCGAGTTGCGCACCAGGTTCTGCCCCACCCGATTCACGTATTCCGCGATAATCGGGTCGTCCACAATCTTCGCCTGGCGCTCGATCTCCATGGCGTACTGCTTGCCCATGGCGATCTCTTTTTCCATCGAATACCAGTTCACCCCGCCGTCCACTTTGCGGTTTCCGATCTGGTCTGGGTCTTTTTCCTTGTCGTCGGCGCACAGCGGCAGCGCTGTCAATGCCCCGACGGCCAGAATCGCGACATACGATCGAATCCCTCGGATGGTCATGGCTGCTCCAGTCAGGTGCGGGAATCTGGCCTCAGTATAGACCAATTACCCTGCGGCCGTACCCGTCCCCTATGCTCTCTAACGTACATTCATATAGATGGGTTACGACAATCAATCGATGCGCGCCGCCGCACCCGCCGCAATTCCCCTGTGGCACGCCTGGCGCCCGGAGTTCCCAATCACCGAGCGCTACGTCTACCTCAACCACGCCGCCGTCGCCCCGCTCCCCCGCCGCACCGCCCGCGCCATACAGGATCTGGCCCAGGACGCCTGCCTCAACGGCTCGTTCCATTATTCCGATTGGCTCGCCACCTACGCCGCCACCCGCGCCGCCGCCGCCCGCCTCGTCAATGCCTCCCCGGCCGAGATAGCTTTTGTCAAAAACACCTCCGAGGGCATCGCCACCGTCGCCCTCGGCTTCCCCTGGCAGCCCGGCGACCGGATCGTCGCCTTCCGTGAGGAATTCCCCGCTAACTTCTACATCTGGAAGAAGATCGAGGAATCCCGCGGCGTCCGCGTCGACTGGCTCTCCTGCTTCGACTCCCTTGATACCATCGCCGCCGCCGCCCGCCGCGCCCGCCTGCTCGCCATCAGCTTCGTCCAGTACCTCAGCGGTTTTCGCGCCGACCTCGCCGCCATTGGCGAAATCTGCCGCCGCGAAGGCGTTTTCTTCCTCGTCGACGCCATCCAGGGCCTGGGCGCTTTCCCCCTCGACGTCCGCTCCATGAACATCCAGGCCTTCGCCGCCGACGGCCACAAATGGCTCCTCGGCCCCGAAGGCCAGGGCCTGCTCTACGTCCAGCAGGACTGGCAGGACCGCATCCCGCCGGTCGAGTTCGGCTGGACCAACGTCGCCGGTTACAACGACTATTCCTCCCGCGACATGACCCTCCGCTCCGACGCCGGCCGCTACGAGTGCGGCACCCTCAATACCATCAGCCTCTACGGCCTCCGCGCCTCCCTCGACCTGATCCTGGAGATCGGCGTGGACCACATCGCCCCCGCCCTCCTCGCCCTCACCGCCCGCCTGAGTGAGGGGGCAGCCAACCTGGGCTACGAACTTCTCGGGCCCCCTCCCACGCCCGCCAATTCCTCCGCCATCCTCAGCATCCGCCATCCCCAGCTCGACTCGCGCCTGGTCCATGCCCGCCTCCGCGACCACGGTTTCCTGACTGCGCCCCGCCAGGGCTATGTCCGCATCTCCCCGCACTTCTACATCAGCCCCGCCGATATCGATGCCCTCCTCGCCGCCCTGCCTCGGCCATAGCAAGCTGCTGAAACAGGGATTCTACGAGCCGCCGCCACTCTCGCGCGGTCCGACCACCCATCGCCAATGAATCACCACCTTTCAGAGCCGCTCGCCGTAAGGGAGCGCTCGCGCTGTTTCAGAGCCGCGACCGTAAGGGAGTCGGACAATCGGCGCTCGCCGTAAGGGAGTCGGCCAATCGGCGTTTCCCGCCAGCGCACTTCCCCCGGGCCAATCCAATCCGCCTTTCAGCGGTTCTGCATTACGCCGCGCCACAACAGCCTCCACGACATCTCCCTCCGTCCCTGTTCGGTAGTGGGTCGATTCCCGGGTGGCCGACAATCCAGACGGAACTGGAACGACCTCTGCCACAACGCCGTTTTTGGGTACAGATCCGCGTGGCAAGGATCGCGGCCGAGCAAGATCCTATGATCGTGTCTACTCACGCCCGCCTGGCGTATACAAGTACCGATCGGTGTCTAGCGAACGGGGGCGCCGGGTGATCGGCGAAGTACACTTGGCCCATTCAGCTCTCGAGGGCGCACTGCAGGGTTGCGCAGATGGGTTTCACCATGCAACCGTGCCGGGCTTTCCGTCTGGCACTGTTGCGCGCCTAGTTCACGCGCTTGCCTCCGGAAGTTCAGGAAGTAGTGGCCAATCGGGCGGGCGGCGAAAATGGGATCTTTGCGGGATCCCAGGTGGCTACCTCTGTTCGTTGCCCAAGGTGTGTGCGAAAGATGAGTGTTCCTGTAATCGATCGCGGGTTTGTATTCGTAGGAATTGTAGCTGCGGTCGGCGAAAAGCATGTGCCCATCTGAGCTGTTCTTGCAGCCGACCAAAGGTCTACACCTAATCACTGGCCAGGCCCTTCACATCGAAGCAGAACCGGCCTCTGAATGCGATGTTCACAGCCACCGCCCCGGGCGGCTCACGCGCCATCCGGAAGTTGGGCTGTCCGGATGCCATGGGCATTGCCCCTCACCTATCCAGTTGAGGCTCCGTCACTCTCGACTGAAGCGGCTTGGATTGCCGCCAGAATCCTGCCGTGAGACGATGAAGTTCGTCCTAGAAACAGAGCAAGGGCGCGGCTCTTATGCCGTTGATCACGACACGAATTCCTGAGGAGTGGGAAGAGCTGGAAGACCTGGTCGCAGCCATCCTGAACGAAGTCGGCCTTCAGGCAAGGCGCGATGTCAATCTAACTCTTCCCCGCGGCAGCGTGGATGTTGATGTCGTTGCGGAGGAGACCCACGACGGGATCGTCTATCGAATTCTATGCGAGTGCAAGAACTGGCGAACGAATATCCCCAGGGAAATCGTGCACGCATTCCGTACGGTGGTAGTGGAGGCAGGCGCGAATCGCGGTTACATCATATCGCGCACGGGATTTCAGAGGGGCGCAATCGAGGCGGCTGAATCCACGAATGTCGAACTTGTCACTTTTGCTGAATTCCAGGAGACCTATTTCCAAAAGTGGTTTAACCGACGGCTTTGGGATATCGAAGGGTTGCTGGACGGATTTCATACCTACTACGAGCCGCTTGGCAAACCCGGATACGAGAGGTTGGCAAACGATGAGGAGCGCGCAGCTTACGATGCCATCTGGCATCAATACCTCTTCGCCGGACTGATCCTCTCCCGTTATTCCCCGTACGCCCAGCTGATCGCAAATGCACCTGAGGTTCCGCAGCTTCCTCTAGACGTGACAGAGTTAGAGCGACAGGGCGTCGAGGTTCCAGAGAACCTCAAGAGCGCGTCCGCCTACCGGGAATTCTTTACGATTCTCGTCAGGTCTGCGCAGCTGGGCCTACGGGAGCTGCGTGCTGTCAATCCCTTGACACGCGCTCAAGATCCCGCGTCCGTCACCCGAGACGATGACTTCTTCTTGGATCAAAATAGAGAGGGCTGAGGCGTGCCGGTAAGCACCCGCCCGAACCTCTTGGTCCCACGACGCGGGTGAGAGAAATCAGTACTGGGCTTAGGCTAGGTGATCGGCCTCGGCCCACGGCCCCCGGCAACAGTCTACCCGCCCGCGAAGTCCTCTTTTGGGAAGTTGCGCCCGGATCACCAGCCATCCGGAATTGGAACCAATGCCCTCTCTTCCGCGCAGCTTGACACCGGGCCTATCCTCAAAGTGGGAGGACCCTTCTTTTACGTCCCAGAATGCGCCTGACCGGATGGCCGCCCAGCCCGGTCCCATCTTCAGCGCCTGGTCTTTCGACCCACCGACGCCCCGGTCAAACCTTCTTGACACGCGGGTGTAGCCTCAATCAGGGCCTCCACATGTGCGCGCCTGAAAAAGCGTTCTTTGAAAACCGAATAACTGGCGAATACCTGCCCGAAAGATAGCCTTCTAAGTCTTTGGATCTAAAAAGCAAAGTCGATATTTGGCTTTGTTCCTCCAAAAACGCGTTTTTGCATCGTGGCGCAGACATTCTTGTCTGCCGCGTCGGCGCTGGTGCCGACGTTTGGTCCGGCCAGCCCGGTCCCATCTTCAGCGCCTGGTCTTCCGACCTGCCGACCCGCCCGCCGGGCGCCCAAACCATCAATTCGGGTTGTACACTTGTCCCATGACGGAACCGCCGAACTTGGCAGCTTTCTTTGACCGCGACCGCTTTGCCACGGGCAATGGAATGCGCGTCGTCGAAGTGCGCACCGGCTACGCCCGCGCGGAAATGGTGGTCGAACCCCGGCATCTGAACACCGTCGGCATCCTGCAGGGCGGCGCCCTGTTCACACTCGCCGATCTGGCCTTTGCCGCGGCCTGCAACTCGCACGGAGTTGTCGCCCTGGGATGCCAGGCCGACATGACCTATTTCAAGGCCATCACGCAGGGCAGAATTACGGCCGTTGCCGAGGAGATTTCGCGCACGCGCCGGCTTTCCACGTGCCTGGTGCACCTGCGCGACGAGCGCGCTGAATTGGTCGCCCTGTTCAAAGGCGTTGCCTATATCAAAGGAACTCCCTTGCCGCTGCACGAATCCAGCCCCTCCCCGGATGCGCCGCTCCCGCCGCCGGGGGAACCCGAGTAGCGCAACAAATCTGGGATCTGCGAGCCCACACTCCCCGTCAATCGTACTATCGGCCGCAGGCCACTAGGTGATTAGGAGTTATTGACGGTTATGTACTCCGCCGCAACCTCGGTCACATCCTCAGCGGCTTTTTCCATCCGCCCGTTGCCTCTTGTTTTCAAACAACTTCCACCCCGCCCTCGCCCGCCAGCCCAGCGCCTCACCCCGAAATCCCTTGCCCCCCGGTTGTACCGTGGTACGGGGAACAAGAGCCGGCCGGCTTCGCGTCCCTTCGCCGAAAGGTAGAGCGGCGTTCTTGGTCTGTTTG
>JBKQPG010000069.1:0-4083 GCA_052145115.1 Bryobacteraceae bacterium
TGTCGGAGGATCTGAACTTCGGCACCCTGAAGGTCAGTCCAGTGTTCTACCTTAGTGATGCTGACATGGAAGCCTATCTCCAGGAACATGAGCTGCCTAATGAGTGGGACTATTTCGACCCGGCCAAGGCCGACGAGAAACGCGAGTGCGGCCTCCATGCCGCCTGGGGCGGCAAGTTTGTGGCGCGGCCCGGCATCGAGGGAGAAGCCGCCGTCTTAATCTGAAATCTGGATTCCTTAATCTGACCCCACCTGGTGCACAGCTACCATCTCGACCATCTCCAATATCTGGAGAGTGAGGCCATTTACGTAATGCGCGAAGTCGCCGCCAGCTTTGAGCGGCCTGCACTGCTCTTCTCGGGCGGCAAGGACTCCATCTGCCTGCTGCGCCTCGCGGAGAAGGCCTTTCGCCCGTCCGATATCCCGATGCCGTTGCTCAACATCGACACCGGGCACCACTTCCCTGAGTTGAATCAGTTCCGCGACCGGCGCGCTGCGGAGCTGGGGTGCAAGCTCATCATCCGCACCGTCGAGAGCGCCATCGCCAACGGCACAGCGGTACCCGCGCCTGGCGAGGTCAGCCGCAACCGCTTGCAGATCCCCACGCTGCTGGCGGCCATCGAGGAGTTCCGGTTCGACTGCTGCATCGGCGGCGCGCGGCGCGACGAGGAGAAGGCCCGCGCCAAGGAGCGCTTCTTCAGCTTCCGCGACAGCTTCGGCCAGTGGGACCCCAAGAACCAGCGCCCGGAGATCTGGAACCTCTACAACGCGCGCCTCAACCCCGGCGAGAATATGCGCGTCTTCCCGCTCAGCAATTGGACCGAAATGGACGTATGGGAATACATCCGCAAAGAGAGGCTCGAAGTGCCGGAGATCTACTTCAGCCATCCCCGCAAATGCGTGCGCCGCCAGGGCCAATGGCTGCCGGTGAACCACCTCGCGCCGCCCAAGCCGGGCGAGCAAGTCCAGGACCTCGTCGTGCGCGTCCGCACCATTGGCGACATCATCAGCACTGGTTGCATCGAGTCGCCCGCCACGACCCTCGACGACATCATCGCTGAAATCGCCGCCGCCCGCGTCACCGAACGCGGCTCACGCGCCGACGACAAGTCCTCCGAAGCCGCGATGGAAGACCGCAAACGGGCGGGGTATTTCTGAGCCATACAATCATGCCCGTCCCTATCCATCATCCCGTCGATATCCTCCGCCTCAACACTTGCGGCTCGGTGGATGACGGCAAATCCACTCTCATTGGCCGGCTGCTCTATGATTCGCGGTCGCTGATGGAGGATCAGATCGAGGCGCTCGAACGCTCCGCCGACCTCACGGGCGGCGGCCAGATCGACCTCTCGACGCTCACCGACGGCCTCCGGGCCGAGCGCGAGCAGGGCATCACTATTGACGTCGCCTATCGCTACTTCGCCACACCGCGCCGGCGTTTCATCATTGCCGACACCCCCGGCCACGTTCAATACACGCGCAATATGGTCACCGGCGCCTCAGCCGCCAACCTCTCCATCGTGCTCGTGGACGCGCGCCTGGGCGTCACCGAGCAAAGCCGACGCCACACCTGTATCGCCGCGCTGCTGCGCATCCCGCATCTGGTCATTGCCGTGAACAAGATGGACCTCGTGAACTGGAGTGAAGAGCGCTTCATCGAAATCCGTGACCAGTTCGAGGAGTTCCTGCCGCGCCTCGACGTGAAGGACGTGCAGTTCATTCCGCTCAGCGCGCTCACCGGTGACAATGTCGTCGAGTCATCCCGGCACACCCCGTGGTATCCCGGCCCCACGCTGTTGGGCCACCTGGAAAGCGTCCACATCGGCAGCGACTGGAACCTCAACGGCCTGCGCCTGCCTGTCCAATGGGTCAACCGCCCGAATCGCCCTACCGATCCTCAGTTGCACGACTTCCGCGGCTTCAGCGGCCAGATTGCAGGAGGCATTGTGCGCGTCGGCCAGAAGGTCATGGCCCTGCCGAGCGGGCTCGTCGGCACCGTTAAACAAATCTGGACTTACGACGGTCCTCTCCAGGAAGCGTTCTGCCCTCAATCCATCACCCTCGTGCTCGCAGACGACATTGACATCAGCCGCGGCGACATGATCATCGGTCCGGACAATCTCCCGGGCGCCAGCAGTGACCTGCGGGCAAGAATCTGCTGGATGCATCCGCGTCCGCTCCAGCCCGGGCGTAAATACTTCCTCCGGCACACCACGAAGACGGTGCAGGCCGTCATCGCCAGTGTCGAAGACCGAATCGATATGACCACGCTCGAACCTGAGCCAAACCCGCCCGAGCTGGCCCTCAACGACGTCGGCGAAGCCCGCCTCAAGACCTCCGGTCCCCTCGTCTTTGACGGGTACGCCGCCAACCGACTAACCGGGTCATTCATCCTGATCGAGTCGGGCACCAACGCGACGGTCGGGGCTGGCATGCTCTTCCCACCCACCGAGGTCTTCAAACCGGAATACAGTGACTTTGCGATCTGAGTTGCCTAATTCATCCCTTCTATTTCCCAACGCAGCAAACTGCGCGAAGCGTTTGGTGTGCGTGGAGCTTGCTCCCGCTTTTGGATATGCGGCACCTCCGTTCGAAAGCGCCAGCAAACTGGTCATCCCCGGAAGGCTGCCGGCCTTAAGTCGCTGCCTGCCCAAACCCCTTAGGGGTGGCCTGTTTATGGCTGTGCCAAGCCCAAATCATTCCTTTTGTCTTTCAGCGGCGCGGCCACGCATGATTCGACGAGTCGGGCCGTCCCTGGACCGCGCCGCTGAAAGACAAAAGGAATGGAAGCCTGGCCCAGGCGGTTCTATAAACAGGCCACCCCTACGGGGTTTGGGGAGCATGGTGCAAAAGTGCAGCCACTCATGAGTGTCAGCGGCATAGTCTATCTCGTCGGCGCCGGTCCCGGTGACGCCGGCTTGCTGACGTTGCGCGGGAAGGAACTGTTGGAGCGGGCCGAGGTGGTGATCTACGATGGTCTGGTCAGCCGCGAATTGTTGCGCTTCGCGCCGCCCTCCGCGGAAGTCATCTACGGTGGCAAACACGACCGCACGCGCTGCGTGTCCCAAGCCGAGTTAAATGCGCTGCTGCTGGCAAAGGCGATGGAAGGCAAGCGCGTGGTTCGCCTCAAAGGAGGCGATCCGTTCGTCTTTGGCCGCGGTGGCGAGGAGGCCGAGGTGCTGGCGGCGGCGGGCATCCCTTTCGAAGTAGTGCCGGGGGTGTCGTCGGTGCACTCGGTGCCTTGCTACGCGGGCATTCCCTTGACCCACCGCCACCATGCCTCCAGTGTCACAATCGTCACCGGCCACGATGCCCCCTCGGCGGGAGGGCGAGCGTCCTCGCGAGCCCAAACCTCTCTCAACCCTTCGAAAGTCAGGGCTCGCGAGGACGCTCGCCCTCCCATCGAGATTTCGGCGACAAGTGCGGATAGTCCCGGTGCGGTGGGGGCACTGCGCCCTACCGACGCGGTGGACTGGGCGGGCCTGGCCAAAGTCCCGGGCACGTTGGTCGTGCTGATGGGATTAAAGAACATCCAGGTAATCGCTGCGACGCTCATCGCGCACGGGCGTTCGCCGGACACCCCGGTGGCCGTCGTCAGCCGCGGCACGACCGGACGGCAGCAGACAGTCGTCGGCACGCTCATGACGATTGCGGAACTGGCCAATCGCTCGTGCATCAGCCCACCCGCCGTTACCGTAATCGGCGAAGTAGTGAAGCTGCGGGAGCAGTTGGACTGGTTTGAGCAACGCCCGCTACTTGGCCGCCGGGTGGCAGTCACCCAGCGGCTCGACCTGGCCCGCCCGCTGGTGGCCGCCCTGCGCGAACGAGGTGCGGACGTGCTCGAAGTTCCGGCCACCCGTTGGGTGCCACATCCCGACCGGGCGCGGCTGGACAAGGCCCTGCGGGAGCTGGAGTCGTACGACTGGATTCTGTTCACCAATCCGCTGGGCATAGACTTCTTCTTTCAGCGGTTCTTTCAGGTACACAACGACCTGCGCCAACTGGGGCCCGCGCGGTTAGGGGCGTACGGCCCCCGGACTGGTCAAAAGCTGAGGGAATGGCGCTTGCAGCCCGCCGCAGTGGC
>JBKQPG010000070.1:0-109247 GCA_052145115.1 Bryobacteraceae bacterium
TCAATTGCTCGGGATTCTGCATCGTGGGCGACATCGCCCCGCATCTTCGCCCATCCCCACTTCAGGCTCATCTTGTATTGGAATCAAACTCCCTTTTCGGGCTCTTCTTGTATTGGACAACTCTCGCACTTGACTTCGGGTGTATCCTCAAGCGGGGATCCGGGTTGCACGAAATTGGCTTTGTCCCGCAAAATCAGTTCTTGCGCCGCATGGAAGCGCGCCCGGACACCTCTGGCGGGCGGCCGGGCGAGGTTTAGCGGGGATGGCGAAGAAACTGGCTGCAGCCGTCTGAGGGACGGCTGCAGCCGGGATTGGCCGTTCCACAAGGTAGGAGAACAACGGGCTCGGGCGGCCAAAGGCGATTCAACTGGGGTGTGGCCTTGGTGGGGCGGGTCGCCAGGCAGACCTGCGCCGGACCGCCGGGTCGGGCTTCGGATGGTGGGAGAGGCCGGCGTGGCCGCCGGCCGCAGACCGGCGGTCCGCCCCACCTCGAACCGCGGCTTCTATCGGCGGCGTCCGAGAGAGCGCCTCAGGCGACAGGCACGTCCTCCTGCAGCTCCTCGAACTCGCGCGGCGAGATGAGGTGAAAACGGATCTCCAGCCGGGTGAAGAGCCGGAGGTGGGAGATCAGCTCGTCGGTGGGGACGCCGGCGCTGGCGACGTGCAGCGTGCCGTGCTCGACGCGGAAGGGCAAGACGCGCCAGGAGCGGATGGCCTCCTGGGGAATGGTGCGGCGGGTGCGGGGGCAGATGCTGCCGGGCGAGAGGCGGGCGCGAGGCAGGCTCTGCTGGAGGCACAGCGCGTCCATGAACTGCTCCTCGGTGACGAGGCCCTGGTGGAGGAAGAAATCCTCCACGGGGGTGGAGGCGGGACGCGCGGCGAGCGCCTGTTCATAAAAGTGAGCCGGGCCGAAGCCGAGGAACTCGAAGATCTCGGGCAGGCTGCGCTTGTGGGCCAGCAGGCTGCCGGGGGTGGGATAGGCGTGGCTGGTCTTGGTCCAGGCGAGGCGCCGGCGGCCGAGCTTGGAGGCGGCGAACAGATACAGCGCGCGCAGCGTGGCGCAGGCGTTGATGACATTCCCCCACAGCAGGCGGAGCGGCGCCCAGAGGGCGAAGCGCGGGCCGTAGATGCGCGCCGAGACGGCCATGCGGACCGGCAAACGGAGGCCGACCAGGCAGAAGTTGAAGGCCATCACCCAGGCCAGCCAGGGGTGCACGCGCAGAATCGAAGAGATGACCCACGGCCCGCCGAGCGTAAGATGCACTACCCAGGAGACCGCGCCGGCCAGCAACAGCAGGTTGCACAGCAGGCTGAGCGGGCTGCCCCACAGGCCCTTGCGGTCGCGCCACAGGAACCAGACCTGTTGCCAGGGGCCGTGCCAGCCGTGGCGTTCCCAGCCCTGCAGCGAATTGCCGGCGATCCAGCGCGAGCGCTGGCGGACGGCCTGGGCCCAGCGGCGGGGGAAGTACTCGCGCGTGGCCAGCGGCTCGCCGCGGTCGTACAACAGCGGGAGGAAGAGCTGGTTCAGGCCCAGCTTGAAGACGCGCAGACCGAGGTCATAATCCTCGGTGAGGCAGCGCGGATCGAAGACCTCGCCGTAGCGCAGGGCCAACTGGCGCAGAGCGTCGCCGCGCAGCGCGGTGCCGACGCCGCAACCGGGCACGAAGGCGCCGGCGAGCTGGCGGGTGTGGAGATCCTTGGACTGGCTTTCGGCGAAGTCGTCGCAGTAGACGCCGTGGGTCAGTTCCCAGGGCGGCGTGGGCAGAGCCAGGACCGGCAGTTGGAGGAAATGGGCCTGGTCCAGGCGGGCGTTGAAGACACCGAGCTCGTCGGGATGGATCAGATCCTCGGCGTCGTGCAGGACTACGCAGGCGAACTGCTGGCCCAGGGACTGCTCTTCTTCTTCGACCGCGCGGCAGATCCAATTCAGGCAATCGGCCTTGGAGGTGGGACCGTCGTGTGGCAGGCAGACTAGGCGGAGCTTGGCGTGGCGCGCGGCGGCCTGTCCGACGGCGGCCACGGTGGCGGGGTCGTTGGGATAGACGCCGACGAAGACGCGGTATTTGGAGTAGCGCAGGGCGGCCAGGTTGTGGTCGAGCATGGAGGCGATGACCTCGGCCTCGTGCCAGCAGGGGATCAGGATGGCGAAGGGGCGCTCGGGCGGCGCGGCCGGGGCGGCGACGGCGGGGTGGGGGAGCTTGTGGCGCTGCATCCGTTCGCGCAGCAGGCGCAGCAGCCAGAGGGCGTCGAGGACCAGATCATCCAGCGCGGAGAAGAGGATGTAGAGACCGAGCGGAGCGAGCAGCCAGCCGGTCAGCCGGGCCGCCGCGCCCGCCCATTCGCCAGGGCCAGCGCCTGATTGCCACATGGGTTCAGGAATCAGTGCCGGCAAAGGGGCGTTATTCTCCCCCAGGGGCGGAGCCGGGGGTTCACACGGAGGGATGAGACGAAGCGGAATCGAAGGGGCGGGGAACAACGACCCCGCCCCGGATCAAGCGGAAGGGAAAAGGGTTATTTGGCCGGCGCGGGCGCGCCTTCCAACGTCTTCTTGGCTTTATAATACTTGCCTACCTCGTTCAGGTTGTCTTTGCCGGGCGTGCCCTTCTGATGGCAGGTGGTGCAGGCTTTCTTCTCTTTCTTGGCCATTTCCTTGTTAGCGAAAATAAGGCCATTGGTAGCGAAGAAGGCAACCAGCAGCGTTGCCACGGGCAGAACCAGACGAATCAGTCTCTTCATGCGGCCTCCTGGGGTTGGATCGCCAATGATGGCTAGCGGCAGTATATCATGACCTCAAACTCCGATTTCAATCCCGAAAAACAGGTAGGGTTGCGCTCCGAGGAGGGTGAGGGGCGGGCGAAGGCAGGCGGCCAGATGCGCGGCGGCGTTGTGAGGAGGATGATCCAGGCCGGGCGGGCCGAGTGGCGTGCCGGGCGGATGCAGCACGATGCACCAGATTTGGGCTAGCCCGGATGTTTCACCAACCATCGGCTGCGGCGCGCGATAGGGCCGCATCTACTTCGTTGCGCTCGGTCGCCGTCCTCGACGTACCGCCAAGTACGCCTGCGGGCGGTTTCCGCAGGCGCGCCTCGTGGCATCGTTTGATGTTGGGGCCCTCTCATCGCGCCTCGCTGCGATCATGGTGAAACATCCGGGCTACTCGGGGTAGTATGGTACTGACTTGGACCAGTACGTCCGAGGCACAGGCAGGCCATGAGCGAGAGCTGGAAACAGTGGGAGGGTCAAGTCGTTGACGGACGCTTCCCGTTGCTGCAGTACTTGGGCAGCGGGGAGCACAGCGCCGTATTTCTGACGGCCAGCGACGAGCCGGCGGTGCAGAAGGCGGCCATCAAGCTGCTGCAAACCGATCCCGGGACGCAGGAACAGCAACTGGCGCGTTGGGAAGCGGCTTCCACGCTGCGACACGATCACCTGGTGCGGCTGTTCCACTGGGGGCGCTGCCAACTGGACGGCGAGTGGCTGATCTACCTGGTGATGGAATGCGCCGACGAGGACCTGGGGCAAGTGCTGCCGCGGCGGCCGTTGTCGGCGGCCGAGGCGCGGGAGACGCTGGATCCGGCGCTGGAGGCGCTGGCGTTCCTGCACTCGCGGGGCTACGTGCTGACCAGTCTGCGGCCGGCCAACATCCTGGCGGTGGGCGATCAGCTACGGCTGGCGAGCGAACATATCCGGCGTTCGGGCGAGCCGTGGGAGCATGGTTTCGAGCTGGGCCCGTACGACGCGCCGGAGTTGCCGCGGGACGGGATCACGCCGGCCGCGGATGTGTGGTCGCTGGGGGTGACGCTGGCCGAGGCGCTGACGCAGCGCCAGCCGGTGTGGGATTTGATGTCGTCGGCCGATCCGGTGCTACCGCCGGGGATTCTTGAGCCGTTTCGCGAAATCGTGCGCCAGGCGCTGCAACGCGACCCGGCGTGGCGCTGGAATGTGCCGCGGATTCAAGCGCGGCTGCTGGAGACGGCGCCAATCTCCGTTCCGCCGGAAGCCGAGCAGGGCCAGCCGGCGGGGCCGCGGCGGCGCTATGGGCGGCTGGCGGCGCTAGTGCTGGCGGCGCTGGCCGTGATGCTGGTTGGGCTATGGGTGTTCGGCCCGCGTCCGGCGCAGCCACCGTCGAGCGCGCCGGCGGCAGTGGAACAGGCGCCGCCGCAGCCGGAGCCGAAGACAACGCCGCAGCCCGAGCCGGTTGCGCCGGTGGAGAGCGCGGCCGCGCCGGCCGCTCCCAGCGCCACGGCCGCAGCGCCCGAGGCAGAACCGGCCGCGGAGACCGGGAGCGCGGCAGGGAGCAACAGCGGCGCGGTGGTCGAGCAGGTTGTTCCAGACGTGCCCAGCAAGGCGCGCGCGAGCATTCAAGGCTCCGTGAAGGTCGGCGTGAAGGTGCACGTGGATGCCAGCGGCAAGGTGGTGGAGGCGCAACTGGCTCCCGCCGGGCCGAGCAAATACTTCGCCAAGGAGGCTCTGGCCGCCGCCAAACGCTGGAAGTTCCGAGCGGCGGGGGCGGGCGAGGCCCAGGCGGCCAGCGAGTGGCTGCTGCAGTTCCAATTCGAACGCTCCGGAACCACCGTGAAGCCGCGGCCGCTGGCCCGTTGAGAGTCCCTCGCAGCGCAGGCTGCGCAGGAGTCCCGTCCGGACAGAGAGGCCGTCGCAACGCGGCTGGCGGGAGCTTTTTAGCAGCCTGCTGGGCCTTGCATTCGGCGACATCGGCGTCATAATCCAAATCAGAAAGGGGGTGCCGATGACGGAGCGAGTCGCTCTTGAAATCGAGACTCCTGAGACACCGGCCGAAGCGTCCGCGACGCCGCTCACGCACGAGCAGATCGCGGCGCTGGCCAAGATCCTGTGGGCCGAGCGCGGTTGCCCGGAGGGATCGCCGGAGGTGGACTGGTTCCAGGCGGAACAGGAGCTCCGGGAAAAGCAGCAGGCCTGAGGCTGCCGCGGACCGACAATCGCCGCCACAGAGGGCGAAAGCACATCTTTATCAAGCCTCTGAAATCCGGCCCGCCGTGGCCGGAAGCGCACTCGAAGCGGCGCGCTGGCGCGCTGCTGGATGTAGAATCGACGATGGCCGGGAAGCCCGGAGTGTGATCGTGCGCCGGGCGTGTGCGGCAGACGGGGAGTCGAGGGCGATGCACCCGGCGGGCGGAGCTGGCGCAGAGGATTGAATCACAGTGAGTGAACGGGTGAAGCGGGTCCGCGTGCCGGACTTGAAGGCGATGAAGCAGCGCGGCGAGAAGATCGCCATGCTGACGGCGTACGATGCGCTGATGGCGCGGCTGCTGGAGCGCGCGGGCATCGACGTGCTGCTGGTGGGCGACTCGGTGGGGATGGTGCTGCTGGGTTACGAAACCACGCTGCCGGTGACGCTGGAGGCGATGGTCCACCACGCGCACGCGGTGAGCCGCGGCGCGGAGCGGGCCCTGATTATCGCCGACATGCCGTTCCTGACCTACCAGGTGAACGCCGACGAGGCGCTGCGCAACGCCGGGCGGCTGATCCAGGAGGGCGGGGCGCAGGGCGTAAAAATCGAGGGCGGAGGCACGGTGGCGGGGACGGCGGCGCGGCTGGTGGAGGCGGGCATCCCGGTGATGGGACACCTGGGCCTGATTCCGCAGTCGGTGAACCAGTTGGGCGGATACCGGCGCCAGGCGCGCTCGAAGGGCGACGCCGAGCGGCTGTTGGAAGATGCCCGGGCGCTGGAGCGCGCGGGCGTTTTCGCGATTGTGCTGGAGTGCATTCCGGCGGACGTGGCGCGCGTGGTGACGGCGGAGCTGGAGATCCCCACGATCGGGATCGGCGCGGGCCCGTATTGCGACGGCCAGGTGCTGGTGAGCCACGATGCGCTGGGATTGACGCCCGAGGCGGCGCCGTCGTTCGTGAAGCAATTCGCGCATCTCGGGGCGCTGGTGACGGAAGGCGCGAAGGCCTACATACACGAAGTGAAGGAGGGCCGGTTTCCAGAGCTGAAGGAGATTTCCGACGCGGGGCCGGGCAGGACGAAGCAGGCATGAGCTGGCAAGTGATCGGCTCGATCGCCGAGCTGCGGGCGGCGCTGGCCGGGCCGCGGCGTGCGGGCCGCACGATCGGCCTCGTGCCAACCATGGGCGCGCTGCACGCCGGCCACGCGCGGCTGATCGAACAGGCGGTGGAGGAGACCGATTACGCCGTAGTCAGCATTTTCGTCAATCCGATCCAGTTCAACGATCCGCGGGACTACGGCCAATACCCGCGCACGCTGGCCGAGGACGCCGAGCTGTGCGGGCGGCTGGGCGTACGGATCGTGTTCGCGCCTTCGGGCGAGGAGATGTATGCGCAGCCGCAGCAGAGCTTTGTCGAAGTGCAGGGCGTCACGCAATTCCTGTGCGGGCCGTTCCGGCCGGGGCATTTTCGCGGCGTCGCCACGGTGGTGCTGAAGCTGTTTCAGATTGTCCAGCCCGACGTGGCGTACTTCGGCGAGAAGGACGCCCAGCAACTGGCCGTGATCCGGCGCATGGTGCGCGACCTGAATGTGCCCGTGCGTATCGTGGGCGTGGGGACCGTGCGCGAGGCCGACGGCGTGGCGCTGAGCTCGCGCAACCGGCTGTTGAACGGCGAAGAGCGGCGGCAGGCGCCGGCGCTTTACCAGGCGCTCGAACGCGTGCGCCAGCGGATCGAGGCCGGCGCGAGCGACGCCGCCGCGTTGCGCCAGGAGGCCGTGGCGGCGCTGGAGCAGCGGCGGATCCGCGTCGAGTACCTGGAGATCGTCGATCCGGAATCGATGCATCCGGTGGAACGCATCGACGGGCCAGTGAGGGTTGCCGCGGCGATCTGGCTGGGCGCGGTGCGGTTGATCGACAACGTGCTGTGCGCGGGGTCAGGCGAAGCGCCGACACCACCCATGACTGAGTATGAAGGAAGATGATTGAGTTTGGAGGAATTTGGTTGATAATTGGATCTGGATGGGTTGGTTTGCGCCAAACCACGTCTGTCCGCGATGATGAGAGGTGGTTCGGGCCGCCGCGCTCGGGCTTTCGTGGCCGGGCATTGCGGGTCGCACGGTGAGCGGATTCACCAGGCGAGTTCCTCAAAGTAGGAGAATGCAAGAGATGAACCAAGCACTCGGGATGATCGAGACCAGGGGTCTGGTGGCGCTGTTCGAAGCCTCGGACGCCATGCTGAAGGCGGCCAACGTGACCTTCAGCTGTTGGGAAAAAGTCGGCAGCGGCCTGGTGACCGCGTTTGTCGAAGGAGATGTCGCGGCAGTGAAAGCGGCGACCGACACGGGCGCGGCCGCGGCGCGGAGGGTGGGCGAGCTGACGACGGTGCAGGTGATCCCGCGTCCGCACGACGACCTGGCGCCGTTTTACAAGAAGGCCAATAAGAAGGAGGCCACAGCGGAGCCTGACGCAGGCACGGCTGTGGGGCTGCTGGAGACGCGCGGCTTCACGGGCCTGGTTGAAGCGAGCGACGCGATGTGCAAGGCGGCCAGCGTGCAGCTGATTCGCTGCATTCAGATCGGCGGGGGCTACGTCACGGTGGTGGTGCGCGGCGACGTGGGCAGCGTGCGCGCGGCGGTGGACGCCGGCGCGGCGGCGGCGCGGCGGGTGGGCGAGCTGGTGAGCTCGCACATCATCCCGCGGCCGCACGAAGGGCTGATCGAGGGGATGCTGCGCTAGCGGCGGCAAGGAGACTCAGAATGGAATTCGCAAGCATCGGAATCATCGAAACCAAGGGCCTGGCCGCGCTGGTGTGCGCCACGGACGCCATGCTGAAGGCGGCCAAGGTGGAGTTCAAGGGCTATAAAAACGTCGGCAGCGGTTATTGTTCGGCGTTCGTCACGGGAGACGTCGCCTCGGTGAAGGCGGCGGTGGACGCCGGCGCGGCCGCGGCGCGCTCGGCCGGGGAGCTGATCAGCGTGGACGTGATCGCCCGGCCGCACGACGAGATCCGCGGCATTGTGCCGAAGTAAGGCGCGCGAACCGGCGCGGGCGGACGCGGGTGGAATCATCATGGAGAGGCCATGACGGTGAACAGGGAAGAGTTGATCGCCGGGATCGCGCGAGAGGTGATCGCGCGGCTGCAGGGCGCGACGGCTCCAGTTGCAGCGGCGGCGGCGGCGCCAGTGGGCGACGGCGTTTTCGCGACCGTGGACGAGGCCGTCGCGGCCGCCGCCGAGGCCCAGCCACGCGTTGGGGAGATGACCCTCGACCAGCGCGGCAGCATTGTCGCGATCGTGCGGAAACTGTGCGCCGACAACGCCCGGGAATGGGCGCAGAAGGAATTGGAAGAGTCAGGCCTCGGCCGGCTCGATCATAAGATCGACAAGCTGCACAACGTGCGCTTCGTCCTGGGCGTCGAGGCGATGCGCAGCGAACTGCGCAGCGACCGCAGCGGGCTGTGCATCATCGAGCACGCGCCGTGGGGCGTGATCGGCATGATTTTGCCGGCGACCCATTCGGTGCCCACGATGGCCAGCAACATGATCAACGTGGTCGCCGCGGGAAACACGGCCGTTTTCAGCCCGCACCCGGCGGCGTCGAAGATCGCCTGCCATGCACTGCGCGTGTTCAATCGCGAGATCGTGCGCGAGCTGGGCGTGGCCAACGTTTTCACCACGGTGTCGGCGCCCAGTATCCGCTCGGCCGAGGAGGTTTTTCATCACCCGCGCGTGGCGCTGCTGTGCGTGACGGGAGGGCCGGCGGTTGTGCGGGCGGCCGCGAAATCGGGCAAGCGCGTGATTGCCGCCGGGCCGGGCAACCCGCCAGTGGTGGTGGACGAGACGGCCGATCTGGACAACGCGGCGCGCTCGATTGTGCTGGGCGCCTCGTTCGACAACAACCTGCTGTGCATCGGCGAAAAGGAAGTCTTCGTGGTGGCCCAGGTGTTCGACGCCTTCCTGGCGGCGATGAAGCGCGCCGGCGCGGTGGAGCTGAACCTGGCCGCTATCGAGCGTCTCACCGCCGCCGCGTTTCGCTTCGACGGCGAAGGCAAGGGCTGCGCGCACGCGCATCTGAGAAAAGAGCTGGTCGGCAAGGACGTGGCGCTGCTGGCCGCGGCCGCCGGAGTCGAGGTTCCGCCCTCGACGCCGCTGCTGTTCGGACAGACGGCCGAAGATCACCCCTTCGTCCAGGAGGAGCAGATGATGCCCTTCGTGCCGATTGTGCGCGTGCCCGATGTGGACGCGGGGATCGCGGCCGCACTCAAGGCCGAGCACGGCTACCGGCATACCGCGCTGATCCACTCCCGCAACATCCACAACGTCACGAAGATGGCGCGCCTGATGAACACCACGCTGTTCATCCACAACGCCGCCTGCGTGGCCGCGCTGGGCGCGGACAACCCGAGTTACATGAGTTACAGTATCGCCACGCCCACCGGCGAAGGCGTGACCACGCCACTGACCTTCACGCGCGAGCGCCAGATGGCGCTGGGCGGCGGCGCGCTGCGCATCATTTGAGAGGCGTTCATGAGTAGTGTCGATCTGACGCAACACAAAGTCATCGTGGCCGGGGATATCGAAGCTGCCATCAAGGGCGGCGCGAAGGAACTGGTGGTGCGCGAGGGCGCGATCCTCACTCCATCGGCGCGTGACGCCATCTCGGCCCATGGACTGACGCTGCACAGCGGCACGGCCGCCGCCGCTGGAGCCCCGGCCTCCGCGCATTGGGACGTGGTGTTTCATTCGCCGGAAGCCGAAGCGATCAAGGCCGAAATCGTCGAGGTCGGCCGCAAGCTGTGGCAGCGCATGTACGTCGATGGCAACGGCGGCAACATCAGCTACCGCCTCACGCCCGAGGCGGTGCTGTGCACGCCGACGCTGGTGAGCAAGGCCGACCTGCGGCCCGAGGATCTGTGCCTGGTCGATTACCAGGGCAACCAACTGGCCGGCGGCAAGCCGCGCACCAGCGAAATCCTGCTGCACCTGGAGATTTACAAGGCCGTGCCCGAGGCCAAGGCGGCGGTGCATTGCCATCCGCCCCACGCCACGGCCTACGCCATCACCGGCCGCGTGCCGCCGACCTGCATCATCCCCGAATTCGAGGTGTTCATCGGCAAGGTGGGGCTGACGCAATACGAAACGCCCGGCACGCAGAAGTTCGCCGAGACCGTGCTGCCGTTCGTCAAGGACCACAACAGCGTCCTGCTGGGCAATCACGGCATTATCTGCTGGGCCGATAGCGTGACGCATGCCGAATGGTATGCCGAGGTGCTCGACACCTATTGCTGGACGCTGTTGATCGCCAGCCAACTGGGCGCGCCGATCACGACGATCTCCGCTGAGAAGGCCGTCGATCTGCTGGCCATCAAGCAGCGCCTGGGCCTGCCGGACGCACGCCTGCAATCGCCTGGATGTCCGATCTGCGACCTGCCGGAGCCCGGATCGACCATCGTCGTGCAACCCCACGCCGCCTGCGCTCCCGCCGCCGCGCCGCCGGACAGCGACACCGAGGCCCTGGTACGCGACGTTACCGCCGCCGTCCTGCAGGCGTTGGACCGGAAAACCGCCAAGGAATGAAAGCCACCGGCCGCCAGCTGCGCATCCGCCAGCTTCTCGAGGGGCAGGAGTTTGTCGATCTGGAGACGCTGTGCCGCGAGCTGGAAGCCTCCGATTCCTCCGTCCGCCGCGACCTCATCAATCTCGAACAGGAAGGAATCCTCAAGCGCGTCTACGGCGGCGCCATGGCCATGCAGGCGGGCGACCATGCGCTCGATTTCGACTGGCAGAGCACGCGCATGGCCGAGGAAAAGCGGCGCATCGGCGCGCTGGCCGCGGGTTTGATCGAGAACGGCCAGACGGTGATCCTGGACGGCGGCTCGACCGTTGCGGCCGTGGCCCGGCTGCTGACCAGCCGTTCGCTGCACGTCATCACCAATTCGCTGCCGATCGCCGAGATTTTCAATGAATCGCGCCAGATCGAAGTGACGCTCACCGGCGGTTACCTCTTTCCGCGCCTGCGGGTGACGCTGGGGCCGCTGTGCGAACAGATGCTGGCCGGGGTCAACGCCGACGTGCTCATCATGGGCATCGGGGGCGCCACCGCCGAGGGCTTCAGCAACACCAACACGCTGGTGGTCAGCCCGCAGCGCAAGATGATCGAGGTCTCGCAGAAGGTCGTCATCGTCGCCGACCACGCCAAGTTCGGCCGGCGGGCGGTGATGCACCTGGCGCCGCTGGATGTGGCCGATGTCGTGGTATCCGATTCGGGTCTCCCCGCCGAGTTCCAGGAGATGCTGCGCGAGCGCGAGGTGCAGGTGCTGCTGGCGTGAGCAGTCGCTGCTCGTCGCAATCCGCGGCGCAGCGCCCGGACCCGGCGCGCCACGCCGCGCACGTCCTTGTCGCCTGGCTGTTGTTCGCGACGCGCGTCCTTCGCCCCTACAGTCTGAAAATCTTCTCTGACTGCATCCCCTTCAACGCGTTGCGCGTGTCGACGATCAACTGCGCCTGCTCCACGAGCGCCGCGTAGTCGGTTGCTTTGTGATCGGTGATGATGACGACGCAATCGGCCTTGGCGACCACGTCCGGATCCTGCTCGGAGGTGTAAGTCCGCTGCTCCACCTGGATCGAGGGGATGTAGGGGTCGCTGTAGCTCACCACCGCGCCGCGCTTGGCGAGCACGTGCATCACGTCCAGCGCCGGCGACTCGCGCACGTCGTCGATATCCCTCTTATACGCCACGCCCAGCACGTGCACGTGCGAGCCCTTCAGCGGCTTGCGCACCTCGTTCAGCGCGTTCTGGATCTTGTCCACGACGAAGTGCGGCATGTTCGAGTTGATGTAGCCGGCGAGCTCGATGAAGCGCGCCTCCATGCCCGACTGCTTGGTCTTCCACGAGAGATAGAACGGGTCGATGGGGATGCAGTGCCCGCCCAGGCCCGGCCCCGGGTAGAACGGCATGAAGCCGAAGGGTTTTGTGGCCGCCGCGTCGATGATCTCCCAGACGTTGATGTCCATGCGGTCGCACAGCACCGCCAGCTCGTTCACCAGGCCGATATTGATCATGCGGAAGGTGTTCTCCAGCAGCTTCACCATCTCGGCGACCTTGGTCGAGCTCACCGCCACCACGTGTTCCAGTGCCTGCGAGTAGAAGAGCGCGCCCAGGCGCGTGCACTCCGGCGTGATACCGCCCACTACCTTGGGAATGTTCCTGGTGTTGTACTTCGGGTTGCCCGGATCGACGCGCTCGGGCGAAAAACACAGGAAGAATTCGCGCCCGACCTCGAGCTTGGAGGCTTCGAACATCGGCAGCAGCAGCTCGTCGGTGGTGCCCGGGTAGGTGGTCGATTCCAGAATCACCAGCAGGCCCGGATGAGCGTAGCGCGCGACTTCCTGCGCTGCCGACACGACGTAGCTCATGTCCGGGTCCTTGGTCTTGCGCAGCGGGGTCGGCACGGCGATGTTGATCGTGTCGAGCTCCTTCGCCGCGGCGAAATCGGTGGTCGCCTTCAACAGGCCCTGCGCCACCAGCGGAGCCAGCTCCGCCGTGGGCACGTCCTGCACGTAGCTCTCGCCCTGGTTGATCCGCGCCACCTTGCTCGCGGTGACGTCGATGCCCGTCACGTGAAAACCCGCCTTGGCGAATTCGACCGCCAGCGGCAAACCGACGTAACCCAGCCCGACCACGCCCACCCGCGCCGTTTTCGCGCGGATTTTTTGCGCCAATGCCTCGGCGATGGCGTTTCCCTGCGGGGCCTGGCCGGCCGCGGCGGTGTCCTGTTGCATCATTTGAATCTCCGCTTCGCTCGTTGCCTTGGAGGGCGAAAAATGTCCTTTTCAAGTATATCGGGCGGGCCGAGGCGGTCCCTCGGCGCAGGCGGTGCGCTTCCCGAGGCACTCCGCAAGCGGCGCCCGTCACTGCTCATTTGTGCCGGTCCGCGGGCGTTCGTCTCAGGCGCGGACCTGAGAATCACACCGGCTCTCGCAAACAACCCATAGGTTGTTTCGGCTCCCTCGTGGCTGCCAGACTGAGAATCACAATCGCCGGAATACGTTTCCGTGCTGCCAAAGCTTCGCACACCCTTTTCAGTCAGCCCAATGATCGAAATCACCTGCCAGCCCGCGTCTATGGAGGTCCCACCAGTGATTGGCGGGCATTCCCATCAGCTTCCGTTTCGCCCAAACGGTGCCATAATACACTGGTTGTGCGCGTGGAGAGGGTCGGCGTGGCGCGGCTCTGAAACGGCTGCGATCTCTAAGTAATCACCTGGAGGCAATGATGCTGAAACGGCTCCTACTGTGCCTGGTTGCTGCACCGCTGCTGGTGGCGCAAGCGCCCAAACAAAAGATCACGCGGGCCGCGGATCTGCCCGTTTTCACTTACAAACTCGCCCCGAGCGTGGAAGACGTCCTGCTGTCGGAGGAGAAGTTCCATCAACTGGCGGTCGAGATTCGCAAGAACGTGGAATCTGTTCTGGCCAAGTATGACATCGAGGACAAGGCCGCGCTGCGGGGGATGCTCAGCACGCTCATGGTTTTGGATTTGTTGGAGCACCGCGACGCGGACGCGCTGAAGCTGCTCGATCAAATCAAGGACCTGGAGGAGAAGCCGGCCGCGAAGCTGCTCAGCGGCCTGGATCCAAGGGCCATTCTGCAAGCGCGAGCGCAATTCAAGGATCGCAGCTCGCCGGAGTATCGCCAGGCGATTTACAGGAGCATCCGCGCGGCGCTCGATGGGATGCCGTTCACCGTAATCGAGAACGACGTGAAACAGCGCAAGAGCGGCGCGGAGATCGTCAGCCAGTCGCTGCTCGTCGGCATCGTTCAGGCCGGAATGGAGCCTGCGCTGAAGAAGAACAACGGGGCGCTGAGTTCGGACATGGCCCACCAATTGCCGGGGATGCGGCTCGCGTTGGAGGAGGCCATCCCGATCAAGTACACGCTGATTGAAGCCTACGGCAGCTATTTGGCGGCGCACCAGGTCGCCAAGCAGGACATCTGGGCCGCACGGTCGGTGCAGTTGGAGCCGGGCAAGGGTTATGCTCCGGTGAACGTGGCGGTGTGGGATTCGGGTGTCGATTCGAAGATCTACAGCGACCGGCTGGTGAGGGACAAGTCCGGAAAGTTCGAGCTGATCGCATTCGATCTGGAGTCGCGGCCCTCAATCACTGAACTCTTCCCACTCACGCCCGAACAGCAAGAGAAAGTCCCCACGCTGAAGAGCGAGGTAAAGGGCCTCACCGACATGCAGGCCAACCTCGACACGCCCGATGCGGCGGCGCTGAAGAAGAAGCTGTCGGCAATGAAGCCCGATCAGGTCAAGCCATTCATCGAAGACCTGGACCTTGCGTCAATCTACATGCACGGCACGCACGTGGCCGGTATCATGATGGACGGCAATCCTTACGCGCGCCTCGCCCTGGGGCGCATTTCGTTCGATTACAAGATCGTTCCGGACCCCTGCCCTTCGCCGGAACTGTCGCAGCGCGAAGTGGCGGCGACCGGCGCGTACGTGGACTTCTTCAAGCGCAACGGCGTCCGCGTGGTCAACATGAGCTGGGGCCTGTCGGTCAAGGAATACGAGGGCGCCCTGGAGCAGTGCGGCATCGGCAAGACAGCCGACGAGCGCAGGCAGCTTGCGCGCGGCTACTTCGACAGCCACAAGACGGCGTTGGTGAAAGCGTTCAATTCGGCGCCGGAGATCCTCTTCGTCGCCGCGGCGGGCAACTCCAACAGCTCGGCGAGCTTCGAGGAGTTCGTCCCCTCGAGTCTCCGGCTGCCGAACCTGCTGACGGTCGGCGCGGTGGATCTGGCGGGCGACGAGGCCGGCTTCACCAGCTACGGGCCCACAGTGGTGGTTCACGCCAATGGGTACGAGGTGGAGAGCTATGTGCCCGGCGGCGAGAAGATGAAGTTCTCGGGCACGTCGATGGCGTCGCCGAATGCCGCCAACCTGGCCGCCAAGATCATGGCCGTCAATCCCAAGCTCAAGCCGCCGGAAGTCATCGCCATCATCACCTCGACCGCGAACCGCACCGCAGACGGCCGGCGCAACCTGATTAACCCGCGCAAGGCCGTGGAGATGGCGCAGGCGAAATAGGAACGCCGGAGCGTGTGCCGCCCTGCGCGGCGGCACAGCTCCGCCCCGGCCCGGATCCTGGTAGCGTTTTTAAATGCGCTACCCGTGCCTGATTCCGCTTCTGGTTTTCATCGTCGTGTCCGCGGCCCCAGCCCAGACTCCCCCGGCCGCGCCGCGGGTGAAGCCCATCCGGCTGCTGATCCAGGGCGACGACATGGGCGCGGCGCACGGCATGAATGCCGGCACGATCCGGGCCTACAAGGAAGGCATCCTCCGCTCGACCAACGTCATCGTGCCGGGACCGTGGTTCATGGAAGCGGTCGAGCTGCTCGAGCAGAACCCGGGTCTGGACGTCGGTGTGCACCTGTGCCTGACCAGCGAGTGGGATCATCTCAAATGGCGGCCGTTGACCAATGCGCCGAACCTTGTGGACGCGGATGGCTACTTCTTTCCGCTGGTCTGGCCGGCGAAAGGTCTGCCGCCCCACACGAGTCTCAAAGAAGCCGACCCGAAGACCGAGGAGGTGGAACGCGAGCTAAGGCGCCAGATCGAGGTCGCACGCCGGCACATCCCGCGCATCTCCTATCTGTCGTCGCACATGGGCTTTCCGTCGTTGAAGCCCGAGTGGCGCACGATGTTGCAGCGCATCGCCGACGATACGGGCATTCCGCTGATGGAGAACGAGAAGGGACTGAACTACCTGTTCGCGGTGTGGAACTCCGGTGTGGGCGCGAAATCCGACAACGGCGCGGCGCGCGCCGCCAAGCTGGCCGCGAAGCTGGAAAAGCTGCAGCCGGGAGCGACGTACATCATGGTGGACCACTGCGGCACGGACGAAGCGGAGATGCAAGCCCTGGGGCGCGCGGGCTCCGAAAACGTTGGCGCCGAGCGCGCCGCGGTGGTCGAGGCCTGGACCAGCCCGTTGGTGCTGGCGGTGGTGAAGCAGCGCAACATCCAGCTCATCGGTCACGCCAGCCTGCCCCGGCCGGCGCGGCGCTAGGCGCGGTATCCCTTCAGTAGACCGGCGACGTAGCCGATATCGGCGGCGCTCAGGCCGGGATAGACCGGCAGGGCCAGCACCTCGCGCGCGGCCTGCTCGCTGACCGGGAAATCGCCCAGTTCATAACCCAGGCCGCCGAAACAGACCTGCGTGTGCAGCGGCAGCGGGTAGTAAATTTCGCTGGCCACGCCGCGCGCCTTCAGGTAATCGCGCAGGTGATCGCGGTACGGCGAGCGCACGACGAATTGGTTGAAGACGTGCCGCGTCTGGTAGGGGGCGAGGGCCGGCAACGAGACCAGCTTGGTGCCCGCGCCGAGCAGCCGCGCGTACTCGCCGGCGTTGGCCTGGCGGGCCGCGGTCCATTCGTCCAGGTGGCGCAGCTTGACTCGCAGGACCGCCGCCTGGAGCGAGTCCAGGCGCGAATTGATGCCCACTTCATCGTGGTAGTAGCGCACCGTGCTGCCGTGGACCCGCAGCGCCGCCACGCGCCGCGCCAGGGGGCCGTCGGAGGTGAGGATCGCGCCGCCCTCACCCAGCGCGCCGAGGTTCTTGGTGGGGAAAAAGCTGAGGCAGTCGATGTCGCCCAGCGTGGCGACGCTGCGGCCCTTATATTGCGCGCCGATGGCCTGGGCCGCGTCGCCGATGACGCGCCAGCCGTGGCGCCGGGCGATTTCGGCGATCGGGTCCATGTCCGCCGCGCCGCCGAACAGGTGGACCGGAATGACGGCCTTGATGCCCGGGTTGAGGCGGGCCGCATCCTCCAGGCGCGCCGGATCCATGTTGTAAGTGATGGGATCGATGTCCACGAAGACCGGCGTGGCGCCGGCGCGGACGATGGCGCCGGCGGTGGCGAAGAAGGTGAACGGCGTGGTGGCGACGCGGTCGCCGGGGCCGATGTCGGCCGCCAGCAAAGCCAGGAACAGCGCATCGGAGCCGGAGTTGCAGACGACGGCGTGGGGGGCGCCGCAATAGGCGGCCAGCTCCTGTTCGAGCAGTGCGACATCCTCACCCAGGATGAAGCGCTGGGAGTCGACCACGCGCGTGATCGCAGCCAGGATCTCATCGCGCAACGGCTCGTGGATGGGGCGCAGATCGAGCAGCGGGACGCTGCGCGTGGCGGGCTGAGCGGACATCAAAAAACCTCTCCCTGCCGCCAGATGGCGGCAAGACTTCAGCGTATCATTGAGGCTCGTGCGGGGGCTTCGGGAGGGTGTGCAAACGAGGCGCGGGTGCGGTCCTGGCGGCGGCCGGGAGCGCTACAATGTAGCGGGTCCGTCTCAGTAACAGATTATAAATCAACTACTTAGCAATCCAGAGACGGCTCATTGTAGCGGCTTGACCCTGACGTGCTGGGCGGATCCACGCAGCGCGCGCCGCCTGAGCGCGCCAAACGGCATGGACGAGCACAGTCTGGAGCTATCGCGGGACCGGCCAGGGCGCGGCAGCGTAATCTGGAGAGTGGCCGGCCGCGCAGTCGGGCGATACATTTCTTGAAACGGCCATGAATCTCTTGAAACGGCCATGAATCCGTCGAATGTTCGCTACCACGCTCTGGACAGCATGCGGGCGACGATGATGCTGTTGGGGATCTATCTGCATGTGGTCCTGGGCTACTCCAGCCACGTGCTCTGGGGCTACATCGATCCTCATCCAAGCGACACGCTCAACTTCACGCTCGGCATGATCCACTCTTTCCGGATGCCGGCGTTCTACGTCATGGCTGGCTTCTTCGGCGCAATGTTGTGGAACGGGCGCGGGCCGGCCTCGTTCATTGCCAATCGCGTCAAGAGGATTCTGCTGCCTCTGGTCCTTTTTTGGTCGCTGCTGTACCCGTTTAAAGTCGCTCTTGGCATCAGCCTGCGGCAAGGAACTACTCAGGTGGCGCCGGCTTTTCTCAGTGGCGCTGTGCTGAAACGGCTGCATCCGTTGTACCTGTGGTTTCTCGAGTACCTGCTGCTGCTGTATGCCATCGGCGGCCTGGTGGCATGGTCGTCGCGTTGGTACCCGGCCGGCCTGATGGAGCGCATCCACGCCGCATACCGTTGGGCGCTCGAGCGTCCCTATGCCCCGGCGCTGTTTGCCGTCTTTTCCTGGCTGCAACTCGCCGGGATGCGCGGCACCCTGAGAGAATGCCGCGGATTCCGGCCGGAACTGCCGATCCTGCTGGCCTACATTCCGCCATTCGGTTTCGGATGGCTGCTTTACAGAAACCGCGACCTGCTGGACCGATTCCAGCGCCACGTCTGGATTTACCTGGCGCTGTGCGTGCCCGCTTTCCTGGTCTTTGAACTGGCCTCTGGCAGGTCGCATCCCTACATCAAGGCCGCCGGCAACGTGCTGCTGTGCTGGTTCAGCATATTCGCCTGCACCGGGTTGTTCCTGAGATTCTACAGCCGCCCGAGCGCGCGCTGGCGCTACATGTCCGACGCGTCTTACTGGCTGTTCATCATGCACATGCCGGTGGTGGTCGGGTTGCAGGTGGCGCTGTTGCCGGTGCCTCTTCCAGCCCTGGCAAAGATCCCTGTTGTTCTCGCCCTCGCGGTGGCCATTCTGACCGTTTCTTACGACTTCATGGTCCGCCCCACGTGGATCGGAGCACTGCTGAACGGCCGCCGCTACCGGCGCGGTCTTCCGAAGGTCCCGAGAGAACCGCTCTTGGAAGCGGCCGGCTGAGCATAGGCTGCGGAGATTCGGGACTCGGGACAACACAAGCTGGCATGGCGCGTGGATCGGGCCAAAATCGAGCATCGGAACGCTCCGGGCAGCGGCAGGACCGGCGGGCGATTCTCCGTGCGTTTCAGTGCGGCGGACCGTGATTTCACCGTGAATTCACCGTGCGCGGAGCGTGTTTTCACCGTGGAGTTGCGGTGTTTTCAGGGTGAAGACAGCGGTTCCGCGACGGTGCGAAGGAAGGAATCGCGGTCGGCGCGGGCCGGGTTTCGGTTGCTCAATTTTGCGGCAGGAGCTTCACGCTGACAAAACCGATGGGCGAGAAACCAGGCTTTTTCGCATTCGAATCCGGCCCGGCCCCCTGATATCCGGTGTAGAACAGGGTGTAGCGGCCGTGGCCTTCGGCGACGAGGCCGAGCGGCGTGCGAACCACATCTGCCCACAAGCCCTTGCCCCTGGGCTGGACGACGAGACTCCGGCCGGGCATCCAGTGAAGACCGTCGGGGGACCATGTGGATCCAATCGCATTGGGATAATCGTTGTCATACACCGCAATGTAGGTGCCATCGTCCAGCCTGGTGACGATGGGATTCTCGGCGAAGCGCTTTTCGATGTTCACGGGATTGGTGCCCGTGCAGCGTTTCCAGGGGCCCGCCAGCCGGGTCGCTTCGGCCAGCCCGACGCGCCAGTGCTCCATCGGCAGATGTTCGGTATTGGCGCTGCCATAGAAACCTAGCCAGCGCCTCCCAACTTGGTAAGGGAAGAAAGAGTCGGTGCCTTGCAGACCTTCCCACGGCTGGGAGTCCGCATCGGGTCGCAGGATCACGCCGCTGTCGGCGTAGGGACCATCGATACCGGCGGGACCCTTCACATTTGAGACCGCCAGCCAGACGGTGCCCTCATAATTGTTGCGCCACTCCGTCTTGGTGTTTGGCGCGCAACGATAGGCGACATAGACCAGATCCCACACTTGTGACTGATTATCGTAGACGAACATGGGGCCCCACAGGGACGCGCGCGGGTCTTGGCCGGCATATTCGCCGCTCGACTCGTAGAGGGTCGAGATTCTCTTCCAATGAATGCGGTCATTGCTGCTCCAGTGCGCGAGCTTTGTTTTCACCCATAGCGGATCGCCAGTCATCTCGGTGGTGACGAGGTGGTAGGTCCCTTGCAATTTGACGACGTTGCCGCCTTCGAATCCGTACTTGTTGCCTTCCGCCCCGGGCGACTTCGCCGTAAGTACCGGCGAGGGATACTGTTCTACCAGTACAAGACCCAGTTCACGAGCACGCGCGGGCGGGCGGCCTTGTTGGGCGAAGGCGGCGGCGATGGTGCAGACGAGGAGCAAGGGACGCAGGGGCATAGAAGCGGTCTCCTCAGGGATTGTATCGAGTATCAGAGAGCAAGAGGCTTTAGGGGACAGGGGTTCGGGCAGGGGTCAGGCGTAAGGGATCTTGAGGCCGTCGAGGATGCCCTTCATGTAGCCGAAGGCCAGCAGCTGGCCCATCCAGGCGTAGCCGGGGTGATCGTTGGGCTCGCCCTCGAGGGTCGGGGCGTGGTCGGGGCGCAGGGGACCGTTGAAGCCGTTGACGTGGTACACCTGCAGCATGCGCGCCATGTCGGTGGGGCCGTTGTCATGGAAGGTTTCGACGAAGTGCTCGCGCGTGCCGCGAATGTCGCGGAAGTGGACGAAGAAGATCTTCTTCTGGCGGCACCATTCGCGCGCCAGGGCTTCGATGTCCTCGCCCATGGCCTTGAAATTGGCCTGGCAGAAGGTGATGCCGTTAACTGGGCTGGGGACGATTTCGAGGACGCGGCGGTAGTTTTTGGCGCTGGTCAGGATGCGGCCGATGCCGCGTAGCGGCGAGATGGGCGGATCGTCGGGGTGCAGGGCCATTTTGACGCCGGCCGTCTCGGCGATGGGGATGACCTGCTTCAGGAAGTACTCGAGATTGGCCCAGAGCTTCTGCTCGGAGATCTCGCCCCACTGGGTCAGGCCCTGGGCCTGGGCCGTGGCGTAGTCGAATTCGGAGGTGAGGGCGCCGCCGCGCTCGGGCACGTCGGTGCGGGTGCGATACCAACCCAGGCCGGCCATCCAGTTGTAGCACAGGACGGGGATTTCGGCGCGGCCCAGGGCGTCGATGGCGGCCTTGTAGTTTTCGATCTCCTCGTCGCGGCCGGGCAGGCCGAGCTTGATCTTCTCGGCGGGCACGGGATGGCTTTCGACGCCGGCGATATTGATGCCCTGTTCCAGGAAGTCGGCCTTGATGCGGCGCAGCGTGGGCAGGTATTGATCGCGCGGAACTTTGGCCAGCGCAGCCCCGACGCCGGCGATGGCGTAGTTGACGCCGGTCTGCTTGAGCAGGCGCAGGCGTGCGGGCTGGCCGGGAGCGACCATGTGGGCGAAGTGAATGCCGGGCTTACCGGCAGGCGGCTGGCGATCGGGACCGGCCAGCGCGTGGCCGGCGGTCGAAGCGGCGAGGCCAGCCGCGCCTAGAGCTTGCATGCCCGTTTGCAGGCAGTCGCGACGCGTGATGCGGGACATTGGAGAGCCTCCTTGAGATCAAGCCGGATGGCGGTGTCCGGTTGAAATCGTATCAGAATCCAAAGCGCGAGCCGCTGCGGCGCCGGCCGGGGGCGAGTGGGCGTAGACTGCTAAGCAGCCGGGCGGATTCGATCAAAGCCCGGGCAGGGAGGCGCAGAGCCATGGCAGGCATCAGCAGACGGACATTCATCGCCGCTTCCGCGGCAGTTGCCGGCGCCCAGGGTCGGATCCTGGGAGCGAACGACCGGGTACGGGTGGGGCTGATCGGGTGCGGCGGCATTTCGGTCGCCGACACGCATGCGTTCTGCGCGCATCCGGAGGTCGAAATCCCGGTGGTGTGCGACGTGGACGATGCGCAAATCGCAAAGACGATGGAGCGTTTCCAAAAAGAGAAGTGGGGGACGCCGGAAACGGTGAAAGACTTCCGGCGCATTCTGGACCGCAAGGACATCGACGCCTGCCTGGTGTGCACGCCGGACCACTGGCACGCGCTGCCCACGGTGCTGGCGTGCGAGGCGGGCAAGGACGTGTATTGCGAGAAGCCGCTGGCGACGAGCATCGCGGAGGGCCGCGCGATGCTGGCGGCGGCGCGCCGCAACGAGCGCGTGACGCAGATGGGCACGCATTGGCGCAGCGGAGAGCACTATGCCTCGGCGATCCGGTTCGTGCACTCAGGGCTGTTAGGGAAGGTGCGGCAGGTGCGGGTGTGGGCGTACCTGGATTGGGTGAAGGACTGCGGCAATCCGCCCGACGGAGCGGCGCCGGCGGGAGTGGATTACGACTTCTGGCTGGGGCCGGCGCCGAAGCGGCCGTTCAATCCGAACCGGTTCCACTTCAACTTCCGCTGGTGGTGGGATTACGCCGGCGGGTTGATGACGGACTGGGGCGTGCACCTGATCAACCTGGCACTGTGGGGCATGGGGCCGGAGTGGCCGAAGTCGGTGATCAGCTCAGGCGGGCGGTACGTGCTGACGGACAACACCGAGACCCCCGATTCGCAGATCGCGGTGTACGAGTTCCCGAGCTACCGGATGATCTTCGAGTACCAGGTGGGCAATAACCTGGGGCCGGACCGGCGCGAGCACGGCGTGGCGTTCACCGGCACTGACGCAACGCTGATCCTCGACCAGGGCGGCTGGGAGGTGATCCCGGAGCGGAGCAAGAAGTATGCGCCGGCGGAAAAACATGTCGCCCCGCAGGACGACCAGGCGCGGGTGAACCACGCCGGCAATTTCCTGGAATGCATGCGCAGCCGCAAGCCGACGGTGGAGAACTTGGAGATCGGGCACCATGTTTCGACGGTGGCGCACCTGGGCAACCTGGCGTTGAGGACCAGCGGCCGCGTGGAGTGGGACGCGGCCAGCGGCAGCGTGGTGGGCAACGAGGCCGCCCAGAAGTTGGTGAGCCGGCAGTACCGCGAGCCGTGGACGCTGCCGTATTTGAACGTGTAGCGGGCAACTCTTGGGGGCGGGCGGCCTCGGTCAGCGTTGAAAACCGGTGGACAGGCGGCTGAAAAGAAGATCTTCAGGGTGGCCCACGGCGTGAGAAGAATTCTGGGTGTAACGTTTGTCCTCGCGGTCCGTATCCGGGCCCCGCAAGCGTTCGGATAGCGGGGCACGGTAACCGGCCATTCATTCAAATTCCGAGAGGATGCGGTATGCTTGGCATTCGCGTGTCGAAACTCAGTTTGCTTCTGCTGGCCGCATTGCCGCTGGGAGTTGTGGCGCAGTCCGTCGATTCGATGACTGTGACCGACAAGCTGTTTTTTCACGCCAAATCCGTATACAGCCTAGGGGCGCTGTTGGAGTCCGGCGCCTACGCGGGATTCCTGCAGGAAGATAACGCCCCGAGGGAATGGGGCCAGGGCGCCGGAGCCTACGCCGAGCGTTTCGCCTCGACCAACGCCGCCAACACAATCTACGCCGGTCTGGCTTTCGGACTGGATTCGACCCTCCACCAGGACCCGCGCTATTATCCCTGCACCGGCACCGGATTCTGGCGCAGAACGGGCCATGCGGTTCGCGCGACAATTCTGACCCGCACCGACAGTGGCGGCGAGACCCTCTCCACGTGGCGTCTAGGGGGCGCTTACGGCGCCGCCTTTCTTTCGAACGAGTGGTATCCGCAGCGGCTCAATACGGTGCGCCTGGGGGCGATTGAGGGCTCGCTGTGGATGGGGTTCGATTTGGTCGCGAATCTCGGCCGCGAGTTCTGGCCGGACATCAAACGCAGGCTGCCGCGGCGGAAACCGTGATCGGGTAAGAGACCGTCTTGCCGGGCCAGCGGGGTAGTGTCCGCACAAGCGGCGTCAGACGATCTTGTCGAATTGGGCCAGGACGTAGTCGCGGGCGCGCGGAACGTCGTCGAGCTCCAGGTGCTCGATGATCAAGTCGAGCGGCTTGTCGAGGCGCGCGAGGAGGCCGAGGAAGACAGGGTAGTCCATGACGCCCAGGCCGGCGGCGGGGAGGTCCTGGCCCGTGGGGGTCGCCTTGACGTCCTTGGCATGGGCGATGACGGTGTGGGAGCCGACGCGACGGAAGAGGTCGCGCAGGACCGGGGCCACCTTCGACAGATCCTCGTTGCGGTAGTAGTTGCAGGGGTCCATCACCAATTGGAGTGAGGGCGAGGCGACGTCCTTGAAGAGGCGCTCGGCGCGCGCGGCCGAGTCGATGACATTGCGCCAGTAGACCTCGATGGCCAGTGTGCAGCCGGAGCCGGCGGCGTGCTTGGCAAGGCTGGCGATGACGTCGCGGCATTTCCCGTATGCCGCTTCGGTGTAGTTGTCGGGCGATTCGACCCACTCCGATTTGGTGTTCAGAGTGCCGGTTTCGGTGCAGACCAGAGGACTGCCGAGGTGTTTCCAGTTCGTCATCAGGGCGCGGATGCGTTCCTCGCCGTGCTGGCGACGCGCCAGATCCGGATCGACGATGTTGTAATAGCCGGACAGCGCGGCCACGCGGAGTTGAGCTTTCCCCAGGGCGGCGGTGATCTTGGCGGCGGCGTTCCAATCGGGCGCGAGGGGGTCGAAGCGGACGTCGGCGAACTGGTATTCGAGCACGGTGGAATGGAATCCATCGGCGCGCATGCGGCTGGCGGCTTCGGCGACGGGAAGACGCGAGTAAAGATGGCTGAAAACGCCGAGTTTCAGGTTGCGTTTGGCCTTGGCTTTCCAATCCGGCGCGAACGCGGGAAGAGACGGCGCGAGAGCGGCGGCGCCGGCGCCGAGTAGGAGATGTCTGCGAGTCATGGGGTTGTGGTTCCGTTGGACAGCATATGCCACTGGGCAGGGAAATGGAATCGCCGGGAACGCGTGGCGGGCGCGGAGGCGCGTGTTGCAAATGACAACAGCCGCGAGTGGGACCGGGCGTTCCCGAGGGAATTCCCGGCCGCCGCCCGCGGCCCTGAGGAATCATTCCGCCGCCGAACGTCCGCGCGCCGCCCGAACCGTCAGCCGTGGATCTTCTTGAAGTTGGCCATGCACTGGGCGACGGTTTCGGCGGAAGGCAGGTGGTAGCTCTCCTGCTCGATCAGGTAGTACTCGATGCCGCCGGTTTTTTCGGCCGCTGCGAACAGTTCCTTCCAGGGAGTCTTGCCATCGCCGAACAGTACCGCGTATTCCTTGTCAGGCGCCCAATCTTTGCAATGCATGGAGCGGATGCGCCCCGGGTTCGCTTTGACCCAGGCCACGGGATCAGCGCCCATGGCGACGCAAGTGCCGACGTCGAGCTGCAACGTTACTTCCTTGCGCGTGTTCTTGGCGAGGACCTCGATGGGCTTCACGCCATCGATGGGCCTCCATTCGGCATCGTGATTGTGATAGCCGGCCCGGATGCCGGCGGTCTTGAATTTTTCGGCGGCGGTGTTGAGCCAGGTGGCGACTTCCTTCCAGCCGTCGGCGGTCTTGATGTCCTTGCCGGGGTGCGCCAGCACGATGGTCTTGGAGCCCAGGATGGAGTTGAGATCGATCGCCTTCTGCATGCCGTCGGGCGAGAACGACTCGTGCCCATTGTGCGTGGAGAGGCACTTCACGCCAACATCGTCGAGCAGTTTCTTCACCTGCTTGGCATAGTCCGTGGTCCATGAATAGTAAGAGCTGTAGAACTCGAACACCTCCCAGCCCTGCTTGGCGATGGTGCGCACGGTGCCCATGAGGTCCTTATCCAACATGTCGCGCACCGAGTAGAGCTCGAGGCCGAGGGGGATCTTCTTACCCTTCGCGGCGAGCGAAGCAGCGCCTGAAACCGCGAGAGCCGTGCTGACGCCCGTCGTCAGGAACGAACGGCGAGAGAAATTAGAGCTAGACATGGTGAATCGAACATATCACAGGCGGGTGGGGGCAGGCGGTGGTGGGACAGGTTCCGGTTGGTTGACAATCCGTCAGCTTGGATTCCGAATGACAATCCACCCGGAACATGCCCGAGGCGCCTTCGCGGCGAAGCCGTCCAGTACCTTGCGAAGCCCCGCCACTACCCAAATAGATCGCTAGGCGTCGCCGCTACCCTTCCGCCGCGCTCGTCTATACTTGAGCAGTCGAAAGCTAATCCTTCGGGAGTTTACCGCGTTGCCGTCCTCAGCCCGCATCGAGCGCGCATCCGTCGTTCTCGTCGTCGCCCTCTGCTGCATCATGCTTCCGTCGGCGTTCTGTCAGGCTCCTACCATCCCCGACACTCCTGCCGGCCACACCCTCTCCGCCTTCCTCGACGCCCTCAACAGCGCTGACCGCACAAGGCTGGACTCCTACATCAGGACCTACGACCCGGTCGATACCGTCGACGGCCTCGCCGACTTCAGCTCCCGGTTTGGCAAGTTCACCCTCCTCGCCATCCTCGACTCCAAACCCGGCTTCATCACCTTCCGAGTCAGGCGGAGCGCCGACAACCGCGAACTCTTCGGCACCTTCATACTTGCCTCCACTAACCCGCCTAAGGTCAAGGACTGGACCGTCCGCCCCATCCCTCCCGGAGCCTCCATCGCCAACGCCCCGCTCGACGCCGCCGCCCGCCAGCGCGCCATCGACGCCATCGCCGCCAAACTCGCCGAGTTCTATGTCTACCCCGAAGTCGCCCAGAAGATGGTCCAAGCCCTCCACGACCACCAGCAGCACGGCGACTACAACTCCCTCACCGCCGGCACCGAGTTCGCCGCCGTCCTGCGCGCCGACCTCCTCACCGTCAGCCACGACCATCACATCTTTGTGGACTACGACCCCTTCACCCCTCCCGCCAATCGCCCACCAGATGACGGCAGGCCGCACCCACTCTCCCCCGAAGACATCGCACGTCAAACCGCCCAGCTCCAGCACAGCAACTGCGAGTTCTCCAAGGTCGAAATCCTCCCTCGCAACATTGGCTACCTCAAATTCGACGCCTTCCCCGACCCCCAGGTCTGCGGCCCCACCGTGACCAACGCCCTCGGCTTCCTCGCCCATACTGACGCCGTCATCATCGACCTCCGTCAGAACGGCGGCGGCGATCCCGCCATGGTCGAGCTCATCGCCTCCTACTTCTTCTCCGAGCCCACCCACATCAACGACCTCTACGACCGCCACGAAGACAAAACCACCCAGTACTGGACCCTCCCCTACATTCCCGGCCCGCGTATCTCCGCTCCGCTCTACATCCTCACCTCCAGCCGCACCTTCTCCGGCGCCGAAGAGTTCTCCTACGACATGCAGACCCAGAAGCGTGCCGCCATCGTCGGCGAAACCACCGGCGGCGGAGCCCATCCCGTCCACGGCGTCCCCGCCAGCGACCACTTCACCATCGGCGTCCCCTTCGCCCGCCCCATCAACCCCGTCACCCACACCGATTGGGAGGGCACCGGCATTACCCCCGACGTCAAAGTCCCCGCCTCAGAAGCTCTCGAAGCCGCACAAAAACTGGCACTCGAGAGGCTCTCGAGGTGATCATGTGCCCTGGAGAGCCAAACTTTACGAGCGATGCGCTCTTAACCAGGGTGAACATGAATCGTCTAGGTGAATAATTCCATCGGGTCTTGGCTTTTCTGAGAAGTATCGTTGAACCGAGACTGGTATCAAAGCCCTACTGTCCTCGTTACTGAAGTCGGGTAGGGGTGTGCCACGTGCTAACCGGAAGCCGATCCTCGACCGCGCAGGCGCTCAGTCGAACTCACGGCGGGGGGCGGGCTGGTCGGGGCCGACCTGCCCCGTGGCGATGCGGGACATGAAGTAGCTCTCGCCACGCACCGGCGCGCCGGCCATGCGGCGCAGCATGGCCAACTGGCCGACGTGCGTGAAGGCGTCGGCGACGGGGCCCTGAAAGAGCTTTTCGACGCTGATGGCGAGGGGGACGCCGGAGGCGAGGCGGTCGTCGAACTGCTTCAAGGTGCGGAAGAAGCGATCGATCTCATCGGGCCAGGGGAGGGGCTCGGAGTCGTGCCATTTCATCTGGCCGTCGGCGATGGAGATGGCCCAATCGAAGAGATCGCCGATGTGGGCCAGGATCTGCGCGGGCGTGCGCGTGGTTTCGGCGGCGCGGAAGGCGGCGAAGTCCGCGGGCGCGTCTCGCAGCGTCTTGGCGCCGCGGTAGGCGAGCGTGGCGAGAGAGTGGCGGAGGAATTCGGCGGCGGCGGACTGGTCCATAATCAGCGCTCCCAGGGGTGGAAATAGAGACGAATTCATTGTCGCAAGAACGCATAATGGGGCTATGCGACGCGTACTGCCCGGTCTGCTCTTCGGCGCGCTTTCATTGGGCGGGCCGCTATTCGGCCAGAATCCGGCGGGCGAGGGCGAGCGGACGTGGCAGACGCTGCGGCGGCTGGAGGGCGAGTGGAAGGGCACGGGCGGCGGCGGCGAGCCGGGCGACGTGAGCGCGAGCGGGATCACGTTCCGGTACGAGCTGAAGAAGCACGTGCTGGTAAGGAGGAGCTTCACGGCGTTCAAGGCGAATGCCGGGCGGCCGGCGTTCCAACACGACGATCTGACGGTGATCTACCCAGGGATGGGCGGCGCGGCGCCGCGCGCGGTGTACTTCGACGACGAGGGCCACAGCATCGAATACAACGTGACGGCAACGGCGGACGGGCAGAAGATCGAGTGCCTGAGCGCCGCGGCGGGGATGCCGCGGTTCCGACTGACTTACGAGTTCACGGGCGCGGACGACGTGAAGATCCGGTTCGCGATCGCGCCGCCGGGGACGGACAAGTACACGACGCACGTCGAAGGGACCCTGCACCGGGCAGGGAAGTGATGCACAGCGGAGCTGGCGGGCGCGCGGCGGCGAACATAAGTTGGAAGCGGAGCGGATTATGGCGATCCTGAACGCGGTCGTGGAAACGGTGCGGGCGCCGCGCGGCACGGCGCTGCGCTGCAAGGGTTGGAAGCAGGAAGCGGCGCTGCGGATGCTGATGAACAACCTCGACCCGGAGGTGGCCGAAAAGCCGCAGGAGCTGGTGGTCTACGGCGGGGCGGGGAAGGCGGCGCGGGATTGGCCGTCGTTTCACGCCATTGTGCGCGAACTGGAAGCGCTAGGCAACGACGAGACGCTGCTGGTGCAGTCGGGGCGGCCGGTGGGCGTGTTCCGCACGCACGAGGAAGCGCCGCGGGTGCTGATCGCGAACGCGAACCTGGTCGGGCACTGGTCGAACTGGGAGAAGTTCCGCGAGCTGGAGCGCGCGGGGCTGATGATGTACGGCCAGATGACGGCGGGAAGCTGGATCTACATCGGCACGCAGGGGATTCTGCAGGGCACGTTCGAGACGTTCGCGGCGGCGGGGCGGCGGCACTTCGGCGGCAGCCTGGCCGGGCGGTTCGTGCTCACCGGCGGCATGGGCGGGATGGGCGGCGCGCAGCCGCTGGCCGGCACGATGAACGGTGCGGCGCTGCTGTGCGTGGAGGTGGACGCGGCGCGCATCCAGAGGAGATTGGACACGGGCTATTGCGACCGCATGAGCCGCGACCTGGACGAGGCGCTGCGGTGGATCGAAGAGGCGCGGCGGGAGAAGCGGCCGCTGTCGGTAGGGCTGGTGGGCAACTGCGCGGAGGTGCTGCCGAAGCTGGTCGAGTTGGGCGCCGTTCCGGACCTGCTGACGGACCAGACGAGCGCGCACGACCCGCTGAACGGGTACGTGCCGGCGGGGCTGACGCTGGACGAAGCGGCGCGGCTGCGCGCGAGGGACCCGAAGGAGTACGTCGACCGAGCGATGGACTCGATCGCGGCGCACGTGCGGGCGATGCTCGCGCTGAAGCGCGCGGGCGCGGTGACGTTCGACTACGGCAACAACATCCGCCGTATGGCGGCGGACCGCGGCGTCGGCGACGCGTTTGAGATTCCGGGCTTCGTCCCGATGTACATCCGGCCGCTGTTTGCCGAGGGCAAGGGGCCGTTCCGCTGGGTGGCGCTGTCCGGCGATGCAGCCGATATTGCCGCCACCGATGAGACGGTGTGCCGGCTGTTCCCCGAAAACGAGGCGCTGGCGCGGTGGATGCGGCTGGCGCGCGAGCGGGTGCATTTCCAGGGGCTGCCGGCGCGGATCTGCTGGCTGGGGTACGGCGAGCGGGCGCGGTTCGGCGTGGAGATGAACCGGATGGTGGCCGATGGGCGTCTGAAGGCGCCGATCGTGATCGGCCGGGATCACCTGGATTGCGGCTCGGTGGCCTCGCCGTATCGCGAGACCGAGGCCATGCCCGACGGCAGCGACGCGGTGGCAGATTGGCCGATTTTGAATGCTCTGCTGAACACGGCCGCGGGGGCGAGCTGGGTTTCGGTTCACAACGGCGGCGGCGTGGGCATCGGCTATGCGCTGCACGCGGGCCAGGTGACGGTGGCCGACGGAACCGAGTCGGGAGGACGCTCGGTGGAACGCGTGCTCACCTGCGATCCGGGCATCGGCGTGCTGCGCCATGTGGACGCGGGCTATGAACCGGCGATTGAATTCGCTGAACAGGCCGGCCTGCGCGCGCCGATGCGCCGGCAGCCGACCAAGCCGGCAGGAGGGCGATGACACCGCCGGTCCTGATCAGCCGCGCCGGCCAGTTGTTGACCCTCGCCGGTCCACCGGGGGCGCGCCGGGGCGCGGCGCTGCGCGATCTGGGGATCGTCCCGAATGGCGCGGTTCTCGTGGACGCGGGCCGCATTGTCGCCGTCGGCCCGCAGGCCGCGGTCGAGAGGCTCGCGCGGGGGCGGACGGTTCACGAGATCGACGCCCGCGGGCGCGTAGTGATGCCGGGTTTCGTCGATTGCCACACGCACCTGATTTTCGGCCCGCCGCGGTTGAACGATTTCGAGATGCGGCTGGGCGGCGCGGATTATCACGCCATCGCCGATGCCGGCGGCGGCATCCGCTCGACGGTGCGGGCCGTGCGGGCTGCAACCGCGGGGGCGTTGGCCTCTCAGGCGCGGCGCCATCTGGAGAGCTTTGCGCGTTGCGGGACGACGACGCTGGAGGCCAAGTCGGGCTACGGTCTGGACGAGGAGGGAGAGCGGAAAACGCTGCGGCTGCTGCGCGATCTGGACTCTCATCCGCTGGACATCGTTGCGACGTACCTGGGGGCGCACATCACTTCCTCGGAATACGACGGCCGCCCCGACGACTACATCGAGTGGATAATCCGGCACATGCTGCCCCTGGTGCGCGAGCAGCGGCTGGCCGACTTCGTGGACGCTTACATCGACCGCGGTGCGTTCACCTGCGAACAGGCGTGGCGCTACTTCACCGCGGCGCGCGACCTCGGCTTCGGGCTGCGTGTTCACGCCGAGCAATTCGCCCATACCGGCGCGGCCCGCCTGGCGTGCGAGCTGGGAGCGGCCAGCGCCGATCATCTGGAACAGGCGACGGTCGAGGACGCCGAAGCGCTGGCCCGGTCGGAGACCATCGCCACGCTGCTGCCCGGCTCCGTGTTTCACTCCGGGCTGCAGCGCTACGCTCCGGCGCGGCTGCTGATCGACCGCGGCGCGGCGGTCGCGCTGGCGACGGATTTCAACCCCGGCACCAGTCCAACCTGCAGTATGCCGATGGTGATCGCCCTGGCTTGCCGCATGATGAAGATGACGATTGCGGAGGCCATCACGGCTGCTACAGTGAACCCAGCGGCCGCTTTGCGGCGGAGTTCGCGCGTGGGCATGCTCGAGCCGGGCAGCGACGCCGACCTGATCGTCCTGAACGCGGAGGACTATCGCGAGCTGGCCTACTGGTTCGGTTTCAACCCGGTGGCACTGACGATGAAACGCGGCCGGGTGATCTACGAGGAGGGTCGAATGCCGGGCGCAGAAGGAGAGGTTCCTGCCGGTGCCGCCAGCCATGATTAGCGATCCGTTCTGGCCCCGGGCGAGTGCCTGGCTCGCCGGGACGCACGCCGCGGATGCGGCGCGCCGCCTTTCGATTCTCGGCGCGCCGGTGGCGCGCGGATCGATCACGCCCGGACGCTGTGACCTGGCGCCGGCGGCGATCCGCGCCGCGCTCCAGCGCTTCACCACCTATGACATCGAAACCGGCGGCGACGTCGAGCGCATCGCGGCCACCGATCATGGCGACCTCGCAGTGGCGGGCTTGAGCCCTTCCGAGGCGTTTCACGCCGTCAAGGAAGGCGTCTTCAACGCCCTGGTCGGGGCCGACGCGCTGGTGCTGCTGGGAGGCGACAACAGCATCACTTATCCCGGCGTGCACGGCCTGGGCGTATCCGTGGAGCGTTGCGGCCTGCTCACCTTGGATTCGCATTTCGACCTGCGCGACCTCGACGGCGGGCTCACCAACGGCAACCCCATCCGCGCGCTGCTGGGCGCCGGCCTGCCCGGCCGCAACATCGTGCAGGCCGGCTTGCAGCCGTTCGCCAATTCGCGCTTCTATCACCAGGTGGCGGCCGGCGCCGGCATCACGCTGATTACCGACGAGGACTTCCGCCGGCGCGGCGTCGTCCCGGTCATCGCGGCCGCGCTGGACCAACTAGCCCGGTCCGCCGATGCGATCTACGTCGATTTCGATATCGACGTTCTGGACCGGGCATTCGCACCCGCGGCGCCCGGTTCGCGGCCCGGCGGCATTACTCCGGCCGAGTTGCGGGCCGCCGCCCGGCTGTGCGGAGCCAATCCCAAGGTGCTCATCGCCGACCTGGTCGAATTGGACCCCCAGCACGACGTCGCCGGGGTGACGGTCTATGCGGCGTGCATGTGCCTGCTGGGTTTCGCGTCGGGGCTGCTGCTGCGGAAGTAACCGGGTGCGTTTTCGCGCCTGGGACATCGGGAGATCACGCATGATACGCATGGCAATTCGGGTATTTCTGCCCGCCGGAGGGCTGCCCGGAAAATAAATCGCGCGCCGGGCGCGCGCTACGATGGTCAGTTGTGGCCGGCTCTTTTTTCAGCGGCGTCGGAAGAACGCTCGTCATGGGCATCCTCAACGTGACGCCGGACTCATTTTCCGACGGCGGTTTCTACCTGGATCCCGACAAGGCGCTGGCCCGCGCCCGCACGTTGATTGATGACGGGGCAGACATCGTCGATATCGGCGGTGAAAGCAGCCGCCCGGGCTCCGATCCCGTCCCGCTGGAGGAGGAGCTGCGCCGCGTCCTGCCGGTGGTGCGGGCGCTGGCTGCGCAGGCCGCCCTGCCGCTGTCCATCGACACCACCAAGCCCGAGGTGGCCGATGAGTGCCTGCGCGCGGGCGCGCGCATCGTCAACGACATCGGCGGACTGCGCGATCCGGAGATGATCGCCGTGACGGCGCGGCGCCACGCCGCCGCGGTCATCATGCACATGCGCGGCGTGCCGAAAAGCATGCAGCTCGAGCCCGTCTATGACGACGTCGTGGCCGAGGTGCGCATGTTTCTGGCCCAACGCGCCGCCGCCGCGCGGGCGGCCGGCATCGAGGATCTGGCTGTCGATCCTGGTCTCGGTTTCGGCAAGACCGCGGCGCACAACTTAGAACTGTTGCGACGCCTGGATGAACTCACTTCCCTCGGCCCGCCGGTGCTGGTGGGACCGTCGCGCAAGTCGTTTCTGGGCGCGTTTCCAGGCCAGGAGACCACCAGCCGGCGCCTGGAGGGCACGCTCGCCGCGGCGGTCGTCGCGGCGCTGAAGGGCGCGCGCCTAGTCCGGGTGCACGATGTTCTGCCGTGCCGCCGCGCGCTTCAACTCGCCGACGCGATCAGGAACGCATGAACGACCGCATCCATCTCTTCGATGTCACACTCGAGTGCCGCATCGGCGTTTCGGCGGAAGAGCGCCGGGATCCGCAGCAGCTTTTCGCCGACGTGTCCGTCGATACGGACATCCGCCCGGCGGCCGCTTCCGGCGACGTAGAGGCAACGATTGACTACGCGCGGATCCTCGACCTGCTGCGGGAAATCGCCGGCGCTAAGGAATATGCGCTTATCGAGACGCTGGTGGAGGCGATGGCGGCGCGGATCCTGGAGCGGTTCCCGGTCGCGCGGGTCCGCATCCTGCTGAAGAAGCCCGCGGCTCTGCGCCAGCGCGGCGTCGGCGCGGCCGCGGTCGAGATAGTGCGCCAGCGCCATGGCTGAGGTGCTGCTGGGGCTGGGCTCGAACCTCGGCGACAAGGAAGGCAACCTGCGCCGCGCCGTGGAATGCCTCACCACGCCCGATTCCGGCGCCTCTTCCGATGAGGCGTTCCCCGCACCCGCGCGCCTCGTGGCGGCATCCTCCCTGTACCGCACCGCGCCGGTCGGCTGCCTGGACCAGGATTGGTTCTATAACGCGGCGATCCGCGTCGAGACGGAGTTCGGCGCGCGGCAGATGCTTCAAACGGCGCTGGCGATCGAGCGCCGGCTGGGGCGCGTGCGCGGCGTGCCCAACGGTCCGCGCCTGATCGACATCGACATTCTGCTGTGGGAAGACCTGGTCATCGACGAGCCCGGCCTGGTGATTCCGCATCCGCGCCTGCACGAGCGGCTGTTCGTGCTGGAGCCGCTGGCCGAAATCGCCGCGGCGGTTCGCCATCCGCTGCTGGGCCGGACCATCGCCGGGCTGCGCGCGGATCTCATCCATGCCGGCGGGGTGCGGCGCGAGCGCGGTCCGGAATGGGCCGGCGTCTTGTCTTAATGGGCCGCAAAATCGCCCGCGTCCACCTTACCCGGACGCCGCATCAGCAAGATCAGCGGGATGATCGCCAGGAACATCACCGCCAGCACTTGGAAAACGTCGATGAAGGCCAGCATGACGGACTGCCGCTCGACCATGCCGAACAGCCCGACGTACGCCTTGTGGTAGGCCGTCGCCGGATCCGCGCCCTGCGCCCGGAAGATCGATTGCATACCGTGGGACATGAGCTGAGTACCCGTGCTGTAGGGCGTAACATGCGCGCTCAGCGTGTTGGTGAAGGTCTGCTGGCGCCGCGCGAACATGGTAGTGACGCCGGCGATGCCCATGCTGCCGCCGATGTTGCGCAGCAGGTTGAACAGGCTGGTGGCATTGCCCATGTTCTCTTTCGCGATGCGGTTCATTGAGATCGTCGACAGCGGAACGAACAGCATCGCCAGCGCCATGCCCTGGATGAACTGCGGCCAGAACAGGTCCCAGTAGCCGACATCGGCGTTCAATTGAGAGAAGCGCCACAGGGTCAGCGATCCTAAAAACAGCCCCGTCGCGAGGAATTTCCGGGCGTCGATGCGCCCGATGAATGCGCCCACCAGCGGCATGGCGACCATGGAGCCAAGGCCCCGCGGCGCCAGCGCGATGCCCGCCTGCAGCGATGGATAGCCCAGCAGCGTCTGCAGCCAGATGGGCAGCAGCACCAGGCTGCCGTAGAGAACGAAGCCGAGGACGGTCATCAGGAAGACGCCCGTGGCGTAGGTCCGTTCCTTGAAGACTCTCAGGTTCACGATCGGATGCTCGATCCTCAGCTCGCGGATGATGAACACGCTCAGCCCCACCACCGTGATCACCGCCAGCCAGGCAATGAAGTGCGACTCGAACCAATCGTCCTGCTGGCCCTTGTCGAGCAGGATCTGCAGCGCGCCGATTCCCACGGCCAGCATCCCCATGCCCCAGCCGTCAATGCCCGCGCCTTCGCGGCGCCGCATGTACGGCGGGTCGAAGACGTAGAGATTCGCCATGATGATCGACAGAATGCCGATCGGGATGTTGATGTAGAACACCCAGCGCCAGCTATAACTGTCCGTCAGCCACCCGCCGAGGACCGGTCCGAGCACCGGCGCCACCACGATACCGAGACCCCAGAAGCCCATCGCCTTGCCGCGGTCCTCCGGCTTGAAGGACTCCAGCAGAATGGCCTGCGACAGCGGCTGCAGCGCGCCCCCGCACAGTCCTTGCAGGATGCGGAACAGGATCAGCGTGGGCAGGTTGGGCGCGAAGCCGCATAGCGCCGAGGCCAGCGTAAATCCGATGGTTGAGGCCAGCAGCAGCCGCTTGCGTCCGAAATGCCGCGCCAGCCAGCCCGCCATCGGCAGGATAATCGCGTTCGCGACCAGGTACGAGGTCAGCACCCACGTCGCCTCGTCCACCGTCGCCGAAACGCTGCCCGCAATGTGCGGCAGCGACACGTTCACCACGGTCGTGTCCAGCACTTCCATGAACGTGCTGAGCATGACCGACATGGCGACGATCCACGGGTTCACATGTGGCTGATGAGCGTGCGGTGCGGTGTCGGCGCTCACTCGCTACGCTCCACGGCCCATCGCGAACAGAATGATGCGCAGCGCCGCTTCGATTCCCACGCGAGTGTTGACCATCAGGTCGTAGAGCTGAAGATCGTACATGTCGCGGTTGTAGTTCATCCGCACATAGTCCGCCCGCCGGCGGTCCACCGCGTCCATGGCGCGCTCCAGGTCCTCGATCTCCGGCAGGCGCTTGCGCAGGTTCTCCAGCCGCAGAGCGCGCGGCGCGTAGGCGAAAAAGTGGAACGTGTCCGCCCGCTCCGCCAGCAGGCACTGCGATCCCCGCCCCACGATGACACACTCCCCGATTTCCGCGGCCTCCTGGATGATGCGCCGGGTGAGAATGGCCATCGTGTGGGCGTCGAAGACCGCGGTTTCCTCCACCCTGGCCATTCCTTCAAACGCTCCCTGCCACAGCGCCATGCGGCTGATGCGGTGCAGCCATGGATCCACCCGCTCATCGAACCTGTGGGCCACTTTCGAATCGACATTCGCACGCTCGACGATCGTTTCGATCAACTCGTAATCCAGCAGCCTCCAGCCAAGCTGGTTGGCCAGCATGCGAGCGGTGTGGATGCCGCCGCTGCCGTATTGTCGTGAAATCGTCAGCACACGATACATGACGCTGCTCCTGTAGGGCGGACGTTACCGGGTGTAAACGGTCGCTTCGACCGACATGCCCGGCCTCAACCGGTGCTCCTTGTCCTGCCCAGGCTCGATCAGGATCTTCACCGGCAGGCGTTGCACAACCTTGACGTAGTTGCCGGTCGCATTTTCCGGCGGCAGCAGGCTGAAACGCGCGCCCGTCGCACCGGCGATGCTGTCCACTTGGCCCTCGTAGTCGCGCCCGTCCACGTCCACCAGGATGCTGGCCTTCTGTCCCGGCTTCATGGCCCGCAATTGCGTTTCCTTGAAATTCGCGGTCACCCAGATATCCTCGGTCGGAATCACGGCCAGCAAGGGCTGCGCCGGCTGGACGATCTGGCCCAGCTCGATCGTGCGGTTGCTCGCGATCCCCGCCACCGGCGCCTTCACCGTGGTGTAGGCCAGGTTCAGTTCCGCCTGCTCCAGCACGGCCTTGGCCTGTTCCACGCGCGCCGCCGCCGATTTCGCCCGCGCCTTGGTCACCGCCACCTGTTGCGGTCCCGTGCGCGCCCGCTCCTCGCTGGCTTGGGCTTCCTTCACGCGTTCCCGGTCGCGGTTCAGCGCGCTCTCCTGCGTGCGCACGTTGGCCTCGGCCTCGCCCACCTGCGCCTGCACCGCGGCCAGCCCCGCCTTCAGCGCTTCGGCCTGCGCCGCCGCCGCGTCGAAATGCTGCTGTGAAATCTCCTCCTTTGCCACCAGCGGCCGGAAACGCTCAACGTCCTTGACCGCCTGATCGTAGTTGGCTTGAATCTGCAGTACCGTGGCGCGCGCGGCTTCCAGGCGCGCCCGGGCGACAGCGACCATTCTCTCGGTTGTCATCAGCGAGGCTTCGGCCGCGCCCACGCCGGCGGTCGATTCGCTCAGACGCGTCACCGTGTTGGTGGTCGTGATCGGCACGTCGGTCTGGCTTCCGGCCAGCGCCGCTTCGGCCTCCGCCAGGTCGGCGCGCGCCCGCTCCACCGCCACCTGATAATCCTTGGGATCGAGCTGCACCAGCATCGCGCCCGCTTCGACGTACTGGTTATCCTGCACCGCGATCTGGATGACGGTCCCTCCCACCCGCGCCGCCACCGGGCTCACGTGTCCGTCGACTTGCGCGTCGTCGGTGGTCTCGCGCACCGAGTAATAGCGCCAGGCGAAAAACCCGCCCACCGCCGCCAGCACGACCAGCACGATCAGAATCGCGCGCAGGCGCGAGGGCGGCGCCTCCTCGGCTTCGGCCGCCAGTTCATCCTTCTTCAGGTCAACAGCGTCGCTCATCGCTCTTCGCTCCGTTGGTTGAAATCTTCTCTCAGCGCCCCAAGGCCGCCGCGCTCGCGCTACCCAGGACGAAGACGCGGAACAGCTTTTCGGCCGCGCCCGCCGCCCGCGCGAGCGTGCCTTTTGCCAGGTTGTAGGCGAACAGGCTGGAGATGTAGTTGTCGCTGGCCACGGCCAGTGCCTGCTGCGCCTGAACGACTTCCAGGTTATTGGCCACGCCGGCCGCAAACCGGTCCTGCGATTGCGCCACTTGCGCCTGGGCCAGTTTCATTGCGTTCTGCGCCAGCTTCACCTGGTCCAGCGAGGACTGCAGATCGAGGAACACCGACCGCACCTCGAATTCGATCCGGCTGCGCAGCGCGTCCCGCTCCGCCGTGCGTTGCTTCAGCGTCGCATCGGCTTCCAGAACCTTGCCGTCGATGCGCCGGCCTTCGAACACCGGGATGGTCACGCCGATCGCCGCCGTGAACGTCCCGTGATTCTGCACGATGCTCTGCCCCAGCAGCCCGTAGTCGAAGCTGGCGTCGGCCGACGGGTAGCGCTCGGCCACCGCCGCCCGCCGCGCAAATTCCGCCGCTTTCACCAGCGCCTCTGCGGCGCGGTAGTCGGAACGGTTTTCGTACGCTTTTTCCAGCGCCTGCTCGACCGTGAACGGCGGCAGCGACTCGGCCGTCAGCCGGTCGGTCAGCCGGAAGCGCTGCGTCAGCGGCAGGCCGATGGCCTGCGCCAGGCTCAGTTTCATCTTCTCGACGTCGTTCTCGGCGGCGATCAGACGCTGCCGCTCGGCTTCGAGTTCCACCTCGGCGCGCAACACGTCGATCGCCGGCAGCAGCCCCGATTTCTTGTAATCCAGCGCCTGGTCGTAGACCGCCTGTGCCGTCTTCACCTGGGCTTGCGCCGACTCCACCCGGCTCTCGCCCGCCACCGTCTGCAGATACAGCCCGCCCGCCACCAGCGCCACTATGTCGCGGCTGTCCTGGTAGCTGTGCTCGGCGGCCTGGATCCTCTGGCGGTCGGCCTGGGCGCTGCGGATGGTGCTGAAATCCATCACCCGTTGCGTGATGTAGCCGCGCAGGTCGAACACGCCGAAGGGACCGAGGATCTGCGGGATGCCCGGAAAGCCGCTGAATCCCAGCGCAGCCAGATTCTCCTGCATTTCGGTCCCCCCGGTCCGAACGGTGACGTTCGGCAGCAGATCGGCCATCGAACGCAGCCGCGCGCCCTGGCTGTAACGCCGGCTCTCGCTGCTCTCCAGCGTGCCGAGGTTGTTCCTGAGGCCGCGCTGGATCGCATCCTCCAGCGAAAGGGCCAGCTCCTCTGAGCTCGCCTGGCCCTCCGTCACGCCGCCCAGGTATTGCGCATAACCTTGCGTCGAAACCGTGCCCGCCGGGCGCGGGGCGCCGGGCACCGCCATCGTTTGCGGACCCCCTCCGGCTCCCGCCTGGGCGCTCGCCGTTCCGCCCGTCGCCAATGCCAGCGCCGTCCCCAGCGCCGCCACACTGATTGCTCTCATGCGGCAATTCCTCTCCAGATCAGCTCGATCAAGTTCCGGGTGTCGTCTTCCAGTTCCGTCCTCGACCAGCCCAGCATTCGTTGGACAATCACTCCGCGCGTCATGTCGCACACCGTGAAGGCCGTCGCGTCGGGCCGCAGATCGCGGATCTCTCCCGCCGCCACGGCCGTTCTCAGAACCTCCTCCAGCATCTGAGCCTGCTCCAGATACAGCTCGCTGATCTCACCTTCGTTCGGCGCCGGCTGAATCCGCAGGTTGCCGATTTCCGCGTGGTAAATGAGGAAGAAATCGCGGTGCTGCTCGAAATATCCCACCCGCGTCGCGATGAACGCACGCAACTTCTCGCGAACGCCGCTCGCCGCCTCCACCTTTAGGCGCGAATCCTCGTTCAGCGACCGGATGCCTTGCGCCAGCGCGGCCATGTACATGTCGCGCTTGGACCGGAAATACAGGTACAGGGTGCCTTTGGCAATCCCCGCCCGCTCCGCCACCTGATCCATCGTCGTCTCGCTAAATCCTTTTTCGGCAAAGACTTTGCGAGCCGCGTCGAGGATCTCAGTGCAGCGGAACTCGGTCACCACTTCTTGTTTGGTTTTCGACAAGCTGTTGATCGGGGATCGGGCGATGACTCTATGGTCATTTTACTGGATGCCCGTTCAGTAATGGAAGATCCGGATTCCCGGGTTCCGCAAACCGCCGCGCCTTCGCCCTCTTGCAATGGAAAAAGGCGGGGCCGCAGCCCCGCCCTTTCCCGCAGGCTAGGCCACGGTTAGTACTGCAGCTTCAGTCCAAACTGGATCTGTCGGCTGGGATAGGTGGATCGGATGGTCCCGAACGCCGAGTTGGTGCTGGTCGTGTTGGGCACTCCGAAATTCGTATGGTTCATGACGTTGAAGAACTCGGCCCGGAATTGCAAGCCGACCGACTCCCGAATGCGGAAACGCTTGTCGACTCCCAGGTCCCACTGCTCCAGGTCGGGGGCGCGGAAGGCGTTGCGACCCAGATCCCCGAACGGTGCGGTGGCCAGCGGCGTGGTGAAGGTGTAGCCCGCGAAATAGGTGTTCAGCATGGCGGACGTGCTCTGGCTGGTTGCGCTGCCGGAGACGTTCGGCCGCAGGAACGCCTCGCCTCGATAGTCGTTAGACAGAGCAGTGACGTCATTGATGGACGCCGGCGAGTAGAAGACGTTGAGCGGCGTTCCCGTATTGGCGGTGTTGATGCCGTCGAGCTCCCATCCGCCCGCGAACGCGTCCACAATCGGGTTCATACTCCCGCCGAACCGGCGGCCCTTGCCGAAGGGCAGCTGGTAGACCACGCTGGTGACATTCAGCAGCTTCACGTCGAAGCTCGTGGGCCCTCGTTCAGCCCCCAGGTTGTAGATGTTCTGCGGATTGGCTTCATAGTAGCCTGCGTAATACTCCAACGCCTGCTCGGAGTCTCCCAGCGCCTTCGACCAGGTGAACGAATTCAGGAAGTACAACCCGCCGCCGAAGCGGTGCTCGACGCGCGCCGACAGACCGTTGTAATCGTTGTCACCGGCTGGATCGAGCCACGTGATCGGGCCGAAACTCGGATCGGGACGGCGGGCCTGAACGCCCAGGCAGCCCGAGGTGATGGTGGGAGGATTGCAGGTGGCCGTCACCGCGTTCGGGAGCGCCTGGTTGTAGTCGGCGATGATCGGCAGCCGCAGGCTGTGGTTGCCGTTGTAGGCCAGCTCCACCACGGTGCTCTTGGTGATTTCCCGCTGCAGCGACAACAACCACGACTGGATGTAGGGCCACTTCGTGTCCGACGGGATGTAGTCGATGTTGGAAACGAGAGGGTTGAAGTTGGCGGGATTGTCGATCCCCGTCGTGAAGCTGTTCTGCGTGGTCAGGAACGTGGCCGGCACCTGGCCGTTCACCAGTGATTGGCTGATCACGCCAAACAGCGCCTGCGGAGCGTTGATTCCCTCTTCCGCGCTGCCGGGCCGGTTGAAGAAGGAGTAGCTGATGCCGTAACCGGCTCTCAGCACCATCTTCGAATCGATGTTATAGGCCAGGCCGACTCGAGGTCCGTAATCGTCATGATCGGGATGAATCCTCGTCTTGTCGAAGAGACTGCCGCCGGTGGCCCGGACCAGCGAATTCGTGGACGGATCGAAATCCGTCCAATTGTCGTCGCGCTCCCAGATCGGCGTCGCGAACTCCCAGCGCAGGCCCAGATTCAGAGTGAGTTTGGAGCTGACTTTGTAATCGTCCTGGAAGTACAGCGCGTGCACGTGCTGGCGCAGATTCGTGACCACGTCGTTGCCGAGATTGATCGTGCTCGGCAGCCCGAACATGAAGTCCGCCAGGTTGTAAGTCGTCGAGTCGCTCTTGATCGAGCAGCCGGAAGCCTGGCCCAGCTCCGCGCACGTGGGCTTGCTGAAGTTTCCGGCGTACGTATCCTCGCCATACAGCGGATTGACGTCCAGCACCTCCGTGCGGATCATGACGAACTCATAACCCGCCTTGATGGCGTGCCGGCCTTTGAGCCACGAGTAATTGAACTTCGGATCCCATGAGGTCGGGTTCTGGAACTGCGGGTTGCTGGTCTGGCGCCCGAACTGGCTGAAGCCCGAAACCGCTTGTGAGTCCAACCCGCCGGTCAGATTGGGCGAAGTCGGCAGGCCCGGGATGCCATACAGATCCTCCATGCTCTCGCCGCCCAGGTACGCCGGCACTTTCCCGGCCAGGACGTGCGAGAAGCCGAGGCGCGCCTCGAACAGCGACGACGAGGAGAGCGTCCAGGTATAGCCCGCCGCCGCCTGCTGCTGGATGGCGTGGATGTAGCCGTTGCCGGCCCCGCCGGAAGGCCCTGAGATGTCGGGCTGGTAGTACTGCAGATCCTTGCGCTGGTCGAACCGCAGGAACGCTGTCATCTTGTCGTTGATCTGGTAATCGAGCTTGGCGTCGTACTTGTCATAGAAGTCGCGGATCAGCAGCAGCGCCTCCAGGTCGTTCGAGCGGCCCGGCCCGTTGGGCTGCGGCAGATTATTCAACACCGTCGCCGCGAATGGAGTGATCGCCGTGGCGGGGATCACTGAGTTCGCCGCGTAAACGGCGCCGGTCAACGGGTCCACCACGGTCGTGGGCAGATTCCCCTGGCGGTCGGTGAGGTCCGGGATCGAGTCGAAATTCAAGTACCGCTGCAACTGGCGGTAGCCCTCGTAATCGGCGAAGAAAAACAGCTTGTTCTTGATGAACGGACCGCCGATGGTCCCGCCGAACTGGTTGCGCTGCAGCGTCGGTTTCTGGAACACCGCCGGGCTGAACGTGAAGCCAATCGCGTTCAGATCCGTGTTCCGCGCGAACTCATACACCGCTCCGTGGATTTGGTTCGTGCCCGACCGCAGCGCCGCGCTGATCACGCCGCCGCCCACGCGCCCGTACTCCGCGCTGAAGTTGCTGGTGATCACCTTGAACTCCGCCAGCGCGTCCGGCGAGGGCTGCACCACTTGGCTCGAGTAGCCCTGGTTGCTGGGCGAGTAGGCGTTGTTGTCCAGGCCGTCCAGCAGGAAGTTGTTGTACGTGCTGCGCATGCCGTTGATGTTCATGGCGCCTTCACGCGGCGTGCCGCTGGGCGAGAACGAGATCGACATCGGCGAGATGTGAACATTGGTGGCCAGCAGCGCCAGGCTGGAGTAGGTGCGTCCGTTGAGCGGCAGCTCCAGGATCTGTTCGCTGTGCACCACCTGGTCGTGTTCGCTCGAATCGGTCTCCAGCGCGGCTGCGGTTCCGCTCACCTCGAGCGTTTCGCTCACCGCGCCGAGCTGCATTTCGACGTCCACCCTTTGCCGGGCGTTGACGTCCACGCGGAATTCCGTCGTGGTGGACGTTTGGAAGCCCTGACGCTCGGCGGTTATCTTGTAACGGCCGACCTTGACATCGAAGAAATCGAAGTTGCCGTTGTCGTCGGTTATGGTCTTGGACTGGATGCCCGTGTCCTGGTTGATCAGGCCGACGACGGTCTTGGGCAAAACACCGCCCGTTTTATCGTGGACCGTACCCAATACCTCGGCCGTTTCGAACTGGGCGAAAATCGGCGAGGCGAATAGAAACAGAGCGAGTAGAGCTAGCGAGAATTTGTTCATCGTTCCTCTAATGTCTGCTGCCAGCATTGCGCCACAATGAACGCTCGGTAACTACGCGTTGACATCCCGCAACCGGGCCTGCCCGCTCTCCTCCCACCTCCATTCAACTGTTCAAAACCGGGTTCGGGAAGCATCGGCGCGGGTATCGCCAGCCCTCGGGACAAACAATACTTGCGGGTAGATAATCAGTCTGGGAAGGGAATACGGCTTCCAGAGGCCGCTGGCGGAGGAAGGCAGTCGTGTGGAAATACTAGGGCAGGGAACCGTCGGGTCAATGGTCTTTGTCTTATTTCGCGCCTTGCCTTACGGTTGCGCTCGATCCTTGGATCGGGAGAACGGCTTAGCAGGGGTCAGGCGGTTCAAACTGACCGCCCGATACGTCATCCGATTGCTCATCCGTGAGTTCGTCCGCCGGCTTGGTACCGGGATCCTGGTGGTTGCTCATCTTTGGCTCTCCTTCCTCTCACCTCGCTACGTTCGGCTGCGCCACGCTCCGACAAAATTCCACCGCCCCCTATGCGCGCCTCGCCTGCGCTTGGCTCGCAACGGGGTAGATGAAATCGGCGCGGCCGGGGAAGCGGGCAATCACCCGCTCACCCGGCCCGCCGCGTTCAACGCTCCCGCCTCGCTCAACTCCTCGACGAGTTCTCGAGGCCCATACCGCCAAGGCCTTCGGCCTCCCCACAACCCCGGCGGTCCGCTCACTGGTTGAGGCAAAGCAGATTAGGGGTTCGTCGGAGGAGGAACATGCGGATTGCCGCCCGACACGGTGCTGGCCTGCTCGTCAGTGAGTTCGTCCTCATGCTTGATCTCGGGATCGTAGTTGCTCATTTGCGGTTTTCCTTTCCTTTGGTTGCGCCATGCCTGGCGGTTGCACGCGGTTTCAGGGTTTGGCTGCCCGTTGATCACGGGACAACGGAATCTCTCCGCGCCGGAGAAAGTCGATTGGCCAGGCCACCCGGGAGGGTGTACCACCGCTCACCCGTCACCGGCCGGCCGGCTCGAAAAAACCTATCGGAACAGAACCCCGCCGGAGATCTTATCAGCCTCGGCGTCGCTCAGTTCGCCGTCAGCATTGCTCTCGGGGTCATTCTTGACTACCCAGTTCATCAAGTCGTTCATCGTGATCTCCTTGTGCGGACTTAGACTCACTTGCAATCCCTCGCCAACGCTGACCGCCTGGTGCCCTACAGACCGGCCTGAGTGGAATGGGGATCAGCTAGGAAAATGGCCGCCGGTGCAGCAGTCGCCGCCCCCGGAGACTTCGCCGGCCGCCTCGTCGCTCAGTTCCGCATCAGCCTTGGTCTCGGGATCGTTGTTGACTACCCAGTTCATCAAGTCGTTCATCCTAATCTCCCTGTGCGGACTTAAACTCACCTGCAAATCCCTCTCGAGCGCTCCAGCCTGAGGCTGGAGCCTCTGCCTCGCCCTGCTCTTCCAGGATTCGATTCAGCGGGGGTCAAGGAAGAATCATCCAACTCGACCCGCTCACCCAGATCCAGGAAGAACCTGCTGTTGCAGTATTAGTATGCAAACGCTATGCCAATCGCCCCTCGACCTCTCCCAGGCCTCTCCATGCGCGCCGTGGTTCCTCGCAATGTAAAGCAGTCAAAGGAGTTACTGCGTTCAAGCCCGTTTCCTCTGCCGGCGCTTCCCACTTGCCAGTCCCTTAATGAGCCTTGATATCTTCCTGGAAGTGTCAACATTGTTGTAAATAGATTACCACTTCGTTGACAATTCCAGGCGAAAATCCTTTGAAGATCAGCGCCAGGCGAACCACGGACTCATCTTGTTGTATTGCGCAGCTCTCAGCAGCAGCAGCATTTTCCAATTCAAGAATGAGCCTGAAGGCGTGCTTGACACGCGGGTGTAACCTCAATCAGGGAGCCCGCATTTGCGGGCTAACAACAGCGTTCTTTGAAAATCGAACAACTGGCGAATACCTGCCCGAAAGATAGCCTTCTAAATCTATGGATCTAAAAAGCAAAGTCGATATTTAGCTTTGTTCCTCCAAAAACGTGTTTTTGCATCGTGGCACAGACATTCTTGTCTGCCGCGTGGCCATTCGTGCCGACGTTTGGTCCCCCCAGCCCGGTCCCCTCTTCAGCGCTTGGTCCTTCCACCTGCCGGCGCCTCGGTCAAACCAGCTTGACACCCGGGTCTAAGCTGGGTTGATAGCCCGCCTCTGCGGCCCGCCATCATTGCTCTTTGAAAATTCGAATAAGGAGCGAATGTAGAATCGAAAGATAGGAACTAAGTCATTCATTCCAAAATATATAAATGGCAATTGGCTTTGTTCCGCATTTTTTGTTTTTCGCGCCCCGGCCCTTCGACACCCCTGCCGGGAACCTCTGCAGCGAGTGCGAGAGCGCAGCGCTCCGCCACACGCCTAAATTGCATGTAACTTATTGTTAATAAATGACTTATTGACGGTCAGGCCTAAGCGCTCTGCCGCTGCACCAGGCGCGCGAACAGCCCTTCCTGCGTCATCAGCTCGTCGTAGCTGCCCTGTTGCACCACGCGTCCGGCCTCGATGACGTAGATCCGGTCGGCCTGCCGGATCGTGCTCAGCCGGTGCGCCACCAGGATCCGCGTCACCTTGAGGCGGTTCAGACTCGCGGTCACGATGGCCTGCGTGCGGTTGTCCAGCGCACTGGTGGCTTCGTCGAACACCACGATGCTCGGGTTGCGCACCAGCGCGCGGGCGATCAGCAACCGTTGCCGTTGCCCGCCCGAGATGTTGCCCCCGCCTTCGGAGATCACCGTGTGCATGCCCATCGGCATGTTCTCGATGTCCTCCGCCAGGCCTGCCGCCCGGGCCGCCTCCCAGGCCTGCTCCATGGTGCAAAAGCCGCCGCTGGCGATGTTCTCGAAGATCGAGCCCGACATGATCTTGCCGTCCTGCGTCACCACGCCAATCTGCCGCCGCACCGCCGTGATGTCCAGACTCGACAACTCGTGGCCGTCGAGGTAGATCGCCCCCGACATCGGCGTCTCGAAGTGCAGCAGCAGGTTGAGGATGGTCGATTTGCCGCTGCCCGAGGGTCCTGTCAGTGCAATGCACTGCCCCGGCGTGGCGTGGATCGTCACGCCGTCCAGCGTCAGCGGCCCGTCGTGGCGGTAGCGGAAGGTGGCATGCTCGATATCGATCCGGCCATGCAGCCGGCCCACGCTCGACTTCGAGGTATCCACCTCGGGAGTCTCCTCGAGGATTCCGCGCACTCGGTTCCACAGGTTGTACGCCACAACCATACCTGCCAGCACGTCGGAGGCCTGGGTCAGGCTCGTCAGGAAGAGGGTCTGCGCGGCGATGAAAGCCAGGAACGTGCCCAGCGGCAGCGCCGCTCCGTCCGCGCCCCGCGCCGTCGGCACGCCGGGCCCCAGCATATACAGGAACGAGAAGGCCAGCGCCAGCACCGGCACGGTCAGGTTGACCAGCCGGATCTCGTCCTTCAACTCCTGCACCCGCAAGCTCAGCGTCTGCTTCCGGCTGTACTCCCGGGTCCAATGCGCGAACGCGCGCCGCTCGGCGCCCGCAACACGCAGCTTCGATACCGCGTTGATGAGCTGCAGCACCATCCCCGACAGGATCCCGTCCACCTCCTGCACCCGCGCCTGCAGCCGCGACAGCCGGCCCATTCGGATCGCCAGCCAGCCGATCACCACCAGGCCGCTGGCCAGCGCGATCGAGCCCAGCTTCAAGTCGTAATAGAACATCAGCACCAGGGTCACGAAGGAGGCCACGCCGGCGAACAGGGCGCGCAGCGCCTCAGTCGACAGAATCTGCTCCATGCGCGTCAGCGCGTAGGCCCGCGCGCTCAGATCCCCGGCCGTGTGGCGACGGAAAAACGCCGGGCGCAGCTTGAGCAGGTAATCCCACACCCCCGACTGCAACTCGGTGTAGAGCGCGCTCTGCACCCGCAGCGTCGCCAGCGACTGCGTCAGCAGGAACAGCATCGCCCCGACGGCCGAGGCGAGCATCGCCAGCGCCAGTTGCCACACCATGTTGCGGTCGGCGTCGGGGATCGCCTGATCGATCAGCACCGACGTGGCCTGGGGAGCCACCAGGCCGAGCGCCATGGCGAAGATGCCCGCCAGAACGATGGTCCGCAGATCGCGCCAGTTGTTCTCGAGCGCGAAGCGGATCAGCGCCATCGTGCGCCGGTCCCGCGGGAACGACCGGTACAGCACATAGCCTCGCGGCTCCAACGAGAAGGCGGTCTCCGCATCCACGCGCCGCCGGCTCCCGTCGGCCGGGTCGAACAGCTCATAGCGCGGTTCGCCAAACACACCCGGATGCGCCGGAAGCAGCGCTACGGGCTGGTTCCCCTCCTTGAGAAACCCCAGCAGTGGACCGTTCTCCTGCTCCCACCACGGGCCGCTGAGAACCACCATTCGGGTGCGGAATCCGGAGCGCTGCGCGATCGCCGATAAGTAGGAATGCCGGCTTCCATCGTCCACGGCCGGTCGTATGGTGATGCCCTGGACGCGTCCAATCGCCCGCAACGCCACCAGCAGGCGCGAGCCCTCGAGTGCAATGTGTTCCCGCGCCCCGCTGGCCGTGGCATCGGCCAGATGCTCCAGGGCGCGCGTGGCTAGCGCCTCGTCCACCCTCTGGCGTTCATCGAACCGGCGCCGGTCTGCCTGCTCCTGGTGCGCCGCCTTCTCGGACCACGCCTCGTAGAACGCCGGCGTCAGCCGGTCCAGCGCCTGCAGCGAGTTCTCTTCCGGCCAGGGTTGGAAATCCGGGCCGCCGGCGGGCTGTCCGGTCCCGGCCGCGCGGCCGAGATGCTCCAGCCAATGGGCAATCGCCAGCTCCAATTTCACATCCTGCGTCCGCGGCGGATAGGGCAGCGGCCGGATGCGGCTCTCCTCGAGCGATAGCGCCATGAGTTGCCAGTCGCCGGCGGGCGCGGGCATGGGCGGTATGATCTCGCCCGGCGCCACGCCGAACAGGAAGTGCCGCGCGCCCGTGACCGGCCTGTCGTCGCGCTCCCCGGCCGGCTCGCGAGGCGCCGTGCGGGTGACGTCGCCGCGCGCGGCCGCGCTCCGCGTCGCCGCAAAGATGCCCAGCCCGCCGGATTCCACCTTCCAGGCCGTGCCCGCATCGTCCAGCCACAACGGCTGGTTGTCCCACAACTGGATGCCCCCCGACGGGCCCTTCACCGGTAGGCCGCTCACGCCGCGCTCTCCTCGCCCGCGGAGCTCGGATCGTCGGCCAGCAGGCGCAGATAGTGGCCGCCCTCGCGGACCATCGCGGCGTGCGTGCCGCGCTGCACCACTTTGCCCTGTTCGAGGACGATGATTTCGTCGCAGTCGCGGATCGTGCTCAACCGGTGCGCCACAATCACGCAGCTACAGCCCCGCCGGCGGATGTTGCGGTCGATCAGCCGCTCGGTTTCGGAGTCCAGCGCGCTGGTGGCTTCGTCCATGATCAGCAGCGCCGGGTTGCAGGCCAGCGCGCGCGCGATCTCCAGCCGCTGCCGCTGGCCGCCGCTCAGGTTGGCCGCGCCCTCGAGCAGCGAACTCCGGAAGCCGTCGGGCATGGCGCGAATCACGTCGTCGACCAGCGCGTCCTCGCAGGCCTGCACGACGCTCTCTTCCGGCGTGGAAGCGTCCCACAGCGTCAGGTTGTCGCGCACCGACCCTCCGAACACCAGAATGTCCTGCTCCACCATGGCCAGCGAATGCGCCATCACCTCGCGCGGGATCTCGCCGGCCGGCACGCCGTCGAACAGGATCTCGCCGCCATTGGGCGGGTACAGGCCCGCCACCAGTTTGGCGATGGTCGATTTGCCCGACCCGCTGCCGCCCACCAGAGCGATGCGCTGGCCCGGCTCCACGGTGAACGACAGCCCTTCGATCAGCGGCGGCACCACCGGGCTGTAGCCGAACGAGACGTCGCGAAACTCCAGCCGCCCCTGCAGCCGCACCGCCCCCAGCCGCGCGCGCTCATTCCACTCCGGCTCCTGCCCCACGGGGTTGCTGAGCACGTCGTCCAGGCGGTTGAGATCGCCTTCCAGCACCTGCAGCGTCTCGCCCAGGCTCACCAGGCTGATCACCGGCAGCAGGAAGCTCGTCGTCAGGCTTTGGAATGCAACCAGCTGGCCGATGCTCAGCTTCCCGCTCATCACCTCGAATCCCCCGAACACCAGGATGCACGCCGTCATCAGGCTCGTCAGGAACCCGGGCACCACGCCCAGCACGTTGTTGGTCTGGCCCAGCTCCGTCTGCGAAATGCCAAGGTTGGCGAAGTAGCCGGCCCAGCGCGCGAAGAAATCGGACTCCAGCCCCGACGCCTTGAGCGTGCGGATGCTCTGCAGTCCCGCGATGCCGAAGCCCACCGTCTTGCCCATGTTCGCGGCCAGCCGGTAGTTGCCCTCCACGCGCCGGCGTTCAATCCAGCGCAGCGTGGCGAAGTTCAGCCCCGCGAACGCCGCCGCCACCAGCGACAGCCGCACGTCGAACTGCATCATCACCGCCAGGTAGAAGATCATCATCAGGAGGTCGATTCCCGTCGTCGCCAGGCGTCCCGAAAGCACCGCGGCCACGTTGTCGTTCAACGCGATGCGGCTGCTGATCTCGCCCGCGTAGCGCTGGGCGTAAAAGGCCGCCGGCAGATGGAATAGCTGCCACACGAAGCGCCCCGCCATCGAGACCGCCAGCTTGATCTGCATGAAGCGCAGCACCCGCAGCTCGATGCTGGTCAGAAACGCCTTCATGAGCGCCGCCATGATCATTCCCAGCACCAGCGGCCGCCCCCAGTCGCGGAAGCCCTGCACCAGCACCTTGTCCACGAAGGTCTGGGTCAGGGCCGGCGTCGCCAGGCCCGGCAGCACCAGCAGCAGCGCCGTGAAACCCGCGAACAGCAGCGGGCGCAGCGAGCCTTTCAAGCGCTCGCGAATGCTGGCCACCATACTCTTCTTGCGGCCGCCGGACTGGAACCCGGGCCCCGGCTCCATCACCATCGCCACGCCCGTGTAGGACTCGTCGAACTCCTCCAGATCCACGCTGCGCGGGCCGCTGCCCGGATCGTTCAGGTACACCCGGCCGTTGCGGTAGCCCTCGACCACCAGAAAGTGATTGAAGTTCCAGAAGACGATGTAGGGGTAGCGCAGTTCCTTCAGCCCCGCCAGGTCTTTCTTGAACGCCTTGGCCACCAGGCCGTAGTTGCGCCCCGCCTTGCACACGTTGGAGCATTTGGAGCCGTCGCGCGAAACCCCGCACTCGCGCCGCAGTACCGCCAACGGAACGATGCGCCGGTAATAGGCCAGGATGATGCCCAGCGCCGCGGCGCCGCATTCGACGGCCTCCATCTGCAGCACCAGCGGGGTGTGGACTCGCTTCGAAGGGAGCGGCGCCTCTTTCCTGCTCACTGCCATGCCATTCCTCAGTAGTTCCCCGACGCTAGTAAATCCCCGACGTTAATAAATTCCGGATGACTCGCGCAGAATGGGCATCAGATACGTGATCGGCGCGCGCCCCTCGATCGTCACCCGGCTCAGGTGCGTCAGCCCCGACGACATCTTCAGGTTCGGCCCGCGCGACGACGACCAGCGGTAACCGCTGAAGGTCGCGGGGTCGGTCTCCAGCCGGGCCGTGACTTCGATATACGCGCCGCTGCTCATCAGCGACTGGACGACGTCCGGATTCCCGATCACGCTCAGCGCCCCCTCGCGCGTCACCGGCAGCGGGGAGACCTTGGTCACCGTGCTCAGGATGCCGCCGAAGCGCTGGCGCTCCACCGTGTCGGGCGTCACCTGGATGCGCATACCCGGCTGGATCTTCTTGCCGTCGGCGATGGGGAAGTAGGAGATGCTGGTCAGCGTCGAGTCGGGATCCTCGATCTGCAGCGAGAGCACCGCCGTGCCGGGCGCCAGCACCTGGCCGGGCGTGGCCAGCACTTCCATCACGCGTCCGGCGAACTCCGACCGGATATCCCCGTTTTGCCGCAGTTGAACCTCGTTGAGGGCTATGGTGTCGTTGATCTGCCCGACCTGGTTGTGGCGCGCCATGGTGGATTCGAGAGTCTCGCGGTCGAGCTGCGCTTCGCGCGTCGCGATCTGCCTGGTCTGCCCGTCGATCTCCGACAGCTTGGCCTTGTATTCCGCGATGCGGATGTCGTTGTCGCGGTATGCGAATTCCGCATCCGAGACATCGTGCGCGGCGCGTCCCAGCAGCCCCTGCTTCACCATTTCGTGCACCGCGGCGCGATGCTCCTCCAGCGGCTGGACCAGCGCCTGCGCGTTGGCCAGCGAAGCCTCCAGCGTGGAACGCTGCACCGCCAGCGAGCTGCGCTCGGCGGCGTCCTGCTGCAGTTGCAGTTGCAGCCGCTGCTGGTCCGACGCGGTCTTGACGTGGTCCTGCCCCGTCAGCGTCGCCACCGTCGCGCGGTCCTCTTCGATGCGCTTGCGGATCTCGGACTGGTCCAGCTTGCCGATGATCTGGCCCGTCTGCACCTCGTCGCCGGCGCGCACCGTCAGCGCCAGCAGCCGGCCGCCGCCCAGGGATTGCACGCGCACCACGCGCCGCGGCTTCAGCAGCACCCCGCGGCCGGACACGACCGTCGGCACGCTCCCGGCGAAGGCCCAGAAAAGCGCCAGCCCGAACAGGACTCCGGTGACCAGCACCGGCATCCAGTCGCGCCGGTGCACCGCCGGCACCAGCCGCTCCAGATTGTCCGGTGAAGCGAAGCGCTCCAGCGCCTTGGCGCGGTAGAGGTTGGTGTTCCTGGAGGCCATTCCCGCTCGATTCTCCGTCTCAGACCGAACGCAGCTTCTTCTGAATCCACTCGAAGCGCGCCCCGGCCAACGAGATCGCGTCCAGCGTATCCGGGTCGATCTCGTCCTTGTAAACCTTGTCCTGGTCCAGGGCTTCGGTGGAGCTGTAACCCAGGGTCGCCACCGTGCTGCGCAGCCGGTCGGCCAGAAACACCGCCAGCGCGCGGTAGAATCGCGACGCGAAGGCGGTGTCGCTGTTCAACTTGGCGCTGAGCCGCGCCCGCGGCACGGCCAGCACCGCCGAGCCCTCCAGCGCCTGCACCGAAGCCGAGGGCGGGTTGGAGTCGACAAACGACATCTCGCCGATCACCTCGCCGGACATCAACTGCGCCACTTCCCGCCCGCCCAGAGCCGAGACCGTCACTGAGAAGCGGCCGTCGATCACCAGGAACACCGAATCGATCGGCACTCCTTCGCTCACCAGCACGTGGCCCGGCGCCACTTCGCGCTTGGCCCCCATGGTGACCAGCCAGTCAATATCCGAATCGTTAAGGATTCCTAGAAACGTCAGCGCCTTGCGCATTGCCACCTGCTTGCACGGCCGATTCCCAAGAAATTCATGGAACCTTAAAATTGTACACGGCAATTTGAAATCTGCAAGCGCGAAGTTCGACCTGCGCCGCCGCACAGCGGCCTGGGGGTTCGATTGACGCGTGCTACGAGGCGCGCGGGCCGCTGCTCAGGCTTGCGGCCCCCTCCTGCGTTGGCGGCGGGTTCAGCCCGCCGCCGGAATCTGGCAATGGAACGGGTCGGCCCCGATCGTTCCCGTCAATTCTCCCAGGTACTCGGCCGAGCCGGCGTGCGCCAATTCGCGGCGCGCCGTCTCGAGCAGCGCATCCGTATCCAGCCGCCCCGCGGCCGCCAGGATGGGCGTGGCGCGAAATGCCTCCAGCGCCGCGATGTTGCGGTGCCACAATGCGACGTCGCGCTGCTGCTTGACTCGCAGGCGTTCGCGGTACCAATCGCTTTCCAGCAGATGTTCGCGCGTGAACAGCACGCGCAGCGCGGGATCCTCCGCGCCCAGGCCCTCGCAGGCGCCGTGCGCCATGATGTGCAGCAGCGCTTTCAGCGGCGGGCAGGCCGCCTCCACGCTGCCGTCCTCGAAGTACTCCTGGGCCACGCGGCGCTGCGATTCGACGATCGCATCGACGCCCGTGGCGAACGCCGCCAGGTCCTGCTTCTCGGGGCGCAGCAGCTCCTCGGTGAACACCATGTCGGGCGTCTCGAACAGCCGGCCCAGAAACTGGTCCGCGAACAGCGACGTCATGCGGTAGCCCAGCCGGCTGGCCAGCACTTTGCGCCCGCCCAGCTCGAAGTCGTTCACTTTTTCGAGATAGCCGTTCTGAATCAGGAAAGCCGGCTCCCGCTCGCCCGGTTTCATCCGGCACCACAGCTCCGGAACGAGCATGCTGATGTCGTGATCGACGCGGAACAGCGGGCCGATGTAGCCCGCCGCGGTGGTGAAGCCGGCGTAGCCCGTGAGGATGAACGAGACCAGCGCGTTGTTCAGGTCGACCACCGGCCAGAGGGCATTGAACGGGCGCTTGGTCAACGCGCCCTCGCTGCCGAAGCCCGTCGTGGAGGGCGATTTTCCGGTCAGGCTGGAGGTAAAATCCATGAACAGTTCGGGCAGATCCTGGTAATGGATCGGGTTGTAGACCGCCAGCGGCGGCAGCCCGATCTTGGCGTCGGGCGGACTGCCGCGGCGTCCCGCGAGCACCGCGTTCACCGGGAAATGCACCCGGCTGCCGGACGGAATTTCCCGGTCCAGCCGCGCGCTGATTTCGGCCAGGTAAGTCCCGCGCGCGTTGACCACGTCGGGGCGCTGTTGCAGGTAGCGCGGATTCTTCGACGGGCTTCCGTCCACCATGCGCGGCAGCGCCGACGAGACGGCGTAGGAGACGCCGCAGCCCTTGACGAAGCCCTCCAGCAGTCGTTTCATCGGCTCGGTGTATTGGTCGAACTCGACCACGTGGTCGACGATCGCCCGCGCCTGCTCGACGCTCAGCGGCTCGAAATTCGAGATGAACGTGCCCGGCGCGGCCAGGTCGGCCTCGGCCTGAGCGTCGAAGCCGCGATGAATCGCCTCGTCGGGCCGCTGGAACAGCAGCGCCTCGCAGTTGGTCACCAGTTTGACGCTGGGGTTGGAATAGCGCGCATCCAGGTCGTTCAGGCTCTCCCGCGGCACCACCACGGAGGCCGTGATGTCGTCCTCGGCCTGCACCTTCTCGGCCGGGTGGAAATCGGGACGCAGCTTGTAAATGCGCCACGACCCGTCGGGATCGAAGCCCACCCGGAGGTAGTTGCTCATCATCTTCTGGTCGTGGTACTTCAGCTCGTGCCCCAGGTAGCCGTTGATCCGGTCGACGGTGAAATGCTGCTGCCAGTCGGCTCCCCACTCGGGCCGGTAATAGCGTTTGACCGTGAACACCAGTTGGCGGATGGTCTGTGGCAGTTTCCGCACCCAGTCGTTGTACTCTTCCTTGTAGTCCGGCGAGGGCGTGAGCAGCTTGATGACCGAGCCCAGTGAGCGCTCCGGGCTCAGGATCGGTCGCTTGGGCCGGTCGTCGGTGCGCGGTTTGACGTGAATCGTGGAGAAGTCCTTCTTCAGAATCTCGGCTGCCTGCTGCATGTCCGCGTGGTAGTCGCGCACGAAGATCGGTCCCTGCAGCAGCACGCTGGTGATCGACTTTGAGATCTCGGACTTGCCTCCGCCCGAGACGGTGGATGGTTTGTGGCACAGCGTGCCGTCGGCCACCGCGCCCACCAGCCGCCAGGTCGTGCCGCCGCGTTGCTTCTCCATCCACACCCGGTAGCCCGAGGGCAGGACGTAGGTGTCGCCGATGTTGAGCGCGAGCTGTTGCGCGCCGCCCTCCACCGGCCACTTGACGAAGCCCTCAAGCACGTGGAACTCCGCGTTCTCCGGCAGGTAGAAGACATCCGGGTAGCGCCGGTCGACGGCGTAGCGTCCGGGCTTCGCCTCGGCCCGCTCGCCCAGGATCTTCAGCGCCGCCTCGAAGGTCGTCTTCTTAAGCGGCACCGTGCGGTCGGCGTAAAAATCCTGGCCCAGCACGTAGGAGGCGAAGGCCACCGCTCCGCCGGCGTGTTCCTCCTCGCACAAGCCGAACAGATTGGCCGAGAAACTGATCTGAGTCTTAACCTCCTTTTTGCAATATCCGTAATAGTTGTCCGCAATAATCGAAACAATTACGCCGCGCTGATCGCGGCAGGTCACCTTGAAGGCCTGGCCGCCGTTGTAGGCTTCGTCTTCCTGTTCCCAGCACATGCCATCGCGCCGCTCCCTCTCGGTGGCCGCGCTGACGTGCGGCAGACCGAGGTCCTTCTTGCGCAGACCCATGACATGCGGCGCCACGATGATGCACCCGGTGTGCCCCGTCCAGTGCAGGATGTCCAGCGCGGCGTCGTTTTCGGGCAGGTACGGATCGCCGCCGTTGCCGAATACGGCTTCCACGAAATCCAGGTTGCTGACCAGGCTGGCCGGAGCGAAGCAGCGGATCTCCATGCTTTTTTCCGGCTCGCTGCCCGCCGCCGGAGACACCACCGGGCGCAGCAGCAGCGAGACGAACATCCGCGCCTGCTCCGGCTGGTCCGCCGTGAAGGGCAGCGCCAGGACGCTCGCGGGCGGGCGCAGCGCCTCCTCCAGCAGCTTCGCGAAGGCCCGTTTCGGGACCGTGATCTTGTCGGCGGGAACCGGCAGCCCGCCCTCGACGATGTGGAAAACGCCCTTGGTCGTCCGCCGGTCGTTGTTCGGATTGTGCAGCACGCCCTGCACGATGCGATACGAATGCAGGTAGGTCGAGGCGATGCTGTCACCCGTGGCCGGCAGCGACATCACGCGTGCCAGGCCGGGCCGGTCGAGGACGAACGTGCGGCTGGGCAGACGCGGGACGCCCGACGGGCACGTGGCCGCCAGTTGATCGTCCAGAAAGGTCTGGATCCGGGTGTCCGCGGGACACAACAGGTCGCCCAGCAGCAGGTCCTTCTGATAGTGATTGCGCAGCAGCGGCCCGGCGACTTCGAGCGTGTAGGGGTCGGCCGTGCTGCGGCTGGTCGGTTGACCGAGCGCGGCCAGTTTGAGGTTCAGGTAGCGGATCAGCTCATCGCGTTGAGCGTCGGCGGGAATGGTCCGGTCAGGGGATGAAGTGGATGAGGTCACGGTCTGCTCCAGTCACGCGTCGGGCGCGGCGTGGGGGGGGGCGGCTGCGCAGGCCGAAAGCCGGCTTTGAGCCTCGGCCCTCGATCGCGCCAGGGCCGGACTCCCGCGCCTCTGAGAACGGCCTGCCCTTCGAGGTTAGCAATCGAGACGGCCGGGCGCGACGGCCAGCGGCGCCGATTCGACCTTGCACCAGCGGTCCCGGTTCCGACAGACTACGAGTAACTTGTGTTTAGCGGGAGGGTATCCGCCTCAGTTCGCACTTTGCAGTGCCGATGAGGTCCTAGTATGAGCCGTGTGCCTTCGCTGGATCGCACGGTCCGCTGGCGTTCGCTCCTGGCGTGCTGCCTCGCATTGCCGGGGCTGGGCGTATCCTTGTTCGGGCAGCACTATAACTTCAAACTGTACGGAGAGGATGAGGGACTGGGGAACCTCTCCGTCGAATGTCTGGTGCAGGATCGCCCGGGCTTCATCTGGATCGGGACCAGGAACGGTCTGTTCCGATTCGACGGACGCCGGTTCCGCCAGTACGGCCCGGCGAGCGGCTTGCCCAGCAGTTCGATCTTCGATTTGAAACTGGCGGCCGATGGCACGCTGTGGGCTCTCACGTCGCGCGGCCCGGCGCGCTGGGCCCGCGAACGATTTGAGGCCGTCGATTTTCCCGGCCAGCTCACCGCGGCGGACCACTCGCAGCTTGAATTCCCCGGCCCGGGCCGACAGGTGATCTCGGCCCGCCAGGGGCTGTGGCTCGGCCAGTCTCAGCCGCGTTCTTGGACCTGGCATCTGAGCCCTGTCCCCGGAACGGACCACGGCGCGTATTCCGTGCACGTCGATCCCGACGGTGTTTTCTGGTACGGTTGCGGCTCCCGGCTGTGTTCGCAGAGCGGGGAGCGGACTCGGGAGTGGGGCCCCGAATCGGGACTGCCCGCCGGACCCTGGTCGGCGCTGGTGACCGACAGCGAGGGCGTATTGTGGGCCCGCAACGCGGCCGGGCTATGGAAAAAAGCGCACGGCGCGTCGCGGTTTGAATCCTCCGGGCGTTCGATTCCCAACCCCTGGAGAAGCATCCGCCTGTACGCCGGCAGTGACGGAGTGCTTGGCGTGCCGACCAGCCAGGGCCTGCTGCTCAGAGACAAACACGGCTGGCAGGCAATTCGCCGCGATCAGGGCTTGCCCGGAGAGTCGGTACAGGCCGTGCTGCTCGACAAAGAGGGTGCGCTGTGGCTGGGCATCGCCGGCAGGGGGCTGGTGCGCCGTTTGGGATTCGGGCAATGGGAATCCTGGACACAGAAGGAGGGACTGGGCGGCGCTCTGGTTTTTCACCTGGCCAAAGATCCCCACGGGACCATTTTTGCCGCCACGGCGCAGGGTCTCTGGCGCCTGGACGGCCAGCGCCGAATGTGGCGCGTCGCCGCCCCCGGCCTACTGGCCTCGGAATCGCTTGTCGCCGTCTCCGCCGACAAGGCCGGAACCGTCTGTGCCGGCGGGGCCTCGGGCATCATCCTGTGCCACGATCCGGGTCACGCCGCCGCGCGGGTCTATGGACGCTCGAGCGGCCTTTCAGGCGGCGATATCAGCGATCTGGAATTCGACCCGCAGGGCACGCTCTGGGTGGTCTCGTCAGGCGGCATTTTCCGCAGCCGGCGGACCCCGAGCGGGCTGTATTTCGATGCGCTGCCCCGGCCGGCTGATGCCCCCGACATCAAGGCCCGCATGCTGAGCTTTGGCTCGGCTGGCCGGGTGTGGTTCGCGACCAACAAAGGCGTGGCCCTGTGGAACGCCGGCCGATGGCGCGTGTTCACCCGCCGGGACGGCCTGTTGGGGCAGGCAGTCACCGCGGTCAACGAGGACCCTGACGGAAGGGCCTGGCTGGCCTACGATGAACCGCTGGGCTTGTCGCGCCTCGATCCGCGCATCTCGCCGCCGGGCCTCGAGCATTACCCTAAGCACAACCGGAATGCGGGTTACCTGGCGTTTTTTGTGGGAGCCGATCAGCGCGGCTGGATCTGGGCCGGCACCGACCAGGGCGTGGATGTTTTTGACGGCGCGGGGTGGAATCACTACGATCGGCAGGACGGGCTGCTGTGGGACGAGTGCAACGAGTTCGGCTTTTTCGCCGACCCGGACGGCAGCGTCTGGATCTCGACCAGCCAGGGCGTTTCGCGCTTCCGGCCGGAGCGCAGCGCCTTCCGGCCCAGCCCTACTTCAACGGCGCTGGTCTCGGCGACCATTGGCAGGTACGACCTGCTGGCCGCGCCGGCGCCTGCCATTCCGTTCGGCTCCGGCGCCTTCCACGCGGGCTTTGCCGCGCTGACTTTCCTGAACGAGCGGGCGATCCGCTTCCGCTACCGGCTCCTGGGCCTCACTTCGGCCTGGACCGAGACCGCGCAGAATGAAGTCGAATTCGCCGATCTGCCGGCCGGCGGATACACGCTGGAGGTTGTGGGCCGCAACGGGGCGGGCATCGAGAGCGCCCAGCCGGCCCGCGTTTCGTTCGGGGTCCTGCCCCCGTGGTGGCAGACGTGGTGGTTCCGCGCGCTCTTCGCCGCCGCCCTGATCCTGCTGGCGCTGGGTATGCTGTGGGCCCGCGAGCGCAGCCATCTGGCGCAGCAGCGCCACCTCGAGTCGGCCGTGCAACAGCGCACCCGCGAGCTGGCCGACGCCAAGCTGAAGGCCGAGGCGGGCAACCGCTTCAAGAGTGAGTTCCTGGCCAACATGAGCCACGAAATCAGAACTCCGATGAACGGCGTGATGGGCATGCTGGCTCTGGCGCGGCCGCTGGCTGCGACACCGGATTTGCAGGAGTACATCGAAACCGCCCAGGAATCGGCCCAGGCGCTGCTGGGACTGCTCAACGATGTTCTCGATTTCTCCAAGATCGAGGCCGGCAAGATGGTGCTCGACCGCACTCGCGTGGCTCTGGAGGACTGCATCGGCGGGGCCGTTCAGACCATGCTGCCGCTGGCCCGGGCGCGTGGGCTCGAGCTGGGCTGCGCCATCGATCCGGGCGTTCCCCAGGTCCTGGAAGGCGATCCCCTGCGGCTGCGTCAGATCGTCCTCAACCTGGTCAGCAATGGGCTCAAGTTCACCGAACGCGGCGGCGTGACGGTGCATGTTGCGGCGGATGAGATTCAGGAGCGCTCGGTGCTGTTGCATTGCCTCGTCGAGGATACCGGAATGGGCATCCCGCGCGACAAGCAGAAGCTGATCTTCGAGGCCTTTCAGCAGGCCGACGGGTCGATGACGCGGCGCTACGGAGGCACCGGTCTGGGACTCTCCATCTGTTCGCACATGGTGGAACTCATGGGCGGCCGGATCTGGGTCGAAAGCGAGCCCGGCCGCGGCAGCCGGTTCCACTTCACGGCGCGCATGGGCCGGCCCGAGATGGCGCGCGCCGCCGCACCGCCCGCGCGGCGCAGTGAGCGGCCGGCGAGTCCTCAGGGCGAGGTGCCGCGGCGCATCCTGGTTGTGGAAGATAATGTCGTGAATCAGAAGCTGGTGCGTATCCTGCTGGAAAAGCAAGGCTACGTAGTGGCCATTGCCGCTAACGGCCGGGAAGCCGTGGAGCTCTTCCGGAAGGACCGCTTCGATGCCGTGCTGATGGACCTGCAGATGCCGGAGATGGACGGGTTCCAGGCGACTGCGGCGATCCAGGCTCTGGAGCGCGACGCGGCCCGCCGGACTCCGATCATCGCCATGACCGCGCACGTGTTGCAGGATGACGTCAAGGCCTGCTTCGCCGCCGGCATGAGAGCTTTTCTGGCCAAGCCGGTCTTTCCGGCGGAGCTGTACCAGGTGCTGGAGGCCGAACTGGAGCGCAGCGGCGCCGCCGAGCCCCAGCCCGGCCCTACGGTGTGAGGCGCGCATCGGCCGCCGCCGCACAGCGTTGATTAGACTCAATTCGCGTCCGCCGCGAGCCGATAAGACCTTTGGACCCCCGCCGTCCCTCTCGCGCTCGCGAGCTGTCCACTCCGCGCGTGCGAGCCCGCCACAGGCTTGGTCTGCCCACCGGGCCTGTGGCGCTGGCCCTCGCCGGGGGGCGACAACCGCACCTCCATTCCTGGACAATAACTCTCAGCCGCCATGCAGAGCTATCGCCAGGAGCTGTGGTTCGAGACTCCCACCCGCCGCGCTTTCGTCAACATTACTCCCCAGGTTGAGCAATGCCTGCGCGAGAGCGGCGTGCGCGAAGGCCTGTGCCTGGTCAACGCCATGCACATCACCGCCAGCGTCTTCATCAACGACGACGAAAGCGGTTTGCACCACGACTATGACCACTGGCTCGAGAAGCTCGCTCCGCACGAGCCTGTGGCCTCCTACCACCACAACCGCACCGGCGAGGACAACGCCGACGCGCACATGAAGCGCCAGCTGATGGGCCGCGAGGTCGTCGTCGCCATCACCGCCGGGAAACTCGATTTCGGCCCGTGGGAACAGATCTTCTACGGTGAATTCGACGGCCGCCGCCGCAAACGCGCGTTGGTCAAAATCATCGGCGAATAGCCGGCCGCGCTGCGGGAAGTCACCGTGCCGTTGCCGTGCCAGCACGCGGCGGCCGCTGTGCTGTTGCCGTGATCTCGCTGTTTTTCACGCTGCCTCCTTTCGTCTCGCCTTCATCCCCCGGATCGCTACAATTGAGGAGAAGACGCGCAGCTCCATGTTCCAATCTCTTTTCGGAACTCCGCCGGCCGAGCCGGAACCGGCCCTCGCCACTCCCGCCAGCCCGCCCTTGAGTCTGCTGGAGCGGTTGAAGCAGGGCATTCAGAAGACCCGCGCCGGGCTGGTCGACAAGGTCGAGAACGTCCTCCAGGGCCGCAAGGAAATCGACGCCGAGCTGCTCGAGGAGCTCGAATCCACTCTGATCACGGCCGACATCGGCGTCGGCACTGCGAGCGAGATTCTCGAAAGCATTCGCCAGCGTGTGGACCGCAAGCTGGTGGATGATCCGGCCCAGTTGCGGGGCCTGATCCGCGAGCATCTCCTGGGCGTTCTCGAGGGCTCGGAGAAGCCCTTCCAGTTTGCCGCCGAACCGCCCACCGTGATTCTGCTGGTGGGCGTCAACGGTTCGGGGAAAACCACCACCGCCGGCAAGCTCGCCGCGCGTTTCAAAAGCGCCGGTAAGAGCGTTCTGCTGTGTGCCGCCGACACCTTCCGCGCCGCTGCCATCGAACAGCTTCAGGTGTGGGGCGGGCGCACGGCCACCGAAGTCATCGCCCAGGGCCAGGGCGCCGATCCGAGCGCCGTCGTTTTCGATGCCATCCACGCCGCGCGGGCGCGCCGGACCGACGTCCTGCTGGCCGACACCGCCGGCCGTCTGCACACCAAGGACAACCTCATGGCCGAGCTGGAAAAGATGCGCCGCACCGCCGGGCGCGTCATCCCCGGCGCGCCGCACGAAGTATGGCTCGTAATGGACGCCACCACCGGTCAGAACGGTCTCGAACAGGCCCGCAAATTCACCGCCTCGGCGGGCGTCACCGGCCTGATTCTCACCAAGCTCGACGGTACGGCCAAGGGCGGCATCGTCGTCGCCATCACGCGCGAGCTCAACCTGCCCATCCGCTTTATCGGCGTGGGCGAGCAGGCCGACGACCTGTTGCCGTTCGACCCCGAGCGCTTCATCGCCTCACTGTTTGAATCATGAACTCCCACTACCTGGCCGCCGCCCTCGAACTGGCCCGGCAGGGCCTGGGGCGCACCTCGCCCAACCCGAATGTGGGCGCCGTCCTAGTCCACAACGGCGACATCGTCGGGCGTGGTTTCCACACCTGGACCGGCGCCCGGCACGCCGAAATCGTCGCTCTGGATGAAGCCGGCGAGCGCGCCCGCGGCGCGACGCTGTACATCAATCTCGAACCGTGCTCCCACCAGGGTCGCACTGGGCCGTGCGCCGAGGCACTCGTCCGGGCCGGCGTGGCGCGCGTCGTGGCGATTCACCAGGACCCCAATCCGCTGGTCGCGGGACGAGGCTTCGAGATGCTGCGCGCGGGCGGCGTGGAGGTGCAGATCGACCCTTCGCTGGCGGCTGAAGCCGAGGCGTTGAATCGCCCTTTTTTCCACTTCATGCGCACCGGCCGCCCGCTGGTCACGCTCAAATCGGCGCTCACTCTGGACGGCAAGATCGCCGCGCCCGAGGACAATTCAGGCTGGATCACTTCCGAAAAAGCGCGTGCTCACGTGCAGCAGATGCGCCACCTGCACGACGCGATCCTGACCGGCATCGGCACCGTGCTGGCCGACGACTGCCTGCTCACCGACCGCAGCGGCCTGGAGCGCTCGCGCCCGTTGCTGCGCATCGTTCTGGACTCGCAGCTGCGCCTGCCGCTGCAGTCGCATATGGTGGAAAGCTGCCGCGGAGACGTGCTCGCCGTGTGCACTTCGGTTGCCCCGGCCGCGCGTCGAAGACTCCTGGAGGAGCGCGGCGTCGAAGTGCTGGTGGCGGACCAGCCCGGCGGCCAGACCGACATGCACGCCGTGGTGCGGACGCTCGCCGAACGCAAGGTCCTCTCGTTGATGATCGAGGCCGGCAGCAAAGTGAACTGGGCCGCGCTGGAGGGCGGCGTCGCCGACCGCATTTACTTTTACTACGCGCCCAAAATCCTGGGCGGGCTGCAATCGCTGCCGGTCGCCGGCGGCATCGGCCGCCGCCGCCGCGTGGATGCGATCCGGCTGCGCGACCTGAGTCTGCACGTCATCACGCCCGACGAGTTCGCCGTCGAGGCGACAGTGGTGAAGGCGTAGGGAAATGCGAAAACCGGGTTGCCGGGTTGATCGGGCGGCTCCAATCTGGCGGGCGCCCGGTCGCCGGAGCACACGCGGCGTCCTTGATGTCTCCAGCTCAGCAGTATTGCCGCTTCTGTAACTACAATTTTGGAGTTATACTCGAACTGGAATGATGCGCTTCGAGTGGGACCCTGTCAAAGCGCGCATGAATCAGGCGAAGCACCACGTCAGCTTCGAGGACGCCATGCTTGTCTTCGAAGACCCTTACGCACTGTTCGAGCGGGACCCTGCACCCGGGGCAGGGGAGCTACGCTGGCATGCATTGGGACTGGCTGGCGGCGTCGTCCTGCTCTTGGTCGTCCACACCGTGCGTGAAGAAGGCCGGGACGAAGTCCTCCGCCTGATTTCGGCCCGCCGCGCCACCCGAAAGGAGCGAAGTCGTTATGAAGAAACTCGTGTCCAAGACTCTATCTGACAATCCGATCACCCCCGCCCGGAAGCGCAAGCTGGCACGGCTCGCGGCGCGCCCCGATTCGGAGATCGACTTTTCGGACATTCCCCCGCTCAAGGAGAGCTTCTGGGAGAACGCCGTCCGCAACCCGTATTACCGGCCGCTCAAGCAGCAACTGACGGTGCGCTTGGACGCCGACGTCGTAGCCTGGCTTCGCCAGCACGGGAAGGGCTATCAGACCAACCTCAACCGGATGCTGCGGGAAGCCATGCTGGCGAAGTTCGGCAAGAGCGCCTGATCGGGGGGGAACGCGGACGATGGCTTCTGAGACCGCGACACCTGAGGCATAGCCAAGAAGCAGCCTTCCGGGAATCACTCCGTTATTCTTCTAAACTATTGACGCCAGTCCTGTGTGGAGAAGAGCGTTCTCCACTCGTCCGCTTCGGGGTCCTCTTGGGTGCAGCGAGGCCACGGCTTGTCGCCGATATTCATCATCGTGAAGTGATACGGAGGACGCCAGCGGACGAGGAAGTAGACGCCGGGCTCCAACTCGAAATCCTTCTGCGCGTTCCTGGACCCGACGGTAACCTGCCACAGATCGGGACTCTGGCAGTGCATGGTCGGGTCGCCAAACTCCCCTGAGACGAAATCGGCATGTAACTTCGCATGCCACTGTCGCAGGGTCGGAGATGCGGACCATGTAGCACTTTCATTCCAACCACTCGTCAGCCACTCGTCTACAAAGTCGCGCGGACTGAGCGCAACCGGATCCACACGCCGGACCTGATCTCCGTCGATCAAGAAGTGGCGAACAGCCTCCCGGTTGTGGACGCCGCCGTCGATGCTGCGCTGCGCGAACTCAACCAGCACGTCAACCGGTGCATTCTCGACGGTCCGATCTTTAATGATGCTTCCTACGGCGTAGTCGGCCGCCCGCAGATAAGCATCCCCAGAGTCGTCGATCAGCAATTTCGATCCTGAAGAGTCGACTCGCCAAACCCGATAATAGGCCGTGTGCCAAAAGGATGCGCACCCCCATCCGTGCCCCAAGGTCATCGCGTATGCAGGACCCTCCACGTGCCCGTCCTTGGACGACTGCCAGACGTGCACGGCCTCTATGTACTGGGGAGCGTACTTCTTCGGAGAATAATCAATCTGTTCCGACTCCCAGACTCGTTGCCAGTGGCCGTTTACGGACTTGTATCCGTAGGCCGACTCGTCCATCTGGCAGAGGATACCTACGGCGGTTGTAATAATCAAGAGCCCGGGTTCATAGCTCACGCGGACGTCTCCGAGATAACCCAGATAATTCAGGTCCTGCACTGCGGCCGTGGCACCCATAGCTTTGAGCGCTTGGTTGATTTTATCCGCGAGCGCCTTCTCGTCGACATCATCCTTGAGGGAACCGAGTTGCGCTTCAATCCAGTCCCGAAGCTGGTGCTTGGCGGCAGTAAGCTCCTGCCCCGGCGCGGGCCTCTCCATAGTTGCCTCAGCGGCATGCGACCGCAAGGTCGCCAGGGTCGCGCGTAGAGCATCCAGCCGCGCGTCCTGAGGGGACGCCGCGACCCCCATCCACAAAGCTACCGTCAGGGCAGCGAGCCGCATCGGCTTGATTATAGCAGGCAGGCACGCCCTCGGCTCCGCGCCATAGGGCGGCAGCTCAGGGCATGAACAGTCCTGACGCGGGCAGTCTCTTTCACGCAGCTGCGGTGGCAGACCGGGCAGGGGCTTACAGGCAACGGCACACGCCCGGCTGGTGGGACCCGACGTGTGCTTGTGCGGCGGGGTTGCCGCGGGCCGTCGGGCTGCGGGGATACTACTGCTTCGGCTCCGGCGGTGGGGGCGGGGCAGGCACAGCGGTCGCCTCGCCGGAGCGCACGATTACCCTTTTCTCGACACGCGGGGTGCGCATATACATCACGTCCCCGCCAGGATGCACGATCCCACCCGCATCGCGGCGCAAGAAGAACTCGTTCCCGCCAGGATGCGTCACCCCACCCCCGTCGCGGCGGTAGAAGAATACGTTCTCGCCAGGATGCATTATTCCGCCCGGGCCGCCCGGGCCGGCGAAGTGGCGAGGGGCCTCTTCCCGCATCTTCTGGAGCTTCTGGCGCTGCTCGGGCGTGAGCAAGGCGCGAGTGGCGAGCTGATGATCGATCTGGGCCTTTTCGAGCACGAACTGGGCCGCATTGGCCGCTCGCAGGCTCTTTTCTATCGCCGCCGGGTCGGGATTCTCGGCTTCCAAGAGGCTATGCAGGTCGAGCCGCTTCACCTCAACGTCGGCCCGGGCCATGATCTCGGCCTTCTGGAAACTCAGCATCTCCTGTTGGATCTTCGTCACCTGCTCGGGCGTGATGCCGAGCTGCTCCCTCAGTTTGGGGTCGTGAATCGCCCGGCCCAAGCCCATGTCGTTCTCGCCTTCCATGCGAATTGCCATTCCCCTGACATGGCCCATACCCATACCCATTCCCGGGCCCATCTGCATGTCCATGCCGGGACCCATGTCCATGTCCATGCCAGGGCCCATTTCCATGTCGGGGTCCTCAAAGGCGCGGGCTGTAATCACTGTGGGAGCGCCTCCCGGACCCTGGCCTTCGGGCGGTTCAGGCGCGGGCGTCTGTGAAAACGCCAACGCGGGGACAAGCATCGCCGCCAACAGGATGGCCGCGAGTTTCGAGTTCACATTCAGATGCATAGTTCTTCTCACCTTTTCTGATTCGGCCGAGTGCAACTACAGATACAATTCCCGGTCGTGGGAGCCAAATGGCGCTCACCACTTCCTGTTCTAGTTAACGGCCCAGGAATAAAAACGTTACGAAATGCGGTGTAAAGAAATCTAAAGGGCGCGACGCGGGAGCCGGCCACTCGCCCCTCGGGGACAACAACAGCAGCTTGACACCGGGCCTACCATCGGATGGGAGCCTCCCGCGCGTGGCTTCCACCGGGATCATCGAAATCTCATAGACAATGTCCATCGACATGGGAGGTAATTTCCGAACAAGCTACTGATTCGAAATAACAAAACAGTGAAATGGCTTTGTTTCGCAAAATTTGTTTTTCAGCGCCTGCGCCGCCCGACGCCTTCGCCCCGGTCGCATCTCTCCCTGCCGCGCCGCTGACGGTCCCCGCCGTCGTGGAGCATCCGCAATCCGCCGCTTGACAGCGGGTCTACGCTGGGGGTGGTAGCCCGCTCTTGCGGTCCGACGTCATTGCTCTTTGAAAAACGAATGACCAGCGAAGAACACATCGAACGATAGCCATTTAAGTCACTCATTCTAAAAATAAAAGTCGACATTTGGCTTTGTTCCTCCAAATTCCTTTGCGCCGCCCCGCGGCGCCGTTGCAGACTGGATGGTAGAACGCATGTTCACCGGCATCATCGAAGAACTTGGGACCGTCGATCGGCTGGAGCCCCGCGCCACCGGCAGCCGGCTGACCGTCCGCGCGCCTCTCGTCGCGGAGGGTTTGCGCGCCGGCGACAGCGTCTCCGTGAACGGCGTTTGCCTGACAGTTGTCGATCCGCAAAAGGCTGCCTTCGGCGCCGACGTTGCGCCGGAGACGCTGCTCCGGTCGAGCCTGGGCGCACTGCGGCCGGGCAGTCCGGTCAATCTCGAACGCGCTTGCCAGGCCGGCGCACGCCTCGGCGGCCACATCGTTCAGGGTCACGTGGACGGCACCGGCGAGGTGCTCGCGCTCGATCCTCTGGGCGGCGAGAACTACTGGCTGCGGGTGTCGGTCCCGCCCGAGCTCGACCGCTACTTCGTCTACAAAGGCTCGGTGGCGATTGACGGCATCAGTCTTACAGTGGCCGAGATCGAGGGCGGCGTGCTGAGCGCCACCGTAATCCCGCACACCTGGGCCCACACGAATCTGCGCTCCCGCCGCCCGGGCGATGTGGTGAACCTCGAAACCGACGTGCTAGCCAAGTACGTCGAGAAGATGCTCGGCGCTCTGGACCTGAAGCGCCCGGGGCTCACCGAGGAGGCGCTGCGGGAGCAGGGCTACTGATGCGCGGCAGGAGCGGGCGTTGACAGAATAAAAGAGAATCGCGAGCGATGGCACGGAGCCAACGCGCGCCGGGAGAACCGATGTACGGGATGAGGAATCGACGAAAAGCACTGTGCCGCGGGGCGGCGATGCTGCTGGCGGCGAGCCTGGCGGGCGGCGCGCATGCGCAATGGGCCAACCAGGGCGCGGCGCAGGAGCATGCGAAGCCGTACGACGAGAACGCCGACGCAAAGAAGGACCTGGCCGCGGCGCAAGCGCGCGCCCGCGCGGCCGGAAAGGACGTGATGGTGATCTTCGGAGCCAACTGGTGCGGGGACTGCATCGTGCTGCACCGGCTGCTGGACCAGCCCGACACGCACGCCTACGTGCGGGCGCACTTCGATATCGTCAGCGTCGACGTGGGCCGCTGGGACAAGAACCTGGATCTGGCCGGGAAACTCGGCCTGAACCTGGACAAGGGCATTCCCGCGGCCGCATTTCTGGCCCCTGACGGCTCCGCAATCGGCAATACCAACCAGGGTGAGCTGGAGCCCTCGCGCAACTATCACTCCGATATGATCCTGCGTTTCCTGCGTGAAGTGGCGGAACATCACAAGATCACGCGGCCGCAATAGGAATGACGAACCTTCTGCATCTGATTGGCGCAAAAACTGGCCAAGTCAGATCTTGTTCATCGTTTACTGCTCCGCTACGAGATCAGCCGCGACATTCAGATCCGGCGCGTTCGACTCCAGATCCACCTCGGTCGGATGGCGGGAGATCCACACGCGATTAGCGTTGGCTCTCAGTCCCGCATCCAGCGTCAATCCGGCCTCGGCGCCCTCCCGCACTGCGGCGCGCAGGTTCCGCACCTTCTTCAGGTCGCCGATGCGCAGCGCCAGAATCCCGGCTTCCATCAGCTCGTCATATAGACTCTCCGCCGGTTCGACGTCCGCCAGGACCACCTGATCGACCTGCAGCGTGGAGCCCCGGAACTGGTTGTCGAGAAGCGTGACCTCGCCGCGCGCATCGATGGCGCTCACGGTGGTCCTGGCGAGGATCGTCACCGGCTGGGCGAAGGTCTTGCCGCGCAGGCCTTCCCCATTGCCGCCGGCAAAGCGCTTCAGCAGGATGTCCCGATGGCACGGCTCCATCCATTGCGCGAACTCCGGCTTCTCGGTCACCAGGTAAACCTGCTTGCCGGCGAGGCCCAGCTTCTCGGCCGCATCGGCTGCGCCGAAGTGGTCGCCCCACACCAGCACGGTCGCGCCGGTCGGCACGGGATCGCTGCCGCCCGCGGCGTGGAATTCGCACTTCCGCAGCCCGCAGCGCAGGACGTCCTCGAATGTAAGCACCAGTGGCGTGTCGATGCCTGGAATCGCGGGCCGTTTGACGCGCCCGCCGGTGGCCAGGATGACGGCGTCGAAGCGCCGCAGCGCCACAACGTCCGGCGCGGTCCCATAAACGACCTCAACGGCCAGCTTCTTCATCTGGCCGCGCAGCCAGTCGGCGTACCAACGCATCTTGCTCTTGGCCGGGACGGCGCAGCAGTACAGGATCGCGCCGCCGAGCTCGCCGGTCTTCTCGAACAGCGTCACGCGGTGGCCGCGCAGCGTCGCGATGCGCGCCGCCTCCATGCCCGCCGGCCCGCCGCCGACGATCGCCACCTGGAAGCGCACTGGCGCGGGGGCCAGGTCGATGAAGCGCTCGTCGCCGACCGCCGGATTGATGGCGCAGCGCATGTGCCGCTTGATCATCAGCGACTCCTGCCAGCAGCCGACCAGGCACGAGATGCAGCGCCGGATCTCGTGCGGCTTGCGCGCGAAGGCCTTGTTGGCCCAGTAGGGATCGGCGATCATCTGGCGCGACATGCCCACCAGGTCGGCCTTGCCTTCGGCCAGGATCCGCTCGCAATAGGACGGCGAGCGCAGCGTGTGGCTGGTGATGACGGGGATCTTGACCTGCTTCTTGACCTCCTCGGCGGTGTAGGTGTTCCAGCCTTGGGGGTAATACATCGGGTCCATGACCGTGCCCGGCGCTTCGAAGATGCCGGCGCTGATATCGACGAACGCCGCGCCGTGGTGCTCGAATAACTGCGCCGCGCGGACCGTCTCGTCGAGCGTCCGGCCGCCCTCGATCCACTCCTCGCCGGAATAGCGCACGCCCACCGGATAGTCGCGCCCGCATTTACGGCGGATCCGGTCCAGAATCTCCAGCACGATCCGCATGCGGTTGATGAAGCTGCCGCCGAAACGGTCGTTGCGCTTGTTCACATAGGGGCTCATGAACTGCGCAATCAGGTAGCCGTGCGCGCCGTGCAGCTCCACGGCATCGAAGCCGGCCTGCTGCACGCGCCACGCCGCTTCGCCGAACTTCTCGATCAACTCGTAGATCTCGTCGACGGTCATGGCGCGGACATGCTTGCCCTTGGCGGACTCTTCGGCGTAGACCACCTCGTGGCCAGCCGAGCCGGGCAGGTCGACGATCTGATCGCTGGCCGAGATCAGGCCCTTGCGCGGCCATGCCGCCTGCCGGCCGGGATGTTGGATCTGCACTGCGCAGCGGGCCCCGTGGCGGTGCATGCCTTCGGCCAGTTCGGCCAGGCCGGGAATCATCGGGTCTTCATCCACCGACAGGCAGGTGACGGTCGGCCGGCCGGTGGCACGGTCGGGCGTCGAAGCGCCGACGATGATGAATCCGCAGCCGCCCTTGGCGACCTGTTCATGGTAGGTGATGACACGCTGGTTCACCGAGCCGTCGGCGTTGGCCGAGCTGATGTCCGTAGGCACGTGGCACACGCGGTTGGACACCTCGAAATTGCCGATGCGAAGGGGGCTGAACAAGTGGGGATAATCAGGATGCTGCATGGTGGACCTTCCTTTTGCCGGGGCGGCGTTTCGGGGCCGGCTCGCTGGAGGCCGGCGGCACAGTGCGCAGTTCCTCTTCCAGGCGGATGGCCAGACTTTCGGTGTGCCGGGCGAGCAGGCGCTGAGCCCGCCCGATGGCGCCCTGCTCGAGTGCGTCGAGTACTTCGCCGTGTTGCCGCGCCACCTCCTCGGCGCTGACGGAGGGGATCGAGTCGAGCACCGATTGGGCGTTGACTTCGTAGCTTAACGAGTCCCACACGCGCAGCAGGACGGCGCTGCCGGAGGCTGCGACGATGCCGCGGTGAAACTCGTGGTTGAGCTTCTGAAATGCCTGGAAGTCGCCGCGGCGTGCCGCCGCCAGCAACCCGCGCGCCGATCGCCGCAGCTCTGCATGGTGCCGGCGCAATCGCGGTGCCGCCAGGCGCAGCGCCAGAGGCTCGATGGCGGCGCGCACTCGCAAGGCTTCGACGGTTTCCGAGGCCGCCACTTTGCGCACCCAGGCGCCCTTGTGGGCCGCCGATTCCATGATCCCCGCGGTTACCAGCTCGCGGATCGCCTCGCGTACCGGAATGGCACTCACACCCAACTGCTCTGCGATGCCGGTCTCGGTCAGACGATCTCCGGGAGCGAAATCGCCGGCGCCGATACGCTGCAGCATCCAGTCCCGAATCTGCTCGCGCATCGATCTCGCCATTACGATGGACACACCCATGCCGATAGTATATAGAATATTGAGTTGATTTCTCTTTGTGTCGCCAGCCACACGTCTTTTTCGGCGCCTCTCTTGTCGCGCCATGGCCGGCAGCGGATCCTAGGAGCCTTATGTCATATCGATTTTCGGTTCTCTTTCTACTGGCGGGTGTCGCCTGTGCGCAAGCGCCATCGACGGAAGCCGCGCGCGCCCTTGAGACGCTAGGCTGGCGCGTCGCCGTCAGCGGATCGCCTGCGGAGCACGTGCGCGTACTGGATGCCTGGCCGGCTGGCGCAATGCAGTACGCCCCACTCTTCGATTCCCTGCAAAAATCCGGCGTCACAACGGTCGTTGCGGATTTGCCCGATGCCGTGAGCCTGGATCGTATCGAGAAGCTGGCAGGCGATTACGGCCTCGACGTGGCAATTCGCGGCGCCGATCCCAAGGCTGTTCTGGCCGCCATCGAGAAGCGTGGCAAACGCATCGGAGCATGCGGCGATCTCGACCTATGGACGCGCTCGGGCATCAAACCGCTGGACGCGATCCATGTGCTGCAGGGCCGTTTGATCGCCGTACAACTGCACGACGCGGGCGGCGCCGCCTTGGAGGAATTCATTCGCGAGGCCTACCGTCTGGATCTGAAGCCGCTGTGGATTTTCGCCCCGGGTAGTATACAGACCAGGGCGTTGTTCAACAAGACGATCATCCCGATTGCCGACTACCATCGCAATTACGGCAGCCGTACCGCCGGCATCCATAGGCTGGCGGGGCCGAGCGCGGAAGAACTGCGGCTGATCGAAGCGGCTATCCCGGTCACTGCGCCCGCCACTCCGCGCAAGCCGCGAAAGCTGCTGGTTGTGGATCTGAACGTGGGGAAGCTGGGGCATCCGTCGATCCCGTATGCCAATATCGCCGTGCGCCGGATGGGCGAGAAGACGGGCGCGTACCAGGCCGTCTTCTCGCCCGACGGTGCGCTGCTCGAGCCCGACAAGATCACGCAATTCGACGCGGTTTACCTGAATAACACGCACGGCGACATCTTCGACACGCCGGCCAAGCGGGAGGCCTTCCGCAAGTTCATCGCGCAGGGCGGCGGGCTGGTGGCCAATCACGCCACGACGGTGGCGTCGACGGATTGGACGGAGTTTGGCGAGATCCTGGGCGCGCGCGGCGCATCGCACCATGGGACCGACGAGAAGGTGACGATCAAGCTGGACGACCCGACCTCGCCGCTGAACGCGGTCTACGGCGGCCAGGAGTTCGTGTATGCGGACGAGATCTTCCGCTTCGATCCGCCCAACCCGCGGGCCAAAGTGCACGTGCTACTGAGCATCGATGTGCCCAAGACCGACATGAAGCAGGGGTATTGCTACGGCACCTGCGACCATCCGGATAACGATTACCCGATTGCCTGGATCCACCGCTATGGCCAGGGGCGGGTGTACTACACGTGCCTGGGGCATAACCCGTACACGTTCTGGAACGCGCAGTTCCTGCGTCAGTTCCTGGCAGCGATTCAGTTTGCCTTGGGCGACCTGGATGCCGACGCTTCGGCCGGGGGCGCAACGCCGCAGTCTCGCTGATCCTTCTGTCCTGCTCGGGAACCGTGTCACAGCAACGCTTCGAAATTCAGCCTCTCCTCAAGGCGGGAAGCCATGCGGAATCAAGGCCGGCATGTGCTCCGGGATGCTGCTCTGAAGAGGCGCTAAGCAACGTTCACCACTGATTCAACAGGTGTATGATACCTTCGTCACTATGTCAAACAACCCTTTGATTCGCGCAGCTCTCTCGGCGGGAGATGGGGTCCTGCGGATGGCGCCCTGCTGGGTGCCGCGCTCGTTTCTCATGCCCGGAGGGCGCCTCAAACTGCATCCCGACGACATTTATGCACTCGGCGCCCACCGCGGGGGCATCGACGAGCGATGGTTCTCCTCAACCACTAACGCCGCCAACGGCCCCGGAACACCCGCGGATGAAGGCCTGAGCTACATCGCGATCGATGGTCAACGCGTGCTGCTGAAGGAAGCGATCGAGGAGGTGGGCGACGAGATCCTGGGCGCGGAGGTGATGCGCGAGTACGGCGGGTTCAATATCCTGTGCAAGTTCTTCGATAACCTGGGGCCGATTCCGCACCACATGCACCAGATGGATGAGCATGCCAGGAATGTCGGCCAGAAAGGCAAGCCCGAGGCCTACTATTTCCCGCCGCAGCTCAACTTCAAGACCAACAATTTCCCGCACACTTACATGGGCCTGGAGCCGGGCACGACGAAGGAGGACGTGCGGAAGTGCCTCGAGCGGTGGAATCAAGGCGACAACGGGATTCTGTATCACGCCAAGGCGTATCAACTGCAGCCGGGCACCGGGTGGCAGGTGGATGCGGGCGTGCTCCACGCTCCGGGGTCGCTGGTGACGTACGAGCCGCAGGTGAATTCCGATGTCTTTGGCATGTTCCAGTCACTAGTGGAGAACCGGCCGGTGCCGTGGGACCTGCTGGTGAAGGACGTTCCGCCGGAGAAGCACCATGATCTGGACTACATCATCAGCATGCTGGATTGGGACAAGAACGTCGACCCCGAATTCGGCCAGCACAACAAGGTGTTCCCGAAGCCCGTGCGGCCCCAAGCCGACATGGCCGAGGCGGGTTACTGCGAGTTGTGGGTCACGTATGGAAAGCCGTGGTACAGCGCCAAGGAGTTGACAGTGTTCCCGGGCCGGTCCGCAATGATCACTGACGCGGCAGCGCATGGAGTGATCCTGACGGAAGGCCGCGGCCGCTTCGGCGTGCTGGATGTCGAGACGCCCACGATGATACGCTTCGGCGCGATGACGAAGGACGAACTCTTCGTCTCGGCCGCGGCGGCGCGGGCGGGCGTGAAGATCACGAATACGAGCGACAAAGAGAACCTGGTGATGCTGAAGCATTTCGGCCCCGGCAATCCCGACGCCATGGCGCTGGTCAAGAACTGAAGACGAGGAAGACGTGGCAGCCAAGACGTTGGGGATTGGTCTGATCGGATGCGGCTTCATGGGCCGCACACACTCAAACGCGTACCGGCGGTTGAACAACTTCTTTCCAGTGGAGCACCGGCCGGTGTTGAAGGCGATCTGCGATGTCAACGCGGAGAAGGCGCGGCAATTCGTGGACGTCTGGGGCTATGAACGCGCCGAGGCGGATTGGCGCAGGTTGATGGATGCCGCCGACATCGACCTGATTGACATCTGCGTGCCGAATTGCGCGCACAAGGAGATCGCGGTGGCCGCGGCGCAGGCCGGCAAGATGATCCTCTGCGAGAAGCCGCTGGCGATGAATGCCGCCGAGGGCGAGGAGATGGTGCGGGCCGTGGAAGCGGCCAAGGTCCCGAACCTGATTTCGTTCAACTACCGCCGCGTGCCGTCGATTTCGCTGGCCAAGCAGATTATCGACGAAGGGCGCATCGGGCGGGCGTTCCACTACCGCGCCACGTATCTGCAGGATTGGACCATTTCGACCGACGTGCCGCAGGGCGGCGACGCCCTATGGCGGCTGGACGTGAGAGTCGCCGGCAGCGGGGTCACCGGCGACCTGCTGGCGCACTCCATCGACACGGCGATGTGGCTCAACGGACCCATCGCGCGCGTGGTGGCCAAGACCGAGACATTCGTCAAGGAGCGCAAACACGCCATCAGCGGAAAGGTGGAGCCGGTCGGCATCGACGATGCCTGCATGTTTCTGGCCGAGTTCGCCAACGGCTCGATGGGGACGTTCGAGTCAACGCGTTATGCCCGCGGGCGGAAGAACTTCAACACCTTTGAGCTGAACGGCGCTGACGGCAGCCTCTACTTCGACCTCGAGGAGCCGGAGTACCTCCAGTTCTTCGAGTACCGGCAGATGCAGTCCGGCAAGAAAGTGGAGTCCCATCTGACCGGCTGGCGTAAGATCCACGTCACCAACTCCGAGCACCCTTACATGAACCACTACTGGGTGCCCGGAACGTGCATCGGATACGAGCACACCTTTCTCAACCAACTGGCGGACTTCGTGGCGGGGATCGAGAGCGGCACGCCGGCGCAGCCCGACTTCCGCGCGGGGCTGCGGACGCAGCGGGTCTGCGACGCGGTGCTCGAAAGTGCGCGCACCGGGCGCTGGATCGAGATATCCCAATGACCGGCGCATCCACACACGCTTATCCGGCCCTGCATAACGCGATGTGGCCGGGGTTGGTCGGCAAGGGCCCGGATTCAGAGCCGCCGATCGACCTGGACACCATGCTAGAGCTTACCGCCGCCGCCGAAGTGGAGGGCGTGCGCTTCGACGGCGTCGACCTCTTTCTGTCGCTGCCGCACGTTGACATCGATTCGTCGGACGACCATCTCAAGGCGTTGGCCGATAAACTGGCGGCGCAGCATCTCAAGGCGGGGTCGCTGGTCGCCCCCGTCTGGGCCGGCACTGGCGGGGGCTCCGCGATGGGAGACGAATCCGCGCGTTCGGGATTTCTCACCCAGGTGCGTAAGGCGTGCCGGATCGGGCGCAAGCTGCGCGAGCTGAAGATCCGGGAGTACGGCGTGATCCGCATCGATTCGGCGTGCGGCGTTGATGAATGGGCGAAGAATCCCGAGGAAAACACGAGGCGCATCGCAGGGACCTTTCGGGAAGCCTGCGCGATCGCCGAGGATTTCGGGGAACGGCTGGCGGCCGAAGGCGAGATCTGCTGGGGCGGGATGCAAAGCTGGCGGCGCAACGTACAGTTGCTGGAGCGGGTCGGCCGCCCGCAGACCTTGGGTTTCCAGGCCGACATGGCGCACACGATGCTCTTCACCATGGGCTATAACGCGCCCGAGGACCGGTTGCTCCCCGACGGTTTCGACTGGTCTCAAACCGGCAAGCTGGCTGAGGCGTACCGCCAGGTGGCCGCCGCGCTTCGTCGCTGGACCATCGATCTGCATATCGCACAGAACGACGGCACCGTCAAAGGCTCCGGCACGCACGACAAGACCGGCAAGCATTGCCAGCCTTTCGACCCCCACGGCCGGCTCGATATCGTGCGCGACGCCGGAGCCTGGATGCGCGCTGAAGCCGGCCCGCCCACGCGCGCCTACGCGCACATCTGTTGGGACGGCTGCCTATTTCCGAACGACGTGCTGCTGGGCCGCCAGATCTGGAATGAGATCCTGCAAACCATGATCGACGTGCGCAACGCCCACGGTTGGGATTAGCCACCGGCCACCACGCTCGCGACCGCTTCTTGTGACGCATTCTGCCGTGCCGGCATTGTCTACTCGTTCGCCGGGATCGTCTTTGCTTGCGTCCCGGCCGAAGCCGTCCCAGGTTAGCGTCTGGGTATAGACTGGTGCGGAAGCTGGAAGACCCATGCAACCCCCTTCTGTGAACGTCCCGGTTTCGGGAGAGGCATCACCGAAACCCTCTGTTCAGCCGCGCTACCTGGCGCTGGATGCTTTTCGCGGATTCATCATGCTGGTCCTGGTGTCGGAAGGCTTTGGCCTGGCCGAGCTCGCGCGGCACCGGCCGGCGTTTACCGGTATCGCCAACCAGTTCGACCATATGCCCTGGGAATGGATCGCCTTCTGGGACCTGATCCAGCCCGCATTCATGTTCATGGTGGGCGTCGCCATGCCCTTTGCGCTGGCCCGCCGCATGGAGCTGGGCGCTGGCCAACGCCAGCTCTTTTGGCACGTCGTCGTCCGCAGTTTCCGGCTGATCCTGATGAGCCAGATCCTGATGTCGATCTCCGCCGGTGTATTGCATTTTCAGCTCATCAACGTGCTGGCGCAGATCGGGATCACCTATTTTCTCTGCTACCTGATCATGCAGCTCCGCTTTCGCTCTCAGGTCGTCATCGCCGTTGTGCTGCTGGCCGGCTATTGGGCGTTGTTCGTGGCATTTCCGGGAACGGAGGGACCTTTCCTGTCGAAGACGACCAACGTCGGCGCGGTCATCGACACCTACGTATTTGGGCATCCGAACGATGATAATTGGACCACCATTAATTTCATCACCAGCACGGTGACCACCCTCTTCGGGGTCTGGACCGGCCAATTGCTGCAAAGCAGGCGATCCCACGGCGCGAAGATGCGGCTGATCGCCATCTGGGCAGTCGCTTGTCTTGCGCTGGGATGGCTCATTCATCCCTGGAACCCCATTATCAAGCGCATCTGCACCACGTCCTTCACCCTCTACAGCACCGGCTGGATCCTTCTGATGCTCCTAGCCTTCTATTGGCTCGTTGAGGTTAAGGGCTACCGCAAGTGGACCTTCCCGCTGGTCGTGGTGGGAGCGAATTCCATCTTCATCTATTCGCTGGGGAATGTTCTGCGCGGCTGGCTGGACCGCGCTATCGGCGTGTTCACGCTGCATTTCAAATGGCTCGGCGACTTCGCGCCGGTGGCCCAATCCTGCGCCGTACTGCTGGTCATGTGGTATCTGTGCTACTGGCTCTATCAGCGAAAGATCTTCTTGAAGCTTTAGCGCGCTGAGTGGCGTTGTCCAGCCCGCCTGCCGGTCATTGAGCATTTTGCTGGCGCGCCGCCCCGGTTTTGTCCCAAAATAAGGACAAGGCATGAAGGCTGCTGGTGCGCCTCTGGGAATACAGGCGCGTGGCGTCAGGGCGTTGGCTTGGGATCGCAGGTAGGACCACTCGGATCTGAACAGGCATCTTCCGTCGCGATCCTGCGCCCGCGCCCGGCCGCGGTTCGTGCGCTGGTCGGGCAGTGGCGGCATCGGCGGCGGATGCAGCGAGGACTTTCATGATCCAACTCACTGTCAACGGTAAGCCGGCGCGGTTTGATGGCGACCCCAACATGCCGCTGCTCTGGTTCCTGCGCGATGTTCTCCAACTCACGGGCACGAAGTTCGGCTGCGGAGAGGGCCTGTGCGGCGCGTGCACCGTGCACATCAACGGCGGCGCCACGCGCAGCTGTCTCACGCCGATGCGCGCCCTCTCTGGCAAATCCATCACTACCATCGAGGGCCTCTCCCCCCACGGCGACCATCCCCTGCAGAAGGCCTGGAGCCAAGCCAACGTCCCCCAGTGCGGCTACTGCCAGAGCGGCCAGATCATGCAGGCCACCGCGCTGCTCAAGAGCAAGCCCAAACCCACCGACGCGGAAATCGACGACGAGATGCAGGGTAACATCTGTCGCTGCGGAACGTATCAGCGTATCCGCCATGCCATCAAGCTCGCCGCAGGGGTGCAGTCATGATCGAACGCCTGGACAGCTCCCGCCGCGCCTTTCTCGGCCAGCTCTTCACCGCCGGCGCCTTCGTGCTTGGCGCTCCGTTGCTCTCGCGCGGCGGGCTTCCGGCGCAAGCTGCCGGCACCTCGATTTGGTCGCCCAGCGTCTACTTCGGCATCGAGCCCAACGGCGCCCTGACCATCGTCGCCCATCGCTCCGAGATGGGCACCGGCATCCGCACCTGCCTGCCCATGATCGTCGCCGACGAACTCGAGGCCGACTGGGACCGCGTGACTATCGTGCAGGCCCTCGGCGACACCAAATACGGTTCGCAGGATACCGACGGCTCCCACTCCGTGCGCGACTTCTACGACGTTCTGCGTACCGCCGGCGCCACCGCCCGTACCATGCTCGAGCAGGCCGCCGCCTCGAAATGGGGCGTCCCCGCCGCCGAGTGCCGCGGCCGCAAGCATTTCGTCGAACATGCCGCGAGCGGCCGAAAACTCCCCTACGCCGAGCTGGTCGCGGCGGCCCGCGCACTGAGCGTGCCAGCGCCCGCCAATCTGCGCTTCAAGTCGCCCGCCGAGTTCCGCTACATCGGCAAGGACATTCCGCTCACCGACCTGCACGACATCGTCACCGGCAAAGCGCGCTTCGGCATTGACATCCAATTGCCCGGCATGGTTTACGCCGCCATTGAACGCCCGCCGCTGATGGGCGCCACGCTCGCGAGCGTCGACGGCGCCGCGGCCAAACAGGTCCGCGGCGTGCAGCAGATCGTGACTCTGCCACTCGCCCAGCCGCCCTACGGCTTCAAGGCGCTGGGCGGGCCGGCCGTGATCGCCGATAACACCTGGGCCGCGCTGGCGGGCCGCAAGAAGCTCAAGGTGGAGTGGGGCACGAGCGAGCACGCGGTGTACAGCTCGGACGCCTATCGCAGTCAGTTGCTGGACACGGCGCGCGGGCCCGGCCGCATCACCCGCGAGGTCGGCGATGTGGAGTCGCAGTTCGCCTTCGCAAGGAACCTCCACGACGCCTCTTACTACACCGCCATGCTGGCCCACGCCTCCATGGAGCCGCCCGCCGCCGCCGCCGATTATAAAGACGGCAAAGTGACCGTCTACGCGGCCACGCAGAATCCCCGCGGCGTTCAGGAAACCGTCGCCCGCGAACTGGGCATCCAGCCCGAGGACGTCACCTGCCACGTCACGCTGCTCGGCGGCGGCTTCGGCCGCAAATCCAAGGCTGACTTTTCCGCGGAAGCCGCGCTCCTCTCAAGACAGGTCGGCAAGCCGGTGAAGGTAGTTTGGGACCGCACCGACGACCTCCACTTCGACTACTTCCATGGCCCCTGCGGCCTGTACTTCAAGACCGCGCTCGACGACTCCGGCCTTCCCACGGCCTGGCTTCAGCGCACCGCCTTCCCGCCGATCGGCATGCAGAACAACCCCGACGAGCAGTACGGCGGCTTCCAGGCCAATATGGGCTTCACCGAGATTCCTTACCGGCTTCCCAACCTCCGCGTGGAGAACGGTCCGGCCCGGGCGCACGTGCGCATCGGCTGGTACCGCTCGGTGGGCCACATACATCACGCCTTCGGCGTGCAGTCGTTCACCGACGAGCTGGCCGCCCGCGCCAACCGAGACCGCGTCGAATACCTGCTCGCGCTGCTCGGCGAGCCCCGCATCATCGACTTCCGCCAGGAAGGCATGCCACAATCCGGGCCGCCCAATCCCCAGTTCCCCTTCGACACCTTGCGCCTGCGCAACGTCATTGAGCTTGTCGCCGAAAAATCGAAGTGGGCCAACTCTAAACCCGGCGGCGGCCGCGCGCTGGGCATTGCCGCCCACTGGAGCTTCCTGACCTATGTCGCCACGGTGGTGGAAGTCGAGGTGACTCCCCAGGGCGAGGTGCACATCCCGCGCGTCGAAATCGCCCTCGACGCTGGCCGCGTCATCAACCCCGACCGCGTCAAGTCGCAATTCGAAGGCGCGGCGGTCTTCGGCACGAGCCTCGCCCTGATGAGCCAAATCACCGCCGCGAACGGGCGCATCCAGCAGTCCAACTTCGACGGCTACACGGTCGCGCGAATCCACGAGGCCCCGCGCGTCACTAACGTCCACATCGTCCCGAGCGACGCTCCGCCCGCCGGCGTCGGCGAGCCCGGCGTGCCGCCCATGGCCCCGGCCATCTGCAACGCGATCTTCGCCGCCACAGGCAAGCGCATCCGTGAGCTGCCCGTCGGCCAGCAGCTCGCCTGATCTCGGGACAGGGCGCTCTCGCCACACGGCGCGGCGCCTTGCCACAATTGGGATATGTCCGCCGGTCAGCACCCGTGCACCGACATTTACGAGGAACTCGTGCGCCTGCGCAGCCTCGGCCAGAAATGCGCCCTGGCGACCATTGTGGAAGTCGAGGGCTCGATCCCCAGCTTCGAAAGCGCCAAGCTCCTGGTGCGCGAGGATGGCACCATGCTCGGCACCATCGGCGGCGGCTGCGTTGAGGCCGACGTGTGGAACGCCGCCCGCGCCGTTATCCAGCTCGAACGGCCCCGCCGACTGAGCTTCAACCTCGGCCAGGACGCCGCCTACGACAACGGCCTGATCTGCGGCGGCCAGATGGAGGTCTTCGTGGAACCCGTGCTTCCCGTCCCGCGCGCGATCATCTGCGGCGCCGGCCACATCTCACTCAGTCTCGCGCGCGCCGCCACGCTCGCCGGCTTCGCCGTGACCGTGGTCGACGACCGCGTCCAGTACGCCAACCGCGAGCGCTTCCCCGACAGCGTCGAGGTCCAGGTCGGCGCCTACGAGGAGATCCTGCCACGCCTCGCCATCAACGACTACAGTTACGTGATCATCGTCACGCGCGGCCATCGCGACGACATGCGCGTCCTCAAACTCGCCGTGGCCACGCCCGCTCGCTACGTCGCCATGATCGGCAGCAAGCGCAAGGTGATCAACGTCGCCAAACAACTCGAGAAGGAGGGCGTGCCGCGCCCCGCGCTAGAGCGGGTCCACGCGCCGATGGGTCTCAATATCGGGGCCATCACGCCCGAAGAGATCGCCATCTCGGTGGCCGCCGAAATGATCGCCGTACGGCGCAAGGCTGCGTCGGACTGGCGCGCGCTCTCGATGTCGGTTTTCGCGCAGCGGAACGAACCTGCGCCCGCGCGCTGAGTGATGCCGGGCTGATTCGCACCACCACTCATCGAGTCCGATGGGGGCGCCAAAGCCGTAGTTGGACGCTCGCTGCGGGAGCGGAGTGAACAACACCCAACAAGGTGGCCCCGCACCTGAACGGAAATCAGGAGAGCATTAGAGTTCCCGCAGCGGCACTGTAATCGACCCGATCATTCCGGAACCCGCGTCGCGCACCACGATTCTCAGCGTCTCGGCGCGCGGCGACCGCGCCACGGTTTTCCGCATAGCAATCCCTTCTGCCATGAACTTCCGGTAGGTCTCGCCAAGCATCTTCAGCTCAATTGTCTCGTAGGTGTCAGCAGGCCCCTCGATCTGGTTTCCCCGGGCATCGGATTGGACAATCAGCACATCGATGCGGCCATCGTGGCGGTCGCCATCCTGCTTCAACAGCACCCCGTCAGGCTGTATGGTCACCTTCAGGTCGATGGCGGGCGCGCCGGCGGAGGAACCCGACCGCGCACTGGAAGGCTCGGCCTGCAAGGTCAGGCCGAGTTCTGTCGCATCGACCGGGCTGAATAGTGCGTCGCGCAATTGCCGCATCCGCTGCTGTTCGTCCGGCGCTGCGCGCGGCACGTCAAAGTAGCCGCTGCGATAGTGGAGGCTGACATGCCGCCGGCCCGTTTCGATCTTGATTTTATGAAAGTCCCGGTCGCCCCTTTCATCCACCGGATAGAATCCGATCGTGTAAGTCAACGCGGAATCGGCCACCGCTTCATGAATCGACCGCGCGAGGTCGTTGGTGTTGTAAAAGGCGTGCCCGCCGGTTCGTTGTGCGATGTCGTCCATGGTCGCGTGGGCGGCGTCTTGACCTCGTCCTGCGCCGCTGGCCGGCGGTGTATTGCCGGGCCGATTGGATGACGCCCGGCCGCTGCCCGCGGATACGGGGGCACGGTTCGAGCCGCGACTGGCGTCGAAGGCGTGCGGGGGCGTCAGCCCGCGCGCATCGATCGGATACACGGAGACATTCGCCTGACTCAGCGCGCGCACCGTGGCGTCCTCTTCCTCGGTGTAAATCTCTCCCATTTGATTCATGTTTTGATAGCCGAAAATCATTGGGAACGCGTCCGACAACCAGATCAGGTTCTTGCGGCCCGGCACGCGCTCCAAATGCTGCGCGATGAATTTGAACACGGCCAGCGTGCCTAGGACACGATTCCGCATGAAGAACTCGCGCTCCTGAAAGCTGCCGCCCCGGCCCTCGAACGCCCCGTCGAACTCGCTCTGTTCCCGGTCCAGAGCGCCGGGAGTCTCCGCGCCGCTAACCGAAACCAACCGGTTTTTCGCGTCGGCGAGTTTCTTCTGAAACTCCGTCATATCCGCCGTGTACTCGTGCAACACCCGCAGTCGGCCGCCGAAGAAGTAGACGCCGATGCGATCTTGAGGCGGAATCTCTTCGAGGTACTTGATCAGCTGTTGGCGGGCATACATCCGATCCACCAGGCGCGTATTCACCAGATCGAACAGCACGACCGTGATTGCGTTGATCGTCTGGCCACGCGCTGCCAGAATGTTTGTGAATGTGTGAGGCGGAAGGGGTGCGTTCGCAACGGGCGACGGCCCGGTGGATTCCGCAGTGAAGTAGCTGATTTTTTGTGGCCGTCCATCTACCAGGATGGTGAAGTCCTCCGCTTTCAGGCCGGCGGCCGGCTCGCCGTTTTCCTTGGCGATCACGCTGACCTGCACCAGACGCGTCGTGGCGGTGATGAGCGGCGGCGCCGGCGCCTGTGGCGCGTCAGGCGCCGTCTGCGGTGGCGCAATCCCGGCGGCGACGGTAAGGGCGACGAGCACGCGAACGAACCAGGCGCAGCGATACATGACCACCCCCTGTTCATTTGGCTTTGGACGATCGACGAAACCTCTATTCTCGCAAGGAAGCCTCTCGCTGTCATTCCGGCACTCGAGCCTGGGACGAAGCGGAACGCCACGTCGACCAGCGCCGGGCTCGACAAGGTCTTCTGCAGCCAGGGGAGTTTCTTCATCGATTCGCCTTAATATCCCTAAAGTACTCTGGAAAACCGCCGATTGTACGCTCACGACGGCTCGGCAGATCGTGGTGCTGCATCTGGCCAGCCGGGAAGGAGAATCCATGCCCCAAGAGTCGTGCCATCCCAAGCTGCTCTGCAATCAACGCGTTCAGGTGGCCCAGAAGGCATCGAATACCGCTCACGCCGCTGGCCGCAAGCAAGAGGCGATCCTGGAGGAGATTTCGGTCACGTCGGCGACGCTCCGCCTGCAATGCCCAATCCGCACCGGGTCCAGAGTCTCCATAGATTGCGCGAATTGCGATCTGCGTGGCGAGGTGGTGGGCTGCGCAGAACGGGCCGGCGATTACGCCGTTGCGATACAACTCGATGAGGATTCACCTTGGTCGAAGGCGGTCTTCGTGCCGGAAGGTCTGCTGAATCCCAAGTACCTGCGGTGTGCCAATGAGCACTGCATTCCCGACTGTGATTCCCAGGAGTGCTCTGGAGGCTCGAGGTCAGATCTGCACATCTGCCTCTGATGCTCGATTTCGGCCGTGCGGATCATCCGGGGAGTGGTCGGGGACCTGGGCACAACCATCCTTCGCCGGCGCGGGAACCTGAGCCTTCGCCGGGCGGTTGCCCCGCGTGTGCGCGCTCTGGCTTCAGGCCAGCGTCTCGTCCAGCCAGTTGTAGATCACATAGTCCCGAAAACCTGGGGCGGCCGCTTCGCAATGCTGATCGGCGCCCTGTTCGCTCGTGAAGCGGACCAGCTTCTTCGGACAGCGCAAGGCATCGTAAAGCTTGTGCGAATCTCCCGGAAAAAACTGCTCGCTCTCCGGGTCGGTAATGAGCATCGGGCAGCGAATGCGGTCCGCGGCTTCCGCCAGAGTGTAATCCTGCACAGCGTGGAAGACGTCGTAGTAGGACTTCATTCCGAACGGCCGCATGCGAAATCGCAGCACCGCCGCGCTGCGCGGGTTCGCCGCCGCGCCCATGGCCAGAATCTGGTCGAACTGGGCCCTGTTCCCCGCTTGCAGCAGCTCGCGAAGTGGTTTCGGCAGATGTTGCAGCCATGGCCCGGAAACATCCCAAACTCCCGGATCGGCCACTCCCGCGGCAATGCGCGGCTCGTAGGCCAGGGCCCGCGGCGCCCAATATCCGCCCTGGCTGAGGCCGATCAACGCGATGCGCTTGGGATCGACATCTCGACGCCGCAGCATGGCGTCGACCACCGGCGTGATCACCTTCTCCCAGTCCGGCCGGAAGTAGAGCTTGCGTTCCCACAGCGAATCGCCTTGCCCCGGCCCGTTGAAGATCAGGCAGTTGTAGCCCCGTGACAGCGCGCCTGCGCCGCCCAGAGCGTACATGCTGTTCTCCAGCCCGTCGGCGCCGTTGTTCAGAATAACCAGCGGCTTCCGGCGGCGCGTCGGATCGGCGCGCAGGAACCAGCCCGTCAGCTTGGCGTCTTCGTAAGGAATCTCGATCCGCTCCACCGGAGGGTCGAACAGTCCGGCGGCAGCGGTCCAGCAGGTGGAATACTGCTGCCAACAGTTCAACGCCCGTTCCGGATCCTTCGTGCCATCCACCAGACGCAACGCGGCGGAGAAGTCTCCCGCGGCCCACAGATAGGCTTCCCGTGCGCTCACGCGATGGCGCTGGCTGAAGGCCTGCTCGGCCAGCGCACGCGCCTCGACGCCCGCCTCGTAAAATGCATGGTACGCGGATTCGAAATCCGCCGCTTTGATATGCGAGAGAATCGCCAGGAGTTTACCGGGATCGGTCTGGCGATAGTAGGCGTGGCCCAAAGCGATTTGCGCGGTGAAGCCGAAGTCCGGGTCGGCGAACGGCGACGGGGACGCCGTGGCAGCGGGCTGCACGGGATTCTCCCCAGCCGGCGCCCTGGCCGAGGCGGCTCCGGAGATAAGGGCGGCGACGCCGCGCTTGATAAGAGTTCTGCGGTTGGTCAACTCGACCCCTTTAACAAGTCAATACGGCTACCCTGGCTGGGAGTTCGGCAATCTCCCGTCCCAGCTGGAACTTGCCCTGACAATTCTAGCTGGATCGGTCTGCCGTTTGTCTCGCTGAGGCGGCGCGCAGGTCAAAAGCTGGTGAGGAGCGTCACGCCACCATCCGCGCCAGCGTTGGCAGCAGCAGCTCGCGGCAGCGCACCACCTCGCCGGCCACGAACACCGCCGGTGCGCGCACTTCGACCAGACCCTCGGCGACCGAGGCCAGATCGCCCAGTACCACACGCTCGCGCGGCGTGGAGCCGTTTTCGATGAACGCAACAGGCTCGGAGCCCGGCCGGCCGCACTCGATCAGGGCGCGCGCGATCATGGCGCGGCGGCGGACGCCCATCAAAATAATCAGCGTGTCCACGGCGGCGTAGCGTGACCAGAAGCCGGGATCGGGCTCGGCCTGGTGGCCGGCGACCACGGCAAATCCGGAAGCGAAGCCGCGGCAGCTCGGCGGGATGCCTTGCAGGGCGGGCAGAGCCAGCGCCGACGAGACGCCGGGCACGACCTCCACGCTCCAGCCGCGCACGGCCAGCCAGGCCCACTCCTCGGCGCCGCGGCCGAAAACAAACGGGTCGCCGGCCTTCAGGCGCACGACCAGACTGTGGCGGCGGGCGCACTCTTCCAGCCGCTGGAAGATCCACGATTGGATCAGCTCCTGCTGGCCCTCTTCTTTGCCCACGTCGATCAACTCCGCGCCGGGCCGAACCAGGGCCAGGATCTCGGGCGCGATGAGGCGGTCGTGCAGCACGGCGCCGGCTTGCGCGAGCAGCCGGGCGGCGCGCACCGTGAGCAGCTCCGGATCGCCCGGCCCGGCGCCGACCAGGCAGATTCGTGTGTTCATTTTGAGACCTCGCTGGCGGCCGGAATGTCCTCCCGCAAAGTCGCCTCGAACGTGCCCACAGCCTTGTCCGATTGACCGCGCCGAAGCTGGGACAATGCTGGCCCGTCAACCAGCCGGTACCACAGGCGGCGGCGCGACCCGAAGTCAAGTCCCGAGTCGCGAATACGCCCGCGAACCGACGCCGCGAGGCGCAGAAAAGCGTCATATTCGGGGCCGATCCATAGCGCCAGCGCTTCCTTCAGACGAACCGCCAGGGCAGGGCACTGTCCGGAGGTCGAGAGCGCAATGACGAGTGCACCTTGGCGGTGCACGGCCGGAAAGTAAAATCTGCAGCGCGGCGGATCGTCCAGCGCATTGAAGAGCACTCCGCGCCGCTCCGCGGCTTCAAACAGCCGTTGGTTGGCAGCAGGGTCGAGCAAAGCGGAGATGGCCAGGAAGGCGCCGTCGAGGTCGCTCGGGTCGGGCTCCGCAGAGATGTGGCGCACGCTTGCCCCGGCATCGCCGAGAGCGCGGAGCTTCTCCTTGGCCAACGGTCCTGTGCCAAAGACCACGACTAGGCGTCCGCTCAGGTCGAGAACAATCGGGAAAGGATGTTGCATCGCCTAGACCTCGATCGGAGCCGCGAGGTGTCGCGCCCGCAGCCCATCCAGCCCGGCGCGGTGGCAATAGTCGCCGAAGGCTTCTCCGGGCTGGCGCTGCGCCACCCATTCGCGGAAGATCGGCGCCAGCACCCATGCGATCTGCTCAAAAGTGATGTTGTGCGAGTAAAGTTGCGCCAGCCGCGTGGCCGTGGGCGAGCCGCCGAGGTAGAGCGAACATAGCCTCGGGCTCTGGCCGACGATGCCAATTTCCGCGGTGTATGGCCGAGCGCAACCATTGGGGCAGCCGGTCATGCGCAGGAAGACAGTCTCGCCGGCCGCTCCGGCGGCATCCAGCGCGGATTGCACGCCCGCGGCGACTTCCGGCAGGACGCGCTCGCTCTCGGCCAGCGCCAGACCGCAGGTCGGCAAGGCAGGACAGGCCATGGAATGCAACAGCACCGGCGGCAGATGACTCGGCAGCTCAATACCATGCTGATGCAGAATCGCTTCGAGAACCGGCCGGGCCGCGGCGGGCAGGCCGCAGAACAGCAGATTCTGCTGAGGTGTGAAACGGATCTCCGGTGTGAGCGTGGAGACGATCTCGCGCACCGCGGCACGTTCTGCCGTCTTCAGGCGCCCGCTGACGACGCGCAACCCGAAAAACCAGACTCCGGGCGACTGTTCGTGCCAGCCCAAGTAGTCCGCCTGCCGTTGCCACTTCAGCTCGCGCGGCGGCGCCAGCGGGCGCCCCAGCCGCCGGGCCACCTCGGCGGCGAACCATTCGATGCCGCGCTCCTGGATGACGTACTTGAGCCGCGCCCGCCTGCGGTCGGTGCGGTCGCCGAAGTCACGATGGATCGAGACGACCGCTCGGGCGGCATCCAACAACTGGTCCGGCGCAAGGAAGCAGAACGGATCCGCGAGGCGCGGGTAGGTGTCCTTGACGCCATTCGTTTGGCCCAGCCCGCCACCGGCCAGCGCTGTGAAACCGAGCAGTTCCCCAGCCTGGAAATGGGCCACAAAACCGCAATCGTGAGCGTAAATGTCGGTGGTGTTCTCGCCTTCCACGGCGAAACCAAATTTGAACTTGCGGGGCAGGTAGGCGTCCCCATAGAGCGGCTCGGATTCGGCTTCGAACGTGACTGCCCGTTCGCCGTCCAGCCAGATCTCGGCGTAAGCGCCGGTCTGGGGCTTCAGACCGCGGTTCAGCAGCCGGGCGAACTCATCGAGCCGGCGGCGTTGGGGCGTCTCGAACGGCTCGGCTGGCGCTACGATGTTGCGCACCACGTCGCCGCAGGCGGCAAATGTCGACAGTCCGGCGTCGTTGACGGCGCGGATGCAATCGCGAAGTGCGCGTTTGCCGACAGAGTGATATTGCAGGCCGCCGCGCGAGGTGATGCGCAGGGTGCCGTCGCCGGCGCTGTCGGCCAGAGCGTCAAGCGCCAGGTACTCATCGGGAACGAGCACGCCTCCCGGCAGGCTGACTCGCACCATGAAGCTGTAAGATTTCACCGACATCCGCTTGCGCCAATCGCGGTCGTCCTGTTGATACGTGCCGTGGAATTTGAGCAGCGTCGCCGTGGGCTTGGAGACGGAGTCGGTCGCGCTCCCGAGTTCGGCCGCGATGGCGCCGCGCAGACGATGGCTGTTGCGCTTGAGCTCCTCCACGGGCGATGGCTTGCTGTGGGGGGCGGCGGCGCGCTCGGATTCCGATGCAGGCACTGGCAAGTCGCTAGCTCCTGATTTCATATTGCACGAATTACATAATGTCTATCAAATACAGGGTTATTAACTTGCGGCGACACGGAATGTTGAAATCCATTTGGGAAGTTGTTTATTATTAGTATTTTGCGAACAATACGGAAGCAGTAGGGATAAGCAATCTAGATGGCGTCAAAAAAGGCCGAAAGTCCGGGAAGCCGTGAAAATCAGCGCCAGCGTGATGCTCGCGATGGCGCATTCGCCCACCGCGCCAACCACCAGCGGGCGCAGTCCCTGCTTCCGCAATTGACCGAAGTTGGTTTGCAAGCCCACGCCTGCGAAGGTCAGCAGAAATGCCCAGCGCGAGAGATTGGCGATGTCGGCGAGCTGAGGTTTGGCAAATACGCCGGCCGTGGCCAACGCCGAAACCAGTAGAAAACCGAGCACGAACTTGGGAAATTTCTGCCACAGAAACGCGGCCTTGTTCTGGACGGATTGGCGGTGGCTCTTGCGCGCCCAATACAACGCGTAGCCGAGTACGACGAAGCCAATGGTGGCGTTGCGCGTCGTCTTAGCCAAGACGGCGAACTTCGCCGCCGCGTCGGAATAGAGCGCTCCCGCCGCGGTGGCCTCGGCAGTGTTATCCACCGCCAGCCCGGCCCACAATCCAAAGGCATGATCGGACAACCCTAGCGCATGGCCGATCGCTGGAAACGCGAACAGGCTGAATGCGCCCAGTGCCAGGATGGCGGCAATGGCGTACGAGGAATCTTCGTCGTCGGCGTCGATCGCGCCTTTGGCCGCAATGATCGCCGACACACCGCAAATGGACGATCCGATCGCCAGCAGCGAGGTCAGCTTCGGCGACAGGCCCAGCCAGCGCCCCAGAAGAGTCATGATAATGATCGAGATGGTCAGTTCGACGGCCACAAAAACCAGACTCACCCCGCCCAGTTTCAGCACGTCGCCCAGCAGGAATCGGACGCCCAGCAGCACAATGCCGGCCTTCAACCAGAACTCATAGGTGGCCACCCCGGCGCGGAACACAGACGGAACGCCGGTCGTGTTGGCCACGATCAATCCAAACAGAATGGCCCATAGGACGTACTCGAAATTCGGCAGCGCCAGATGGTGCGCCTTGCCGTACCTGGTGATCGACTGTTCCGTGACCTTGCCCAGCAATCCAATCGCGGCGAGCAAAGCCACGCCCGGGATCAACCGCAGGTATGGCAGGAACGCAGGCTGGTCGAACGATGGTGTGATGACAACTGCTGATTGGCTCATCGATGTTGTTTCCCCTTGCTTTCGGGCTCACCACGGCACGTGGGGCAGGAGGTTGAACCGGACCAGCGCTGCGGCGACTAGGGCCGCCAGCACAGCGAACAAATCCAGCGAAAGCCTACGCGGACGTTGCGGTGCGGGCATGCTCGGAGACTCCTTTTTGGATACGGATTGTGCGGTGTTCAGGGGATTCGCCGGATCGCGCCTTCGTTCTGGCGCGCGCGGCCCAACCCAGCGCGGCCCGCTCCGGCAGGAACTTCTGGCGGTTGCTGTTGCCTGGGTACTGGGCATCTGGCCTGGTGGTCGTTTCCATCGGAAGTTCCTGCTTGAAAGAGACTGCTGCGGCTTACCGGGCGCGGGCCGGAAGTGGGGTGTTCATCAGCGGCGACAACAGCACGCGGGAGATGGCTGGCGGGCATCGGCCAGTCTGGCTGGAGGTAATATACTCATTGCCTATCTGGATTATTATATTTTCTGGCGTTGAATGCAAGAGCGAATCTCGTAAGTTCGACGATATGCTCCCCCGAGAGGATGGTATCACATAGAATCAATTAGTTAGATGTCGATTCGACAACTTTTGAGGCGCGCGCGAGTGGTTGCGATGCTGCCCCGCAGGGCGGCATCTGGCTCTCCGGCTCACTCCTGGGCTGCTGGGGATGTTTTACCGGGAGCACTCATTTCGGAGCCACATCGGCCCAGCTCACGGTTGATTATGTCCAGTGGCTGCGGCAATTCCCTTGGGCCGCGCATCGGCGCTCCCGAGCACGCCGCGGCGCTGACCTGCGCCGAGTTCGGTCCTTCCACTCCGTTCGTAGCCGAGACCACGTAGTAGTAGGTTCGTCCTGGCAAAGCCGTCGTATCCACCAGGTTGTCCCATGAAGGCTGGGCGATGACCGTGTACGGCCCGCCCGACGATTCGCTACGCTTCACGTTATATTGGGCCGGGCTGAAGGCCGGGCACAGCAGCGTGATCGGCGTCCAGCTCAGCGCGATCTGTCGGTTGCCCGGTGTGGCCACGAGCCCGGTCACCTGGGCCGGTGCGTTCTGCATCGGCGTCGCGGATGCGACGGGAGAATTGCCGCTAACCTGGCTGTCGCCGTTGATGGCCTGGACGACGTAGTAGTAGGTTTGGCCGAGCGCCAGATTGCTGTCAATGTAGCTGGTTGCGCGCTGCGTCGCCACTGCCGTGTACCCCGACCCGGAGGTTGTGGAACGCAGCAGGGAATAGGTCACCGCCGCTGGGCTCGCGGTCCAGGTCAACTGAACCATGCCGGTCGTACTGGCGCTGCTCTCATATCCCAGCGCACCCGCGCCGGCAACGGCCGTCAGGGTGGCGGGCGCCGCCGGCGGCGCGGCCGGCCCCGGCGAGGCGTATATCACTGGCGAATTGGCGCTTTGCCCCAACGCATTCTCGGCGGTCACTACGTAATAGTACAGCGTTCCGTCCGTCAAGCTGCTCGTGTCAGTATAAGTGATGGCCGGTGCGGTGGTTGTGCCCACTTCGGTGTAGGGTCCGCTGTAAACCGTGCCGCGCTTAACGTGGTAGATGCTGGCGGAGGCGACTGGCGCCCACCGCAGGTTCACCGTGCCGCTGGCCACACTCGGGGCCGAGAAGTTGGTGGGCGCCGAAGGCACGTCGCCCGCCCCGCCCCCCGCGGTTAAGGTGATTTGGATGTCACTCCTGCCTGCCGGCAGGTTATTGTTGTCGGTGCCGCCGTTGGCCACCAGCAGACCGTGCACCCCGGTCGTCAAAGTGACCGCGACCGAACTGGACCATCCGTTGGCCACCGTTGGCAGTAGTACCGTGCCTAGCGTCACGTCATCCACCGCGATCTGCAGACTCGCCTGGCTGCTGGCGCCCTGACCGTACACTTGGATGCTATAAGTGCCGGGCGTCAATGCACGCAACAGATACAAGTTAGAGGGGTTGGAGCTGCTGTTGATGTTTGTCGCCGCCAGCGGCGTGGCATCACTGATCCAGGGGTCCGGCGTCCTCTGGCTGGCATCGATGCTGACACTTTGCCCCACGCTCCACGGCAGGACGTGCCCGGCCGTCAGTTTGGGCGCCGGCGCCGCCAGGACCGCGCGGACGCCCTGCATTTTTGGAGTATTGAAGTTCAGGCTGCTGTAATTTTCCACGAGCAGCCAGTCGCCCCACGGACTGACGGAGCCGCGCATGGCAAAGAAATTGATCAACTGGCCGCCCACGGCGAAGTAGTCGTTCAAGTAGAAGTTCTCCTCGACGGCCGTGATGCGCGGGTCGCGCGTGGCCGCGGCCCCCAGATGGTCGCCCACCGGAGGCGGCCAGCTCCCGCTTTCCGAGCCCGCGCCGTTCAAGCTCGGTCCGCTCTCATAGGCCACCTGCTGCAGCCCGAGGTAGGAGCACACCGCCTGCCAGCCGATGAAGTTCCATCGGATCCCGTCGCTGCCGTCGGTCCACATCGTGGCCATGATGTCGGCCACCGACGAGGTGTCGCTGGGATTGTTGTAGCCCGCCTGCCCGGCGCCGTACAACACATCGCTCACCTTGGTGATGCCCAGCGCGGCGCTTTGGGCGGGTTGCTCCGCCCAAGCCAGCGCATTGAACATGCTGAGTTCGTTCGTGTACTGCCACAGGACCACCGGCCGGACCGTCGTCTTCATGGCTGGGGCGCCATAAACATCCTCAAACAGCTTCGCGATCTGGATACTGCGCCGGACGTATTCCTGCAGGTCGCTGATGCCAGCCGCGGTCGCCTGGATGTCGTTCCAGTAGTAGTTGTCGAAGCCGGTGTTCCAGACCTCGTTGCCGTATTCGACGTACACGTGCAGGTTGGCGTTCAGCCCTGGCGTGTAGCCGTTGCCGGACTTCACCAGCGTGGCCAACTGGGTGACGTAATCGTCGTCCGCCGAGATCGGCACGTGCAGCCACATGTCGGTGTTGGTCTGGTTCGCGAACATGATCATGTGTTCCCAGGGCAGGCCGTGGGATTGATGGCCGTTGATGTTGTTCTGGGGCAGCCCGAGCGGCCCCGGGCTCGCGTCGGTGGCCTGGACGCGGTCGGCCCAGCGGGTGGTCACCAGGACCTTGTCCGGCTCGCTGCCGCAGACGGAGTCGCTCACCGCGGTGGACGATGGCGAAAGGGCGGCGCAGGTGTAAGTGTCGTAACCATTGACGTCGTCCGGACCTATGAATCGGTTGGCGGCAAACCCCGGGCTGTAGGCCGCCAGCGTCTGGTCCGTGAAAAGCTGTGGGTAATTCAACGGATAGCCCAAGCGGGGGATCTGCAGGTTGGTGAAGCCGCTGCCCACCGGTGAATTGGCAGTGCGCCGCGTGTTTGTGAGGCTGATCTGAATGATCCAGCTGAACGGGTCGATGACCAGATCCAGGGTCGTGGTGTTGGTGGCTGTGTTGTAAGACTGGTTCTCCACGTATCCGCCGCCAGACATCAGAAAAGTTGCCTGGCCATTGAATGAAACTGAGTAGGTACCGGCGATGTTCTCCGGCACGCCGTCCGGATCGGGACCATTCCAGGGCATATCCTTGCGCACGTCGAACAGCGTGACGTATGGCAGGTCGGCGGTCGGCCAACCGTTGTCGTCCACTGCCACGCTGCCATACCAGTTGATCTGCTTGACTAGGTCGACGTAGTCCCAATCCCCGTTCACTCCCAGCGGCGGGCCCGCGCGCAGGCCGGCGGATCCAGCCGCGCCGATGAGGAAGGCCAGCCCGATCAGGACGATCCCCCTCCATTCCGGCAGCAGCCGCGTGAGAAACGGCGGCCGGCTTCGCCCGTGCTGCTGGTCGAACATTAGTGCGGACATAAGACCTCCATGGTAGGAAGACGGTTGCATGTGCAACGAATGCCGGAATGGTTCTGCCACTGTGGATTCAGGCCCGCGGGGTTTATCGAGGAGATCCGTCTCGCAATCCCGACTCGCCTCGATTCTACATCCAACAGGATCCAGGCCAAGCTCATCCTGTGTGGACCCGCAAGTGGACGATGATCAGGATATAATCCAGTCGTGCCGGCGGAAGCGTCCGCGGGATAGCAGCGGGCACACGGGATCGGAGTAACGAAGGGGTCGGGGGCAGGCGATTCCAGCGTTTCAGCTCCGGCCGACGCGAGAAAGGAAGGCGCAGCGATGGACAGAAGACTCTTCCTCAGAAATTCAGCGGCCGCCGTCGGGGCTTTCGCTACCGCGGATGCGGCCGAACGTGTCCCGCAGGACGCCCCAGCGAGAATTGGGCGCCCCGTTCGCGCCGTGAGCATCGGCTTCCGGCCCGGCCTCCCGCTGGAGCAGATTGCGGATCGGGTGGACCAGGAAGGCGCGCGCGGCGCCGACCTCATTGCTCTGCCGGAGACCTGCCGCGGGCAGAACGAGCGCAGCCAGGAGGGCCTGGACGGAGCGACGGTCTCGACCATGGCGCGACTGGCGAGCAAGCACCGGACCTACGTGGTGTGTCCGATCGACCGGCGCGACGGGGAGCGGCGGCTGAACTCGGCGGTGCTGATCGACCGCCGCGGCCAGGTGGCGGCGGTTTACGACAAGCTGTTTCCGTATAACGAGGAGTTCGTCAAGCAGCCGGCGGTCCAGCCGGGACAAGCGGTAGTTGTCGCTGCGACGGACTTCGGTCGGCTGGGGCTGGCGATCTGTTTCGACGTGAACTGGGCGCCGCTGTGGCGGCGGCTGGCGGATCTCGGGGCGGAGCTGGTCGTATGGCCGAGCGCGTACTCGGCGGGGCGGTCGCTGCAGTCGCGGGCGATCGATTTCAACTACGCGGTGATCAGCTCAACGTGGGTTCCGGATTGCCGGGTGTACGACATAGACGGCGAGGAGCTGGTGCACGAGAGTGAAAACCAGTCCAATGTTCTGAACGTCACTCGGCATACGTTTGATTTGGACCGCTGCCTCTTCCATCAGGACTACAATTTGCCGGCCAAGCTGGAGCGGCTGCTGAAAGAGCACGGCGAGGACGTTGAGCGCGAGAAGTGGCTTCCGGCGGAGGGCTGGTTTGTGCTTAAGGCGAAGCGCACCGGCGTCAGCGCTCGCGAGTTGGCCAAGCGCTATGGTCTGGAAGAGAAACGGCCTTACATCAACCGCAGCCGCGGCGAGATCGACATCCGGCGCGGGTGGGAATTTGTAGGATAGCGGCGCCTGCTCCCCGGCCCTCTCGAGGGTCAACTCGTCCGCATCGCACCGCCGGGGAGCGGAGCGGCTCTAACAACAGAGAGCGGGAGAAGGCATGAAGCTCGACGGGAAAATTTGCCTGATCACAGGCGGCAGCAGCGGCATTGGAGCAGCGACGGCGCGCGAATTCGCGTCGCGCGGCGCCGATATCGCGATCTGCGGTTTGCCGGCGGACGACACCTTGGCGCAAGGCGTGAAGCGGGACGTGGAAGCGCTGCATCGCCGGGCGCTGACGATCACGGCGGATGTCGCCGTGCCGGCCGAGGCGATCCGTTGCGTCGAGCAGACGGTGGCGGGCCTGAGCGGACTCGATGTGCTGGTCCACTGCGCGGGCGGCGCCGCGCCGGGCGGCTTGCTCGAAGTCGACGACAGCACTTGGCACGGGGCCTTTGAGATTCACGTGCACGCGGTGTATCACCTGGCGCGCGCGGCAGTCCCCTATATGATCACGCGGGGCGGAGGAGCGATCCTGCTGATCTCGTCGGCCGCCGGAGCGCGGGGCTGCGCGGGCGCGATCGCCTATGGCGTGGCCAAGGGTGCGATTCCGCAGTTCACCCGGGCGCTGGCGCGCGAGCTCGCGGAGCACAACATCCGCGTGAGCTGCGTATCGCCGGGGATTATTCGCACTCGGTTTCAGGACTACCTGAGCGCCCAACAGGTGGAGAACAACGTGCGCAACCGGATTCCGCTGCATCGCGAGGGGCGCCCGGAAGACGTGGCGGCCGCGCTGGCCGCGCTGGCCGAGAACGACTTCATCACCGGGGCGGAGATTCCAGTCGACGGCGGCATGGCGATGCGGATGGTGTGAGGGCGCGGGGCGTCGAGTCGCGAATCAGAAGGGAGACGGGAGTGAAGCGCCGGAGTTTCTTGGCCAGCGGGGCGGCGGCAGCGTTACCGGCGCTGCGCGCCGATGAGGTTCGCGTTCCGCACTATCTGCCCCAGAGCGATGTCCACTACCACAGAGTGCGGGCGTATATCGAGGACGTCCCGGTTCCGGAATACCGCTGGGCCTCGGACGCGGCATACGAACGCTTTCGCGACATCAAGTATGGCGTGCGGCTGCACTGGGGTCCGTATTCGATCTTGGGCCAGCCGGGCGAATCGTGGCCGTTTCTGAAGCTGTCTTTTGCTGAACGGCAGCGCTATCAGGCCATGTACAAATCGTGGAATCCACGCGGCTTCAATGCCGATGAGTGGATGGATTTCTTCGCCGACGGCGGCATGAAAATGTTCGCCTTCACGTCGAAACATCACGACGGCTTTTCCATGTTCGATACGCATACGCGGGTGCGGCGGCGGACCAACTGGACTGCGCCCGGCGGGCCACGGATGGAGTTCTGCGATCTGGCTTACAGCATCATGGAGACGCCCTTCAAGCGCGATGTGGTGCGCGAGTTGTGCGATGCGGCGCGCCGGCGGGACATCAAGATCGACCTCTATTTTTCGCATCCGGATTGGTACGATGCGGAGTTCCGGCCGTATGCCTACCATCCCCTGCAGGTGCCTTCTTCCGCGAGCATGACATACGACTACGCCGACGTGAAGAAGCGGCTGGGTGGCGAAGAGGTGATTGTCCCGGATCCCACCCCGGATGAAGTGACCCGCATGATGGCCCGCCATCGCGCCCAACTGACGGAATTGCTGACGCGCTACGGCAAGATCGACATGCTTGGCCTCGACCAGTGGCTGGGCCCGCGGGTGTGGCCGGAACTGCGCCAGACGTTGTTGGAACTTCGCAAGTTGCAGCCCGAAGTGATGATCCGCGCGCGTGGCATCGGCAATTACGGCGATTACTACACCCCCGAGGGCTTCGTGCCCGGTGACAAGTCCAACACCGATGCGCCGTGGTTCGTGATCTATCCGCTGGGATCGTCGTTCTCTTATGAGCCTGTCGCGGAGAAGCACAAGGGCGCGGCGTGGGTGGTGCGCAATCTGGTCGACGCGACGGCCAAGGGAGGCAATTTCATGGTCGGCATTGGCCCTGACGGCGACGGCCGGTTCCATCCCACCGCCATCAGCCAATTGAAGGAAGTGGGCCAATGGCTGCGGATCAACGGCGAGGGCATCTATGGCACGCGCGCCCGCGAGGGCGAGCTGTGGCGCGAGGGAGACGATCTGCGTTTCACTCAATCCAAGGACCGGCGCACCGTGTACGCCTACGCGCTCAACTGGCCGGGGGAGCGGCTGGTGTTGAGTTCGGTCCGCGCCCGGGCCGGGTCGAAAGTACGGATGTTGGGAGTGAATGAGGCGCTCGAATTTACTCACACCAGCCCCGGGCTGGAGATCCGGCTGCCGGCCGGGCTGCAGGATGCGGCGCGGCGTCCGTGCCATTTTGCCTGGGGCTTTCAGATTCCAGTAGAAAGTGTTTGAGCGGGGAGATCGAGCCAATGGCTGATCGTGACCATGCCGTTGACGCGGCAGCGTCCAGCCAGCGCTGGCTGATGATTGGCCTGGTCTTTCTCGCCACGGTGATCAACTACCTGCACCGCCAGACTTTGGCGGTGGTAGCGCCCGTGCTCATTGAACAGTTCCACATGAGCAATGTGGACTATTCGCGCGTCATCTTCGGTTTCATGCTGGCCTACACCCTGATGAATGGCCTATCGGGGCCGATGGTGGACCGGCTCGGCACGAAGCTGGGCTACGCCGTCTGTATCGCCTGGTGGAGCATTGCGGCAATGCTGCACGCGGCGGCCTGGAACGTGCTCAGCCTGGGCGTATTCCGATTTCTGTTGGGGATGGGCGAGGCGGGCAACTGGCCGGCCGGGGTAAAGGTGGTTGCGGAGTGGTTTCGGCCCAAGGAGCGCGCGCTCGCGTCCGGCATTTTCAATAGCGGTTCTTCGATTGGGGCCGTATTGGCGCCGCCGCTGGTGGCCTGGATCATTCTCCGCTCCGGGTGGCGCAGTGCGTTCCTGTTGGTCGGCGGGTTGGGTCTGATTTGGCTCGTGGTGTGGATGCTGGTCTACTACACGCCAGTCCAGGCGCGGACCGACGCCGCTCCACCGCCGGTCTCCGCGTGGCAGCTGTTGCGCACGCGCTGGGTCCTCATATTCACGCTCTCGAAGGTGTTCAGTGACCCGGCCTGGTACTTTTATATCTTCTGGTTTCCGCAGTATTTGAAGAGTGCGCGGGGATTCGACATGGCCTCGATCGGCAAGTTCGCCTGGATTCCGTTTTTGACGGCCGATGCCGGCAATCTAATCGGAGGCGCTTTCGCGGCCGCACTTTTGAGCCGGGGCGTGCCGGTCGCGTGGACGCGCAAGATCTCGGTCACAGCCTTTGCGCTGTTGATGACCGCGGCGATCCCGGCGGTGCTCGCAGCCAACGTGTTCCTCTCGATCGCTCTGATTTCGACCGCGACGCTGGGCTACACGGGCGCGCTGGCGAACATGCTGGCCATGCCCGCGGACCGGTTTCCGAAGAATGCGGTGGGCTCGGTGTGGGGTATTGCGAGCATGGGCGCGGGGTTCGGCGGAATGGTGTTCAGCCTGGCGACGGGATGGCTGGTCGACCACTACTCATACGTGCCGGTCTTCATCGGCTTCGGCATCCTGCCGCTCATCGCGGCGGCCATTCTCTGGAGCTTGCCTGCCGGCAGTGGGAGCCCTTTGCCCGAATCCGGCTCCGCGGCACCTTCATAAGCCCTAAATATATGGGCTGCGTTGGCGCCTCACGTTGATCTCGAATCTACCGCCCTTCGGTTAACAGTTCGGCGGGCGGCACTGTCGGAAGCTGCTGCGGTTGACTGAGACCGACCGAAAGCACAGCCTTCCCGCGCATCATGCCGGCTCCTCCCGTGGGTTAGGCCCGGTCGGGCCGATCGTCCTCATCCGTCGGCGTGATTCCGCTGCAAGGCATCGCACCCGGCGGAGGCCGCCAGAGGATGGAAGTCGAAGTGCGCGTCGAGGCTCGGCCGCAGGACCGAGGCGCCGGCTTAAGCGCGCGTGATATCTTCCCAGGCAATCTCTTTGCCCGTGTAGATTGCCTCCCGCGCCATCATGGCCGTATACATCGACTCCACGGCGGAGAACACCGTGTTCTCGATCCTGGCCGCCAACACGCCATCGACGAAGTCGCGGACTGCGTCTTCGGTGATGTCGTAATTGGTGTGGACTTCGAGCGGCTCCTCTCCTGGTCCTGGGGTTCGGTAGCCTTTGTCCAGCGGCGTCTCGTCCACCACTTTGTTGAACCAGCGGTACCCTTGCCGGGAGGTTTCGAGAGCACCCTTTTCGCAAATGAAAACCTCGCCAACATCGCGGAACCCGCGCGTCGAGAACTGATTTGCGGAGTAAGAGAAATGCACGCCGTTGGCGAACGCGAAGCTCACTGTCAGGTGGTCCAGGTTGTCGCCGTAGGTCCGGACCTTGCGCCCGCCGTAGCCGGCTGCTTTGACCGGGTGCGTGCCCATGAACCAGTTGACGACGTCGAAATTGTGACAATCCTGCTCGACCACAATGTCACCCGAGGTATCGCGATACCACACCCAGTTTCGGATCTTCTCCTCGCTGGCCGGATGGCCCCTACGAAATGGCAGATCGCCCGACATCCACGAGACTCGCACCATCTCGATGGCGCCTGGCTGGCCGGATCGGATGATGCTGTAAGCCTTCCGGTAGTCTCTGCCATATCGCTGCTGGAAGCCGACCGTTACGCGCTTGGTCTTGTCAACCTTCTTCGCCGCGGCGAGCACGCGTCTGCAGCCGGCGGGATTCACCGCCAGCGGCTTTTCCATGTAGATGTGCTTGCCTGTAGTGCTCGCGGCCTCGAACTGCTCCGGCCGCAGAAACGGAGGCGTCGCAATCAGCACTACGTCAACGTTCGATTCCAACAGCTCTTGATACCGCTTGTAGCGCTTCGCGCCAGGAAATGACTCGGCCGCCTTTGCGAGCTGGTCATCATAGATGTCGCAGATCGCGGTGATTCTGGCATGCTCCTGTTTGGCGAAAATCCCCGCGTCGAACATCCCCCTGCGCCCGCACCCGATCAAACCCACGCTCAGGGCCGAGTTGGCCTGTGACCCCAGCGCCGTCTCCGCTTTGATGATCAGCAGGCCGGAAGAAGCGGTTAACAGATTACGACGGCTCAGCAAATCGCCCATATGATTACCTCCGCCATTCATTATGTCCCCGATCGCTGCGCGCACATTCTCGCCCCGCGTGCAGAGGTCACTGATCACCTCGTTCCGTCCCGCCATCCGTGGCAGATCGCTCCGTTTGCTAGCGTGCTGGCGGGTTCATCCTTGCACGTTATACTCCCTCTGCCCAGCGCCCGGCCGCCCTGGACCCCCTCGCATGACTATCAAAAGGAGCAAGAGGAAATGTCCAGCGCACACCTCGCTCCACCGGCCTTTGCGCACTCAGCGATCGCTTTTCGCATGGCCTCTCCCTGATCCGTGGCGACGCCCAAACCGGTGGGATTCCGGTCCGCCGCCAGCGCTCCACACTGTTTGTTAAATGCAGTCCGCAAAACGCACGCCTTGCCACGCTGGGCGCGGATCTTCCTGGCATCCTGCTCCGCGCTGGCCCGGTCGCTCTTGCCCTGCGACCCTCCGGCGCCCATATGCGCGCTGCTGTAGACGATGTCGCCCCGGGAGATCGCCTTGGGCGGACGCGGAGTAGGCCGATGGCGCGCTTCACGCATCGCTGAACCTCGCGCCGATGCTGTGATAGGATCACCCGCATCGGATCCATGCTGTGAACGACAGGAGGCAGCCCATGAGCGACGCGCGAAACAACAGCCGCCGGGATTTCCTAAGTGCTTCAGTAGCTGCTTTGGGAGGCTCGGTGGCCGTGCCCACCGTCGTCCCCGCCAGTTTCCTGGGTCGCGGCGGCACTACGCCCGGCGATCGCGTCACGGTCGGCATCCTCGGCAGCGGCGGGCGGGCGGTGTTTGAGACGCTGCAGTACCCCTCCTTCGACAACGTGGAGATCGTCGCGCTGTGCGATGCGCAGGAGAGCCGCCGCATCAGCGCGAAAGCGACGCTCGAGAAACAATATGCGGAGCAAAGGCCGGCCAATCCCAAACGCGGCATCCGCATGTACGCCGATTTTCGCGAGTTTCTGGCTCAAACGGACATCGACGCCGTCTACATCGCGTCGCCCGACCACTGGCATGTTTCGATGTTGCTTGCCGTGCTCAAAGCGGGCAAACATGTGCACTGCGAGAAACCGCTGGGCGTCAGTATCGAACAGGATTTGGCCGCGCTGAAAGCCGTGCGTAAATCCGGGAAAGTCTTCCAGTACGGCGCCGAGCTGCGCTCCAATCAGGAGACGCGCAAGGGCATCGAACTGGTGCTGAACGGCCGTATCGGCCAGGTGCGGAAGATCTACGTGGTCGGGCCGCCATCCGCAACGGGCGGTTCGGGGACGCCCGTGCTCCCCATCCCCGGCGGATACGACTACGACATGTGGCTCGGGCCGGCGCCGGTGAAACCCTTCAGCGCCGGGCGCTGCCTGCGGCCCACTGACGATCAGAACTCGCCCCTGTTCTGGAAAAATGCCATCTACTATGTGTCCGACTACACCCTCGGAAACATCGCCAACTGGGCCGCGCATCCGCTGGACCAGATGCAGCGCTGGGCCGATGCGGTGGGCCGAACCGACCCGCCGGTGCATTACGAAGGATCCGGTAAGTTCCCCGCCGAGGGGCTGTTCGACACCTCGTACCAATGGAAAGTGCGCTGCACCTGGGCCGACGGTCTGGTCCTGGACTTCATGGACAGCAACACCTATCGCGACATCCCCGATGCGCCGCACCCCGCAGTCTGGGGGGAGGGAGAAAACGCCACGCTGATGCCGAACGGCGCCGTCTTCATGGGTTCCGAAGGCTGGGTCATCGTGAATTACGGGAAGGTGGTTACCCAGCCGGCTTCGTTGATGGATTCGGTGATCGGACCCAATGAAATCCACCTCCACGACAGCGCTCTGGCGAGTATCCCGCCTGGCTTGCCAAAGGGATTCCAGCAGACCTTGACGGCCGGCCATCACCAGGACTGGATTCGGGCGATCCGCACCGGCGCGCCCACCGTGGACGGCATCGAATCCGCATTCCGGTCCGACATGATCAGCCAGCTCTCCGACCTGTGTATCCGCACCGGGGAACCCGTTCGCTGGGACCCGGTGAAAGAGACGATCACGGGCAACGAAATGGCACGGATGATGATGCGGCGCCCGATGCGCGGACCCTGGAATCTGACTTGAAGACGCTTCTGGGTCTCATCGCCGCGGCCGCGCTGGCGCAAGCTTCCGACGCGCCTCTGTACGTCTTCGACGACTGGGCCGGCGCTGGCGCGCTCTCGATCGCACAACGGGTCGCGCTCGCCCAAAAGACCGGATACGCCGGCATCTTCTACTCCACGACGAAGAACATTCCGGAACTGCTGGCCGCACATAAAGCCACTGGCTTGAGGTTGCTGGGCGTCTACACGGGCATGAACCTGTCGGATGCCAAACCCGGCTATGATCCGGGTCTGCCCGCGGCGATTCAGCAACTGAAGGGCACCGCTGCCCTGATCGCATTCACCGTGAACGGGGAGGCTCCGAACGGCGACGATGTCGCGGTTCCCATCATTCAGGAAGTTGCCCGCATGGCGGCGCAGTCCGGCTTGCAGGTTGCGCTCTATCCGCATTACGGACTTTATGTCGCTCGCGTAGAGGATGCCCTGCGCGTGTGCCAGAAAGTCGGCCGGCCCAATGTCGGCATCGTCTTCAACCTTTGCCACTGGCTCAGGAGCGGGGATGAAGCAAACATGATGGTCAGACTCGGGCAGGCCCTGCCGCACATATTGATGGTGAGTATCAACGGCGCGGATCATGAGGGCGGCTGGGACCGTCTGATCCAGCCCCTCGATCGCGGGTCCTTCGACGCCAGGGGATTTGTCCGCGCACTCCTGGGCCTGGGCTACAAAGGTCCGGTCGGATTGCAGTGCTACAACGTTTCGGGTGACGCCGAGGCGAACCTCGGTCGATCGATGACTGCCTGGCGGTCCTTCTGAAGACGGGCAACCTGGGGCGCATGGGCTGACCCTGCCACTGCCCTGGCAGATCGCCATCGCTCATGACGGGACGCTGTTCTGGTCAACCCGAATCTCTGGAACTGTCAGGCATCTACCGCCTCCGCATCACCGCCCGGGCCTTTTTCATGCGTTGGTTCACAGTCTTGATATTGTGGGAAGTCGCGGAAGGGGATGCTGCTCTTGATCGGCCTGCTTACTTCCTTGTTGTTGAGCCCCATGCTCCAGGCGGCGCCGCCGCCGCTGTTCGAAATCACCGCGGGGGGCAAGACCGTCGAATTGCACGATTTCCCGGGCGGCGTCTTCGGTCAGGTGGAGATAGCCCGGCCCACGGAAATCGAAGTTCGCGCCCATTTCGACATCCGCTGGGTGGACATCCGTCCCAAGTCCGCCGGGATCGCGCCCCAGATCGCGCCTGACCACGGGAGCTTCCGCTTCCGCCTGGACCGCCCCCTGCCGCTGACCATCGAGTTCAATGGCGAATGGCAGCGCGTCATCCACCTCTTCGGCAACCCTCCGGAAACGAATCCGCTCCAGCCGGGTACGCCCCATGTTCGTTATTTCGGTCCCGGCCTCCATGAACCCGGTTTGATCGAACTAAAGGACAACGAGACCCTGTACCTCGCCGAGGGCGCCTGGGTGAAGGGCATCGTTGCCTCCGTCGGAACAAAAAACATCGCCATTCGCGGCCGCGGTGTCCTGGATGGGTCCGGCATTCCTCGCCGCCGTCCGGCGGGCCCGCAAAGCCAGGACGCGCAGCCTGCTCCGTTACCGCCCCCATCCGCCGCCGCTGTGAACTACGGCACGCGGCGCAACATGATCTACCTGGAGGGTGCGGAGAATGCTCTCGTGGAGGGCATCACCATCGTCAACAGTCAGACTTGGACCTTCAATGCCCGCCGCTCGAATGGCCTGCGAGTGGATGGCATTCGCATCCTGAACGGCCACGGCCCTTGCTCCACCGATGGGATCGACCTCGTCTCTTCGAGCGACGCCTTGGTGCAGAACGTCTTCATCCGAACCAACGACGACAACATCGTGGTGAAGAACCTGGATGACCGGGATGTGCACGACATCTCCGTGCGCAAGTCCGTCCTGTGGAACGAGCCCTGCGGCAACGCGCTCGAGATCGGCTTCGAGCTGCGCTCCGCTCCCATTCACAAGATCCTGTTCCAGGACATCGACATCATCCGCGTCGAGCGCGGCTCCGCCATCAGCATCCACAACGGCGACTCCTCGACTGTGCAAGACATCACCTTCGACAATATCCGCGTCGAGGACGTGCGCCACAAGCTCATCGACTTCGCTTTGCTCTACGGCCAGTACGGGCCGGACCGTCCCGCCGACCGCGCCGAGATCGCCGCGCGCATGGACCGCGGCGGCGCCTGGGACGGCGTCCTGCGCTCTACTCCGGAGCAGAAAACGGCGCTGGCCAACGGCCGCGGTCACATCAGGAACATCCTGGTGAAGAACCTGCAGGTGCTGGAAGGTCTGCCCTTCAGCATCCTCTCGGGCTGGGACGAGGATCATGCCGTGGAGAATGTGATCATCGAGGGCATGACCTGGCAGAACCGCCCCATCCACAACGCGGTGGAGGGCGAGTTTTCCGTAGACCACGCGCCCGGGCTGACGTTCCGCTAGACCAGCGACGGCTCGACATCCTGCGCGCGACGCGGGTTTCCGGCATTCCCCGTCTGGGAACTTGCGTCGCCCTCCTCGGCGAACGGGGTGGAGGTGAACCGTCGCGTGAGTTCTTCCACTCTCACCCTGCGCGCTGCGGCGGTTCCAGGAGAGTCGTCGGTGACATACTGGTGCTGGCCCGCAGGCCAACGTGCACACGTTGGTACGACAGAGAACTCTTGCGAGGAAAGTCCATGTTCGGATCTCATTGGATGGAAGCTTGCCTGACGGCGACCCTGCTCATGGCCGCGCCCGCGACCGCCGCCCCCGCGGCGGGCGCGCCGGTGCGAGCCGCGGCGCTGCGCTGCGAATACCGGCGCAATCCGCTTGGCATCGACGTGCTGCAACCGCGCCTCAGTTGGGTGCTCGAAGCCGCTGACCCGGCCGCGCGCGGCAAGAAGCAGACGGCTTACCAAATCGTGGTCGCGGCCAGCGCGGAACTGCTCGCCTCAGGCCGCGGCGATTTGTGGGATACGGGCAAGGTCTCCTCGGACCAATCGATCCAAGTTGTCTATGCTGGCACGCCGCTCACTTCGCGGCAGCGGGTGTATTGGAAAGTGCGCGTGTGGGATGAGGGTGGCGCGGCGTCGGCGTGGAGCGAACCCGCGCAGTGGTCGATGGGCCTGCTCAACGCCGGCGATTGGAAGGGCAAGTGGATCGGGCTCGATGGTGGCGAAGCGAGACCGGAGGAGCTGAGAGAGTCGCGCTGGATCTGGCCGGCAGCGGATGGAACGGGCACGCGCTATTTGCGGCGCACGTTCGAGAACCCCTTGGACAATCCCGCGTCGAACGCGCTGCTGATGCTGGTGTCCTCCGCCGAAGCCACTGTCTTCGTGAACGGGGTCCAGGTGGGCTGGAGCGAGGGGCTCAAGAGCCCGGTCTCGGTGGACATCACTCCGCGTCTGCGCCGCGGAGCGAACACGCTGGCGGTGGCGGCGCGGGCGGGCGCGCAGGGCCCCTCCGGGATCCTGGCGACGCTCGAAATGGAACGCCCACACGGGGAACCGCTGGTGGTCCGCACGGATGACCAGTGGCGCGGATCGGGCACGGCGCCCGAAGCTTGGCGGAAACCGGACTTCGACGCATCGTCCTGGCAGGCCGCGAAGGTGCTGGGCCGCTACGGCGAGGCGCCCTGGGGCGAAGCGGGCTACCGGGAGCGCCGCGTTCTGCCGGCGCGTTACCTGCGCCAGGACTTCCAGGTGCCGCGGCAGGTGCGACGCGCCACGGCCTACGTCAGCGGGCTGGGTCTGTTCGAGCTGCACTTGAACGGGCGCAAAGTTGGGAACGACGCGCTCGTGCCCGCACTCTCCGATTACGACAAGCGCGTTTATTACCGGACCTACGATGTGACCAGCCTGTTGCGAGGCGGCCCCAACGCCGTCGGCGTGATCCTGGGTAACGGGCGCTACTTCGCGCCGCGGCTCCAGGTGCCCATCGCGACGCGCACGTTCGGCTATCCCAAGCTGCGGATGCAAATCGAGATCGAATACACCGACGGCGCGTCCGGCATCGTGGCCAGCAATGAAAACTGGCGCCTCACCGTGCAAGGCCCGATTCGCGCCAACAACGAGTACGACGGCGAGACTTACGACGCGCGCCTGGAAATGAGCGGTTGGGACCGCGCCGGCTTCCGCGGCGACCATTGGCAGGCCGCGCAAGTTGTGGAGCCTCCCGCCGGGGCCATGGCGGCGCAGATGAACGAGCCGATCCGGGCCATGGAGACGCTCGAACCGTTGAAAATCACTCAACCCCGGCCGGGCGCGTTCATCTTCGACTTGGGCCAGAACCTGGTGGGCTGGTGCCGGCTGGAGGTGGCCGGCCCGGCGGGAACGCGCGTCACGTTGCGGCACGCCGAAACGCTGCGGCCGGACGGAACTCTGTACGTGGACAACCTGCGCTCGGCCCGCGCCACCGACGTCTATACGCTGAAGGGGCAGGGAACCGAGGTATGGGAACCGCGCTTTGTCTATCACGGCTTCCGCTACGTGGAGGTCACGGGCTTTCCGGGCGCTCCCGGGCGTTCGGCAATCACGGGCCGGGCTGTGCACGACGCCGTCGAGCAGATTGCGGATTTCACCACCTCGAATCCGCTCCTCAACCGGATTCACACGAACATCGTCTGGGGCACGAAGGACAATTACCGCAGCGTGCCCACCGATTGCCCGCAGCGCGACGAGCGCCAGGGCTGGCTGGGCGACCGGTCGTCTTCGAGCAAGGGCGAGACGTACCTCTTCGACGTGGCCGCGCTCCACGAGAAATGGGTCGGTGACATGGAGGACAGCCAGAACGCGGAAGGCAGCATCACCGACGTGGCACCCTCTTACTGGCGCTGGTACAGCGACAACGTCACCTGGCCGGCGAGTTTCATCATCATTCCCGGGAACCTCTATGACCAGTACGCCGACACGCGTATCCTCCAGAACCACTACGACGGCATGCTGCGCTGGGTAAGCCGCATGCGTTCCTACATCCACGACGGCATCATGCCGCGCGACACTTACGGTGACTGGTGCGTGCCGCCGGAATCTCCGGAACTGATTCACTCCCAGGATCCGGCCCGGAGGACCGCGGGCCCCCTCCTGGGTGCGGCTTACTTCTATAAGATTTTGACGCTGATGGCGCGCTATGCCACGATTCTGGGCAAGCCCGACGAAGCCGCCGCGTTTGAGGAACAGGCCGCGAGCATGAAGGCCGCATTCAACCGCAAATTCTTCGACGCGCAGGCGGCTCGCTACGACAACGGTTCCCAGACATCCAGCATTCTGCCGCTAGCGTTCGGCCTGGTTCCCGAGGAACGCCGGCAGGACGTGTTCCAGGCTCTCGTGCGCAAGATTGCGGAGCAGAACCAGAGCCACGTGGGGACCGGACTGATTGGCGCGCAGTGGCTCATGCGTGTGCTTTCCGACAACGGCCGGCCCGATCTGGCTTACGAGATCGCCGCCCAGACGACGTACCCCAGCTGGGGCTACATGGTGGGCCAGGATGCCACGACGATTTGGGAGCTGTGGAACGGGAACACGGCCGACCCGGCCATGAACTCCGGGAACCACTTGATGCTGGTGGGCGACCTCAATATCTGGTTCTACGAGGACCTGGCTGGCATATGCAGCGACCCCGAGCACCCCGGCTTCCAGCACATTCTGATGCGCCCCTCCCCGGTGGGAGGCCTGACCTTCGTGAAAGCCTCACACCAATCGCCCTACGGCCGGATTGCGAGCGCCTGGAACCGCGATGGCAGCCGCTTCACCTGGACCATCACGATCCCCGGAAACGCCACGGCCACCGTGTTCGTTCCGGCCAAGGAAGCCTCAGCCGTGACCGAAAGCGGTACACCGGCCGCGCAATCGCGCGGCGTGCGCTTTGTATGTATGGATGTGGGCGCTGCAGTGTATGAACTGGGCTCGGGCAGCTACAAGTTTGTGTCGCCGCTGTGAAGTCCTCTTCGATGCAGGTGGCCAGCCGCGAAAAGAACCTGGGCACGGCCTGCGCCGGCTACGGCACCGGCTACAGCGCCGCCTCGCCCCGCTCGTCGTTGCGGATCCGGATCGCCTCGGCGACGTCGAAGACGAAAATCTTGCCGTCGCCGATTTTCCCGCTGCGTGCGGATTTTGTGAGCACGCCTATGATTTCCGCCGCGCGCGCCTCGGGCACCACCAGCTCCAGCTTGATCTTCGGCAACAGGTCCACCTGATACTCCTGCCCGCGGTAAACCTCTTTGTGCCCTTTCTGCCGGCCGTGGCCGCGCACTTCACTGATCGTGATGCCATCCACCCCGGCGTTGAACAACGCTTCTTTTACTTCGTCCAACTTGAACGGTTGGATGATCGCTTCGATCTTCTTCATGAATGCTCTTCTAAGCTGCTTTTCCCACTTTACCGGCCTTCCGCGCCGCCATTGTGAGCCGTACGCTCCGCCTGCAGCCGCGCCGCGTCTGATGCCGCGCGCCGATGTGTAGCTTGTGGATGACATCCGGCTTCTGACGCGGAGCCGGCCCAGGGCTTCCCGGCGACTTCGCCGGTATTGAATCATCATCCCCTTTCTTGGCTTCAGCTCCAAGCGAAAGTTATGTATCACAATCATCCAAAGAATCTATTGGCCTGCGGCCCAAGCCGTTCCCGATCCAGCCACAGCGGCCCGTCGATCGCCTGCCCGCGCAATCAAGCGACGTTCGAGCTACTTTGCACGCGCCCCCCCTCGTCTTCATTGCCATGCCGCTTGTGAATCGAGAATTGTGATCGGTGTCATAAAAGCTCCTGATTGTCTTTTCATAACTTTTCCATGCATACTGCAAGCACGCCGGTTGTCCCTCCCTGTCAGTGAGGCCGGATGTAAGGGTTCCCCCTCCGATTTCGAATTCCCGGGAAACCTCCTCCCCGTCCATGGAAAAGACCAAATGACTCGAATTCCATCGAAAAGGCAGGTTCCTTCTATGCGGTTGCTCTCGGTTCTTTCCACCGTTTTCATCACATCATGCGTACTGGCGCAAACACCCACACCGGCCCCGGCCGATGCGGCTCAGGCCGCGCCTGCCGCGGCGGCGCCCGCGCCTCCCGCGCCACTTTCCAACCCTTCGATGACCGGCCCGCTGACCAACCTTCCGCCCGCCACGTTCGAGG
>JBKQPG010000071.1:0-48728 GCA_052145115.1 Bryobacteraceae bacterium
GTGAAGGGCGGCGAAATCGTCGTCGGATTCGAAGCCCTTGAGGACGGCGGTTTTGGAGTAGAAGCCGTGTTTGAGGGTGTTGGAGCGGATGGCGAGTTTGCCGGCGTCGGAGACGGGGCCGGTGGAGAACTGGGCGTTGGCGCGGTTGGCCGCGAGCTGGGAATCGGATGACATAAAACAAATCCTTTCGAGAATGTTGATGTGTGGCAGGACACGGCGGCGCGGCTGCCAGGGCGTCCTCCAGACGAGGAGGAGCCGGGACCCGGGTTACGGCTTGATGGTACGACGGAGGAGCAAGGGGCGATGGGGGTGGATGGGCGGAAGTGGTTGAAAGGAAAGGGATGAATGAGGGGCAAGAAGCGGTGACTGGAGGACGCGACGGGCGGAGGAGCGGATCAGTCCGGCAGGGGCACGACCAAGTCCGCGACCAAATCAGCCTGACACGAGTGAGTGGTCGCCGATTTCATCCAAAGTGTCAGGCAGGCTGACGCGTTCGCTCCCGTTCGCCCGTTCGCCGAAAGAAGAACCAATTTGGGCGGTCAAAGAGCTAACCGGCCAGATAGCTTTTGAAATCGAGCGATTCCGGGTTGGGCTTCCGATAGGTGATCGGTTTGGGATCGAGCCACTTCACCAGCGTATCTTTGATTGCATAGGCGAAGAAGTGATTACCGCGAGGGCTGTAGTGACCGATGAAATACTCTTTCATATACTCATCGAAAGTCAGGTTGTACTTTTTGAAATCCCGAAGATGGACCTCGTTCATGTCGAAGTAATCACACTTCTCTTTCTGCAGGTAATCCACAATCTCCTGATCGTAGCGCGTGCCACTTTTCTGCATTTCGGCCATGGCGCGATAAGGGTCAAAGAGGATCACCAGCAGCTTCTTCCCGTTCAGCCTGGAGAATTCCTGGGCTCTGCCGAGAATAAATCGCGTGGCTCGTAGCGAGTACAGGTCGAGGAGTTTGCCCAACTGCTGATTGAGGGCCGATTCCCGACTCCAATCCAGGGGATAGTTGAGGCAGGCCGCCAGTTTGCTGACTCGTTGCTGATCCAGGTCCCGGATGTACCCCAGCCGGAAGGCAAAGAGCTCGAGGGCCAAGTCGTCCTTGAGATGGTCCACCATGAACTGTGGGTCCGTCATCTGATACAGTGCTGAGGGGGTCGAGAGCAGATTTTCCTTCTCAACCAGGTGTCCGGTTTCGAGGTCCATCTCCAGGTGGGCCCAAAAGTTGCCGTGGAACATGCTCCCGCCCTGGTGGTTCCAAAACCGGTTGGTGATTGCGTGGCGGCAGCGCAGCAGGCTGCGGATGTGGTCGTCACCCCAGAGGTAGAGGATCAGGTACTCCGCTCTTCTATCGGTTCGTTCTTCCCTGAGCATCCTGCGGTAGGCCTGGTAGACCCCAAACCCGCCCATCCCGAAGTTACGGATCGGTTCGCCCAGGTGAGCGGCCAGATACTCCTGCCAGGTCTCGCCGTCACTGACTTGGTGGCATTGAGTAAAGCTGTCTCCGTAAGTGTTGATGCGGCATTTCCTGCCGGCATACATAAAGGACGTACGGGCGCCGGTGGTTTGGATGGTGGAAATGGTTGCGCTCTTGTCGATTCCATCGGACGGCAGATAGTTCCCCAAGACGTAACCTAATTCCGGATCAAAACGCGCCCAACTGGGACCGCGCAGAAATCTGTCAATCACTTCTCGCGGAACGGCGCTCTCCCTGAGGAACTCCTGGAAAGTAACTGTAGCGGGCATTCCACTGATTCCTGCACTGGTTACCAATGGCGCCATCACGCCGGCCATCTTGATAAAATCACGTCGTTCCATTTCTTCTTCCTTATCCTGCACGCAATCGGAAACATATCAGAATGAAAGAGCAACCCTACAAGAGCAGGCACCGCCCTGTCAATCCGCCTGGCGTGGCCGCCCCTGGGGTGCGTTCCGTTCCCGCCTGCCCCTTCACTGGGAAGTGCGGTTGGAGGCAGGTATTCATTGGCCGGACAGACTCTTATCGGCTTTGCCGATCGAATGGCCGCTTGAAGAAATCCTTTCTCGCGAAGACCGGGTCAACCTCGTCGGAGACGAGTTGCTTATATTTGCGCGGGCGGCGAAAGGCGTTTCCCCAAAAGGTGGTCTTCCGATACTCCCTCATCTCACCCAGACTCAATCGAGCGACCAGAACACGCTCTTCACCGCCGCTGACGGGTTGAACCAGGCTCTTGCCGGTGGCGTCGAAGGCCACTGAATTTCCGTCAAAGGGAAGGCTGCCATAATTCGTCATTGCCATGGCAACCGCATTCTCGAATGCGCGGGTCTTAAGCTGATCGATCCTCATCTGCTCTATTCCGCAAGCGTTTGGCACCAGGACTAACTCAGCTCCGTTCAACATGAGGATGCGCGCGGGCTCAGGGAACTCGCGATCGTAGCAGATCATGGATCCGACCTTAACCGGGCCGGCTTTGGTGTCCAGCACGCAAACTGGAAACTCATCTCCCGGAGTCAGTGAAGATTCGGTTGCCAGAAACTCGCAGGTGTGAACCTTGGCGTAGGTCAGAACAATCTCTCCCGAGCGGGCGATGATAGAAACGGTGTTCCGCGGGGCGGGGTGCCACTTCTGCAGATAGGTCACCGCGATCGCCATGTTTAATTCCCGGGCCAGCGAGATGAAGTGACGGACATAGTCGCTGTCGTTGTCCACCGCCAATGCCAGCCAGTCTTGCTTGGCGTTCGGCTGCTTATCGTCGAAGGCGGAATAGCCGATGTTCCACATCTCGGGAAAAAGCGCGATGTCCGCGCCAAGCGCCGCTGCTTTGCGGCAGAAATCATCTGCTTTTTGAAGATTCTTCCCCTGGCGCTGCTTCACCGCGGCCGCATCCATCCAGATCATCTTCCAGGTTGGCGTGGCCTCCCAATTGACGATGGCTGAGTTCATTTGCAGAAGCGCAATCTTGAGCGTATCGCTCGCATCGCATTGAGGCGGTGAAGATTCAGAATTACCAACGCCGGCCGATAACTTCTCGCCGGCAAGAAGCGTTGTCGCGCCACCGGCAGCTGCGTTAGCCAGAAAGCCGCGCCGACTCATCTCATTCTGTTCCATTTTGTTTCCCCTCCAAAGTGAATGCGTCCCTCAGATCACGCCCGCACAGCAAAGGCGCCCGGCGCAATGAATGTCCCCGATCGCTTCTATCGAGGATTTCCATCAATAACGGCGTCGGCGTTGTCATCATACACCGACCCTTTCGTGAGCCTGGAGCAGGGTCGAGGGCGGTCCGACGCTTTCTGCCGGACCGTTCGTCGCAGACCCCTGAGGCTGCGGACGGCTGGCCTCAAGTGCGTTCGGACGAAGCACGCGCACAGCGTGACTTCGCCCATATCGGGATCTTTTGGCCGCCTCTGACCAAGACTCGTTCCCTCGAATCCTACCGTGAAATCGGCTTCCATCAGCCATCTATTTGATCTTCAGCCATTTTAGACTTCAGATCTCATTCAGCATAGGCCAGGCCGCGGCCTTTAATCCGGGGACAGCGGTGTGTCATGAAGCTCTCGCTTCACCGGAAGCATGAAAATGGCCGACTCTCGTACTTTTGGGGTCGGTGGCTTGCGGGTATTTTCGAGAGTGAGAGTCCACGATATCACCCGTCGCCAAGGTCAGTGTTCATCCGGAAAGGGCGCGTCCCGATCTGGCGCATGGCATCCTCTGCGCCCGAGCCGCGCACGGCGCCGCTAGATCGTGATCCCCAAGCGCCATAGCAGGTAGCCGCAGGCCTGGCGGGTGGCGCGCCAATGTTCGCGCCAGTCGGGCTCCGGCAGGCCCGGGCGCGGCGAGCCGTAGACGGTCATGCCGGCCTGCTCGAGAATGCGCTTGGCGCGGAAGATATGGTAGCCGTCGCTGACCAGGATGGCCGACTTGAGCCCCATGCGGCGCATGATCTCGCTGGCCGCCATGATGGTCTGGACCGTCGATTCGCTCTCCGCCTCGACGATGATCCGCTCCGAGGGAACGCCGCGCTCCACCAGGTAGTCGCGGCCCACGATGCCTTCGGTATAGCGCGGATCGCCGCCGGCGCCGCCGGTGGTCATAATGCGCGGCGCAAAGCCCTGGCGATATAGATCGAGCGCGTGGTTGAGGCGGGCGCGCAACACCGGCGAGGGACGCCCGTTGTACTCGGCGGCGCCGAGCGCGACGATTACGTCGGCCGCGCGGGCCTCATCCACTTTTGCCTGCCGCTCGATCTCACTGACAGTGCGGCCGACGATGACGGCAATCCACGCCAGGAGAACGAGAAGCAGCAGCCACAGCCAGCGCCTCATCGTATCCTCTGATCATAGCTGGCGGACGAGCGGGTCCGTTGTTCATGCTGTAACAATAGGAGCGCACAGGCTAGCCCGTTGTGCACGGTGAAATAAGAGGCCCATGAATTACCTGGCGCGCCGGGAGCACATCAGCAGCGCCCACAATCCGCTGCTCAAGTCGATCCGCCGGGCCGCGGCGCAGGGCGGGCTGACCGCGAACGGTCTGTGCGTGGCGGAGGGGCCGCACCTGCTCGAGGAGGCGCTGCGCAGCGGCGTCGACATTGAGGCGATCGTGGCTACCGAGGAAGCCATCTCGGCCGCGGCGGGCGCGGCGAAAAGCATGGCGAAAACACGGCTTCTGACGGTGGATTTGTCGGTTTTTCGCGGTATTTCCACCACCGAAAACCCGCAGGGCGTGATCGCGCTGGTGCGGCCGCGGGCGTGGACGGAGGACGATCTGTTCCGCCGGACGCCGCTGATCGTGGTGCTGGACGGGGTGCAGGATCCGGGCAATGCGGGGACGCTGCTGCGCGCCGCCGAGGCTTTCGGCGCGACCGGCGCGATGCTCCTCAAGGGGACAGTGAGCGCCTGGAATCCGAAGACGTTACGGGCTTCCGCCGGGAGTGTGTTCCGGCTCCCGATGATCGAGGCTCTCAGGCCCGAGGCGGCGCTGGCGGCGCTGGGCGGCCGCGGGGTTGCGGCCTGGTCCACGGTGATGCGGGATGGACTGCCGGCGAATCAGGCCGACCTCAAGCAAGCGTGCGCCGTGGTGATCGGCAGCGAAGCTCACGGAATCTCCGCCGAGCTACGTAAATCATTGAAGCGTATAATGATACCGACGATGTCGGTGGAGTCGCTGAACGCCGCCGTGGCGGGGGCGGTGGTGCTCTATGAAGCCGCCCGGCAGAGGGGTTTCCAGTGAGCCTGTTCGAGGCCGCGCCGATCGATGAGCAGGGTCGGCCGCTGGCCGAGCGGATGCGGCCGGAGCGGCTGGAGGATTTTGTCGGCCAGGAACATATCCTCGGGCCGGGCAAGCCGCTGCGGGCGCAGATCGAGAGCGACCGGCTGACGTCGATCATCCTGTGGGGTCCGCCGGGCGTGGGCAAGACGACGCTGGCGAAGCTGATCGCCAAACACACCAAGGCGCAGTTCATTCCTTTCAGCGCCGTGATGAGCGGCATGAAGGAGATCAAGGCGGTGATGGCCGACGCCGAGCGCAACCGGCGGCTGGGCTATCGCACGCTGCTGTTCATCGACGAAATCCACCGCTTCAATAAGGCCCAGCAGGACGCATTTCTGCCGTATGTCGAGCGCGGCGACGTCATCCTGATCGGCGCGACGACGGAGAACCCGTCGTTCGAAGTGATTTCGGCGCTGCTGTCGCGCTCGAAGGTGTACGCGCTGCGGCCGCTGACGGTGGAAGAAACTGTGACTCTGCTGGGGCGCGCACTGCCGGTGGTGGGGCTGAGCGCGGACGGCGATCTGCTCGAGCAGATTGCGATTTACGCCGGCGGCGATGCGCGGGGCGCGTACAACGTGCTGGAGATCGCCGCGGCGGCGTCGAAGGGCGGCGTGCTCGACCGGCAGGCGGTGGAGGATGCGATGCAGCGCCGGACGCTGCTGTACGACAAGGGCGGGGAAGAGCACTACAACCTGATCTCGGCGCTGCACAAATCGGTGCGGTCGTCAGACCCGGATGCGGCGCTGTACTGGCTGGCGCGGATGCTCGAGGCCGGCGAGGACCGGCTGTACCTGGCGCGGCGGCTGGTGCGGATGGCGATCGAGGACATTGGCCTCGCCGACCCGCGGGCCGTCGAGCAGGCCATCGCGTGCATGCAGACCGTGCATTTTCTGGGCGTTCCCGAGGGCGACCAGGCGCTGGCGCAGATCGCCATCTACCTGGCCGTGGCGCCGAAGTCGGACGCGGCGTACCAGGCCTTGAACAGCGCCCGGGCGCTAGTTCAGGAGCGGCCGCCGGAGCCGGTGCCGCTACAATTGCGCAACGCGGTGACGCGTTCGATGAAGGAGTGGGGCTACGGCCGGGGCTATGAGCACGCGCATCGGCTGGAGGACGCCATTACGCAGATGGAGTGCTTGCCCGAGGCGCTGGCCGGGACGCGCTTCTACGAGCCGACGCAGCGCGGCGCCGAGGCGCGCATCGCCGAGCGGCTGGCGGAGATCCGCCGGCGCAGGGGGATGTCTCAAGAGGATACCGGCACCCCCGAGAAGGACCCTCCGCACTCGGACTAGTGGCCAGGGGGTAGGGCCGGTGGCCGCAACCGCGTAGCGATCTAAGTTAACAAATTGTTTAGAATCAATATTATGGGGTGGTCTGGCCGCTACTTTTCGCGGTTGGGGGCCGCTTCGCCGGGCTCGGACTGGCACCGGCCGCGCCTCGAATTTGCATAATGATTTCTTAGGTGTGGCATAAATTTCCAAAATAATTTACTGAAGAATGTGGTAAAGTAAGATTGCGTTTGATCGTTCCGCAGTACCTGGCCGATCTTCAGTTCAGCCTCGCCTAGCCACCTTCAATCGTGTAAGGAAACAATTGACAAACATTTTCGTTGGTAATTTGAGCTTTGGAGCTACAGAGTCTTCGATTCGCTCGCTTTTTGAAACGCATGGCACGGTGGAACGTGCCAGTTTGGTAACGGACCGCGACACTGGCCGCTCACGGGGCTTCGCATTCGTTGAAATGACAGATTCGCGCGAGGCCGAAGCGGCCATCAACGCGCTGAATGGCCAGGACCTCGACGGCCGGGCCCTGAACGTCAACATCGCCAAGCCGAAGACCGAGCGCAGCGGCGGCGGCGGCGGCCGGTCGGGCGGCGGTTTTTCCAACAAGCGCTGGTAACAACCAATTCACTTCCCCTTTCCCGTCTCTTTGAGGGACGGGAAAGGCGGGCAAAGAAGAGTATGAACAAGGCCTCGCACAGCAGCTACAAGAAGCGAATGAAAGAGTTCGCTCAGTTGGAGAAGCAGCAACACCGGCAGGCGGGCCCCAAGGCGCCAGCCGTCGGAAAAGCGAGTTCCGCCCATCCCGCCGCACCCCGCTCCAGTCCTGCCCTGATCCCCCCTTCCAAGACCGAGGTATAAGCGCCCGCTCGAGGCCGTCACTTTCCGCCCGATGGACGAACTGAGCCGCTAGCCGCGGAGGCGTTGCCGCGTCGCGGCTTGCTATACTCACCGGTCGTGCGCAAACTGCTGTCGATTGTCTCGATACTCCTGATCTGTTTCCTCATCCTGTTCTTTGGTTTCGTGCCAGGAATTGTCGGCGGGGCGATGAACAGCGTGCGGGTGAAGCCGCCCTATCAGGCATCGGCGCGCGCGCGGGCGCTGGCGGCGCGGACCATCAATATCGATCTGCATGCCGATTCGCTGCTGTGGGGCCGGGACCTGAGCGTGCGCTCGGAGCGCGGCCAGGTGGACGTGCCGCGGCTGATCGAAGGTCACGTCGCGCTGCAGGCGTTCACCATCTTCACCAAGTCGCCGCACGGGTTGAACTTCAACCGCAATTCGGCCGAAGCCTTCGACGACGGCGCGGCGCTGATGTTCGTGCAACTGGCGCCAATGGCGACATGGACCAACCTGACCGCGCGGGCGCTGTATGAGACCCGGCGATTCGACCGCACGGTCGAGGCGTCGAACGGCAAGCTCGTGCCGATCCGCAGCCGGGCGGATCTGGAGTCGTATCTGAAACGACGCGAATCCGAGCCCGGCATCACGGCCGGATTGCTGGGCATCGAAGGCGCGCACGCGCTGGAAGGCGACCTGGGCAACATCGACGTGCTGTACGACGCAGGCGTACGCATGATGGCGCCGACGCATTTCTTCGACAACGACATCGGCGGCTCGTCGGCCGGCGTGCGGCGAGGCGGGCTCACCGCGAAGGGTCGCGAGATGATCCGCAGAATGGAGCAGAAGCACATGCTGGTGGACGTGGCGCACGCTTCGGAGGCGACCATCGACGATGTGCTGGAGCTGGCGACGCGGCCGGTGGTGGTGTCGCACAGCGGCGTCAAGGGCACCTGCGACAACGCGCGCAACCTGAGCGACCGGCATCTGCGCGCGATCGCCGCGACCGGCGGCGTGGTGGGCATCGCGTACTTCGAGTTCGCGGTGTGCGGCACGGACGCGGCCGCGATTGCCAGGGCGGTGCGGCATGCGGCGGACGTGGCGGGCGTCGATCACGTCGCGCTGGGGTCGGATTTCGACGGGGCGGTGCGCACACCGTTTGACACGACCGGGCTGCCGGTGCTGTTCGATGCGCTGTTGGCGGCAGGCTTCAACGAAGAGCAGATTGCACAGATCGCGGGCGGCAACGCGCTGCGCGTGCTACGGGCGGAACTGCCGTAAGAGCCTGCTGAATCGCCCGCGCCGGTCTAGCGCCGGCCTTCACTGGAGGGCGGCACGATCCCCTTCAGGCGCAGGTAGGTGACCATGTTGCCGTAGTGCTCCATGCTGTGAACCGTGTTCCAGGCGAGCACCGTGGCCTGGGCCCGATCCTGGCCGAAGAACTTTACCATCTGGACCGCCTGGGCGTCGGTGAGGCCGTCATAGGCTTTGTCGCAGTACGCCGCGGCGTCTTTCAGGGCCTGAACAAGATCGGCCTTGGACGTTTTATTCTTCTCGATGCCCGGGGCGGGGTTCTTTTCGCCCAGGACCGTGGAGCAGAACATGTACTGCGCGTCGGCGACGTGGCCGATGAGCTGGCCGAAACTGCGCACCTCGGGGGTGGGCTTGAAGGAGTAGTTTTCCTCGGGCATCTTCTCCGCGCCGCGGATGAGGTTGTTCTTGACCATGGCGTAGAGGCCCTTCTGGCCCGCGCTGATGGGGTTGGCGGGGGTCTGCGCGATGGCCGGCGCGAGGCTCAGAGCGAGCAGACAGAGAACCGAAGCGAGCGTGGTGAGCTTCAACGTGTTGATCATGTGAATACCTCCAATAGCTGCACAGTCTGAGTCATATGGTAACCCGGCGGAGGAGCTGATGGGCGGGTGGGCGGAGCGCCGCGTGTCACTCCGAATCGATATGCTGAGCGTGAATGAGGCGACTATGACGCGCCGGATCTTCTTCTCTACACTGATTCTCGGAGTGCTGACGGCGGGCTGGGTGGCGGGCGCCAACCCGGACACCCAAGCGGCCGAACGGCTGCGGCGATTCAACGATTACAAGTTCGGCATGTTCATCCATTGGGGGCCGTATTCGCTGGCCAGTGTCGAGGCCTCGTGGCCGATCATGGTGCCGGCGCCGGGCGGCATCAGCGAAGCCGACTACCGGGCGCTGGCGCGGAGCTTCAATCCGGCGCAGTTCGACCCCGTGGCGCTGGTGCGGCTGGCCAAGGCCGCGGGGCAGCGCTACATGGTGATCACGACCAAGCACCACGACGGCTTCTGCATGTTCGACTCGTCGTACACCGACAACAAGATCACAAACACGCCTTACAAGAAGGACGTGGTCGCGCAGCTGGCCGAAGCCGCGCGGGCGGAGGGCATGCCGCTGGGCTTCTATTATTCGCCGCCGGACATGACCCATCCGGCGTACCGCGACACGTCGAAGCCGGCCAGCGCCAACTGGCACGGCCAGCCGACGCGCCCCGAGTGGCCGCTGTATTTGAGCTACATGGAGCTGCAACTGCGGGAGCTGCTGACACGCTACGGCAACGTCTTCGTGGTCTGGTTCGACGGTCTCGACCACCAGGAGAAATACGACGGGCTGCGCTTTCACAACCTGATCCACGAGCTGCAGCCGATGACGCTGATCAACAACCGCATCGGGTTGACAGGCGATTTCCTGACGCCGGAACAGCGCCTGCCGAAGGGCATCCCGACCAAGGGCGCCAAGGTGCAGGACGTCGATCCCGAGGACCACGGTCTGGTCTCAACTGCGCCCACGCCGGAGGAGTTCCAGCCCTGGGAGACGTGCATGACGATCAACGACACCTGGGCCTACAACAAGCACGACCGTCATTTCAAATCCACGGCGGAGCTGGTGCGCGCGCTCATCGATGCGGCCAGCAAGGGCGGGAATTTTCTGCTGAACGTCGGACCGACGCCCGATGGGACCATCCAGCCCGAGTTCGAGGAGCGGCTGCGGCAGATTGGCGCGTGGCTGCGCGCGAATGGCGAAGCGATCTATGGGACAACCTACGGGCCGCTGCAGGATCTGCCGTTCGGGCGGTCGACGGCGAAGGGCGACACGGTGTACCTGCATGTGTTCGAGATGCCGAAGGAGACGCTCGAAGTGACGGGGTTGCACGCCCGGTCGGTCACGCTGCTGGCGGCGCGGAAAGCGCTGCAGTTTACTCAGGCCGGTGACCGGCTGGCGATCCGCGTGGCGGACATCGCGGCGGATCCGTATGCCACCGTGATTGCGGTGAAAACGAGGTAGCGGCAGGTTCGGCCGGTTCTGGAATTTCGGGCGCGGGTCAGTTTCGGATGACTCGTTTTGCGGTCCGAACACTCTGCCCGATTCTGCCGGAGATGTATGACCATTCGGCCAGATGCGGCTGGCCCGGATGTTTCACCAACAATCGGCTGCAGCGCGCGATAGGGCCACATCTACATCGTTGCACTGGGCCCAGAGGGCACCCCGGGGTCCTCGACGTAGGTGCCAAGTACGCCTGCCGGCGGCTCCCGCGAGCGCGCCTTGTGGCATTGCTTGATGTTGGGACCCTCTCATCGCGCCTCGCTACGATCGCAAGTGAAACATCCGGGCTAGGGGTGAGCTGGTTGAGTTTTCCATTACCGTGGTACTATGAGCCATGGGCATCGCACATTCGAAGGTCACCGCACAAGGACAGATTTCAGTCCCCGCGGACGTGCGGCGAAAGCTCGGCATCGGGCCGGGTTCGGTTCTGGAATGGGAAGAGGAAGGCGGCAGGATCGTTGTCCGCCGTGCGGGCCGCTTCAGTTCCGAAGGGATCCATCAGGCGTTGTTTGGGGCAAACAAGCTGAAAACGAGAAGTGTCGAAGAACTGAAAGAAGGCATCCGGCGCTACGCCCGGAAGCGTTATGCGCGCGATTGACACGAACGTCTTGGTTCGGTTGATCACACGGGATGATCCCCGGCAGACGGCCGCGGCAGAGAGCTTCATCGAGAAGGGCGCCTGGGTCTCGCCGCTGGCGCTGGCCGAGGCATTGTGGGTGCTCGGAAGCGTCTACGAACTGAGCGCGAAGGGTCAGGCTATGGCCGTTGAAATGCTTCTCAACCACCGCGATCTGGTGCTGCACGATCGGGAGGTTGTGGCGGCGGCACTGGAACTGTTTCGCGAAAGACCGGCACTGGGTTTTTCGGATTGTCTGATGCTCGAATCCGCGCGGAAAGCCGGGCATCTGCCTCTCGGCACTTTCGACCGGAACCTGGCCAAGGTTGAAGGGACCCAAAGGCTCTAGCTAGCCGAGCGCTTCGAGCGCGTCAGTCATCTCGGTGGCGGCGTGGTGGTCGCCGGCGTGCTGAGCGGCTTCGATCCCGCGGGTGTAATAGCCGCGGGCGACTTCGGCGTTGCCCAGGTTTTCCGCGACACGCCCGGCCTGGAAGTAGGCGGCGACATAGCCGGGGTGGCGCGCGATGAGCTCGTCGAGTTCGCTGAGCGCGCCGGCATAGTCGCCGGTGCTCGCGTATTCCATGCACAGCATGAAGCGGATGCGCTCGCTGGCGGGATCCTGCTGGGTCATGCTCTTGAGCGATTCAAGCCGCGACATATGTCTCTAGGCTAGCGCGCAGCGGGCGCGGCGGCTGGAATTCCGCGGCGGCGGGACGCAATGCTAACCTCTGAGCTATGGAAGGACGCCCCGTTCGTGAATCGCTGAGCGAGATCGCCGAGTTCGCACTGCCCATTTATGCCAACCCGCTGGGCAACCTGCTGGGCGGGCGCATTATGCAACTAGTCGACCTGGCCGCGGCCACGGCCGCCATCCGGCACGCGCGCTCGACCGTGGTGACGGCCGCGGTGGATTCGATGAGCTTCCTGCATCCCATCCGCATCGGCCAGTTGATCACGTTGAAAGCGTCGGTGAACCGTGTATTCCGCACGTCGATGGAGGTCGGCGTCAAGGTCCTGGTGGAGGATCTGCAGCAGGGCATCGTGTATCACACCAACTCTTCCTACCTGACCTTTGTGGCCTTGGGCGAGGATGGCAAGCCGCAGCCGGTGCGCCCGGCGATCCCGGAGACGGAAGCCGAAAAGCGGCGTTGGCGCGAGGCGGAACAGCGCCGGGTTCAGCGACTGGCGCTGAAACGCAAGGCGCTGGAGCACGAAGCGCAGCACTAACGGACGCTCTCGACCGATTGCACACGGGGACAGACGGCTCTATCCACACGGCGCAAAGCACGCAGTGCGTGGATCGAGAGTTGTGCGCGCCTAGGACAGAGACGTCTGTCCCCCTGCTTTCGCGGCTTCACGCCTTGTACATGTATTTGATATACGACTTGTAGATCAGCAGATTCGGCGCGCCTTCGCGGTTCACCTTGAGGCAGGTCTTGTCGTACCACTCAATCACGCCGTGGAGTTCCTCGCCATCCTGCAGCACGATGACCATCGGGGTCTTGGACTGCATCTGCTTGAGGTAGTAAAAATTCTCGGCGTTGGTGGTGTCGGGCGGCGCCTGCTTCTGGAAGGCGGTGCGATTCACCGTGGAGCGCTTGTCCTTCGAGTCGGCCAGCGGCGGGCGGATGAGGCGGCGGTTCTGGGACTCCACGTGCGGTTCCTTCCAGGTTTTGTGTAATCAGATCAGACCAGAGCGTAAAGGCTGGGTACGCTTCTCTTCTGCCCATATTCTATGCAATCGGGCGCGTTATGGGCAAGCCGCCGGCCGGCATGATGGGAACGCCGCCGCGTCCCTTCGCCACACTGAAACTTCGGGATGGTATGATGCACCTCACGGAAGCAGGTCCGGCTCATGCAACTTCGCGTCCTCTCGTTCGTGCTGGCCGGTGGGAAAGGCACGCGCCTGTACCCGCTCACCAAGGAGCGCGCCAAGCCGGCGGTACCGTTCGGCGGCCAATACCGCATTGTGGACTTCGTCCTGTCCAACCTGGTCAACTCCGGCATCCACTCGATCTACGTCCTGATCCAATTCAAGAGCCAGTCGCTGCTGCAGCACCTGAGGGATGGGTGGGAATTCGCGCCCATCATGAAGAGCCAGTACATCATCCCCGTGCCGGCGCAGATGCGTTCCGGAGGAGAGACCTGGTACCGCGGCACGGCCGATGCCATCTTCCAGAACGTCAATCTCATCGAGCAGTCGGACCCGCATCTGGTCGCCATTTTCGGCGCCGACCATGTGTACCGCATGAACATTCGCGAGATGATCGAATTCCACGAGCAGAAGCGCGCCCAGGCGACCATCGCGGCGATCCCCGTGCCGCGCGATCTGGCGGCCGAGTTCGGGGTCATCGAAACGGCTCCCGACGGCCGCGTCATCGGCTTTCATGAGAAGGACGCCAACGCGCCGCCGATGCCCGGCAACCGGGACATGGTCTACGCCTCGATGGGCAACTACACTTTTTCTACCGGGCCGCTGCTGAAATACCTTTACGAGGATGCCCGGATCGAGGATTCGAGCCACGACTTCGGCCGCGACATCCTGCCGAAATGGGTGCGGACGGGCGAGGTGTTCGCGTACGATTTCGGCGCCAACCGGATTCCGGGCGATCCGGTGGATTCCGCGGTCTACTGGCGCGACGTCGGAACGATCGACGCGTATTACGACGCCAACATGGACCTGCGCGCCGTCGCTCCGGTGCTGAATCTGTACAACCGGCAGTGGCCGCTGCGGACCGCGGGGTACGAGGATCCGCCGGCCAAGTTCACCTTCGACGACGAGGGACGCCGCGGTTCGGCCGTCGACTCCATTGTCAGCTCGGGCTCGATTCTCTCGGGCGGCCTGGTGCGCAACTCGGTGCTGGGCCGCAGCGTGAGGGTCCACGCCGGGGCGCTGATCGAGGATTCGATCGTCTTCGATAACTGCAACATCGGCCGGCGCTCGAAGATCCGCCGCGCGATCCTCGATAAGAACGTGTTTCTGCCCGAGGACTCGCTGATTGGCTACGACCTCGAAAGCGACCGCAAGCGCTACCACGTTACCGACAGCGGCATCACGGTGGTCGAGGGCCGCCGTTCGCGCGTGCCGGTGAGCGCCATCGAGATTTAGACCTCTTGAAGTCGCTGTGATATGTTCGTGGCCGTATGCGCCACGCCTTCCTGCTGACCCTTCTGGCTGGTTCCCTTTCCGCCGCCCCGCCGCAAGGCGCTTCCGCCACGTCCGCGGCCGCGCCTGCAGAGAACACCGTCCATTGGCTGCGCGAGAACTTCGCCGCGCCGCCCGCCGCCTACTCCACCATGCCCTTTCTGGTGTGGAACGGCGAGGTGGCCGAGCCGGAAATCGACCGCCATCTGCAGGCTTTCCATGATCAGGGCGTGCGCGGCTTCTTCATACATCCACGCCCCGGCCTGATCACCGAATACCTCTCCCCGCGGTGGTTCGACCTGATCGCCTACACCGTCAGGCGCGCCCGCGAGTTGGGCATGCAAGCCTGGCTGTACGACGAGGATTCGTATCCCAGCGGCTTCGCCGGCGGCCATGTCAACGAGCAGATGCCATCATCCTGGAACGAAGGCCAGGGCCTCAGCCCCGTGCGCCAGAACCGTTTGCAGCCCGATGCCACGAAGCACTACGCGGCCATCCTGCGCCGCTCTGGCGGCGCCTGGGCCGACATCACCGCGCAGGCCGCCGACTGGACCGGCAAGGAAGGCGATTTCACGCTGTATGAGATCGTCTTGGCCGAGCGCTCGCCCTTTCACGCCGGCTGGTCCTACGTTGATCTCATCCATCCCGGGGTGACCGAAAAATTCCTCGACGTGACGATGAGCGGCTACGAGCGGGCCATCGGCGCAAGCTTCGGCCGCACGGTTCCCGGGGTCTTTTCCGACGAGCCCAATATCGAACCGCCCGGCCGGGATGCCCTGCGCTGGACGCCCGATCTTTTCGATCAATTCAGGCAGCGCCGCGGTTACGACCTGGCGCCGCTGCTGCCGTCGCTGTGGGAGGAGACCGGCGATTGGAAAAAGGTCCGCCACGACTATTTCGCAGTACTGCTCGAGCTCTTCAATGAGCGCTGGAGCATGCCCTATTCCGATTACGCCGAGAAACATCACCTGGCCTGGACCGGCCACTACTGGGAGCACGAGTGGCCCAACCCCTGGCCCGGCCCCGACAACATGGCCATGTACGCCTGGCAACAGCAGCCCGGCATCGACCTGCTGTTCAACCAGTACTCCGAGCAGGTGCACTCGCAATTTGGCAACGCCCGCGCGGCCCGCGAGGTGGCCTCCGTGGGCTCGCAGATGGGCCGCCGTCGCGTGTTGTGCGAAACCTATGGCGGGGGCGGCTGGGAACTGCGGTTTGAAGACATGAAGCGCCTCGGCGATTGGGAGTACGCCCACGGCATCAACTTCATGAATCAGCACCTCAGTTTCTCGACGCTCGTCGGCAGCCGCAAGTACGACTGGCCGCAGTCCTTCGGCGAGCACGATCCGTGGTGGGGCCAATACCACGTCCTGGCGAACTACTTCGCGCGCCTCTCGCTGGCGCTCGCGGCCGGCGAGACGCGCAATGACACGCTGATCCTCGAGCCGACCACTTCGGCGTGGATGTACGCCGCCCGGCCGGCTTCCAATCCGCGCCTGGATGAGATCGGCAACACTTTCCAGCAGTTCATCAACGCGCTGGAGTCGCGCCAGATCGAGTACGACCTCGGCTCCGAGCAGATCCTGCGGCACTTCGGATCGGTGGATGGGGCGCGGCTGCGCATTCGCGAGCGCGCCTACTCGCGCGTGGTATTGCCGCCCGGTCTGGAAACCCTCGACGCCTCGACGGTGGGCCTGCTCGAGAAGTTCCTCTCCGCCGGCGGCACGGTGCTCTCGTTTGTCGATGTGCCGCGCCTGGTGGATGGCGCACCTTCGGATCGCGTGACGGCGCTGGGGGTGAAATACGCCGCGCGTTGGAAGCGTCTGGGCGCTCCCGACGAGTTGGCAACCGCCGGCGTGGCCTTTCTGCCGCTCGATCGATCCTCCGGCGGCAATCTGTTCCACCTGCGCCGCAAACTGGACTCGGGCGAGCTCCTGTTCCTGGTGAATACGAGTCTCGACGCGCCCGCGAGCGCTGTCCTTACCGCCAAGGGCGCTGCGGTCCAGAAGCTGGATGCGTTCACCGGAAAGCTCCAGCCTTACCCCTGGAAGCGTGTGGCCGCGCGGGCCACGACTCGGCCCCGGCTGGCGCCGGCCCGCATACAGGCCGCGTTCGACATTCCGCCCGCCGGCAGCCTGCTGCTGCTGGTCTCAACAACGCCCGCCACCCCGCCCAAGCCCGAGCCCAAGGCCGCGCCCGAGACCGTCGTCGCCCCGGAGGGCCCGCTCGCCGTGCATCGCCTCTCGCCCAACATCCTGCGGCTCGATTACCTCGATCTCACTCTGGCCGGCAAGGAAGAAAAGGGCATCTACTTCTACACCGCCGCCGACGAGATTTTCAAGCACTACGGCTTCGATGGCAACCCCTGGCTAGGCGCGGTTCAATTCAAGACGGAGCTCCTCGATAAGGACCACTTCCCGCCCGAATCGGGCTTCTCGGCCGCGTTCCATTTCCGCATCGCGCCGGGCGTGTCCATGAACGGCCTGCAAGCCGTGGTCGAGCGCCCCTGGCTGTGGAAAGTGCTGGTGAACGGCGTGGAAGTGAATTCGCCCGAAGGCGCGGCCTGGATCGATCCCGACTTCGGTCTCTATCCCATCGCGGCAGCGGCCCGCGCCGGCGATAACGTGCTCACGCTCGTCGCGCAGCCCTTCAGCGTGCACCACGAGCTCGAGCCCGTCTACATCCTCGGCGACTTCGGGGTGCAGGCCGAGCCCGCCGGCTTCAGCATCGTTCCCGCCACAACCCTCGCGCTCGGCGATTGGAAATCTCAGCAGATGCCTTTCTACAGCGATAGGGTGGCTTACACGCGGCACTACACGCTGGCCGCCGCCCAGGCGGCCCTCGTGCGCATGGATAAATGGTGGGGCTCGACCGCCGAGATCCGCGTCAATGGCCAGAGCGCCGGTGTCATGGTCAACCCGCCCTGGGAGGCTGACATCACCCCATTCCTCCACGACGGCGACAATAGCGTGGACGTCGTCGTTTACGGCAGTTTGAAAAACGTCTTCGGGCCGCATCTCGGCAAGATCACCCGCGGCTTCGTCAGCCCCTGGAGTCACCGCTATCCGCCCACGCCGCGCCAGCAGCCGCCCGGCTCGGCCTATGATCTCGACGGCTACGGGCTGCAGACGGATTTCGCTGTCGTGACGCACAAGTAGCCCCCGCTTCCGCCGCAGGGAACGCATACTGAACAATCCGGGGTATCGAGCGATGTTCAGTCCCTGGATCAGCGAGAATGGATGAAGCAAGTCCGGCTCAGTGAAGCCAAAATCACATCGGGACAGGCCGGCTACATGTCAATGCCTTCGATGTCGAACGAAGATTTCATCCGTGGTCAAGTGAAAGCCTTGACAGTTATCACATGTATCGTTTTGGCGGTAAACGATTTGCGTGCGCAACGGTCTGGCAGTCGCGCCTGGCTGCTGTCTGTTGGCGTGGATAACCCCTGTAGTTCTGATCTTGAACTTCTTGGCACCCTCATTCGAAGGAAGGCGGTTGTCGGCTCCCTTGTGGCTATCGCCATTCCGGCCGCGTACATCGCTTTGCTTCATTACTGGAGATTGCCACCGTTTAACTGGTGATGGAGTCATCGGCGGCCCGCGTCCGCATGATGTGGGCCCGGCTGGGGGCAAGAGAGGTCCCGGCGTCTCCCGTCGGCCTTCAGCTGTCTGAACGGGCACAATGGTCTGAAAGGGCTATTGTGCCATGCGTGGGCTCGGCTCTTAATCGAACAGGAGAAGCGTCGGATGCGTCTTATTGCAATCCTGCTTAGCGCGAGTTTAACGCTGGGTGCGCAGCAGAGCGCGAGCCCGCCGCCGGAGCCGGCGCAAGGCGACGTCGTGTTCAGGGTGACTTCAACGCTCGTCCAGATCGACGCCGTGGTGCTGGATGACAAGGGTCGCCAGGTGACCAATCTGGGCCCCGGCGACTTTGAGGTTCTGATCGACGGCCAGCCGCAGAAGATCACCAATTTCTCCTATGTGCGCGTGACACCGGAAGCAGCTCCGCAGCCGGCCCAGGAAAAGTCCAAGGGCAATCGGCTGCCGCCGCCGGAGGCGATGCGCTTGCCGCCCCAGCCGGTGGTGCGGCGCGAACAGGTGCGGCGGACCATCGTCCTGATGGTCGATGACCTGGGGCTGAGCTTCGAGTCGGTGGCCTTCGTGCGGCGGGCGCTGCACAAGTTTGTCGAGCAACAGATGCAGCCCGGCGACCTGGTAGCGGTGTGCCGCACGGCGGCCGGCTCGGGCGCGCTCCAGACCTTCACCACCGATCGCGGCATTCTGCTGTCGGTGGTCGACCATCTGCGCTGGTACCCGGACGGGCGCGGCGGAATCGGGATGGACCAGGCGCGCGTCCTGGCGACCGTAGTCAACGGCCGCTCGGCCGCCCCGGGCGGGGCGTCCGGCCGATCGGCATTTGAGAATCCCTTCCCCTTCGGCAGTTCGGTGGGAACGCTGGTGTCGGTGCTGCACGTGGTGGACGCGTTGCGCGATATGCCGGGACGCAAGTCGGTGGTGCTGTTCTCGGACGGCATTGCGATGTGGATACCGCCGCAGCCGGACCATCCAGGAAGGTTTGGAGTGTCCGGCGACGACAATTCGGGGGCGCTCGACGCTACGGGCCCTCTCAAAGCGCTCACCGACCGGGCCAACCGCAGCGGGACAGTCATTTACGCGATGGACGTGCGCGGGTTGCAGTCGCTGACCATGGACGCATCCTACAACCTCAACGATATCCTGGCGCACCAGTTGCCGCACCAGGAAACGGCTGACGCGACCCAGGTGATCGCGAGCGCTGCGCGCGATATGGCCCAGGACCACGCGATCTCGCAAGCGGGGCTGCGGGCAGTGGCGGAGCTGACGGGCGGGTTCATTTCCAGCGGCAATGATCTGAATTATGGCCTGGATCGCGTCCTGGAGGACCAGAATGGTTACTATCTGCTGGGCTTCCATCCAAACGACAGCGTGTTCGCGCCGGCGGGCGGAGTGCTGCGCTTCAACCGCGTGAAGGTGAGAGTGCATGGCTCGGGCCTGTACGTGCGCTCGCGGACCGGCTTTTACGGCCAGACCGACGAACAGGAGCGGCCCAAGAATCCGACCGCGCTGGACCAGTTGCGCGCTCCGATGCTGAGCCCGTTCCGCAGCTCCGATATCCACGTGCGCGCGACGCCGCTGTATTCGCAGCTCACCAAGCAGGGGCCGCTGGTGCGCAACCTGATCTACATCGACGTCCGCGACCTGCAATTCGAGCCCCAACTGGATGGCTCGAGCAAGGCCTATCTCGATCTGCTGGGCGTGGCCGTGGGCGCGGGGGACCGTCCGCTGGGGGCGGTGGCCAAGCCTTACGTGGTGCTGGTGCCGCGCGGCGGAATGGAACGCGCGCGCGAGAATGGGGTGGTCTACTCGCTCGATCTGGCCGTGGCGCATCCGGGACCGTATCAGTTCCGGATGGCGGTGCGCGACCAGAAGACGGGCAAGCTCGGCTCGGCCAGCCAGTTCCTGGAGATCCCCGATCTGCAGCGCGCGCGGATTGTGCTGACCAGCGTAGTGCTGGGCAAGCAGGGAATCGGCAACGAGAACGAGCGGCTGGCGCGTCTGGTCCCGGCGCGGCGGCTATTCCGCCAGGACGAGGTAATGGAGTACTTCTGCCTGCTGGAGGAATCCGCCCAGCACCATGCCAGGGCGCCGGGAGCGCTCGAGGCGAGCATCCGGATTTTCCACGACGACAAGGAAGTCTACTCCGGCGCGGCGCCTCTCACCAGGACCGAGGCCGGCCAGCCGGCTGTCTTCGGCAGGCTCCAGCTTAAGAACACCATCCAGCCCGGCGAATACTACCTGCAGGTGTCGGCGCGCGAGCACGAGGGCAAGCGCGAGACGGTGGCCGTGCAGTGGACGGATTTTGAAGTCGTGGAGTGATCCGCGCGGTCTCTAATCCTCCGCACTCGCAACTCCTCTCCTGCTACGGCAACTGCTTGACGTATTACGCAACGCGTAATAGACTGAAGCTTGATACGGTCGTTCCAATGTCCGGACACCGAGGCGCTCTTTGAAGACCGGGTGGTGCTGCGATTCCAGGCCATCGAGCGGCCCGCCCGGAGAAAACTCTTGTACCTGAACCAGGCGCGACGTCTCGAAGACCTGCGTCTGCCGCCCGGAAACAGATTGGAAATGCTGAAAGGCAACCGCGCCGGCCGATACAGCATTCGAATCAACGATCAATGGCGCATCTGCTTTGTCTGGCGCGGCGGCGACGCGTTTGACGTGGAGATCGTGGATTACCACTAGGGGATTGAGGAACAACCAATGAAGGGGACCAGGCAACTCGATCCAATTCACCCCGGAGAGATCCTCCTGGAAGAGTTCATGCGGCCGTTGGGAGTCAGCATCAACCAGTTGGCGCGCGACCTCGACGTTCCGCCCAATCGCATCAGCGCCATCGTGAACGGCGCCCGTTCCATTACCGCCGATACGGCATTGCGGTTGGCGGCGTATTTCGGAGTCTCTCCCGAAACGTGGCTTGGACTGCAGCTCGACTATGACCTGCGCCTCGCGCGCCGGCAGCACGGCGACCAGATCACGCGCCGCGTGCGCTCACGACCCGCGGCGTGATTCGACTCATTGAAAATTGGCGCCTGGCCGGTATTGGCGTTCGGTCACTCGCCGGAGACGGGCTTGCTGCTATCCGTGGCCTCAACCGCGGCTGCTCCTTCGCCACTCCCGCCTCCTCGCAGCTCGCCGTAGCGGAAGAACAGCGCCGACCATCCGTACGACACGGCCAGCAGCAGGGCGAGCGCGAATTGGAACGCCATCGCCCCGGTACCCTCAAACGGGGATATGCGCAGGACCAGGATGACGGCTACGAACCCGACCAAGGCGATCTTCGACAGCACGTCGATCGCCCGCACAAGGGCGCGCAACGACTTCGGGACTCGTTCCCATTCCTGGGTCCCCGACCCTCCGGGACGCGCCGCCATTCGCGCACACCATTTCAGCGCCAGCGCGCCGCACGTGAAGGCCAGCAGGATGCCCGCGCTTCGCGCCGCGCCCGCCTGCAGCATGGGCCCCGCATAGCAGATCGACCCCACAAAGCCCACCGCGCCAAGCGCTGTCATCAGTTCCCGGTGAGCCGCGATCCAGGCCGATTGCGGCGTGTCGGGCGCCGGCTCTTCTTTCCGCGCCGCCCCGGGACGCCGGCGCCAGTAATGCACGCCCGCCGCAACGAACACCAGGCCGATTCCCGCGGCGATTAAGGTCGGCCCGACCGGCCGGACCCGGCCAAAGACCGACTCGTTGAAACTCGTGATCGAAACCACGACGAAAACCGTGGTAATCGCCGCGCCGAACAGGATCAGCAGGCCTCCCAGTAAGCGGCTCAGCATACGTTCTGCTCCGGCTGTCATGGCGTCGAGTCCTCCAACCTGGCCTGCGGGCGCCTCGGTTCGTTTGTGGTTATCCTACCGCTTCGCCCTCGCGCCGGCGTGATCGCCATCCGCCGCTGCAGCCGCGGCGCTGAATCTCCGGCCAGGTGTCCAGCAGCATGATGGGACAATGAGAAGGGGACGATCGGACGCGCGACGCAGATGCTCTCGCCGGCCCGACGCGCGCCGTCCGCATGAACTCTCCGATGACCCCGGATTCCAAACTCGGCACCGCGCTGCGCTCCCTGCGGCACCGCAACTACCAGCTCTTCTTCGGCGGCCAGTTCATTTCCGTCATCGGCACGTGGATGCAGAACGTGGCCCAGGCGTGGCTCGTCTATCGCCTTTCGCACTCGTCGTTTCTGTTGGGGCTCACTGGCTTTGCCGGGCAGATTCCCGTGTTTCTGCTCGCTCCATTGGGCGGCTATGCCGCCGACCGTTGGAGCCGCCACCGGATCATTGTCGGCACGCAAACTGCGAGCATGCTGCTGGCCTTCAGTTTGTCGGCGATCATGTTTTCGAGGGTCGTCCAGGTGTGGCACGTCATCGTTCTGGCCGGGCTGCTGGGCGTCGTGAATGCCTTCGACATCCCCGCCCGGCAGGCCTTCGTCGTGCAGATGGTCGGCCGCGAAGATCTGCCCAATGCGATCGCGCTGAATTCGTCGTTGTTCAACAGCGCCCGGATCATCGGGCCGGCCATCGCCGGCGTTCTGGTCGCGGTCATTGGCGAAGCCTGGTGTTTCTTCGCCAACGGCGTCAGCTACATCGCGGTGATCGCCGGACTCCTGCTGATGCGCCTGGAGCCGCGCACCCCGGCGCCTCAGACCGGCTCCGCCCTGGCGCATATCATCGAGGGATTCCGCTGGGTGGGACACACGCGGCCGATTCGCGCGATCCTGACACAGCTCGGCATCGTGAGTTTCGTGGGGATGCCTTATGCCGTGCTGATGCCGATCTTCGCCGATCGCATCCTGCATCACGGCGCCGCCGGCCTCGGCCTGCTCATGGGCGCCACCGGCATTGGCGCCTTGGCAGGCGCCTTCCGGCTGGCAGCGCGGCAGGGCACCCGCGGCCTGGGGCGCGGAGTGGCTTATTCGGCTTTCGGCTTCGGCGCCTTATTGATTCTCTTCTCGCTCTCGCGCTCCTTCTGGCTTTCCGCCGCGCTTCTGGTACCGGTCGGATTCGCTTTCATCACGCAGATGGCCTCGTCGAATACGCTCGTCCAGACCATGGTGCCCGACGAGCTGCGCGGCCGTGTCATGGCGGTCTATTCGATGATGTTCATGGGCATGGCGCCGCTCGGCGCGCTCGCGGCCGGCATCGCCGCAACGCACCTCGGCGCCCCGCTCACGGTCGCCATCGGCGGTGGGTTGTCGTGCCTCAGCGCGGCGGTCTTTTACTCCCGCATCCCGTCGTGGCGCGGCGAGGCGCGGGAGCTGCTGCTGGCCCAACAGATGGCCGCGGGGAGCCCGGTCGAGCGGCCCGGCGACGGGTCCGCGGGCTGAGCGCGGCCGCGCTCAGCCACGCTGTTGACGATAGAATCGTAGCGCCGTGCTAAGAACCGCTGTGTTTCTCTTTGGAGCCATTCCCATGTCTCTGCTGGCGCAGCCCGCGCCGCCGATCGTTTCCCCGGAGGTCCATGCCGACCGCAGCGTGACCTTCCGCTTCAAGGCGCCCAACGCCAAGGAGGTCTTGCTGTCACTCGAAGGCGCGGCCAAGGCCGCCATGACCAAGGACGAGAAGGGCGTGTGGAGCGTGACCACGCCGCCGCTCGAGCCTGACCGCTACAGCTACACGTTCGTCGCGGACGGCGTGTCGCTGATGGATCCGCATAATCCGCTCATCACGCCCAACCTGCTCGGCTCGAACAGCGCCGTGCGCGTGCCCGGCACGCCCCCCGAGGTGTGGGAGGTTGCCGACGTGCCGCGCGGCGTTGTGCACCACCACTTCTATAAGTCCGGCATCGTCGGCGACGAGCGCGACTATTACGTCTACACCCCGCCCGGCTACAGCGCCAAGGCCAAGCCTTACCCGGTGTTGTACCTGCTGCACGGTTTCAGCGATGCGGCCAACGCCTGGACCGCAGTGGGCGAGGCGAACGTCATCCTCGACAACCTGATCGCCGCGAAGAAGATCAAGCCGATGGTCGTCGTCATGCCGCTGGGCTACGGCGCGCCGCAGATCCTGGCCCGCCGCCGGGGGGACGACCCGAGCCTCTCGCGCAGCAACAAGGAGAAGTTCCGCGACTCGCTGCTGACCGAGGTTATGCCCCAGGTCGAGCAGCAGTATCGCGTGTCGAAAGACCGCAAAATGCGCGCCATCGCCGGCCTCTCCATGGGCGGCGCCGAGTCGCTGTTCACCGGCTTGAACGCGCTCGACCGCTTCGCCTACGTCGGCTCCTTTAGCGCCGGCCGAATGGACCAGGATCCCTCCGCCACCTGGCCCAAGCTGGACGCCGAATCGGCGCACCGGTTGAAGCTGCTGTGGATCGCCTGCGGTGTGGATGACCACCTGATTGAGCCCAACCGCAAGCTGCGCGACTGGTTGAAGTCCAAGCAGATCCCCGTGACCTTCGTCGAGACGCCCGGCGCGCACGACTGGATGGTTTGGCGGCGCAACCTGGCGACGTTCACGCCGCTGCTGTTCCAGAGCGCGAAATAGACCGGAAATGGACTGCAAGCGCCGGGGGCGCGGCCGGAGCCTCGCCCTTACTCTCGGCTGGGACTGAGTATCCGCGTTCTAGAAGCTGAAGCGCAACTGCAGGTCGATCCTGCGGTTGTAAACCGAGTTGCCGCCGCCGAAGACGTTGGCCAGGGCCAGTGACTGGCCGAAATAGGGCGAGCTCAGATTGCCCTCGGGTGACGCCAGGTTCACGTAATTCAAGATATTGCGCGCCGACGCCATGAGCGTCAGGTTGTACTTCCTGCCGGTGCTGGTACCCCCGAACATGCCACCCGGACCGCCGCCGGGTCCGCCACCGCCCCGGTACCCGCCGCCACCGCCCGGTCCGCCGCGCGGACCACCGCCGCCCGGCCCGCCCCCCGGCCCGGAGTTGTTTGTTTCCAGCGACTTGCCGAAGCCCCAGGTGCGGGCCACGCGCAGGTTGATGCTGAACTGGGCGGGGCCGCGGGCGTAATTGCGCGGAATGATCGTGTCGCCCGGCTGCGGGTTGATGTTGAGCAGACCGTAGGCCGTGGCGATCACGCCGGGGGCGTTGGCGTTGGTGGCGAAGGCGGGGCGTTCGTTGTAAATCAAGTCGTCGTCCAAGTCGTTGCCGGTGGTGATGTTATACGGCGCGCCGGAGGAGGCCGTGATAAACGGGAAGAAGGTCAGCTTGAGGGGCGCGACCAGTGAGCCGCCGATGAAGAGGCGATGGCGGATATCGAAGCTCGTGGGGCTCCATTCGCTGCTTATGTCGTACTGGTTCATGGGCGTACCTTCGTCCGCGTCGCCGTGGGCGAAGCCGAGCGTGTACCAGCCGAACAGGGAGACCCGCTTGTTCATGCGCGAGTTGACGTTGACGATCATCTGGTTCTGGGTGAACAACCCGTCGGACTCGGTGAGCATAATCGGGTTCGGATTGCCATAGGGGTAGGTCCCGTCCGCCAGCGGCGCGTTGATATCGCGCGAGATGAGGTAGTGCATGCCGCGCGAGAAGGCCCAGGTGACGGTAGCGACGGTATTTTTGGGCAACTGCCGTTCCAGGCTCAAGCCGCTCTGATAAATGCGCGGCGCGACCAGGTTCTTGTAGATCTCGTCGGTCGAGGTCGGCTGGAGGTCGCCGGCAAGCGTGGCCAGCGACGGGATGACAGGGTAGAAGGTGGGATTCGCGACCACGTACTGCTGCTGGGTGATGCCGTTGTAGCGCTCAGCGTTGAGGGTCAGGCCGCTGCCGACGCGATCGTAAAAGAAACCGGCGCCGCCGCGGATGACGGTCTTGGCGACGTGGTTCTTGCGCTGATCGACGGCCCAGGCGTAGCCGATGCGCGGCGCGAAATTGGTCCCGTCGCTGATGTTGGTCTGGTCCTCGTAGCGCAGGCCCAGGCTCAAGGTGAAGTTCGGCTTGAGGCGCCAGTCATCGGTCAGGAAAACGCCCACATCGACCTGGTTGACCTGGGCCAGCGGGTTGCCGCCGGCGATCGAGAACAGGCTCGCACCGCCGCCCAGGGCCTGGATCTCGGCCGCCGTGTAGCCCAACTGCTGGAACACCAACGTGCGGCGGTAGCGCTCGATCGAGGTCTCGGGGCCCATCACGTAGCTGCCGTCGGGGCCGACGATGGGCTGATCCTGGGCGTTGAGCTCCGGCGCCTGGCCGCCGACAAACGAGAACGAGCCGTTGAAGTCCGAGGGCGAATAATCGTCCGTCTGGCTGCCGCGGGCGCGGCCGCCCCATTTGAGCGTGTGTGTGCCCAGGGTGTAGGTAGTGATGTTATTCAGCTCGTAATAGTTTTGCGTATCCCAAGCATGGCCGGTGCCGGAACCGCCGGTGCTGAATGAGTCAGCGACGCTGACCAGGGGCGCATCGGTCAGGGCGTTGTTGCTCACGGAGGAGCGCTGAAACATGAAGCGGACCTCGTTCACCATCTTGGTGCTAAGGACCGCGTCCTCGGTGATAAAGAACGCGTTGTTCTTGCGCTGGTTGTCCACGCCCAGGGTCGCCAGATTGAACGCGCCGATGCCCTGGTTGTCGGAGGTCTGGGTGGTCCAGTTGTAGCGCAGCGTGAGGGTATTCTTGTCGTTCAGGGCGATGTCCAGTTTGGGAATGATCGACATCCGCAAGTTCGGCGTGGGCACCGCCAGCGAGAACGGCGTGGGCAGCAGAGAGCTGTTGAGCTGTTCGCCGATGAGGATGGCGGATGAGCTGATGTCGCGGCGCTCGAAATCGAGGGTGAAGGACATCTTCTTGGTGACCGGGCCGGCCAGGTTGCCGTTGACCTGGCGCGACTGGTAGAAGGGCTTGTTGGAAAGGAACGGATTGCGGGCATTGAAGTCGTTGTCGTTGAAGCTGGTGAAAATCTGGCCGCGGAGCTTATCCATGCCGGGCTTGGTCAAAATCTCGATGCGCCCATAGCCCAAACGGTCGTATTCGGCCGAGAAGGGGTTCGAGTTGATGCGGATCTCGCGAATGGAGGCCTTGGGAGGAAGGGTATCGCCGGAGAAGCCGTCGACGTAGATCTGCCCGCCGTTGGGGCCGGCCGAAGGCCCGGCCAAGGCCGTCAGGTCGTCCTGCAGCTCGTCCGGATCGTCGGACAGGTCGTCGAGATCGGTGCCCTTCAGCACCAGCGCGCTGGCGTTGCGGTCGGGATCCACCTCGACGTGCGTGTTGTCATCACTGACGGTCACCTCCTGGCTCTCCGCAGCGACGCTCAACTGAATATCGATGCTGCCATCGCCGCTGACCGGGAAAGCCTGCATCTGATAAACAGCGAAGCCGGCCTTTTTGGCGGTGATGGTGTAAGCGCCGGGCATCAACCCGACGAAGGAGAAGTGCCCCAGGCTATCAGTGGTGGCGGCCTTGGCCGGGCCGGCGGCCGGTTGCAGCGTGATTACCGTGCCGGGCACGACGGCGCCCGACGGGTCCAGCACGGAACCCTTCAGCGAGGCGCGCGTGGATTGCGCCGGGGCGGCGAGCGCGAACGCCACCAGCAGCGCCAGCGCGAGGCTCAGGCCGCGCCCGGCACGAAAGAAAATACACAGAAATCGCATTGATCCAAATCCCATTTTTTCATCCGTTCACAACAGCTAACTCCGGCCCAAGCGCGGACGCCTCACTGCGCCGGCACCATCGACATCACGTCCATGTCGAGGTTCATGCTCATGCTCGGCCCGCTTCCCGCGCCCGGACGCCCACCCTGGGCGGAGCGGGCTCGCGCCATGGCCACAAGAGAATCCGCACCGGCCAGCAAGGTCAAGGCGGTGACCTCATCAGGTGCGCTGCCCTTGCTGCTGGCCACGACAATCGTTTCGCCGGGCTTTAAAGCATCCACGGCGATCTTGGGCATGAAATCCAGGAAGCGCGCAAAATCGCCGCCTCTGCGCTGGCCGCCCGGCGCGCCGGCGGGGCCAGCCTGTGCCGAGGCCTGAGCGCCACCCTGGCCAGCGCCGGCGGGCCGCTGAGCGCCGCCGCCAGTCCAGGCTCCCTGGCCGCCGCCGGGCGTCGCGCCCGGCATCCCGCCGGCCATCTGGGGCATGCGGCGGAGGTTCGAATCGGAGGTGATCTTGATGCGCAGCGGCTTGCCGTTTTGCATGTTCTTGGCCTGAACGAAACCGGCGGCGGAATCCACGCTGACCACGGTAGCGGCGAGGGTTACGAAAGCGCCACTCACGACCTGCTCAGCCTGCACGGTTCCGGCGTCATCCTTGTTGCCGAGGACGCGCACCTGGTCGCCGACTCCGATTTCGGCCAGCGTGGAGGGCTTGGCATCGGCGTACTTGACCGAATCCTGGATGTAGCGCTTGAAAACAGTCTTATTCGAGACGGCCACCTTGACCAGGTCGCCGGTGCCCATCATCGAGGGCAGCCGCAGGGTCAGCATGCTGGTCTGCTCGTCCTTGGCGGTGGCCGTGCCGGCGACGCCGCGGTGCTGCCAGTCGGCCTGCTCCTGCTGGTGCTTCTTGGCCAGGTCGGCCTGGCTCATGTCGATGACCCGCAAGGCCTCGACGGTCTTGTCGGCGTCCTTCAACGGGCCCTGCGCGAGCACCCTGTCGCCGACCGAAATGTCAGTGAATTGAATCGGTTGTGCGTCCGCCATGGTCTGCCCCGGCGCCACCCGCAAGAGCTTCGCCGTGGCCACCACGGAAACCTTATAGGTCTCGCCCGCGTCCGATTTTACGGTGAGCGTAGCGGAGTCCTGATCCGTCGCGGTCACCACGCCGATAACCCGGTTGCGCGGGGCCGGCGCCTGGGGGGCCGCAACCACCCCAAGGGCCGCCGTCAGCGCGCACAACATCAACAAATGAATACTCTTCCTCATTTGGCTACCTGTGTAGACGACTCGCCCCTGTCCAAAGATACACGTGCCGCCAAAAAGATTGGTTCCGTGGCAGTGCTTTCGGTGCCCGCTCGGAGCGACGCGACGGAAGTAAATCCTAGCCCCGAAAACGGGCGGACGCCATTCATTTGAAGGCCGCGCCGGTTTGAAACTCATTTTGTACTGGACAGCCACCCATTTTATATTTAAAGATCTGATTAGACTCTCGGAATGGTGTCCGCAAGGCCGCGTGAAGGCCCGGGGCCGAGGGAGTCGGAGATTCAACTGGCGATAGGAGAGACCTTCGGATGGCAAATACGCGGCGTGGTTTCTTGCAGACCGGAGCGGCCCTGGCGGCCGGTTTGACCGGCGCGCGATCCGTACTGGCGGGGGAGCAGGCGGCGCAGCCGCCGGCCCCGGCCCCGGTCCAGGTGCCGAAGATCAAATTCGGCAACGTGGAGATCGGGCGGATGGTGCTGGGCGTCAATCCGCTCTACGGCTGGGCCCATTACAACAACACCCTGGGCACGATGATGTCGGAGTGGTACACCCAGGAGCGCGTGCTCGCGGTCCTGCACCAGTGCGAAAGCTACGGGATCAACGGGTATAATTTCGCCGACAAGCATCGCGCGCCGCAGGACTGGGCGCGGTTTCAGGCCGAGGGCGGCAAGATGCAGCTGATCATCCAGGTGTTGGAGGGGGACGATTCGGCCGATCTGGTCAAGCGCTACAAGCCGCTGGCGCTGCAACGACAGGGCGAGGTGACGGACAAGGCCTACCTGGAAGGCAAGCTGGACACGGTGAAGGAGTGGTGCAAGCGGACGCGCGACACCGGCGTGCTGGTGGGCGTCGGGACGCACCGGCCGAGAATCATCGCGCAAATGGAGGATGAGGGCTGGGACGTCGACTTCTACGCCGGCTGCGTGTATGAACGCACGCGCACGCCCGAGGAGTGGCGCAAAGTCCTCAATGGCGAGCTGATGGAGATGGCCGGCGACATCTACATGCAGAGCGATCCGCAGCGCATGTACAAGGTATTGCGCCAGACCAAGAAGCAGTGCTTCGCGTTCAAGATTCTGGCCGCCGGGCGCGTCACCGGCACGGGCGTGGAACAGGCCTTCCGTACGGCCTTCGAATGCATCAAGCCGAACGACGGCGTGTACGTGGGCATGTTCCCGCGGGTCATCGACCAAGTGAAGGAAAACGCCGAGATCGTGTGCCGGATTCTGAACCACGCTTAGCCCGCCGGAGCGCCTGCCCGGGCCGGCTTCAGCGCTCGCCGCGGAGTGGCGCGGCGCGCAGGCGCAGATGGTAGAACAACGCCCCTGAGACGAGCGTCACCGCCGCGGCGGCGGAGGTCAGCGGCGCCAGGCGCATGCCGTAAATCGTCATCCAAATTCCCGGTACCACGAAAATCAGCGGCACCAGCGGCCAGGCGAAGCTCACCACCGACAGTTTGCGCCAGCTCGGGCGGCTGCGGAATTTGAACAGGCTGAGGACCGCCAGAACGGCGAAGAAGTTCAGCAGGTAGCCGATGTACAGGATCAGGTTACCGAAGTTGACCATGGTCATCAGCGCGGCGCATGCGCCCTGGAAGAGGATGGCGTTCACGGGAGTGCGCCAGACCGGGTGGACCTTGGCCGCCGCCGGCACGAAGGCCCCGTTCCTGGCCATGGCGTAATACAGCCGCGGCCCGATGGTGACCATGGCGTTAACGGTGGCCATGAGCGAGAGCGCGACCAGCGCGCTGAAGACGGCCGCGCCGCCGGGGCCGAACAGCGACTGGGCGGCGAGCGAGCCGACGGCGACGATTGGGTGGCCATGCGGATCGACCATCCGGCTGAGCGGGACCGCGTAAAGGTAAACCACGTTGAACAGGAGATAGAGGCCGGCGACGAGGATCGTGCCGAGGGTCAGCGCCAGGGGCAGGGTGCGCTCGGGCTTGCGCAGCTCCTCGGCGACGTAGGTGGCGGCGTTCCAGCCGCTGTAGGCGACGTAGATCCAGAACAGGCTGATGATAAATTGCTCCGGAAGGGAAGTAGTGGACGTGCGCACGGCGGGCATCGAGAGATGCGCCCAGTCGCCGTGGCCGATGGCCAGGCCAAGGACGATGAAGCCGATCATGACGCAGATTTTGATCGAGGTCAGCGTGTTCTGAATGCGGGCGATGAATTTGACGCCGAACAGGTTGAGCACGGTGAACAGGAGAATCATAGCCGCGGCGGCGACCTGCGCGCCGCCGAATTGCAGTCCGAAGGCGGCGGAGCCGAGCCGGAAACGCGCGTTCTCCTGCTGCAGAGCCGGCCAGAAGTAGCCCGCGTAGTCGGAAAAAGCCAGCGCCGAAGCCGCGATGGGCGCGGAGAAGCCGGCGAAGAAGCTGGTCCAGCCGCTCATGAAGCCCCAGGTCGGGCCGAAAGCGCGGGTCAGGTAAACGTACTCGCCGCCGGACGCCGGGAAGTTGACGCCCAGCTCGGAGTAGCAGAAGGCGCCGGCCAGGGCGAAGACCGCGCCCGTGAGCCAGATCAGCAGGACCAGTTTCGGATCTCCAAGATCGCCGGCCAGGAAGCCGGTGGTGGTGAAGATCCCCTGGCCGATCATGTTGGAGACGACGATCGCGCTGGCGCTGAAAAGACCGAGCTGCCGCAACAGGGAAGGGCCGGAAGACATGATCCCCTTGAATTGTACTGGAACCGGCAGGCGGGTTCGCGTCGAATGCAGGGCCTGGCGCGGGCACGGGGGGTCCGGGCGCTGGGCTGGTGCGGGCGGCGCGCGGTTCAGAAGTTGTACTTCAGTGCCAACTGAATCTGGCGCGGCGGCTGGCTGCCATAGGCGTTGGCCGACTGCACCTGGCCGAAATTCGGCGAGCCAAAGACGTGGTCCGGGATGTCGAAATTGGGATGGTTGGCGAGGTTGAAAAACTCGCCGCGTAACTGTAGCCGCTGGCGTTCATTGTGCAGTGGGATCGTCTTGGATAACGCCAGATCGAGGTTCAACAGATCCGGACCGGTGAGGATATTGCGGCCGGCGTCGCCGTACAGAGGAATGGGAGCGGAGTAGGGGTTCAACTGCACCAGGGCCGGCTCGGCGAAGGCGCAGACGTTGAACCAGCTGCCGGGCTGTCGCACGACGTCCGCCGCCAGCCCGCCCTGCGAAATCGTGCTGTGGCAGGCCGGGTCGGGGTTCGCCGTCACGGGGCCGGCCTGGTAAGGGTTGGAGATCAGGTCCGGCCGGGCCGGGTTTCCGAAGGCGGCGACAGCCGCGCCGCCGGCGGAGGCGGAGAGGTTCACAGTGAAGGGCGAGCCCACTTGCGCCGTCAGAATCCCGGACATCTGCCAATGGTCCATGACCGCCTTGCGCCAGCGCACGTCGTGGGCCCACAGCTTGCCGAATGGCATGTCGTAGACCGCGCTGACGGTCAGCCGGTGCCGGCAGTCGAAGTCCGAGTCGGCGCGCTCGGCGCTCAGGTCCATGGAATTCTGCGGCAGGCCGGAGCCGACGCTGCCGCCGAATACGGACGAAGCGTCGTCAATGGACTTCGAATAGGTATAAGCGACGAGGAACGCCAGGTCCGTGCCGACGCGCTTCTCGGATCGGAGTTGCAGGGAATTGTAGGAACTGGAGGCGCCCGATTCCACGTACAGGAAGGATGAAAACTGGGGGTATGGGGTGTTGCCCGTTACGGGGTCGGTCTGGTTCACATTACGCACATCGGCCAGATGCGTGCCGTGGGAGCCGACGTAGGCCGCGTCGAGCATCCAGTTGGGGCCGAGCTCGTACTGCAGGTCCACGTTCCATTGCTGCACGTAACCGTCGCGGAAGTTGGGCGCGATCATGTTGGGCTCGACGATCGCCAGACCCGGCTGCTGCAGGATGTCCTGAATCACAAACGGGTTGTCGGGGTTGTTGATGTACGCCGAGAGGTTGTAAAACGGCGGGTTGGCGCGCGGCAGGACGCTGATGTTGAAAATGCCGACGTCATAGAAAATTCCGTAGGCCGAGCGAACCACCCAGCGCTCTGACTTGAGCGGCCTCCAGGCGATGCCGATGCGCGGGCCGAAATCGGTGTGGGTGGGACTGTAGGTTGCCCGCGGAATTCCGTTGGTGCCCGCCTGCTCGAACTGGCAGTCCGGCACGTCCGTGCAGGTGGCCGACTCCGACGTCAGAATGGGCACGCTGAAGCGGTTGTGCGCCTCCACCGGCGGGCTGTTGAATTCGTAACGCAACCCAACGTTCAGCAGAAAGCGCGGCACAACGTGGATGTCGTCCTGGATGTAGACGGCGGTGGCAGTGCTGCGCAGGCTGTTGAAGGTATTGCCCGAGACCGCGACGGCGTAGTCCGGCACTCCGCTGAGCAACTGCACCAGGGCCGTGACCGGATCCTGGCCGGTCTGGTTGAAAAACCACTCGCCGCGGGCCACGAAATCGAGGTAATTGTTGACCTGGATCTGGCGCACCTCAGCGCCGAATTTGAACTGGTGGCGCCCCGAAATCCAGGAGAGGTTCTCGGAGACGTCGGCCGTCGTGTCGTGGCGGTCCTGCGGGTAATTCACCGGCTCGCCGATCCCGTCAAACGGAGGGGTGCTGACGTTGGGGTAGCCCAGGTCCACGGCATTGGTCAGCACATCGGGGAAGCCCAACTGCGAGCTGATGTCCTCGCCGTGATGCTGCTGCAGGATGCCGGCGCGCATACGGTTGAAGCCCAGGCGCAGCTCATTGGTCGCGCCGGAGGAGATCACGTGGGTCCAGCTCAGGCCGGCATTCTGGCCGTCGTTGAGCGTGTAGCTGCCGTAGCCGGGCAGGCTGGTGAATGCATTGACCGGGTCGAAAGGATTGAAGCGGTTCTCGTCGAAGATCGAGTAGTGCATCGAGATGACGTCGCCGCGCGTGGCGTGGTGATCCACCTTGACCGAAGTCAGGTTTTCCGAATTGCGGATCACCGGGGAGGAGACGAAAGTGTTCGAGTTAACCAGATCGGCGCCGACGTTCGCCGCGGGATAGAGGTTCAGGATGGCCTGTCCGGCGGGGTTGATGTATGCCGCCGGCAGGGCGCCCTCCGCTTCCAGGATCTGCATCTGCGACGGCACCGAGGTCTCACGCGTCGTGGCCTGGCGCAAGCGCAGTCCCTCGTAGGCCACAAAGAAAAATGTCTTATCTTTCTGCACCGGCCCGCCCAATGTGCCACCGAACTGGTTGCGGTCCAAGCGCGGGATGTCGCCGCAGGTGCCCGGGACCGAGGAAGGAGCGCAGGCCGGGAAGTCAAAGAAATTCCTGGCGTCCATGTTCCGGTTGCGCAAGAACTCGAACAGTCCGCCGTGGAATTCGTTGGTGCCGCTCTTGAGAATCACGTTGATCTGCGCACCGCCGCTGCGGCCGAACTCGGCCGAGTAGTCGCTGGATTGAACTTTGAACTCCTGGATGGCGTCGACGGAGGGCAGCGTCACATATTGGTTGATGTAGGGGTCATTATTGTCCACGCCATCGAGCAGGAAGTTGTTGGACTGCTCGCGGGCGCCGTCGACGGTCAGCGCCCCGCCCTGGGTGGAGTTCTGCGATCCCTCGGTGGGAGTGTGGCTGCCGGGCACGAGCAGCGCGAAGGCCAGGAAGTTGCGCTCGTTCAGCGGCAGTTCGTGGACCTGGCGTCCGTTGAGCACCTGGCCCAGCGTGGAAGTGTCGGTCTGGACCAGCGGCGGAGTGTCCTTGACCTCCAGTTCGTTGGTGATCAGCCCGATTTGCAATGCGAAGTCCACCCGCACGGTCTGTTCCACATCCAGAATCACGTCGTTGTAAAAACTCCGGCGAAAACCCACTATTTCCACGGAGACGCGATATGTGCCCACGGGCAGCAATGCGACCGTATAGTCGCCGTCGTCATTGGTGCGCGTCTCGCGCGTGGCATTGGTGCCTAGATTGCGCACCGTGATTGCGGCTTTCGGGACGCTCGCCCCGGACGGGTCGGTGACAGTGCCTGTGATGGTCCCGGTTGGCCCGGTGGCGAACAGTGGAACCATGAGCAAACCCAACAGTAGAACGGTGGGTGAAAACCATCGAAAACCCATATTGTTCTCCCAAGCGAAACGCTGATGAACAAGTCCGGCTGATCGGCTGGCCCTGAGTGTTTCTAACCAATTAGCTTGGCCACCATCCTCAAGCGTGGTGTTCTTGCAGTTGACAGCATACAGCAGACGCGCGTGGATTGGACAGAGTTTCAATACGATTTCAGTCACCATTTCAGCCCGCACTTCGGAGTAGGATACGGTTGGGGTCCGAGGGAGCCCGCCCCGGGCGCGACGGCAGCGGAATATGCACCCGTCGGAGAGGGCCGATCATGTGCGTGGGCCCCAGGAGGCGGGCGCGTGGACACGGGGGCGCTACTTGACCCGTTCAGGCATTCTCCGCGGCGCGGTGGACGGCGAACCGGCGTTGAGGATGCGGCGGCTCTGGCGGGCGAGTTGCAGGCCGCCATTGAGATAAGCATCCAACTCCGGCGAGAGCGGGCAGATGATGAAGCTGCCGTGCAGGCAGAATCCGGCCACGGCACACATTTCAGGCGCGAGCCCCGGGGCGTCATCCAAAGCGGCCGCCAGACTGAAGGCATCGGCCGGCGTGACCAACTGGCCGCGCGGCTCGGAGAAATTGCCGTCCCAAGGCTGAGCGGCCTCGAGAGGGGCGGCCAAGCCCCAATCCCGGGGAGGCGGCTCTGTACCTGCCGGCTGCCAGCCGTTGGCCTCGGCTATGCGCAGGACTTCTTTCCAGAGCTGAGTGGTCAATTGCAGCGATTGCCCAAGCGAATCAATCAGGATGACGAGATCTCGGCTCCGTTCCATGCTCTGACTATCGGCTTGTGCGGGCACATCCTTCATAGTTGCCGAAGTGAAATAAGAATGCCAGCGGCAAATTCGCGGCATTTTGAAATGTCAACCCCCGGTGTGCGAGCAACGTGGGGTGTATTCCAGGGTGGCCTTCGGAATGGACGGCATCGATGCTGCCGCTCGGATTCCTTGCGCCGGTCCGCGGCGGGGGTGCGCGAGTCCCGGCCGTCCGAGGAGTGTCGTCTCACTGGGGAGGCTTGAGCATCCCGGGCCGTCGATTCTCTCCTCGGCGCTTGACATCGGATGTTCCCGCAGCCATACTTTGGCTGCCGGCCTCGGGTGAAGCCATTCCATCCTCTTTTGGCGCCCTCCAGAATGGCAGGCTGGCTCGGCGCGTGCATACGATTCACTCCCGCGGCTTGCGCGATTGGAAGTCCATAGCACCGCAGGGGCCCTCAAGCTAAGATCTTATATGTAGTCCATGTGACTGAGAGGGGCGAAGCCTGCTCGGGACATGGGCTGCGGGCACAGCAATTCAGCCGCCAAGGCTGAGGCGTGTGGGCCCCAGCCAAGAGGCCGTCTAAGATTTGTGGGCGGCTGGATCCAAACTGGCAGGTACGAGGAACTGAAGGCGCGATGATCCAGTTCGAATGCACCGCCAGCGGATGAGGGCGGAGAGATGAAAGGGGAAGATCCGGTCCGGCTGGTCGCGATTCTGAACTCGTTCAACCGTCTGCACCTGTTGCGTCAGGCGCTGCCGTCTCTGGCTGGCGCCCTGGCGGAGTGCCCATTCCGGACGGCGATTGTGGCGTTCGAAGCAGGCTCAACGGATGGAAGCCTGGAGTGGCTCGCCGAATACCAGATGCGGGTGGAGGCAGCACCGGTCGAAGTGCTCCGGCCGACCGCTGGTGCCGACGGAAGTCTCAGCGCGGGCGTGAACGCCGCGGTGTGCTATTCACTCCAGAAGTTCCCGGATCTCGAGTGGCTTTTCCTCTTTGAAACCGACAACTTGATCAGCGGTGGGGCGCCAATGCTGGCGGCACTAAAAGCGCTCCAGAACTTCCCCGATCTTGCCGCCATCGGATTTACCGTGAAGAAACGCTCCGGGGAGGGTGCTGGGTTCGGGTGCTCGATGCCGACAGTCACGCAATTCGTCCTCGGCCAACAGGTGACCAACTGGCTGCGTCTCGATGTTCCGCACATCAGGGAATGGCACGACAATCTGGGTATCCGCTGGGCCGCATGCGACGTTGTTTATACCAGCCCGCTCCTCATCCGGCGTTCAGCGTGGGAGGAGATTGGCGGGCCTGACGTCCGCAGTTTCCCTTTCTGCGATACGGACGTCGACTGGAGTTGGAGGGCGGCTGAGAATGGCTGGCGCATGGGAGTGATCGAGACTTCCATGGTCGTCCACGACAATCAGGGAGTCGCTTCGGAGTGGTCTGCGGCGCGGGTGGTCAACTTCCATCGCGCCCGGTTGCGCCTGCTGGCCAAACATACAAGAGTCTCTTTGGGGCCTGTGAAGATGCTGCTGCTATGCCGTCATATCCTCGAGTTGATTCTGTTGGTATTGGCCAGTCCGTTTCTCCATGATGCCAAATTAAAGTTACAGAAGCGGCGGGTGCTGCTCAAATCGGTTTTATGGAATTATGAATATTAAGGATGCGGTGCCGTGGAAGAGACGAAAGTCGCAGTCGAAGATGCTGAGGTTGGACCCAATGGCTTTCCGGACAGCATTGTTGTCCGGTGGCTGAGGCAACCCAATCTGAGGATTTGTGCCGCTGACCACTGGCGATTTCATATTATTCTATTTGGACAAAAAATGTACAATGAATCAGATCATGTTATGAGTCATGATTGTCATGCCTCAATTAAGCTGTGTTTGCGTTATAATGGTGATTGAAAGGCAAACCTGGGATAGAGAGACCGCTTGGTAATGAAGATTCTACTCTACAGCAAGCCCTTCTGGCCGATGGTCGGTGGAGTAGAAACATACGGCCGCCTTCTGGCGCAGGGACTAGCGCAGGATAGCAGCTGCGAGGTTGCGGTCGCCACTGCGGCGCAAGGACCATCAACGATGCCTGGCACCGGCGTACACATCGTGAGACGGCCGGCTATCGCGGAATTGTGGAAGATAATCCAGCGATCGGACATTGTTTTGTTGGCAGGGCCCGTTTTCGTTCCCCTGGCATTATCACTATTAGCGAGAAAGCGCGTAATCGTAGGGCACCATGGATACCAGGCTTGCTGTCCCAACGGTATGTTACTGTTCCAGCCGGAACAGTCGGTCTGTCCAGAGAGATTCCTGAGGGGAGACGTCCGCTCCTGCCTTCGCTGTAACCGGAAGACAATGGGGCCGCTGCGCAGTGCCGCAAGCGTGGCCAGTACGGCTATTCGGCGCTGGCTGTGTCGCTATTCTGTGGCAAATATCTGTGTGAGCGAACATCTGTCGCGGAGAGTACGCCTGCCGAGAAGCTGCGTAATCTATCATGGGCTGCCGCCCAACGATAAGATCGCACGCCCCCTGTCAGCCGCCGGAAGCGTAGAAAAAATGGTGTTCGCCTACGTCGGCCGCATCGTCTCCGAGAAGGGCCTACCCTTGCTGCTGGAGGCGGCGTCCATTCTGAAAAGAGAGGGCAGGGAATTCGAAGTGCGCATCGTCGGCGACGGCCCTGATCGGGCAAAGCTCGAACGCTTGGCGCAAGAGCTCGACCTAAGCGACAGACTCATAGTAACAGGTTTTCTCGACACAGAGGGCCTTCGCTTGTCGCTGGAGGACGTCAAAGCAGTAGTGATGCCCTCTGTGTGGGAGGAAACAGCAGGCCTTGCGGCCATGGAACAGATGATGAGAGGGCGCATAGTGATCGCTTCCGATATAGGTGGACTGAGTGAACTACTTGGAACATCCGGTCTGAAATTCCAGCACAAGGACGTCGCTGGCCTGGCTAGTCGATTGCGGCAAGTCCTCGATAATACCGGTTTTCTTACACGAGTGGCAATACAAGCCGGCGACAGAGCAGCGCAGAAATTCCGGCAAGAACAGATGATAAAAAACCACCTACAGGTTTTAAAAAAAGTAGCGAGCGCCGTGTCCTAAACTAGTGGCTTGAAATGGTTGCTGGTCAAAAAACGTCGGCAAGTTTACGACCGCACAGAACCGTCATAATCGCCCGCATCTGCCAGTCTCAGCAAGCGTTCAAGTGAGCAAATGCCGTCGGCCTCCATTCTCATAGCCAGCTTCCAACGACCGCTTGAATTAACGAAATGCCTGCACGGCATCACGAAGCAGACAACTATGCCGGACGAAGTCATCGTAATCTGGCAACGGGACGACTCAGCGACACGTGATGCCGCTCTACGCTTCTCACCGCAATTCGAAGGAAGATTAAAACTGGTACACTGCCCCACAGCCGGAATTGTGCCTGCTGAAAACGAAGGGCTCGCGCATGCCAGTGGAGAAATCGTGTTGCTCATTGATGACGACGCCGTACCCCCAGACGACTGGCTCGCAAAGCACCTGCGACACTACGATGACAAAAACATCGGCGCCGTGGGGGGACCTGCAATCAACCATTATCAGAGCGGCGAGCCATTTCCAGTGCGACGGGTCCCCCAGGTTGGCCGACTGACATGGTACGGTAAGTTCATCGCCAATTTAAGCGACAGCGTACTCAATCGCGGTGGATGCGCAGTAGTCTCTGTGGATGGCCTCGCAGGTGCCAATATGAGCCTTAGACGAGTGGCTTTTACTAAGTTTGAAACTAGGCTGAAGGATTATTGGCAGTTGTTTGAACTCGAAGCATGCCAGCAAGTCAAAACAAATGGCCTTAGAGTTTTATTTGACTTTCAAAATCCTGTTTTACACTATCCCGCATCCAAAAACAAAGTGTACGATGGCACTCGAGATGGAGACCTGACTCAAAAATTCTTCAACGCCGCGTACAATCACGCCTACATTCTCTCAAAGTATACGCGCGGCGCCCTTCGCTACATTCGGATTATCTACTTGTGCCTGCTTGGTTCCGTTCCGTTTCCAGGACCAGTCAAGTACCCGCTCTCGGCTTTGCGCTACGGTCGCCCCACCCGAGAGTTCAGGATCATGCTCGGAACGTTAGCAGCGAACCTGGAAGGATGGCAGGATGGTCGGAATGCACCTCAAGTACCCTAATATCCCGGAAACCCATAGCTAGTACTCACACACACAAATTATCCAATGGTTTCATGTTAACTTAACAACATTTCACATACTTTCGACCACTGATGTTTAAATGAAATAAAACTATTTATCTTGCCAAAAACCAATCATCATCTTATGTCGACCGATGCGCGTGATCACAAAATAGATAGAATAGAAATTTATTGGCTTTTAGGAATCTTGAGCGCTGTTGTGTGCGAGGGCGCGCTAAGGAAATGGGTGTTGCCTGGGGCCTTGCATCCGGTCGCATTCTTCTCGAAAGACATTGTCGGCTTAGGCTATATCTGTTATCATACCAATAGAACTAAGAGTGACAAATCAGTCCTTTTGAAGCTCTTAAGCTATATCTCTGCGATTTTGTTACTTTTAAGTTTCCTGCAGGGATTGGGCGGCATTTGGCAGTCAGCTGTAATCACATATAAAAACATCGTCTTGTGGCCGCTAATTGCGGCCAACATAAGCTTCAACACACGAAAACAAACATGGCAATTTATTGCGACGGCAATAGCTTTCATCACGCTGGGAATGTTCGTACTTGGAGGCGAACAATTCGTAAGTCCCGCGTCCTCTTGGATTAATCAATACGCATGGACGGCAGCTGGCCTTGATTCTCCAGTAGCGACTTTCGGTGGTATTACAGGTGTACGGGCAACGGGAACTTTTTCTTATATTTCTGGCATGTCGGAATTCGCAGTGTTTAGCTTTGTCATCTGCTTGTATGGGTTATTGAATGAAGCCAAAATCAGACAGAAAATCTTACTAATTGGTGGATGCTCAGCAGCGATTGGTTGCGGAGTGGAGTCAGGTTCGAGGGCATCGATTGTCCTAATTGCTTTCGTCGGATTAATAACACTTGTTGTTAATCTTTCTCGAATAAAAACTATCACGTGCATCGTATTATTTTTTATATTAAGTGTGATTTTCGCAGCAGTGACACTCGACAAACAGGCAAAGGAGCAATACTTGAAGCGATGGACCCTTAATCCTGATGAAACTCTGAGTCGATTCACGAACGAAGGCTTGCGAGGCAACTATTGGGACATGCTCTGCGCGAACGCGACCGGAGTCGGTCTAGGGCAGGGGAATGGGTATGCTATATTTACAATTTCGCAACAAAATCGGTCGCTAGAGACGAACTCGTACGAGGACGGGGCAAGCATGGCGATTCATGAGGCAGGGGTGCTTGGTGTCCTTGCATTTTGCCTGGTGCCCACCGTTCTCGGGATCAAGGTGTTGGCCGCGCTGACCGTTAAGAATGCCTCCATTAAAGTTATAACTGGCATGTTTGGGGTGGTTCCTTTGGTTGGCCTTATGGCAGGCGTATGGCATGACCACAATAACACGGCCTTTACCTGGCTGCAAATTGCTATTTGGTCGAGCCTGAGCGAAGAGGCACTGCGTCGAAGTTATCGCTTTAGCAGTAACGTGGCGCGGGAAAGTGGGAACATTGCGGGAGGAGGGCCGCGTGAAAGCGGCGCGTTGATCGTGCGATGAGGAGATTGTTTTGTTTTGCTCTGCCCGTAAACAATTGAGGTCGTGACCAAAACTCAATTTCCTCCAAGCATCCTGTAGTGCGCGCAGCACAATTATGAGAATAATAGTTAGCCATCCCTTCGGTAACCCTAATGTCTACCAAGCCGCATTGGCCTTTCATGAACGCCAGTCTCTACTTGAATTTCATACGTGTATTTTTAGCAAGCACTGGGTCCATTATAGAAATTGTTCAGAAATTAATGGTGCTAACATTTTAACGCATCCAACTAGGGAGATTATTAGAATAGCGGCATCATACCTGCCCTGTTGCAGCTTTGATGGTCGGCGACAGAGTAGTGTAGATTGGGTAGCCAAGCACTTTGATAAGACAGTGGCGCGGTGTTTCGACAGGCAATCACATGTTGTATATTGCTATGAGGATTCTGCCCTGTCGACATTTAATGCTGCGCAGCGATTGGGTGTCTGGAGAGTTTACGACCTGCCCATAGGATACCATGATGAGGCGCGGGCAGTCGCACAAGCAGAAGTTGAACGCGATAAAAGCCTGCTGCCCTTTTGGATGTCGCTACATGAGAATCGAGAGAAGTTAAATCGAAAGACGGCTGAACTCAGGTCAGCAGATCACATCATTTGCGCAAGTACGTACTGTCGCAATTCCATCATTAAGCATGTGAATGTTGAGAGTAAAATTTCCGTTATACCTTATGGTTGCAATGTTTTATGGGAGCCTAAAAAATGGGGTGTCAAGGATATATCTGGGCCGCTGAAACTTATTTTTGTGGGACGGCTCGATCCTAGAAAAGGTCTTCATTATTTGTTTGAGGCACTGGAACGGCTCGCGCCCAGTGGTTTTCAGTTAACAATGGCTGGACGGTGGGTGCCTGGATACAGAGATTGGCTGTTGAGGCGCCGACGCGTCACCTTTACGGACTTAGGACAAATTGGCGGCGGGCAATTACTTAGTGTTTTGCGGGAAAACCACCTATTAGTTCTGCCGTCACTTTTTGAAGGATTTGGTTTGGTAATATCAGAAGCTCTGGCATGTGGCATTCCTGTTTTGGCAACTGAACGTACAGGTGCGCCAGATGTTATCGAAAACGGGAAACAGGGTTTTTGTGTGAGAGCTGCTTGCAGCGAAGACATTGCGCAGGTATTAAGTATGATCATGGATAATAGGAAAATGTTAATTAATATGGGGGAGGAGGCAAGAAAGAGAGCGCTGGTTTTGAGTTGGAGTAGGTATCGGCAGCGCCTGGCGGCGGCAGTGATAGGAGGGGCGAGTGGTAAAATGTGTGAAGGTTTTTGTGAATGAGAACGGAGTGGAGTTAGATTGTTGTGTCGCATCGTGTTTAGACAGTTGCGCACAATTTGTCAGGTAAAAGGTGTTGTTTGAGCTGGAACTAGTGCTCGATGGTTGATTAGGAATTGCTCAGTGTAATTGGAAACAGGGCTTGTGAGGGCGCTACATTGAAAAAAAGGGGGCGCGTGATTTTGTTAGGGCCGGATCCGGCCAATGGGAGTTATAGCACGTTTCGGTATTTCTGTGCTTGCTCTGAAGAGTTAAGTAGCTTTGTCAAAGATGTTCTTATTGAGGCCAGGAGTCCAGCTGGAGACGTGTGGGGAGGTTCGCCTTCGGAATCTCGAGCTAAAGTGTGGGTTCGGAATTGTATCGAGTGGCCAATCAGGCTTAGGCGGATAGAGGCTGACGTATACCACATGGTGGACCAAGGCCTGGCGTGGTACGGGAGGATGCTTAAGAAGGGTTTCCGGCTTGTTACAGTGCATGACTTGATAAGTTACATGACGTATTTACGGAAATTGCCGTTTGCTCCCTTGTCATGGCGTCGGAAGATGTGGGTGCTTGGATGTATGAAGCAGATCGCGGCGGCTGAGCATGTGTTTGCGATATCGGAGTGTACCGCGTCAGCATTGATGAAATACTCGGGAATCCGGTCGGATAAAATCACGGTTACTCCGAATTGCGCACACCAGGTATTTCGTTTGTGTTCTTCTCGCGAAACATTTATGGCCCGTGCCAGGCTATTCGGAGGCAGAGAGGTCGTGATCCTCAGCGTGGGGAGTAATGCGGAATATAAGAATCGTTTAAGTGCGTTGCGTGCATTTGGAGTGTTGAGAAAACGATTTCACGATGCTCATCTTCATATAGTCGGCGGATACGGCAGCGGTGTTGAAACGGCCTTGATTAAGGAACTGGGGATCGAGGGCAGTGTACATTATTGGGGATCATTACCTGTGGAGGAGCTAGTGCTTTTTTACAATGCAGCCGATGCTCTGATATTTCCGTCGATTTACGAGGGATTTGGCTTGCCTCCTCTGGAGGCGATGAAGTGCGGGTGTCCTGTCGTTGCCACCGCATGCGGGTCCTTGAAAGAAGTGGTTGGTGAGGCGGCATTGATTGTGGATGATCCACTCGGGTACGCACAGATGGCACAGTACCTTGAGGAGGTGATAAAAGATGGGGCGCTTCGGAGGGATCTTCGCAACCTTGGACTACGCCAGGCGAGCAAGTTTAGCGTGAGGAGGAGCATGGAGGGTATTGCCGCGGTTTACGAGAGGTTTTTAGCTTGAGGATATTGCACGTGCTGCACTTGCTTGATCAGAGGTCCGGAGGCCCGTTGCGCACCGTGCTGGAGCTTTCAGATTCCTGGTCGACCCAAGGAATGGAGTGCGAGGCAGTCGGAGTCGGTAAAGCTGATATTCCGGACAATCCGCTTCAAGATTCTGCGATTCATTCTTGTCGAATCTCGTCCCCGCAGTCATATCTGTATTCACCGCATTTACGTTTGTGGTTACGTGAGAATGTGCAGAGGTTTGATGGCGTGGTACTCCATGGGATGTGGTTATACCCTAATCTAGTGGGCGCGCAGGAGTGTCTTCGTGCGCGTGTTCCCTATGTCTGTCTCCCGCATGGCATGTTGGAGCCATGGGCGGTGAGGGGCCAAGGGTGGTTGAAATACTTGAAAAAGTATTTGTATTGGCATTTAAGCGAGAAATGCATTTTTGGCAATTCTGAGTGTGTCGTCTTCACGACAAAGAGAGAATATGAATTGGGAAAGACTATTTTTCCATTTCCATTATTGAGCACTGTGCTACCGCCTTTCGGAGTTCATGGTTTGGCGACACGGGTGCCCAAACCGATAAGTATCCCCATTGAGAAAGCAACTGGGTCCAAATACGCACTTTTTCTCGGTCGTCTTCATTATAAGAAAAATCTTGATTTCCTGCTCCGAGCCTGGGCCCAGGCAGGAGTGCAGCGAAACTTCCGACTTGTGGTCGCAGGCCCGGCACAGGATGACTATTTGAGCGAACTCAAGGAATTATCCAAACACCTTAATATAAGTGATGATGTATTTTTTTTGGATTTTGTTTCAGGAAACGACAAATTGTATTTGCTTCAGAATGCACAGTGGTTGTTACTGCCCTCAAAGCAGGAGAGCTTTGGCATCACAGTATTGGAGGCATTACAAAACGGTTGTCCTGTGGTGATTTCTGACGAGGTCTTTTTGGCGGATGAATTGAACAATCATGCTGTGATATTGAAACTTAACCTCGCAGACTGGGTTGGCTTTTTCAGAACCGAAATGATGAACGAAGGGCTTCGCCGCAATTATATTGAGAGTGGCAAATCGTTTTTGTTAGAGAATTATGAAATGCGACGAATCTCCAAGCTGTGGAACGCCTTTTTGATGTCGTTGTTTTCCCTAAGGCGACATGCCGGGAAAGCAGTAACATCTTAGGGGATGGTGTGCCCTATTGATCGATATGCTTCGCAGCTGTACACCTGTGGGACAGCCACTTTTCGGTGTGAGTTCTTGGATTTGAGGACGCGGAGGAACAAGCCTGGCATCGGGGCCTTGTTGGACACGATGCAGGCGCCGGAGGACAGTTTAGATGCTAAAGGCGAGATTCCTGTTCGATGATTTTGGGGTGGAGGTCCGCGCCACAGCGCCAGGAACCAACGACGTCAAGCTCTGCAAGCTTCGTGCAGCTTCAGCTTAGCCGTTCGACGCTACTCAGTGATAGAGTGCGACGCGTGACAACGAGAGGCGAGACTTTGAGTGAAGGGCGGGGCCGCGACGAGTGATTTGGACGCCGCGTGGGAATTGTTGCTGTCGCAGGCATCCGGCGGGATTGAGTGGTGGTCAATAAAGCACAATGGGCAGCCGTGGTGAGGTGAATTTATCCACTTTCCGTGTTGGCGAATTTAGTCGCGGTCGGCCGCGATGGATAGAGGCTGCATGGCTCTGTTCTCAGGGTGTGCTGTTTAGCACTTGGCTCCCAGGCTCACGCTGGCGGGTCGGATTGTTGCGGTTGTTCGGCGCGCACATTGGCCACGGCGTTGTCATCAAGCCCGGCGTCCGCGTGAAGTTCCCCTGGCGGTTGAGAATCGGAGATCACTCCTGGATCGGAGAGAGCGCCTGGCTTGACGATCTGTGTGAGATTTCGATCGGATGGAACTGCTGTGTATCGCAAGGCGCGTACCTTTGCACTGGGAACCACGATTGGTCTGACCCTTCCTTCAGGCTCATCCTGAAACCGATCGTCCTCTGCGACGGAGCTTGGGTTGGCGCACATGCCATCGTCTGCCCGGGCGTGACTCTCGGTGAACAGGCGGTGGCCGCGGCCGGAAGTGTGGTCACCAAGGACATCCCGGCGTTTGAGATTCACGCCGGCAATCCGGCGGCGTTTACCCGGCGCCGCATCCTGCGACCCGCGCCGCAGCCGTGATTGGGGAATGCGTTTCAGATTCCCCCTCGGCTGGCGATCCCCCGGCGGCGGGCACATGGCTCTCAACCATGCTTGTGATGCGCAGAGAACCTGCGATCCGGGCCGCGGCAACTTGCTTTCTAACTCGAATTGGCGTTGCGCATTGCCCGTAAACAGAGTAGAACCGTTTGCCTGAAGCACTGATTCTGTATCACTACCTGCATCCGGACGACGTCGCCAGCGCGGTTCACATGAGCGAACTGTGCGCTGGCCTGGTGCAACGCGGTTGGGACGTAACGGCTATGCCCTGCCGCCGCGGGTGCCGCGATGAGTCCAAATCATATTCCACCAAGAGTGTTTGGAACGGAGTCACCATCCAGCGTCTGTGGAGACCGCGGTTTCGCCAGGCTTCCACGCCTGGGCGGCTTCTCAATGCCGCCTGGATGGTTGCCCGCTGGGGCCTGTCCGCGTGGAATCCCCGCCGCCATCCAGATGTTGTTCTAATCGGCACCGATCCCGTTCTGAGCATTTTCGTGGCGCCCTTCTGGCGCCTCTTCCGGCCAAAAACCAAAATCGCGCTTTGGTGTTTCGACCTCTATCCCGAGGCCGCCTACGCCGAGGGTGCGTTGCGGCCGGATGGCTTTGCGGCCTCCGTGCTGCGTTTCTTGCTCATTCGGGCTTATTCATCCTGCGATTTGATCGTGGACATCGGCGCCTGTGCGCGTTCGCTGCTGGAATCCTACCGGTCGCCGGCGCGCGCTGTGACCCTCGTTCCCTGGGCGCTCCGCGAGCCGGCTGCCTTGCCGGCCTCCGCGCCGGCCGAGCGCACGGCGATCTTCGGCCATGCCCGCCTCGCCCTGCTTTATTCCGGCAATTTCGGACGCGCTCACAGCCTCGATGATCTTCTCGATCTGGCCCGCCGTTTGCGCGGCCGCGGCGTTCACCTCGCATTCTCCATTCGAGGCAACCGCGCGCACTCCGTTCTGGCTGCGCTCACCGCGGCGGACGTGAACGTCAGCGTGGTCGAGTTCGCGCCTCCCGCCGAGCTGGATTCCCGCCTGGCCTCAGCCGACATTCACGTGGTCACCCTGCGCCAGGAATGGACCGGCACTGTCGTTCCCTCGAAGTTCTTCGCCGCGCTCGCCGCCGGCCGGCCGGTGCTCTTCTGTGGCAGCCCGCAATCCTCCATCGCCGCTTGTATCAAGGAGTTCGGACTGGGCTGGGTGCTGGCGCCCGGAGACGCGCCCCGGATCGCGGAAGTCTTGGTCCGGCTTCTGGAAACGCCCGCGGAATTGCGTCGGATGCAGGAATCTTGCTTCCGCACCTATCAGGAGCGATTCGCCCGGCGGATCACCCTCGACCGTTGGGACGATGAACTCCGGGCTTTGCTCGGCCCTCCGCGCATCGGCCTGCACTCCCCATCACCCGCAGCCAACGGTGAGGGCGGCTGATTCGCTAGAGCGCACCTCGCGGATTTGTCTCTCGACGCCCAACGCTCTGTATCGCCGGCCGCCGTCGATCATACTGGATGGATGATCGGCTGTGGATGGATGAGCGGCTGTGGCCCTTGCGACGTTCTGCCTGAGTGCGGCTCCGATCGGGAAACCCTGCCTTGTCGCGCCCCCATCGGCCTGCGTCTCGGCGGGGTATGGCCGCATCGTGCAGTCCAATCGACGGCTGCCGTTACTCCCTGACCAATCAACATGGATACGCTGTTCTGGCATAAGCTCCTGACGATTCTTGTCTCGCCGCTGGCCGTCGTCACTCTCCTTCTCCTGGTCGGCTTGTGGCGTCCCCGGAAGTGGCCCATTGTGGCCGCCCTCGCCGTCCTGTGGGCCTTCAGCATGCCGTTCGTTGCCGATGCCCTCCTCTGGTCCCTGGAAAGCCGTTACCCGCCGGTGGACAACCAACGCTGCGTCCAGGCCGATGCCGTCATCGTGCTCGGCGGCATCCTGCGCAACCCAGCCTCCACCACCGCACCCTTCGAGTGGACCGATTGCGCCAATCGCTTTGAGAAGGGCGTAGATCTGTTCCTGGCGGGCAAGGCGCGCTATCTCGTCTTCAGCGCCGCCAAGTTCACCGTTTCGCCGGCTGTGCCTTCGGAGGGCGAACTCCTGCGCCAGGTCGCTCTCCGCCGCGGTGTTCCCGACGCCTCCATCCTGCTCACCGCGCGCGTCATCAACACCGCCGCCGAAGCTCAGGCCGTGCGGCAACTCGCCCGCGAACACCGTTGGCGGCGTATTCTTCTCGTCACCTCCGCCTACCACATGCCCCGCGCCATGCTGCTGTTCAGCCGCAGCGGCATCGAAGTGCTCCCCGTGCCGGCTGATTTCCACGTCGTCGGCGTGCAGAGCTTGTCCGAGCCTTCCCTTGTCCGCTTCTTGCCGCAGGGGGATGGCCTCCGCTGGTCCGACACCGCCTTCCGTGAATATCTGGGGCTGTGCTTCTACTGGCTGCGCGGGTTATTCGTCCGCGACTGAACGCGCTCCGTGAACCAGCCCGGATGTTGCACCACGATCGCAGCGAGGCGCGATGAGAGGGCCCCAACATCAAGCAATGCCACGAGGCGCGCTCGCGGGCGCCGCCCGCAGGCGTGCTTGGCTGCTACGTCGAGGACGGCAACCGAGCGAAACGAA
>JBKQPG010000072.1:0-29044 GCA_052145115.1 Bryobacteraceae bacterium
AATCCCTTGCCTCCCGGTTGTACCGTGGTACGGGGAACAAGAGCCGGCCGGCTTCGCGTCCCTTCGCCGAAAGGTAGAGCGGCGTTCTTGGCTTGTTTGTTTCACCGCGCCCGGAGCGCGGCGTAGCGCGAGGTCTGTGGCAAGAAGGCGTGCTGGGGCGATACGCAAGGCGTACTGGGGGGTACGTCGAGCGCGCCGGCCCGGCGCGTCCAAGTGGACACAGGACTACCGCGAGCCGTAGCCGGGTGCGATGGAGCGAGGCAGGCTGGGAGTGCTCAACCACAGCGGGCCGCTGCTTCGGCAGCGCGCAGAGAGACGTTTCTCGTCCCGATCAGCTCGATAAGTACGATGGGGCGGCGGCTTCGGCCCCGCTCCATCGGGCGAGTAAATTGTTTTGAAAGTTGGATTTTTGGTATTCCGATAGTAGCTTTTCGACAGTCGCCCTCGCCGTCCAGCCGCGACTGCGCCACTCACCCGCTCGCCCTCAGCGAGCGCAAATGCGACTCAGCCACAACCGTGAGGCAGTGGTGCGCGCGCTCTTCTGGACAGCCTGTCGTCGCATCGCCGGACCCCTCCGGCCCTTCCACGCTCTTCATCCCCTGATAATCCCCACCGCCTCAGCCATACTGTGTCCGCTCACCCTGACACGCCGTCAGAGCTTCACGCCCGCCCGCTGTTCCTCGTAAGCCTTGTATTTGGCCGCGTATTCCTCGTAGCCCTTGCGGCCCATCAGGCCGAACGTGAAGACTTTGCCAAGCTCCACGCCGGGCTGGTCGAAGGCATCGATGCCCAGCAGTTCGCCGCAAAACGCGGTCTGGAATTCGAGCATCTGCAAAAACGCACCGAGGTGCCAGGCGTCGAGCTTATCCAGCGTGTAAGTGCAGTTGGGACGTTCGGCCGTGGTCAGGGCGGCGGCGGTGGCGCGGCGCTCGTAGTCGATCAACTTGCTGAGGCTCTGCCCGGCCAGGTAGTCAAAGCCCTCCAGGCCGGTCTTTTCCTTGGGGATCCGGCCAGTGGCGGCCCACTTGCCCACGGCCCAGAAGCTGTAAACCTTGTCGTTCGGACCCTCGCGATAGAGCTGCACCTGGGAATGCTGGTCAGTGGCGCCCAGCGCGGCGATCGGCGTCTGGCCGGTGTTGACCACTCTGCCCTTGCGATTCTTGGCCTTGCCGAGGGATTCGGCCCATAGTTGGCGGAACCAGAAGGCCGCGCCCCACAGGCGGTTGGCGTAGGGGAAGGCCACCTGGATGGACTTGTGGCGGCGGGTCCAGATGAGCCATTCGAGCAGCGCCGATTTGAGCGCGATATTGGCCTCAAGATCCTCTTTCCACGCCAGCGCGGTCATTTCGGCGGCGCCCTTGCAAACGGTGGCGATGTCCAGCCCGGCCAGGGCCGCCGGCACCAGGCCCACTGCGCTCAGCACGCTGAAGCGCCCGCCGACGTTTTCGGGTATGTGGAAGGTGGTGAGCTCGTGCTCCAAGGCGAACTTCTTCAAATCGCCGCGGCCCGCACTGGTGACGGCGACGATGCGCGCGGCCGCCTTCCTGGCGCCGAGCTTGGCCCGCAGCCATTCGTGGACCATGAGGAACGTGCTCATGGTCTCCGCCGTGGAGCCGGACTTGGCGACGGGCACGACGATCGTCTTGGCGGGGTTCATCGACTCGAGCGCCGACTCGATGAAGACGGGATCGACATTGTCGAGGATCACCAGCCGCGGATTGTCCGTCGAAAAGGCCGCCTGCACCGGGTGCGGGCCGCGCAGGCCACAGTCCAGGGCCCACGCGCCCAGGGCGCTGCCGCCGATGCCGGCCACGCAGACGGTGTCATAAGCGCCCGCGACCGATTTGGCGTAAGCCTTGATTTCCTTGATCAGTGCGGCCTGGAAGGGGAGATGCGGGAAGCCGATCTCGCCGGTCTCCACGCGGTTGTGGAAAGCGGCCAGCGCGGCCAGCGCGGCCCGATGCCCGGCAGCCGCCTCCTCGGGCGTCAGCCCGTGCTTCACGCCGACCATCGCGGCGGAGAGATTGGTGGGATCAAAATGGATAGCCATGGCGGGTTGGGAGCCGCCGCCGGCGGGGCGGGCAGCCTGCTAGGGACAGGATAGCGTGGATGGAGTGCCCGTGGCAGTTCCGAGGGGCGGGCGATCAGTGGCGCTGAACGCCGGATCGCGGAAGGGGGAATTCCGGTGAATTCAGCGGTAAGGCACAGGCATTCCGAGGCTTTTCACGGCTGGGGGCCGGAGTTTCCCTGAATTTCATCCCTCGGACTGGGAGATTTCGCTGGATTTTCGTGGTTAAGGACGGGTATTTCGCCGCATTTAGCCGGCGACGGGCACGCTCAGCCGGCGTCGTAGTCGGGTTGGAGGGCCAGGAAGGTCTGCGAGATCATGTCCTGCATCGAGTAGCGATCCTGGTTGACGAGCGTCCACAGGGCGCCCACCAGGCCGCCGACGGTCAGCCAGCCGGCCAGGGCGCGGACGATGCGCTGGCCGATGGTCGGCCGGCGGCCATCCATGCTGACGATATCGAGAGCGAAGCACTGCAGACCGAGGGTCGGGTGTTCGAAGACCGCCCATAGGGCCTTGTAGCACAGGCTCAGTGCGACTGGAGCCGCGGCCAACAGGTACCACGGAATCGCGCGCAGGTCGTCGAGCGTGAAACTCTCGCGAGAGGCGCGGAAGGCGACGAAGACCGCGGCGGCGAACATGAGGCTCAGCAGGCCCACGATGACCGAATCCACCAGCAGGGAAAACAAGCGCAGGCGCAGGGGCGCGGGCGACAATCCCTTGGCCGGCTGCAGGACCTTGGAGAAGGGTTTGTGGGAGCGGGGCAAATCGAAATCGAAGGCCGATTGCGATCCATCGGGCACTGCACGGCGCGCGGGACGGCGGGCCGGACCGAGGAGCGGATCCTGCGTTCGGGGGGCGCGATTCGGCGCGGCAGGAGTTCGAGGAGCGGCGGGCGGATGGGAGGGCGCGAACGGTTCAGGCGGGGCGACGAATTCGGGAGGAGCAGTGCGCACGGGACGCGGCGCCGGGCTGACGCTCGAGACGGGCATGGAGACGACCTTGCTATCCGGCGCATGCCCAAACAGAGTGCGTTGCGAGGGGGCGGGGCGGCGCTCAAAGGCCGGATTGGTGTGGAGCGTGAAGTCGCGCGGGCCGCGCCGCAATTCTGAGGCATCGCGCAGCGGCTCGAGTTGCGGAACGGCGGCGGATCGCAGGACACGGGAGGGCGGCGCAAGGCGCGCCTGACAGCGCTGGCAGCGTTCAGCGCCGGCCGGATTCTCCGCGTGACATGAAGCGCATTGCATGAAACTGCCTCCACGATTCGCCATCTGTTGCGACCGATTCTTGGAACGTGCTAGGTTTGTCGTTTGAGCGACCTTCAAGCGCCAAGCAGTGTCCGTCGTCTCTCTTTTCGTAACATAATCCCCAGAAAATGTCACTTTTTTTCTGCGCTTTGTGAGCGCGGGTTCATCCGCCGCTACAAATTGTGGTGTTTATGTTTTATAGGCGCAAGTCTTGTGGCCTCCCTGCAGGCGCAAACCTATCAGGGCGGCATGTACGTTCCCGCTCCGTTCGAAGTCGAGCAGCCGAAGCCGCAGCCGGCGCCGCCGCGGAAAGTGCATAAGCAGCGGGACAATGAGCCGGCGCCGGGCGAGACGCTGTACCGCGCGGATTACGAGGAGCGGGTGGGCAGCGTGGTGATTCTGCGCGGGAATGCGGAGGTGGAAAAACCAGAGTGCATTCTAAAGGCCGACGAGATCCACTACGACGAGGACACGGGTCTGGCGGAGGCGCGGGGCCACGTTCATTACACCAACTACGACACCCAGGAGGAGTTGTTTGCCGACCGGGCGGACTACGACATGGTGGCCGAGAAGGGGAGCTTTTACGTCGTGACGGGCTCGGCGCCGGGGCATACGGTGCAGCGCCGGGGGCTGCTCACCACAACGGAGCCGATCCGCTTCCAGGGGGAGTGGGCGGAACGCATCGAGGACCGCTACATTCTTTACCAGGGGACGCTGACGAACTGTCCGCCGGGGACGTCGTGGTGGCAACTGCTGTCACCGCGGATGGTGATTATTCCGGACGATCACGCGCTGGCGTATAAGGCGCTGATGCGGCTGCGGGGGGTTCCGGTGTTCTGGGCGCCGGCGTTCTACAAGTCGCTGGAGAAAGAAGACCGCCAAAGCGGGTTTCTGACGCCGAATATCGGGAACAGCAGCACGCGCGGGCTGATGTTCGGCCTGGGCTATTTCTGGGCCATCAACCGCAGTTACCAAGTGATGTACCGCCCGGTGTACTACTCCGTCCGCGGCCTCGCGAACACGGTCGATTTCGCGGGCCGGCCCACCGAGACGAGTAAAGTCAACGCCTATTTCTACGCCGTGGACGACAAGGGATTGCCGGAGCCGGGCGGGACGCGGCTGAAGCAGGGCGGGTATATGTGGAGCCTCAGCGGAGAGGAGACCAATTTGGGGGACGGCTGGTACGCGCGGGGCATCATCAACGACTTGAGCAGTTACACTTTTCGCCAGGCCTTTACGGAGAGCTTCAACGAAGCAGTTTATTCCGAGGTCAACAGCGTGGCCTACGCGGGCAAGGATTGGTCGAGCTACGACCTGACTGTGGCGGGCGAGAACCAGGAGAATTTCAACAGCACCAATCCCGGCGATCACATCACAATCCGCCATCTGCCAGAAGTGGCGTTGCGGGACCGCGACACGGAGATAGTGGAGGGGCCGATTCCGCTGTATTTCTCTTTCGACGCGACGGGTGGACTGCTGAGCCGGGGTCAGCCGCTGTTTGAGAGCCGGCCATTTGTGGATCGGCTGGATTTCCAGCCGCGCATATCCAGCGCGTTCCACTGGAAGGGCATTCAGATTTTGCCCGCCTTTTCAGTGGAAGAGACATCCTATGGCGAGAGCATGAGCAACGACAATGTGCTGGCGCAAAGGTATTTGCGTTCGAGCCGGGAGTTTGACCTGGATGTGATCCTGCCCTCGCTGTACCGGATTTACAAAGCGCCGAAATGGATGGGATCGACTTTCAAGCACTCGATCGAACCGCGGCTGGAATTCAAAGACATCAGCGGCGTGAACGATTTCAACCGGGTGATGTTATTCGACGAAAGCGACCTGGTGGCGGATACGACGCAGGCCAGCGCTTCGATCGCGAACCGCATCTGGACGAAGACCGGCGAGGGCGAAGTGCGCGATTTTGTGACCTGGGAGCTGGGGGCGGAATACTACTTCGATCCAACCTTCGGCGGCGCGGCAATAGCAGGTATCCGGGACATCATTGAAAGCACGTCGGAATTCGGCGCTTACACGTTTCTGGATGGTCCGCGGAGGTGGTCGCCGGCGAGCTCGGCGCTGCGGGTCCAGCCGCTGTCGCATCTGGGCTTCGAGTGGCGCACGGACTACGACCCGATCCGGCGTCAGGTGATCGACAACGCCCTGACGGCCGATGCGCGTTTCGATAACGTCTTCTTCTCAATCGGTTCGATGCAGGTGGGGTGCATGCCCTTCGAGCCGGTGTCGTATTACGCCAGCAACCCGTGTATCGGGGCGCCAACGGCGGCGCAGGTGCTTTCGCCGCCGTCCAACCAGTTTCGCGGCCTGGTGGGCTTTGGAAGGGCCGACAGACGGGGTTGGAACGCGGCTTTCCTGGGCGTCTACGACCACCGCACCGGGATTCTGGACTACGGCAACGTGCAGATCACTTACAACGCCGGCTGCTGTGCGTTCAACGTGCAGATCCGGCGCACGAATTTCGGGGTGGTGGACGATACGACGTACAAGTTTTCGTTCGTGATCGCCAACATCGGGAGCGTCGGCTCGCTGCGGCGGCAGGACCGGCTGTTCTAGCGGGCGGTCGCGGAGAAGCCGTTAGCACAACCGCTGACGGTCGCGGTCCAGAGCCGGACCTGGTGGTCCGGCGCAGACGTGGCCGTCTGCCCCACTACACGCCACCGCTCCCTTACAGTCGCGGCTCTGAAACAACGCCACCGCTCACGGTCGCGGCTCCGCCAGCAGCTGCGGCCACAACGCACGGATTCCGAGCACGCGCCTCAACGGCTGGTCTCGCGCATGCTAACGAATTCACTGCGACACGCCGCTATTGTCGCTGGCCTGAGGTCAAGCCGCCGGCTGTCGCTGGTTGCGCGGCCGGCTCAAACACGAGTGCGGTCTTATCTTCGTAGACCAGCCGGAATCTTGGGTCCGCCCGCAAAATCCAGGTGAGAGGCCGTCTGCGCTCCAGCAAGATTGTCCTGGCTCGGAACAGTTCTTCGTCCTTTGCCCAACTCTCCGCTCCATGAGTTGTTTCCATGGCATTAATGACTTGTGCGTCAGCGTGAACGTTGGTGCGTCCATCCATCGAGACGGGGAGTTGAGGCAGTCTCCACATCAGGTAGCCTCCCCAGGTATAGGAGTTATAGAGAGGCGGCGACAGATGATGGCTTTCGATGAATGAGCAGGCCTCAACCGGATAGAGAGTCTTCATCCAATTTGCGATCACACTATCAGATACACGGAGGCCCGGGACGGTGAAGACGAGCAGCAGGCTGATGGCGATAGCCGCCGCCCAGTGCAGCAGGCCAAGTGTTTGACCCTTTCGACCGACTGGTCCCCAGCACTGCGCCAGGATGATGGCCGCGACGATGGCGACAAACCACAAATCACGAGCGGTCCGAAACCCGCACCACGTGGCGGCGGCGAACAGCACAAGAAGCAGGATCGACCTGCGAGGAGATCTGCCCAGGATAAACCAGGTGGCGCAGACGAATCCCAGAAGCAAGTAATCGAGGGGGCCTCTGAAGCTGGGGGATTGCATTTCCCCGATGTAGAGCAGGGTGCACTTCTGGGTTGCGTAGTCCCAGACAACCGTATAGACCCGCCAACCGTACGGGTTAACGAGTGTTACCAAGAACGACGCCACAAGGAGCAGCCACAGCGAAAGTCCTGAAAGCCTGCGCGGAGCGTCCTGGCGCGATGGAGCCGGGTAGCCGGCGCCCGGAATGGAGTTGAGCAGCGCGAACAACCCTATCAATGCCAATCCATAGACGAATTGAATGTGGATACTGGCCCACAAGATCATCAGCGGGACGATCGGACACAACCAGATCCAGCGGCCGCGCTCACTTGCAAGGAGTAAGAGCCACAATTCGACGGTAAAGAACCCAATGGTGAAGAGCCAGGGACGCGGAGTACCTAAGGACTGAAAGGTCGTCAGGTACGCGAACATCGTCAGAGCCAAGGCGCGAGCCAGGTGCGTGTATCTCGCTAAGATAGCAGTCAGTCCGGCCAGGTTCAGCACAACGAGAACGCTGGCGAATAACGGGACGCCTCCAGGTCCCCACATACTGAAGAGCTTCGAGATGAGTACGTCGAATAGCCATGAGTATTCGACCCATGGCTTTCCATAGGTGGTATAGGAGAAGACGTCGAAGTAAGGCAGGCTGCCGTGTTGAAAGATCCAGTCGCCGGTCCGGATGTGCCACCAGATGTCAGGGTCCGTCGAAGCCGCATAATGGCGGCATGAAATGACCGCAAAAATGCTCAGCACCAGGGCGAGAAAGACGAAATCCATTCTTCGCCGGAGCCGATCATTGCCAGAGGCAGGACCAATCGAAGGGCTGCCGGTCTCCCCAGGCAGATTGTCATCGCGCTGGGGGGAACTGCCGGAGGGGACACCAGCCGAGCCGTCATCCATAATTGGGCACGCTCCTCATCTCTGAGTTTATGAGAGTTGACAACGACCGGCGCGACCGCCGGAGAATTTAGTCTCAAGCCTAGCCCGAATATTTCACCAGCCATCGGCTGCGGCGCGCGATAGGGCCGCATCTACTTCGTTGCGCTCGGTCGCCTTGTATCTGCAGCCCTCTCATCGCGCCTCGCTACGATCGTGGTGAAACATCCGGGCTGGTGCGGGAATGCGGATCGGCGCGTTGCTGCAGGAGTCTTCCGGCGCGCTGGCGCATTGCGCAGGCCGTCGCGGCGCAGGACAACGCCACGCCCCTGGCGCGGCATGACGATCAGTGCGTCGGATCGTGCTACTGGTGGTCCTCGAGGAGACCGGCCAGGCGCTCGTCGAGGGCCGCCAGGCGTGAGCGCAGATCGGTCTTCAGGGCGGCGGAAGCGGGCTGAGGCTGCGGGTCGCGATGCTGTTCCAGCAACTCCACGGCGTGGCGCTCGGACTGCTCGGCGCGGAGCTGGAGTTCGCGGGCGCGATCCTCGAGTTCACGGGCGCGGCGTTCAAGGGAACGGAGCCGGTCGGCGAGGTGCAGCGCGGCGAGCACGGCGACGCGGGAGGGCTCGGCCGTTTTGGTGCGGTCCGCGATCCGGTTCATCAGCTCATCCACGCCGGCGGCGAGAGTCTCCGTGTCGGCCACACTGCCGGAGGTACGGACGGTGTAGGGCTGACGGAAGATCGTGACGCGGATGGCGCGCTTCGCGGATTCCACGTTGTCCACGGCCCTAGGACTCCTGTTTCTGCTCGAAGAGGCCCAACCGGTCGATCTGTTCGAGCAGGCCGCGGACGCGCGCCGCGGCGTCCTTCTGCTTGACGCGCATGGCGGCCATTTCGTCGTTCAACTTCGAGATCTCGATTTTCAAGGCCGGGACCTGGCCAGCGGCGGAATCGCGGTCCTCGCGCACGCCGCGGAGTTCCTTCTCCAACTGCTCGCAGCGCTTGCCGAGGCTCAGCAGCAGATTCGACAACTGCCCGAAGCGGGATTCGAGCCGCGCCAGCAGGGCTTCTTCGTCGTCCAGGAGGGGTAACATCGCTTTTGGTCTCAGCCCGAGACTAACGCGGTTTTGGCCTTTTCGACAAGAGATGTAAACGCGGCGGGGTCATTGGCGGCCAAGTCGGCCATTATTTTGCGGTTCAGATCGATCGCCGCGCGCTTCATGCCGCCGATGAATTTCGAGTAGCTGATGCCGTTCAGCCGGCAGCCGGCGTTGATGCGGACGATGAACAGGCGGCGAAAATCGCGCTTCTTGCGTTTGCGGCCGACATAGCCATAACGCAGCGCCTTTTCGACCGCTTCTTGCGCGGAACGGTAGAGCTTGCTTTTGGTGAGGAAGTAACCCTTGGCGAGGGCCAGGGTTTTCTTCCGGGAATCGCGGCGATTCGTAGATCGTTTAACTCGGGGCACGTTTCGTCTCCTTCTTTACTCGTCTGAATGAGCGGTTTCCAGAGCGGATTCCGCTTTCTGGCGGCGGCTCGGGCACGTGCAGAAGCGCCGGCGCGCACGCCTGATCAACAATCGGTCAATACGGGAGCATGCGGCGCAGCGAGGCCTGGTTGGTATCGTCGGCGACGACACCCCGGCCCAGGTTGCGCTTGCGGCTGGTGGTTTTCGAAGTCAGCAGGTGGCGCGCGAACGCCTTGTGGCGCATGATTTTGCCACTGCCGGTCTTCTTGAACCGTTTCTTGGCCCCGGTGTGGGTCTTCAGTTTGGGCATATTCTGTCCTTGGATGGGCCACGGGCTTGGGCCGTGGTCATGACGTTCTTATTCAGGTTAACACACTGAAACGGAACAACCACACCCGGCGGCGAAGAATGCCGCCACTGGAGCCGCTGGCGATGCGCTGGCGCCGCGCCTCAGGAGTTCAGGTGCGTGTTGACGCGCGCGATGGCTTCGTCGATCTCGGCCGTGCTCTTGTAACCGATGGTGACCGCGTCGACCGTGCCCAAGTTCATTACGAACTTTATCGAGGCGTCGCGCTGCTCGGGCGTCTTGAACGCCCCTTCGCCCATGATCTTCATCCCGATGGTGCCGGTGCCGCGCGCGTGGATCTCCTTGAGGTGGCCGACCACCTCCGTCACGTCGCCCTCGCCGTCTTCGGTGCCCTTCAGGTTGTCCATGCGCACGCCGGCGTTGTTGACGCGGTTCAGCGACACGTCCAGCCAGGACTGGCTGGGGAACGTCCGGATCGGCACCAGCCCGTGGCACGAAGCGCCGTGCGCCAGGATGATCTTCTTGGCCTTGGCCTCGTCGAAGGCGTCGCGCGCCGGCTTGAACTTCTCCGCCCAGTCCGCGGTCCGCACGCAGTGCAGCAGCAGGATGTCGAAATACTCGCTGTTCAGCTCCTTGCGGTAACGGTCGAGCACCGTCAGCGGATCGTCGGTCTGCTGCAGGCGGTACTTGGTCATCAGGCGGTAACTGTCGCGCGGGATGCCGTCCAGCGCGATGCGCAGCATGTCGTGCATGCCGGCGTAATTCTGCGCGGTTTCAAAGAAACGGATGCCCTGGTCGTAGGCGTAACGGACCAGGCGCGTAAACTGCTCTTGGCCGAGCTCGCGCTGGACCTTGCCGCCAAACGTGCCGGTGCCGAAGGCCAGGCGGGTCACCTTGACGCCCGAATTGCCGAGCGGCACCCAGTCCGTCGCCAGCCTCTTGGCGTGTTTCGCCGGCTTGGCCAGGGCCGTGCTCAGCCCTGCGCCCATGACGCTCCCGCCCACTGCCACAGAGGACGCGGCGCCCGCCACCGTCTTCAAAAAATCTCGTCGATTGAAGTTGGACATGGTTTAAGCCTCTCTGAGTCGGATTGGAAAAAAGATAACACAAAAGGACCGCGTTCCGGTGGCGCCGTATCGAACGATCGGGTGCCTTCCGCATCGCCGAGCGATGGTATAGAGTGTTGTTGTTCACGAACCCTGAAGGGGATCAACAAATCGCGAGGTCTAAAAAACAAATATGCGCAAATTGAAAGCAGCAGTGATCGGAGCCGGCTTCATGGGCCGGACCCACGTGGAGGCCCTGCGACGGCTGGGCTTCGTCGATGTGGCCGCGGTGGCGGGCATCGACCTGGCGGAGGCGGAGCGCTTCGCCGCGGCCAACGCGATCGAATGCGCCGCCACGGTGGACGACATTCTGGCCGACAAGAGCATTGACGGCGTTCACGTGTGCACGCCCAACGCGCTGCATTGCCCGATCGCGATGAGGGCGCTGAAGGCCGGCAAGCACGTGCTGAGCGAGAAGCCGCTGGCGATGTCCGCCGCCGAAGCGAAGAAGATGCTCGAGCTGGCGGAAAAGAAGGGCCTGTGCCATGCGACCAACCACAACCTGCGCTACTACCCGATGCCGCAGCAGATCCGCCGCATGATCGAGAACGGCGACCTGGGCGAGATTCTGGTGGTGCAGGGGACGTACTCGCAGGACTGGCTGTTGTACGATACCGACTTCAACTGGCGCATCCTGCGCAAGGACAACGGCCCGCTGCGCGTGGTGGGCGACATCGGCTCGCACTGGATGGACATGATCCAGCACGTGACGGGACTGCCGATCACCGCGTTGTGCGCCGACCTGGAGATCATTCACAAGACGCGCAAACAGCCATTGGTGGCGATTGAGACCTTCGCCGGGAAGACGCTGAAGCCCTCGGATTATAAGGAGATCAAGATCGACACCGAGGACTACGGCGCGGTGCTGCTGCACCTGGGAGAACGCGCGCGGGGAGCGTTCACGGTGAGCCAGGTCGCGGCGGGCTGCAAGAACCGCTTCGAATTCATGGTGTGCGGGACCAAGGCTAGCGCGAGCTGGAATCAAGAGCAGCCCAATCACATGTGGGTGGGTTACCGCAACGAGCCGAACCGGATCATCCAGAAGGACGGGTCGCTGATGGACCCGAAGGCGGCGGCGTACGCCGATTATCCCGGCGGCCACGCCGAAGGCTACCCGGACGCGCACAAGCAGCTCTTCAAGCGCTTCTGGCAGCGCGTGGCTGACCCCAGCCGGCCGATCGAGTATCCTACCTTCGCCGACGGCCTGCGCGGCATGCAGCTACTCGAGAAGGTGATCGAGAGCGACAAGAAGCGCGGCTGGGTGAACACGGGGCTGGGCGCGAAGAAGGCGGCCAAGAAAGCAGCGAAGTAGGCTCAGAGTGCGCCGCGGAGTGGCGCATTGGCCAGGCGATAAGATGGCTTGCGGAAGCTGGCCGCGGGCGCTGAAACGATGGAAGATCAGGGGACATGATGAGGCTCGTCCGCAACAGGGCGAGCCTCAAATGTTTTAAAGTCGACTTCGCAATCCAGGCCGATCCAGCCGAACTCCGGCTCGTCGCCGGGGGGCACGGTGAAGGAGAGGAAGTCGTAGACCCAGTCGCAAATGACGTACTCGTTGAGCGTGCCATCGGAGACCGCCAGCGTGAGACCGTAAGTGGCCGGGGCGAGACGGGGCATGGTCCAGACGAAGTCCACGGTGATGCGGTCTCCGGCGACGAGCGGGGGCATCTGGAATCCCTCGCGCGAAGTGTTGGAGCTGAACAGGGATCTGCCCTGCGCGTCGCGCACCATGAAGCCGGCAATGGGCGAAGCCAGGGGCTGATAGACCTGGAAGCTGAAGCGCACGGTCACGCTCGCGCCGGGCCGAAGCATGGGCCGCTGGCTGTGCTCCACTCGCGCTTCCACCGCGCCGGACTCCAGCAGGAAAGTCGCGCCAGTGATGGTCGCCCGGCCGTCGCCGAAACGGTGGCCCGAGAACTCGACCGGGGGAGCAAGCTCGGGAGCGGTGAACGGGGCGCGAGCGGTTTGCGCCGCCACTTCCCGCGCGATCAGGGCGGCGTCGCGCGCGGTCATGCTGGCCAGGTACCGGCCGACGACGCCATCGGTCGCGCCCAGCGCCTGCATCGCTCCGTCCTCGAGCCACAGGCAACGGTCGCTGATGGCGCGCACATCCTCGGAGGAGTGGGAGACGAACAGGATGCTCAGCCCGCGTTCGCGCATCGAGTGGATGCGGCGCATGCAGCGCTGGCGAAAGGCGATGTCGCCGACGGCCAGGGCTTCGTCCACGAGCAGGATTTCAGCATCGACGTGAATGGAAACCGCAAAGGCGAGCCGCATCAGCATGCCGCTGGAATAGGTTCTCACCGGCTGGTCGAGGAAATCGCCGATGTCGGCAAAGGCGACGATCTCGGCGAAACGATCCGCAGTTTGTCTGGCGTTGAGCCCGTGCAGCGAGGCCGAAAGCTGGACGTTCTGCCGGCCGGTGAATTCGGGATTGAACCCGGAACCGAGCTCGAGCAGCCCGGCCAGCCGCCCGTTTAGCTCCACGCCACCCGCGGTGGGACGCAGGATGCCGGCGGCGATCTGCAACAGCGTGCTCTTCCCCGAGCCGTTCGGCCCGACGATGCCCAGCGACTCGCCACGCCGCAGTTCGAAGCTCACGTCGCGTAGCGCCCAGAACAGATGCGGCCGGCGGCGGGACAGGGCGGGGAAGAGAGCGCGCAGGCGGGCCGACGGTTTCTCATCAACCGGATAGGCTTTCGAGACATGGCTCAGGCGCAGGAGGATCTCGCGGGCCGATGCAGGCGGCTGATCGGCGGGGCGCTGAGCCTCGAGAGCCGGGCCGGAATGAGCGCCCGTGCTTACTTCCATGCGGCCACCACGACGCGCTTGCCGCGGGCGTGCTGTTCGTAGGCGTCCGCGGCGGGGGGGACGAATTCCACGCGGCGGAAGCCGGCGTGGCGCAGCATCGCTTCCAAAGCGCGGGGCGAAGGGCATGTGACCAGCGGCGCAACGCCCGCCTCGCGGTTGCCGGCGTCGAATTCACCACTCTCGTCGATCAACGCGAGGATGCCGCGATAAGGGTACGTCCAATCGCGCGAACCCCACTCGGTGAAGCCTTCGACTTCATCCACGACCTGGGTTTCCAGCACGCACAGCTCGCCCGTCACGGAGCTGAGCTGGCGCAGGCACAGCATCGGGTCCGTGAGGTGGTACAGCACGCCAAGGAACAGCGTCAACGGATAGACCGGATGTGTGGCCGCGAGATCCTCCACCCGGCCGGGCACAAATGCCATGTTGGGCAGGCCGGTGGCGGCGGCGACGAAAATCGCCCGGCGCAGATTCTCCGCGCGCGGTTCGACTCCCACCACGCGCCGCAGCCCCAGCCGCGCCATGGCCAGCGTGTAGAAGCCCTCGTGGCAGCCGATGTCCAGGCAATCGATGGCTGAGAGGCGCGGGCCGAAGTGCGCGCGCACGACGCGCTCGACCATCTCGAGGCGCGTCGAGAAGATGCCACTGACGGACGCGGGCAGCGCCGATGTCGTCGACAGGCCGCGGCCCAGATCGAATGGGTAGAACCAAGGGGAGAACGCCGCGATCCCGCGCCGGATTTCGTCCTCGCTCAGTGGCGGCTGGACCCGCAGGGGTATCTGCATGCCAAACCTCCATTTTAGGCCACGCGAGGGGAGCGGCGGTTCGCGTTGTCCGCAGGCCAGGCTGGATCGCCTAGGGCCGAATCACTAATAGTTTCATGTAATTGAATTCTGACTAGAAAGTATGTGACAACAACCCCAATGGGGGGCGCGAGGAGTCATCCTCGGCCTGGGTCTATACAAAACGGGACCGGTGAGTGTCTGTGCAAGGACCGCCCGGGTCGACCGGCAAGGGCCGGCGATGAACGGGGACGCGGGCCGGCGAGTGAGTCTTGCCGGATCGGGTTGTGAGAAGTCATTGGAGATCTGGCAAGGCAGTTATCGAGAGGCAGTGAGCGATGAATCGAACTGGGAAGCTGACAGCGGCGGCATTCGCCATTCTGGTGGTGAACAGCCTTTACCTGTGGTCGACGGCGCAGGCTTCGATTTTCTACATCGGAAACATCCTGCTGCATTTTGTACTGGGGCTCGGCGTGCTGGCGGCGTTCGCATGGCTGCTGCTGCGCTCGGGCGAGGTGCGGCGCGCGATGCGCTGGGCGACGCCGGTGCTGCTGGCCAGCGCGGTTTTGGGCGGGTTCCTGTTGTGGAAAGGTGCCATCACGGCCAACCACGCGGCGCTGGTGGCGCACATCTACTCGGGATTTCTGGGGGTGCTGCTCGCGGGGGCCGCGCTCAAGTCGAGGCGATTCTGGGCGGTGACCGTGGCGGCGGGGGTGGCATGCGCCGCGTATGCGGGCTATCAGCGACTCTATCCGTGGGCCGCTCTGTCAGTGCACAACCCGAATGTCGTGCCCGCCTCGATGGAGGAAGAGGGAGCCGGGCCGCAATCGCCGTTCTGGCCCTCGTCGGCACAGACGAATACGGGCCGGCTCATCCCGTCGAAGTTCTTCATGGACTCGAGACGCTGCGGCGATTGTCACAAGGAGATTTACGAGCAGTGGAACTCCTCGATGCACCACTTCGCGTCGTTCAACAACCAGTTCTATCGGAAATCGATCGAGTACATGCAGGACGTGAGCGGAACTCACGGCTCGAAGTGGTGCGCCGGTTGTCACGACCACGCCATGTTGTTCAGCGGACGGTTCGAGCGGCCGGCGCGGGAGCAGATCGATACGCCGGAGGCGCAGAACGGCCTAGGCTGCATCTCGTGCCATTCGATCAGCGCAGTGCACGGCAGCATGGGCAATGGCGGGTATGCGCTCGAATACCCCATGTTGCATGACCTGGCGACGAGCAGCAATCCGGCGGTGAGATGGGTGCACGACTTTGTCACCACGCGGGCGCCCGAGCCGCATCGCCGCACGTTCATGAAACCGTTTATGCGGCACTCGTCGGAGTTCTGCTCGGTGTGTCACAAGGTGCACCTGGACGTGCCGGTGAACAATTACCGCTGGATGCGCGGCTTCAACGAATACGACAATTGGCAGGCTTCCGGCGTATCGGGGCAGGGAGCGCGCTCGTTCTACTACCCGGCCAAGCCGCAGGTGTGCGCGGAGTGCCACATGCCGCTGGTGCCCTCGACGGATCCGGCGGCGCGGGAGGGCGTGGTGCACAGCCACCGCTTTGCCGCCGCCAATACGGCCGTGCCCACCGCCAATCAGGATGAGACGCAGTTGAAGGCCGTCGAGGGGTTTCTGCAGACGGGCTTCGTGACGGTGGACATATTTGCGGCGCAGCCGGCGGAGACGGCGCCGGGGCTGCAGATGCAGCGGCGGGCGGCGGCCGGGAACTCTCAGCAGGCGATGACCTCGTTCGCGGTGGGAGAGGAGGCCGAAACGACGGGCCAGTTCTTCCTGCGGGAGATCAGCCGGCTGGCGGCGCCGATCGACCAGGCGGGCGTGAAGTTTCAACGCGGCTCGACGGCGCGGGTCGACGTGGTGGTGCGCACGCGCAAGATCGGCCACTTCTTCCCGGGCGGGACGGTGGACGCGTTCGATGTGTGGCTGGAGCTGGAAGGGCGCGACGCGAACGGGAAACTGATCTTCTGGAGCGGGAAAATCGAGGATAATGGCCACGGACCGGTCGAAAAAGGGGCTCATTTTTATAAGTCGTTTCAGTTGGACGGGGATGGAAATCCGATCAATAAGCGCAACGGCTGGACCATGCGCAGCCTGTTATACGTCCGGTTGATCCCGCCGGGCGCGGCCGACGTGGCGCACTACAGGGTGAGAATTCCGAAGGATGCAAAGGGTCCGATCACGCTCAATGCGCGGCTGAATTATCGGAAATTCTCCTGGTATTACACGCAATTCAGCTATGCCGGCGAGCCCAAACCGAACCAGGATCCGAAGCTGGTCAGCGTGGATTACGACAGCCGGACATACGATTTCTCGCCATCGAATATTCCGGCCAATGTTGCAGGGAAGATCAAGGGCCGCATCCCCGAACTGCCGGTGGTCACGCTGGCCCGGGCGACGGCGCAACTGGAGCTGGGCGACAGCAGGACGGCAACGGACTGGCAGCCGGTGGTGCGGCGGCGGGACCGCGAGCGGTGGAACGACTGGGGAATCGGCCTGCTGTTGCAGGGCGATCTGAAGGGCGCGGAGTACGCCTTCACGCGCGTCACCGAGGCGGTTCCGGAGTACGCCGACGGCTGGCTGAACGTGGCCCGGGCGCTGATTCAGGAGGGCGAGACGGACGCCGCCAAGCCGTTTATCGAAAAAGCGATGAAGATCAATCCCGAGCTGGGGCGGGTGCACTTCTTCCAGGCGATGGCGCAGAAGGCCGACGGGGATTACGATGGCGCGCTGGCGTCGCTCAAAAAAGCCGCGACGACGTACCCGCGCGACCGGGTGGTGCAGAACCAGATCGGACGACTGGACTTTCTCAAACGCGATTACGGGCCGGCGGTGGAGGCGTTTCAGCGCGTTCTGGCGATCGATCCCGAGGACGTCCAGGCGCATTACAACCTGATGCTGTGCTACCGCGGCCTGGGCGACAACGCAAGGATGAAGCACGAGGAGATTCTGTTCCGGCGTTTCAAAGCCGACGAGTCGGCGCAGGCCATCACCGCCAAGCCGCGCGCCTTGAGTCCGGAAGACAACAACGAGCGGCAGCAGATCCACGAACACGAGAGCGTCAAATTGCCATGAAAAGACTCCTTTTCGCGGGCCTGGCCTGCATCACCGTCGCGTGGCCGCAAGCGCGATTCACGGACGTGACGAAGGCGGCGGGCATTCACTTCGTCCACAACGCCGGCAAGACGGGCAAGAAGTGGCTGCCCGAGACGATGGGCTCGGGCGTGGCGTTCGTCGACCTCAACGGGGACGGGCTGCCGGACATCGTCTTGGTCAATGGCAGGGACTGGACGCCGAAGGGGCGGCGGTCGCTGGCGGGCCTGTACAGGAACAACGGCGACGGGACCTTCACCGACGTGACCGCCGGCAGCGGGCTGGACGTGGAGATGTACGGCATCGGGATCGCGGTTGGCGACTACGACAACGACGGCAAACCCGACATTTACATTACCGCGCTGGAAGGCGACCGGCTGTTTCACAACGAGGGCAATTTCAAGTTCCGCGACGTCACGGCCGCGAGCGGCATCCGCAACGCCGCGTTCGGCACATCGGCGGCGTGGTTCGATTACGACCGCGACGGCAAGCTCGACCTGTACGTGGCCAACTATGTGCAATGGACGCCGCGGGGAGACCTGTGGTGCTCACTGGACGCAGTCAGCAAGAGCTACTGCACGCCGGAATCGTACAAAGGCCAGTCGAGCCGCCTGTTCCACAACCTGGGCAACGGGAGGTTTGAGGACGTCACGATGAAGGCCAAGCTGTTCGACCCGACATCGAAGTCGCTGGGCGTGGTGATTCTGGACTACAACAACGACGGCTGGCCGGACATCTTCGTGGCCAACGACACCCAGCCCAACAAGCTATACCGCAACCTGCAAGACGGGACCTTCGCCGAGGAGGCGCTGGCGGCGGGGGTGGCGTTCGGCGAGGACGGCGTGGCGCGCGGCGCGATGGGCGTGGATGCGTCGGATTACGACGGGTCGGGGCGGGCGCACCTGCTGGTGGGCAACTTTGCAAACCAGATGTTGAGCCTGTATCACAACGAAGGCAACGGGCTGTTTGTAGACGAAGCGCCGCGCTCGGCGCTGGGGCGCTCGTCGCTGCTCACGCTCACTTTCGGCGTGTTTTTTTTCGACTACGATCTGGACGGCTGGCCGGACATCTTCTGCGCCAACGGCCACATCGACGAGGAGATCGGCCGCGTGCAACCGCGAGTGAGGTACGCCGAGCCGCCGCTGCTGTTTCACAATCTGGGCCAGGGGCGCTTCGAGGACGTGAGCGCGAAGGCGGGTTCCGATTTCTCCCGGCCGATCGTGGCGCGCGGCGCGGCCTACGCCGACTATAACGGCGACGGGGCGCTGGACCTGGTGGTGACCACCAACAACGGTCCGGCGTACCTGTTCCGCAACGACAGCAGCAGGAACGGCAACCACTGGCTGCGCGTGAAACTGCAAGGGACGAAATCGAACCGCGACGGCATCGGCGCGGTGGTGCGCGTGAAGACGCCCTCGCACGCGCAATGGCAGACGGTGCATTCGGGTTCCAGTTACGCCTCGCAGAGCGAGCTGGCGCTGACGTTTGGCCTGGGGAAGGACGCGCACATCCAGGCGCTCGAGGTGGACTGGCCGAGCGGATTAAAGGAGACGGTCCGCAACGCACGCATTGACAAGTCGAACCTGATCGTCGAGGGGAGCGGGACGGCTACAGTGAAATAGTAGCCGTGGGAGACCATTTAGCGCGTTGTTTCAGGTTGTTAATTCCATTTCAATTCAATGATTTACGGCCATTTGGGTCATCAACGGTGACGTGCTCTGCGGTGCGAAATTGCGCCCCCGCTGCGATAACTTGCATTCTTTCGCTGGCGAGATAGCTCAGCATCCTAACCGCCGCCCGCTTCAGGTCAAGTTCGTTCACCACATCTTAGCGGCGGAAGATCGCCGCCGTGCTATGCCCGGAGACGGCCATGATGACGTGCTGAGACTCCACAGCTAACGCTCTTGTGCCCCTTCCGCATTCCGCGCCGAGGCGTTCCTGCTTCACAGCGCCGGGCGCCAGCGAGGGCGGCAGTCCGCTATCTCCGTGCTCAACCATCCCCGCGCTTGCGCTGGTCGCAAGAGGGCGCGCCGCATCAGCACGCCGCGAGGAGCTTTTCCTTTAGCGCCGCTTGCATTTCCGGCGCAAGTTTGCGACCCTGGTGCGCTACATAGAAGACGTCGATCGCGCGATGACCTTTCGTGTCGATCAGCACGATGTCGATGTTGTTGCCCATCGAAGAAAACACGGTTGCCAAACTATAGAGCAGTCCTGGGCGGTCCTCCGCGATGATTTCGACGAGCGTGGCCGTTTCGCACGCCTCGGAATCGAATTGTACCTGTGCTGGTGCAGCCCGTTTCTTGGGGTCGGCCTGCACGCGGTTGCGCAGCAATCGTTGGGCATCGGTCTTGCCCAGCGCGACGCGCCGGATCAGGTCCGTGAGGCGTTCCACTTCGGGCGGGTTCAACTCGAGCGTTCGCTTTGTATCGGCGAAGGCAAACGTATCTAGAACGATTCCCGCCGCGTTGGAAAATGCCTCCGCCTTGAGGATGTCGAGCCCGAAGCTGGAAATCGCTCCGGCAAACGATGCGAATAGCGCTGGCATGTCGCGCGCCACCACCGTAAGCTGATACGCACCCTCAATGCGCTGGAGATTCACTGCCACGCCGGTAGGCCGGCTGAGATCGTACAAACGGATATGCGATTCAATCTCCGCCGGAGAACGGGCGCGAAGATAGCGCACTGGAAAGCCCTTCAGGAACTCGGCGCGGCCCGGCAGGTGCTCGGGCACTTCCTGAATACGTTCCGTTTCCAGTTCGCGCGTCAGCTCGTGCCGGGTGATCGAATAGGCGAGCCAGAGTTGCTCCAGGCGCCACGCCGTCATCGCGTCCAGCTTCAGAACCGCCAGATCGGCATAGGTCATCGCGGCCAGTTGTTTTAGCTCTTCAATTGTCCCGGCGTGGTCCGCGAGCAAGCGCACGGTCGCCGGGTCATTCAAGTCGCGGCCCGTTGCAGACTCCGAGAAATCGAGCTGATGCGCAATCAGTGACTCGACCGCGCTCTGCTCCTCGGCGGACATCTGGATGCGGGCCATCGCCGTCCGGGCCAATTGGACCGCATCCTGCAAAGGATTGGCAGAGTCCAGGCCCATCTTGTGGAACAACAGTGAGAAAGAGACCAGCGCCGGGTTGTCGATTTCCGAAACCAGCTCCGCGAACCGCTTCAGGGAGGGTTCCGTAACGATGCGCAACTCGCCCACGCTCTCGATCGCAATCAGCGTCTGCTCGTCCACCGTGTAACTCTGTGCTGGATCGGTGACGGACAGGTGCTCGACGCGGGCCCATTCGGGGAAGATCGCGGTGAGCAGTCCGGTGTTCTGCAGGGTGCGTAACGCGACGCCCGCAAACTGCAGTCCCAGAATCGTTTTGATCGCCCGCCAGAGCGGCTGCGTCTGGGCACAATAAGCCGTCAGCGTTCCGCGCATCGCTTCCAGCCGCCGCTCGGTTTCGACCGAGACAGGGATGCCATGACGACCGATGAACTCGAGCAGCCGGAACACGATTCCCGGGTCGTTTTCGAGTTGCGCCGGGTTGCGCAGCAGTACGCGCTCCCGCGAAACCGTGAACTCGCTGTTCGAAAGCCGCGAGCGCCAATCGTAAAAACTCTCCAGCAGCGAGCTGTTGTTTGTCTCGGCGGAATCGAGCGCCCGGCGGGCTTCGTTGAATATAAAGCGTGCGTTCTCGAAGTACTCGCGCATCACCAACGCCGGCGCATTGCCCTTGGCAAAAGCTTGCTGCGCGAAACGTCCCTGGGCCTCGATGTCGAGGTCGTTGCAGTCGCCTTGCGCATCGTAGTGCAGGAAACAGCTCAGCAAAGAGACCACGCGTGCCGCCGCCCTCAGTTCGGTGTCCCGGTGCGCTGGCTCGCGACCGATCGCTGCAAGCCGGCTGATGAGGCGTAAATCACGCAGGCCGCCCGGGCATTCCTTTACGTTGGGCCGCAAATGGTTAGGTGTATTTCGATACTGGGCGTGGCGCAGGCGCGCCAGTTGGCATAAGTGCTGGATCACTTTCTGGTTGTTCCTGTCCCAGAAATTGGGCAGCTCGCATTCGAGTCTCGCGCAAATCTCACTTTGCCCTGCCAGGAAGCGTCGATCGAGCAGGCGGAGGCTGAAGTCCAGGCTCGGTTTGCGAATCTCCAGGCACTCGGCGATCGTACGAACGGGATAGGTGACCCGCAGACCCGCATCCCACAGCAGCCTGACGAACTCCGTGAGCCCTTCTTTGAGAGCCGGCGACAATGGTTCATTGTCCAGCAGGATCATGATGTCCGCGCCGGAGTAAGGGAACATGGCGCTGCGCCCGTATTCGCCAACTGCCAGCATCGCCACGGCCTGCGAACCCACGGGTTCGATTGCGGCGCGATAGGCGCGCAGGGCGATTTCGTCGATGGCCGCTGTCAAACCGCTGTGCACGCGGCCCGCGTCGCCGGTAGCAAGAAACTCCTGTTCGATCCGCCGCCATGCGCCGCTGGATTGCAACTTCCAGGAAGCCTGCGGCCTTCCTGAGCCTTTCGCCATGTCCTCCGCGGGTCGATCCATTTGCTGCTCCACGTCTCTAAGTATCACGCGCTGATCTCAAGTGCCCAAGGCAAATTCGACGGCTTATAAGGTGAATCGAAATTATCTATTCGCAAACCCTGGTGGCAGCAGCTATGATCGACAAAACACCGCCACGTCGCTCGGTCACCAGTTCCAAAACCCAGAATGAGGAGGTTTAACGCTGAGAGAACCTTGCGAGGGCATCACAAACTCAGGCATTCGCGTTATGTGTGTCTCCCGGTCGAAGCGGAAGCCAAATGCGTCCGCGAGTCCCAAACCGGTCAGGTCCGCCAATAACATCGCACAAGCAGAAACGCGGCCTGTTCCCCTGGTCGATCCCAGTAAGCAGTATCACGGCATCGGCAAATTCAATTTATGTGACCTGACCCCAATCAACCCTTCTTGTCTTTTCCGCAGGCTGGCCGGTTCAGCCGGAATTCAGAGCGGCACGAGACGGCGCAGGATCCGATGCCGGCGGGCTTCGGGCTGGCTTCCGGCCCCGGAATATTCTTATTCGATCCTGACCACAGCAATCAGATTAATCGTACGTCCGATACCTCATTCCTTGCGCGCGTCCGGGCTTGATTGACCACTTTCGCTGACCTGCAGAGTGAGTCATACGGGGCCTACGGCGAGCGGATCTTGGCTCGGGGTTTATTCAGAATCGGAAGGAAGCAGTTTTCAAATTGCCCTTAAGGGCCAGAAGGTCCCTTAGAACTATATTGACGCTTAGATCGAAGGAGATGGCGGATTTCGATTAAGCGTCTTTCTGTAAACTCTGTTCTGAGTGTAGGAACCATGTGAGTTCAGGCACATCGATTCAACGCACAAAGGGAGTAAATATAATGGCCGAAAATGATGCACCACAGATGAAACCGACGTTGGGCTTGACCGGGCTGACGATGAACGCGATGGCGTTGATCGCTCCGGGCGCCTTCCTCTGGCTCACGTTCGCCATTCAAGCAGGGACGGGCACGACCTCCCCGGCGATGTGGATGGGGATCTTTGTCGCCCTGATGCTCTGCCTGGCGACGGCGGTCTGTTATGCGGAATTGGCGAAGCTCTACCCCGGCACGGGAAGTTCCTACTATTTCGCGGAACAGTCGTTTCTCAATCACGACAAAGTCTGGCGTTATGCCCGGCTCTCGAAGTTCATCGTAGGTTGGGGCTCACACCTTTACTACTGGATCTATCCGGGCGTGATGGTCGGCGTCATGGGTCTGCTTTGCGGCTACCTGACGGGAACGCTTTGGCCGAACTTCATGAGCGCCTCTTTGCCCGGACCGATGTTCATGATGCTGATCGCAATTGTGTTCTCCTTCGGCATCGCCTGGATCGCCTATCGCGGGATCAGCGGCTCGACGGCTGTAAACATCGCGATCAACGTGATTCAGATCAGTGCCCTGCTCGTATTTTCCGTGGTCGCATTCGGCTACCGGGTCAATCACGCGCCAGGCAGCGTCGCGCTACAGTTTGACTCGCAGACCAGCGCCACCTACACCTATCAATTCCTCACTGAGAAGCAGACGGTGGCCGGGCAGGCAACCGACGTGATCGTGCGCGATGCCGCCGGAGCCCCAAAGCCATTGTTGGACGCGCAGGGCAAGCCCGTGCCCTTCAAGATCGACTATAACGAGAAGGATTCGTCGGGTGCGTTTCAGGCGCATCCCAATGCCGCCTCCGTGACTGGTGCGCACAATTGGGGCTGGGTCTTCGTCCAGGCTACAGTCGCCATCCTGATCCTGGTCGGATTCGAATCTGTGACGGCCATGGGTGGCGAGGCCAAGAACGCCAAACGCAACGTGCCCATCGCGGTAATCACGTCGCTGTTGGTGCAGGGGGCCTTCTGCTACCTCGTCGAGTATTTCGCGGCGAACTACTTTCTGAATAGCGGGTACTCAATGGCAAGCGCATCGGGGTCGGCCGCGCCCGTTGGCGACATGATGGTCGTGGTCGGGGATGCGCTATTCGGTCAAGGCAATGGCCGTATCTTCATGCTGTTCGAGGCGTTCACCGTGTTCCTGGCGATCATCGGCACGACGCTGTCCTGCATCAACACCGGCGCGCGCGTGACCTACGCGATGGGCAAGGATGACGAAGTCATGGAGAGCCTCGGCCTACTGCACTCGAAGAACCTCACGCCGCACCGCGCTATCTGGACGCTGGCGATCATCTCGGCCATTGTCGGCTGCGTTGCGGTCTCGATGGCATTCGGAGATGTCGGCGCGCCGAAGGATGTCGACATCAAGGCGCTGCCGCAGGGCTTCTTCTCGAGCTTTGGCTACACGACGCACGACAAGATGGCGGCGCTGCCAAACACGCTGCTGCTGGTGACGCTTGCCTCTAACTTCGGAACCTTCCTGTTGTATGCGCTCAGTTGTGTAACTTGCATCGTCGCCTACCAGGGGCATCCCAAATTCAAGCTGATCCGCCATCTTCTGATCCCGGTTTTTGGCGTTCTTGCCAATCTGGCTTGCATGGCCTTCTATCTGGTCGGCCCATTCCTGGGGTACGGCACGAAGATGGAACCCTTCTGCGCCTTGGGGATTGCTCTTGTGTGGGCAATCTATGGAGCCATTTTCTTTATGGTTTCGAGTAAGAAAAAAGGCCGAACCACTCTGGTCCCGCAGAGAATCTGACGCAGGCTGTGGTAGTTTTCATCAACCACTCGTTCACGTCGTGGTTCGGTGCTTTGTTCGCGGCACCTGACTGCGACCGGCAAGCAAGCGGCGCCGATATTGGCTCTTGCAAGTAAGCACTGGACGCACTCAGTCAAGCCGGGCAGGCTCATCGGGCCCGCCCGGCTTGACTGGCGGTATCTCTCAAGCGTCATGCTGAAATGAGTTTGGCAGCCGGAGGGCTACGTCCGCCAGGCTGTCGGGAGTACACAAGCCGGCATGCTCGAATTGGATTTCGCGCAACTCTCCGACACCGGACGGGAGCGCGACCACAACGAAGACTTTTTGGGATACGTTCGGCCCGAGACGGCGGAAGAGGCCCGATCGCGCGGCTGGATGCTGGCACTCGCCGACGGCGTGGGCGGACAGGATGCGGGAGAAATTGCCTCCCACGCCGCCGTGGAACATGTTCTGGCGGGGTTCAGGGCGGCGCGGCCGGGAGAACCACTGACAACGCTGTTGCCACGCCTGGTCCGAGGCGCCAACCAGCATGTCTACGAACTCGGCAAGAGTTCTAGCCCCGGCGGCACTTCGATGGCGTCAACCTTCGTCACTTGCGCGCTGCGTTACGATCGCGCCGTCGTGGCTCACGTTGGCGATTCGCGCTGTTATCTCATTCGCGAGCGTCAGGCAGCCCTGCTGACCAGGGATCACACCCTGGCCAATGAGCAGGTCCGCATGGGATTGCTTTCGGCCAAAGGCGCAGCCGGTTCCTCCAACAGTCATATTCTTAGTCGCTCCTTGGGCACGGACCTCTTTCTCAACGTCGATCTCAGCGAACACCAGATCCTGCCGGACGATGTCATCGTGCTCTGTTGTGATGGCTTGTATCATTCCGTGGACGGCTCGGAAATCGCCGCCGTCGCCGGTGGTGGCAGGGATTTGAAGGCCGCGGCGCGCATTCTCATCGCTCTTGCGAACGAACGCGACGGCAGTGATAATATTAGCGTTCAGTTGGCGCGCATCCGGGAAGTGGAGCGTGTTGGAATGTATCGCGGGAGGCTCTACAAAATCCGATAAGATACTAGGGCCTGTTATGAAATAATCTCTCCATGTTCGGCACTGGCCGGAGCTGTCGAAGCACACCAACGCGCATTCGATTAGAATGCCAATTTCGTAACTGGCGCTGAGCCCGCTATTGTCAAGCATCCCGCACCAATCATGGCCTCACTCTTTTCCGGCGAACAACTCGACCACTACCGGATCGAAGCGCTGGTGGCACGCAGCGGCATGGCTTCCATTTACCGCGCGACCGACCTGGTCACCGGCCGGCCAGTCGCTCTGAAAATCCCCCATCCCGAAATGGAAGCCGACTCGACTCTGTTCGAGCGCTTCCAGCGCGAGGCAGAAATCGGCGCAAAGCTGGACCATCCAGGAGTCATGAAAGTTTACGCCGACGGCGAACACAGCCGGATCTACATGGCGATGGAGTGGGTGGAGGGGCGGCTGTTGCGCATCCTGATCCACGAGCAGAAGAAGTTGCCCCCGGAACGGGCCGTGAAAATCGCGATCGCCATTTGCGACGCGTTGGATTATATCCACCGCAACGGCGTAGTGCATCGCGATCTGAAGCCGGAGAATATCATGATCGACGCCGAAGATCACATCAAACTGATCGATTTCGGCATTGCGGCCAACCTCGGCGCCCGCCGCATCACATTTGCCAAACTGTCGCAAATCATGGGTTCGCCCGACTATATTTCACCAGAACAGGTGAAGGGCAGACGCGGCGACGGGCGCAGTGACATTTATGCGCTGGGGATCATGCTCTACGAGATGCTTACTGGCAAGACGCCATTTGCGGGAGCGAATCCCTTCGCCATCATGAACGATCGGCTGCTGAACAGCCCGATCCCGCCACGCGAGGCCAACCCGGACATCTCACCGCAACTCCAGGAGATTCTCTATCGGGCACTGGAGCGCGAGCCGGAGAACCGCTACTCGACCGCGAATGAGTTCGCCTGGGACCTGGAACATCAGGACCAAGTCGGCGTGGAGGATCGGGAAGAACTCCGCAACTGGAAAAAGAGACGTTCGCCTGTGGCGCGCCAGATCCTCTTTTTCGTCGCCATGGCGCTGATCCCGGTTGTCATCTTCGGCCTGATGTACTGGCTCGCCAAACGCTGATCGAATGGACTCTCAACCGCAGCTCTGCGCTGGAGCGCACTGGCTCCGGCGCTACCGCTGCCCTCCGTCGTCGTGGCTCAGCAGATCCGGATATGCGCCCGCGCCCAATTCAAACAGGTCCAATCCCTGCCGTTCTCCCTCCGGCGCAATGCGCTGCCTGCGGATGCGGTCGAGCGCCCAATTCAGGCCGTACGTCAATGGCAGGACAAAACCGATCAGCGTGGCTGCACCCACCAGTTGAGCGGCCCACTGGCCTTGTTCGCTGAACCCGTCGAACGGACGGGTGAACATGCCTGTCGCGATCAGACCCCATAATCCGCACAACGCGTGCACCGGGACCGCACCGCCGGGATCGTCGATCTTTAGGTGGAGTTCGAGCCAGTCGACCGCGAAGATGACCAGCGCACCGGCCATCATTCCGACCATGATCGCCGCGCCAGGGCGCATCACGGCGCAGCCGGCGCTGGCCGCCACCAGACCGCCAATCCATGCGTTGGCGGTCAGAGACGCATCGGTCTTGCCGAAGCGGGCGCGCGCGATGGCAGCGCCGGCGAGAGCCGCGGATGCCGCCCCCAGCGTTGTATTTACGGCCACCAGCGCCGTGCGGCCCACCGCCACGCCCGTGAACAGGATGGCCCCGGCGCAATCCAGGCCGAGCCATCCGATCCAGGCCAGAAAACACCCCAGCAAGACCAGAACAGCATTATGGCCAGGGATCGCGATCGGCATACCGTCATGGGCATACTTGCCGCGGCGAGGACCCAGAATCCACGTCAATGCGAGTGCGGTGAGCCCGCCCACGACTTGAATCGAACTAGCGCCCCCTGAATCGATGAAACCGCGGCCCAGTCCGTAATTCCGGCCCAGTTGCGCCAGCCATCCTCCGCCCCATACCCAATGCGCGAACAGCGGGTAAGTGCAGCCGGCCAGCAGCGCGGACGAGGCGCACACGGCACTCAAACGCCAGCGATCCGCGCCACTGCTCAACGGAATGATGGCGGCCAGGCCGGCGCCGAACATCCCCAGCAAAGCGGCCAAGGAGGCCGTGTCGCCATTGAAAGCCAGCCCGTTGAAAAAGAACTTTTCCGCACCGATCCAGTCCCACGCTTTGCCATTAATGGCGATCGCGATCGCCGGGCGGCCGGCGTAGCCTTGCCACGCAAGGCCGAACGCGCAGTAGACCAGAGCGGCCACCGAGATGGCGCACAGCGCGCTCAGCAGGGCGTGCGCCGCATTGCGTGACCGGCCCAGCCCCGAGTGGATCAGGGCCAATCCCGCTCCCGCGAACGGGATGAGCAGGATGAATAACAAACACACCGCCGCCTGCGCTTCCGGAAGCGCCGCCGCCGCAACCGGCGTCACTCCCGCCCCCTGCCTGGAACCAAGTGCGATCGAGCGACGAAAGTCAAGCCCAGCGCTTCCACGCCAATCCCCGCGTACATGAATCCCGCCTGCACTGGCGCGGCGCCGAAGAAAGCCACCGCGGCCAGGACGATCGTCCAACCGGCAACCAGCAAGAAAAAACCCGTGATCCGCATGAAAAATACGGTCCATTATAGCATCCGCTTTGCGCTGCACCCGGCCGTTCCGCGACCATGGACGCCGATTTCCAGAACCACACCCACGAAGGTTGTTCGTAGTGGCCGCAAGCGTGGATGCGGGCATGCGATGCCGGGCGTGTTCGAGACGCACATCTGTCGAAGTTATGAATCGCCTGTATCGAAAACATCTATGAACGGCTCGTGGCGTGGACCGCAAGAAAGGTGTAAACCACCTCCGCCCGCCGCTATCGCAGGCGGCGTTCTTAACTCCCATTTGTATTTTCCCTATACGTTCTCTACACGGTTCAGGTAACCTCGTCTTCCGAGCGATATTGCAACCAGCCAATGGGTTGCAACGGAGGGGGCAGCCCAGGGCTGTGTACAAGCGAAGGGACAGATTCTCGTGGTTAACGACCAAGCCAGACGAATCAAGAAATGTGATGGCGCCTATAAAATGTCTCGATTGGCGCGCATGCCATTTTTGTTTATATTTCGTAGGCAACTGTTGTCCCCACGACGGCGAAGCCTGACCCAGCCATTCGCCAACAATTGGAGTTAGACCCGCCTGCTTCCTAATAGAAAGCAGGTTTGTGTCAGTACGAAATTCTACTTGACAGGTAGGTCTCTCAACATGAAGGTATCAATCATCCTATGCAGCGTCCTGCTCGCAATGTGAGTCTCGGCACAGACTGAGAGGCCGAGCGTTGCTTCGCCGGACTCCTCCAACCAGACACAAGACCAAACACCGACGCCCACACCGGCCCCGGCCGATGCGGCTCAGGCCGCGCCTGCCGCGGCGGCGCCCGCGCCTCCCGCGCCACTTTCCAACCCTTCGATGACCGGCCCGCTGACCAACCTTCCGCCCGCCACGTTCGAGG
>JBKQPG010000073.1:0-55617 GCA_052145115.1 Bryobacteraceae bacterium
GCCATCCGTCGCGCGATCTGTACATCGGCTATTCGCTGGCGGAGAATAATCCCGGCGATCCGACGGTCCGCGATAATCACAGCGGGAATGGGATCGTGGTGGGGTATGTGCACGGCGCGGTGATTGAGTATTGTGAGGCGCGGTACAACGGCTGGGACATGGTGTGGAACGGTAACGGACCGGTAGGGATCTGGACCTACCAGGCCGACCACGTCACGATTCAGTTCTGCGTTTCACATCACAACCGCAGCACGGCGGAGGATGGAGGGGGCTTCGACCTGGATGGCGGCGCGACGAACTCAGTCGTCCAATATAACTACTCGCACGATAACTTCGGCTCGGGTTACCTGATCTGCCAATACGATGGCGCGGCCGAGTTTGCCAATAACGTGGTGCGGTACAACATAGGCCAGGACGATGGATTGATGGCGCATAACTCGGGTATCTTCGTATGGGTCGGCGGCGCCGGAATGAAGAGTACGGTAGTGTACAACAACACCATCTTCAATAACAAGGGATCCGCGGTTACCTTCGCCTACGCCCCGCAATATGTAGCCGAAAGGCCCAAGATGGAGTTCTATAACAACATCTTCGTAAGCCGGCAGTCGCAGATCCGCGGAGGGGCAGAGAGAGGGCGGTTCGCAGGCAACCTTTATTGGGCGATGGGCGAGCGCGGTTTCGACGTGGATGGGTACAAGGATCTGGCGGCCTGGGCGCAGGCCACGGGACAGGAGATGGTGAACGGCGAGTTGGTGGGGATGTTCGCCGATCCGCGATTGCGCAAGGATGGAGCGGGACTGATCAGCAGCCCAGGGGACCTGGCGAAGTTGCATGAGTATCAGCTGCTGGTGGGTTCGCCGACACTCGAGGCGGGCATCGACCTGCGCGCGAGATTCGGCCTGGATCCGGGCGGGCGCGACTACTTCGGTACGCCCGTGCCGGCCGGGGTGCGACCCACGATTGGAGCCTGCCAAAGAGCTAGCGTGCCGCGGCCGCAGTAGACCGAAGTTACGCAGGCCCGCGGCCGTACATTGCGGAAAAGCCCACGCGCCGGCCAAGAAATGCGAATGACTCCATCATCCAGTCTGTTCGTTGAAGCCGCCGATGGTGATCCCCCGGCCCGAGACGATGTACTGTTCTAACTTAGCTTGAAGTTCCTTGACCACCGCCGGATGCTGATCAGCCACGGTCGTTAATTCCTCCCGATCCTGCAGACGGTTGTAGAGTTGCGGCTTGTATTGGCCGGTATACTTCTCGCGATTCCAGATAGCTGAGTAATTCCACTCGGCGGTACGGACGGCCGCGATCCAACCGTACGCATGCACGACGTGATCGCGGCGATTCGTGCGCTGGCCCGACACATAAGGCCACAGATCCTCGCCAGTCATGCGGGCGGGCGGCTTCAGGTTCAAGCGACCCAGAATGGTCGGCGCAACGTCCGGGATCTGCACGAAACCGGAGACCTTTTTCGCGGCGAATTGCGTACCGGGCGTTTTCACGATCAAGGGGATGTGAGTGACCTGGGTCCGCAGCCGCTCCGGGCCTTTGACGAACTGGCCCTGCTCACCGAGCAGAGCGCCGTGATCGGAGAGAAATATCACGACCGAGTTATCGAACAAACCCAGCTCGGCGACCGTATCTAGAATCTTGCCGAACCAATGGTCGACATTGGAAGCCTCACCGGCGTAGTTCGCGCGCAGGCGCTCGACGCCTTCAGGCGGGACCTTGATATCGCCGTAGGGAGGCTCGGGCCACTTGTGTTCGCCGGGCTGCTGGAGATACTTCTCCAGGAACCGCCGCGGCGGTTCCCACGGCTCATGCGCATTAAAGGCCTCTACGTGCAAAAAAAAGGGAGCGTCCTGACGATTCTCCCTGAGCCAGGCGATGGCTTTACGCGCGGTCTGTTCCACGATCGAGTCGCCATCGCGCAGCCAGCGCCTGCGGTTGGCGGAGTACTGGTTCAGGAACTCGCGGAAATCGCGGCCGCGCGCGAACTGCTGGTCCAGCTCCGGCTGATTCAAGTAATCGGCCGGGTACATATCCAGAAAGTCGGGCATTTTACGCGGCGCCTGTCCATAGGAATCGATCTCCTGACCGCGCACCCAATCGAATGTGCTATAGCCGCGATGGAAGCTGCGGCCCGGCCGCTGCAGGTGTGGCAGGTCCGCAATCAGTGCCGTCACATAACCAGCCTCGGTGAGTACCTCGCTCAAGGTCACATCTTCGTTATAGAGATCGTGCCAGCCGGCGAGCTGGACCGGCTCGTGCTGGAAGTAATACTGCATCGGCACCGCGCGGCGGCCGGTGAAGAGAGTGCGGCGGATGGGAATGGTGGGCATCGCCTCGGGGTAAGCATCTTCAAAGACGACGGCCTGTTCAGCGAAGCGATTCAGGTTGGGGCAATCGACCCAGTGACTACCATAGACGGCGAGATTGTCGGCACGGAAGGTATCCGAGACGAGGAGGATGATGTTTAGATTATTCCCGGTCTGTTTGGCGGGACGCTCCCAATGAGAGCCCGCGCAGGCGGGCGATGGAGTCGCCGCTCGGGCTGCTGGAAGTCCGGCGAGCCCGGCTAAAGCGCCGGCACGCTGCAGTAAATCGCGTCTGGTTGTCCCGCTCATGTGCGCCTCTTTCACCGGAAACCCAATTCTTACCTTCGGCTATTGAATCAGCATACACCTAGGCGAAGGAGATCGATAGAGAAGGTTTACACCAGGTTTGGAGACCACGGCACGGCACCGTGCGAGCTAGCACCGAGCACGCGTGCTCAACGCAGCGATCCAATGGTAAATTGGAGAGTGGAGTATTGCAACTCGTAGTCGTACTTTGCAGAGAGGATCTCGATTTCGGCGCGGGTGAGATTCAATTGAGCCTGAGTCAGCTCGACGATCGACGACAAACCAAGATCATAGCGGCCTTGCGCCAGATCGACCGCCATCTTGGCCTCCTGGACGAATTGCGCGGCAACGCTTATGCGCTGATAGGCGGTAGTGGCGCTGGCCCAGGCGGCTCGGACGTCCCGAGTGACGCGCAGCTGCAAATCGCGCAGGCGCTGGTCGGCGGCGGAAGCCTGATAGCGTGCGGCCTCGCGGCGGGCGGCGAAGAGATGGCCGTTGAGGACCGGGATCTCAACATTCACCGCGGCGCCCTCATATTCGGCGGGCAAGCCGGTACTGTTGATCCAGGGAAGAAAGCCGGCCACGCCAGCGAGGCTGACGACCGGCCGCGAAAGGTCCTTCTCAGCGTCCGCGAAACGGTGAGCGGCCTCGGAGGAGAGGCGCTGGCTGGCAATCTCAGGGCGGCTCTTCATTGCCTCGCCGACCAAAGGATCAGCCTGCGCGGGGGGACTGGCGGGGAGCGGCACGTCAACCAGTTCAAAGGCGGCGTTTTGATCCGTACCGATGGAGCGCGCGAGTTCCGCATAGGCCTGCTGGAGATTGTCGCGGGCGCGCAACAGCATTAGTTGCGCATCGGAGAGATTGAGATTGCTGAAGCTAACGTCGAGCTGGGACTTAAGCTTGTTCTGGGCCAAGGCAGAGACTTGATCGAAGGACTGCCTGCGTTCATCCACGGTCTCTTCGGCCACGTGCACGATCGCCTGGGCCTCAAGGGCATTGAAGTAGGCCTGGTTGACGGCCAGCAAGACTTCGTAACTGGCAGCCTCAGAATCCTGGCGCGCGGCCTGTTCCTGGAGTTTAGAACTTGAGATGAGGTTAGTCGTGCGGCCCAGATCGGTAATGAGTTGAGAGAGGGTAATCCCTTGTCCGAAACGATCGAAGAGCCGCGAGGCGACCAACGCGCCGGCGCCGACGCGAGCATCGGTGTTGCCCTGCGAGCCGGTTAGGTCGGCGTTCACGAACGGGTAGTAAGCGGAGCGCGCTTCGCGGACCTGTTCAGCGGCAGCCAGGGCTTGACTCTGCGCGGCTAGCACACGCGGATGATTCTTCAGGGCCCGGTCCTCGGCCTGACGCAAGGTCAACCGCTGAGGCGCCGCGGCTTGGGCATCGCAGAGGCCGCAGAAAGGCGCAGCGCCTAGCGTCAAGAAGCATGCGATCGCGCCGAGCGCCGGCCGCGAAAATGTGCGAGCGGCACGCGACCCGAGCCGGAGACAGCGGGGCGGCGGGGCGACTACCCGAGTTCCACAGGCGTTCATCATTCGCTTCATCCCTGGCCGTTCTTCCCCCGGCCATTCTCGCCCTGACTTATGGCCGAAGCCGCGGCTTTCGGCCGGTTGCCGTAGATCAACAGATAGGCCGCAGGGACGATGAAAACTGTGAATAGAACCGACGAGGCGAGACCGCCTATGATCGCGCGCGCCATGGGAGTGTATTGCTCGGCGCCCGTGCCCAACTTCATGGCCATCGGGATCATCCCGATGATCGTAGCCAGCGAAGTCATTAGAATGGGGCGCAGACGGACGCGGCAGGCGGTAACCACGGCATCGGTCACGGAAAGACCCTGCTCCTCAAGACGATGCGCGAAGTCCACGATCAGAATGCTATTCGAATCGGCAATGCCAATCAGCATCAGGACACCCATCAGCGACATGACGTTGAGCGTCGTATGCGTCAAAGGCAAAATGATCAGGACCCCGATGAATCCCATGGGGATGGCAAGCATGATTAAGAAGGGATCGACGAACGAGCGGAACTGAGCAACAAGGATCAGAAACAAGAGGATAAAAGAGAGAGTAAAACCGAGAGCGAAGCTCTTAAAAGAAGCATTCATGCCCTGGACCATACCACGAAGGTCGATACGGATGTTCGAAGGATAGTGAAGTTGCTGGATCAGTTTGTTGACCGCGCTCGAAACGCTGCCGAGGTCCTCGCCGGCGGGCGTCACGTAGATATCGCTGACACGCTGGATCTGGTAGTGATCGGCCTCGGTGGGAGTTTGCAGCATGTCGAGTTTCACGACCGTGTCGAGGGTGGTCGGCTGCTTGAGGTTGGGCGCGCGCAGCGGAATGTTGGTCAGATCGACGAGGTTGTGAATGGCCGACTTACCCTGCTCGTAGTATTGGACCGTAAGGAAGTAGTCGTTGCCAGTCACGCGGTCGACCCAGTAATTCGGCGCAATCATGGTGTTCGAATTGAGTGCAGTGATGACGTTGTCGACCACCTCCTGCGAACTCAGGCCGAGTTCGGCCGCATGAATGCGATCGACATTCAACCGCACTGCTGGGTAGTTCATGTCCTGTGGAATATAGACCTCGCCGACGCGCGGCATGCGACGGATCCGGGCGGCAAGATCCTGGGCGACACGAAAGGTCGTTTTATACTCGCGGCTGCTGACCTGGACGTCGATAGGCGCGGGCATGCCGGAATTCAAAATTGCGTCCTCCATGGAACCAGTACTAAAGAACGTCCTGAGGATCGGATATTGCTTCTGGATGGCCACGCGGATGCGGTCCATGTAATCGAAGCTGCTCACCTTGTGGTCGTCCTGGAGAGCGACCTGAATCGTGGCGGTGTAGGGCCCGGCGTTGGTTGTATAGAGAGCCGAGAAGTCGGGAACAACGCCAATGTTCGCTACGACCATTTTGAAATCCTTCTGAGATACCACATGGCGGATAAGATCCTCGACCTGACCAACGTAATTCTCGGTTACTTCGATGCGGCTTCCGGTTGGCGCCTTCAAGTTGATCGTAAATTGGCCGGCGTCGGTGCGTGGGAAAAATGCGAGACCGATAAATGGAACAATTGCAAAGCTCAAGATAAACAAGCCGCCGAGAGCCGTGACTGTGAGACCGGGCCTCCGAAGAGCGCGGCGCACCCAACGCTCATAAAAGTCGAGTAGCCGGTTGAAGCCGCGATTGAAGGCTGTATTGAAACGCCCACCCCAGGATTTGTCCCTTGGTTCCGGCCAATTCTCTTCGACCTCCATCGCCGAATGGTGCTTGGCTCCGGGCACACTTCTCATGTACTTCGAGCAGAACAATGGGATGACGGTCATGGCCACGACGAAGGAGGCGAGCAACGAAAGACAAAAGGCCAGAGCCAAGGCCGAGAACAGGAACTTGCTTACGCCATAGAGGAACACGACAGGAAAGAAGTCGACCACGTCAACCAGAGTAGCTGCAAGCACGGCGAGGTTTACCTCCGCACCGCCTTCCTCGGCGGCGACGGCGGGCGAGGCACCCATCTCCAGATGGCGATAGATGTTTTCGAGCGAAATGACCGAGTTATCGATGACACGCGAAAACGCCAGCGCCAGCCCGCCCAGGATCATTGTGTTCACCGTGCTACCCATCATCGAAAGCACCACAAAGGTCGCCAGGGCCGAGAGCGGGATGGAGAGAAAGACGGCGACGGTGGCGCGCAGGCTGCCGAGGAAGATGAGGATCATCAGGCTGGTCAGCAGCAAGCCCATCAAGCCCTCATGCAGGACGGTCTGAATCGCCTCTTTTACGAAAGCCGATTGATCGAATACAACGGCCCTGTGCAGTTGTTCCGGGATGTCGAACAACTTCGGGAGCATGGCCTTGATGCCGTCGACGACCTCGATCGTGTTCGTATCTCCGCCCTGCTTCATGATCGGCAGGTAGACCGAGCGCTGAGAGTCCACGCGAACGATGTTGTATTGAATCTGATTGGCGTCCTTCGCTTCACCGACGTCACCGACGGAGACCCAGCGCGTCCCGTTGGCCTTGATCGGAATCTGATTGAGATCCCCCACCTTATCTACAAGGCTGTTGGAGTAGATGTAGTAATCGAAAGGTCCGATCTTGGCATCGCCGGCGGGCAGAATCAGATTGCTCCTATTGATCGCCTGAACGACATCCATGACGCTCAATTGCCGTGAAGACAATTTGTAGGGGTCGACATAGACCATTGCCTGACGGTACTTACCACCGAATGGCGGAGGTATTTCCGCGCCTTTAACGACGGCGATCTGATTGCGAATGGCGAATTGCCCGATGTCATGCAGCTCGGTCTGAGACAGGCCAGCACCCTTTAAGGTCACTAGGCAGACCGGAAGGCTCGAAGCATCAAACTTAAGGACGACGGGCGGCAGCGTACCGGGCGGGAGGCGTTTCAGGTCGGCGAGCGCGAGGTTCGACAGCTCGGTGACGTCGGCGTCGGCATTTGTTCCGGGCTGGAAGTACACCTTGATCATGCTTACGCCGAGCATGGAACGTGATTCCATGTGGTCGATGCCGCTGGCCAGAGTGAAGAAGCGCTCCAGCGGGTTCGTAATGTCCACTTCGATGTCGTCGGGCGGCATGCCTGAGTAAAAGGTTGCCACGACCACTTCCGGCAAATTGATGGTCGGGAAGAGGTCAACGGGCATGCGCACCACACTGGTCACGCCGATTACGAGCAGGGCCAGGCAGATGACGATGATGAAGTGAGGGTTGCGGATCGAAAAGCGGGGCATGGAGCTATCTTCTTGCTAGTGCGCTTTTTCGCTGTGGTATTCCATCGAGCCGACCAATTGCGGACGAACTTTCTGACCGGGCCTGAGCCCGCTGCGATCACTCACAACGACGAGTTCTCCATCCTGCAATCCAGCCTCTATCTCCACGTCGAAGTCAGTCTGAATGCCGGTGTGCACCTTACGGTCCTCGATCGTGTTGTTCGAGGCCACGACATTTAGGCTGGCCGAGTCACCTTCACGACTAATAGCCTGGAGCGGGACCGCGAGCGCACTCGGCTTGTGTTCCAGGCGCAAAATAGCTTCGGCGTACATTCCTGGAATCAAAACGCGGTCCGGGTTCGAAACGTCCACTTCGGTGTGCATGGTGCGCGTATCCTGCTGGACATCGACCGAGAAGCGGGCAATCTTGCCGGGGAAGCTCCGACCCAGGGAAGGTACGGAGACCTGGACCGGATCGCCCAGGTGAATGAAGCGCACGTAGCTCTCGGGCACCGGAATGACCAAGCGGAACAAGTCGTCCTGGGACAGTCGCACGAGAGGTATGGCCTGGGTGCTGGAACTCGTACCGGCTTGCATGAGCGTTCCGAGATTAGCCAGGCGTTGAGTTACAACGCCGGCAAATGGCGCGGTGATCTGGGCGTAGTCCATGAGCACCTGGTCGTGCTCACGCTTGGCTTGGGCGGTGAGCAGATCGCTGCGCACCGCCTCGAGGTTCGATTTGGCCGATTCGACGGCCGCCTCGGCGGCGAGATCGCGGCCTTGCGCGTCGTCGACTTCCTGCTGCGCGACCAGGCCGGGCCGGGTTTTGGCGACGTTCGAGAGCCGGTCGGCTTCCAGATGCAGAACGCGGTGCTGGGCCTCATAGCGATTTAGTTCGTGGTCGGCGCGGGTGACGCGATCAGTGGCGTTGCGGATCATCGCGTCGTCCTGGCGCAACTGCGCCTCCAACTCGGGGATCTCCAGAACGGCCATAAGCTGGCCGGCCTTGACGCGGGTGCCGTAGTCCACGAGCAACTTGCGCACATAGCCGGATTCCTTGGCGTAGACGTCAATTTCCTGGAACGGAACGAGCTCCGAGGAGACGGTGAGCTGGCGTTCCAGGGTCTTGCGGCCGGCTTGCACCACGCCAACGGTCACGGCCGCCGAGTCAGCGCCGGCTGCAGCGGCCGCGCCGCGCCCGCCGCAGGCGCACAGCGCGGCCGCTCCCAGTGCAGCCAGGGCGACAAGGGCGCGTCCAGTCACGGCCTGGCGCGCGTAGCACCTTGCCGGCGCACGCCAGGATTGAATCCGGTCCGTCATGGGAGCTTTGTCATTTGCCTTTCCGCGGTGAAGGTGGAGGTTGCCTTCTCGATCTCCTCGGCCAGAGTATGCAAAGAGAAACCGGGGGAGTTACAAAAGCGAGTCAGGCGCTGTTCGGTCTCGAGGATCTGCTGCGCCATGGCGGGCACCTTGGAGGCGATCGACGAGGGGATCAGATGCACTCCATGGCGATCCCCATGCAGCAGATCGCCGGGCCGGATTCTCAAGCCGCCGATCTCGACCGGTTCTCCGAACTCGACGATGTGAGCGTAGGCGTGCGATATGGCGGCGCCGCCGGCGAAGAGATGAAAGCCGAGCTTCTCGACCTGCTCCAGATCGCGAACGGAACCGTTGGTGACGCAGCCGACGCAGTGCAATGCCAGGGCGATGCTGGCATGAATCTCGCCGACGAAGGCGCCGATGCCAGGTATGGGATCGAGGTCCTGGATGACGATCACGCGCGGCTCGGGAATGGTCGTGAGGTAGTGCCACCAGTCCATGCGGTCGTAGTAGCAACGCCCGCCCAGGGGCGCATTGGAAGCGCGGACGACGGCCGGCGCGGCGTAGCCCAGCATGTGGCCCATCCGCGGGAACTGGCAGCGGGCCGTAGCGCGGACAAAGCCTTCATTGCGCGGGCGAACCTCGAAGCGCTCAATGGCGTTGGAAGCGGTGCAGGTGCTGAGCAGCCGCAGGCTTTCGAATTCCGCAGGATTCAACGTGCGCACGGGATTGGTCATGGCGTGCAATCCACGCGACTCTTCGTCATCTGTTTACCTAAAGAGAGGAATCGGCCCGCTAAACTACTCACTCGATTTCCAGCGTACGTGCGCAGGGGATGAAGTCTCCATACCGCCCGGGCAGTATCCTGCTCTTGTGTTTCGCTGTACCCTCCCGGCCCTTTTCGACAGGATGGCGAAATGAGTGAATCCAGGCTATATTGCTTGTCGGAGTGCGCGCATGCCGGCCTTCTGGTCCAGACCGCGCGAAGAGCCGGTCAAGTTCATTTACGTTACGGGCAATCCGGCACACGCGTCGGAGGTCAAAAAGGTGGCAGGAGGGGCGTTTGAATTGGAGGCGGTGGGGCCCTCGATCGACGCCGCACTGGGCGCGGCGGCTAAGACGGGCGCACGAGTCATCGTAACGGACGCCGAGCTGCCGGGCTGCACGTGGCGCGATGTTCTGGCGGCGTCGCGGGACCACAATCCGGCGCTATCGGTGGTGGTGATCCTCGATTCCTTCGAAGGCGCGCAGTGGGTCGAGATCATCCGCACCAGCGCGTACGATGTTGTTCTGCGGCCGCTGCGCAGCGAGCCTTTACAAAAGATCCTGCTGGGCGCCAACCAATCGGCGAGCGCCAGGAAGCCGCTTAATTAGCCGGCCAACTGCAATACACTGGCCTCAGGGGAAGTGCGCAGGTGACGCCCGCCGCAACGGCATCGGAATCAGCGCGCGGCATGTTGCCGCGGCCACAGGCCAGAGCGGCCTTGCTGGCCGGCTTTGGGGCGCTGCTGGCGATCAACGTGGCGGGCGCGGTCGACATGTGGTTCACGCTGAGTGAGCTGCAGAACCGCAGCTCGACGGTGCTGCGGGAGTATTTGCGGCGCGACCAGATCCTGCAGCGGGCGCGCAACAACGCGTACCTGAGCACGACCATCCTGCGCGATTTTGTTCTCGATCCCGACGCGTCGCAATCGCAGGCGCACCTGGATGCGCTGCGGAGCCTGCGGGCCCAGCTCAACGCCGCAATCGCGGAATACAGGCCGCTGGCAGACGCCAACGAACAGGCGGCTTTCGAGGAACTGACGGCCGGGGTGACGCAGTATTGGAAAGACGTGGACCCGATTTTCAACTGGTCAAAGGAAGAGCGGCGGCAACGGGGATTTCAGTTTCTGGCGCAGCGCATCGTGCCACAACGGGCGCGCCTGCTGGATCTGGCGGACTCGATCGGCGCGATCAATCAAGAGGAACTGCGGCATCGCGAGAACCTGCTCAGCGATCTGTACCGGCAGGCCGGATGGCGCCTGGGGCTGGTGCTGGCGGTGTCGCTGTTGCTGGGACTCGGCGTGGCCGTCATTTCCTTCGTGTATCTGTCCAGGCTGGAGCGCAGCGCGCGATCGAGCTTTCAGGAAGTTCTCAAGACGCATGCAGAACTGGAGCGGCTTTCGGTGCGACTGGTGGAGGCGCAGGAGCAGGAGCGGCGAGCCCTATCCCGCGAATTGCACGACGAGGTCGGGCAGAGCCTATCGGCTCTGCTGGTCGATGTAGCCAACGCGGCCGCGGCCGCGCCGGCGGACAATGCCGGCCTGGCAGCGCGGCACAACAGCATCAGGCGATTGGCGGAGCAGAGTCTGCACGTCATCCGGAACATGTCGCTGCTGCTGCGCCCGTCGATGCTGGACGACCTGGGCCTGGTGCCGGCGCTGGAGTGGCATGCGCGGGAGATGTCGCGGCGCACGGGCCTGACCGTGGAAGTGGAGGCCAACGGGATTCCAGACGAAATTCCGGAAGACGTCCGGACGTGCGTTTACCGGGTGGTGCAGGAGGCATTGAACAACTGCCTGCGGCACGCGGCGGCGAAGCGGGTGGACATTATCCTGCGCCTGGACGACGCGCGCCTGCTGGTGCTGGTCAGGGACGACGGAGTGGGATTTGATCCGCAAAGCCTGCGCGGGCAAGGCCAGGCGGGCGCCGGCCGGATGGGGGCGGGGTTGATCGGAATCGACGAGCGGGTGCGAGTGCTGGGCGGCGCGGCGCGCGTGGAATCGTCGCCGGGACGCGGCTGCCTGGTGCAGGCCGAACTGCCGCTGGCGCCGGCCGCGCGGGGGCGCAGTGAACCCGAGGCCGCGGCCTCGCGGGCGAATGAGCTGAGGGACCATGACCACAATCCTGCTGGCTGACGATCACGCGGTGATGCGAGCGGGGCTGCGGCTGCTGCTGGAGCGCCACGCGGATTTGCGCGTGATCGCGGAAGCGGGAAACGGCCGCGAGGCGGTGGCGCTGGCGGAGACGCTGCATCCCGATGTCGCGGTGATCGACATCGCCATGCCATTGCTCAACGGGATCGAGGCGACGCAGAAGATCTGCGCGGGGGCAGGTTCGACGCAGGTGGTCATCCTCAGCATGCACTCCGACGAGAGCTATGTGCTGCGGGCGCTGAAGGCCGGCGCGCAGGCTTACATCCTGAAAGAGTCGGCCGAGGACGACCTGATTCGCGCGGTGCGGAGCGTCAGCGCGGGTAAGAGTTTCTTCAGCCCCGTGATATCGCGCTTATTGCTCGACGACTATGTGCGCCAGGCCGCGAGCAAGGGCGTGCAGGATAGCTACGACCTGCTCACGCCGCGCGAGAAGGAGTTACTGCAACTCATCGCCGAGGGAAAGACGAACAAGGAGATTGCAGCGCTCCTGAATGTCAGCCCCTTCACAGTCGAGACACACCGCGCGCACATCCTGCAGAAGCTGAATCTGCACAGCGTGCCGCAATTGATCCTCTACGCCGTCCGCAAGGGCATCGTCTCCTGAGCGGCCAGGACGAGAGCGGGCGGCCCGGCGGACGGGAGGATAGTCTACTTTTTGGGCGGCGAAATCTGCACCTGTTTCCCGGCGACGATCACCGAGAAAAGCGGCGCCTTGGAGGTTCCATCCACGCGAATGTGAAGAAGGGTGCCTGCGCCTTTTCTTTCGAAGAAGCGATCGACGGGCTTCAGGGCTAACTTCTTCCAACCAGTCACTAACTGGGATACGGTGGCCTGTAACTTGAGAGTACCGGCGAACGTGAGGGCATCAGTATCCAAGTTATAGCTGCCGGCCAGATCAATATCCGCCCCAGGAACTCCGAACGATAACTTGCTGAAGTTGATTGCGGCATTCTCCATTTGAAACACGCCGGTCATATGCGAGACTGCCTGGCCGCCGGCCGGCTCGCCGGCGCGGCCCTGCGCCCGATTACTCAGAGCGTCAATCCGATCCTGAATCGTGGAATGGAAGAACTTGCCGTTCTGCAATTCGAAGCTGCCATCCAGTTGCAGTTTTTCGCGGACCTTCGCCGCCAGCGGGGGGATGTCGATTTTCGTATTCAGCACCAGGCGGCCATCCAGGAAAGGATCGCCTTTCATCGCCAGGCGCAGCACGTCCCGCAGATCGCCGCCGGGCATCGCCACATCGAGAGAGATGGCGTGGCGCTGGCCGGGCTCATGGCGGATGATGCCGCCGCGGGTGGTGAGATTCGACGAACCCAATGTTGCGACCACGGGCTGGAGAACAGTATTGCCGTTGGCGCCGTCGACCAGCACCGTAAAGCGGGCCGACAGCGGCACGGGGTTGCCTGCCGTGCGCAAGCGGAAATCCGGGACCGAGGCCTGGCCGTGCGCGGTAATGGCGGAGAGCTGGCCGTCGAAGCTGCCCGTGGACCACAGAGTCCCGGCGATGCCCGAGAAGACGCCCAGATCGGCTTTCTCAAAACGGTAGTTACCGGCCAGAGAAGTGTCGCCCGGCTCATCGGCGCGCCACGGCCCGAATGTGCCGGTGGTGAGGATCTTGCCCGGGGGCTTGGAGATGGTGAGGGAGGCATCGTAATGCATGGGTCCGCCCACGGCGGCGGAATCCAGGCGCAGACTCTCGATCTCGAAGCGCAGCGGCGAGCGCTGCGGATCGGCGGGTTGAAGGACCATGCTGGCGTGCTGGATGGCGGCTTTGCGGATGACTACCTCGGGGTTGGAGAGGCCCGGCATGGCGGTGGGCGCTGCAGCGGCGGCTGACGGCGGTCGCAGGCTGGCAGCGTGGGGCGGTATCTGGATTTTCATCCCGTCCACAACGATGCGGGAGACGATTACCGGCGGATGGAGAAGCGATTCGAGGCTGACGTCGCAATGGAAATTCTGAATGACAAACAGGGGCGCCGGGCCGGGGCGGCCGCGGAGCCGCAGCGAGAGGCCCTGGCCTTCGACGCGCGCAGTGATGCCGCGGCCGCGCGTGAGGAAGAGACGGAGCGCCGAGGTGCGGGGCAATTGCAGGTGCAATGACTGAAGCTGCACATCGCTCTGGAAGCGCTGGCTGAGGTAGACAATCGCCGTCTGGCGGGCGAAAGGCTCGATGCGCGCGGCCACGAGCGACGCGGCGATGAGCAGAGCGGCCACCGACAGAAGAGCCGCCAGGACGAGCGCAACGATCCAGTTCCGACGCCGAGCTGTCATTGCAGCCCTCCAAACACTGATGCGATGTGGAATGTTGCGAGCGTAAACAGGCACGATGATCGCAACACCGCGGCCACGATCTCCTATCTTTCGACTTTAGCAAGCTGCGGAAATCTATTTAACGCGAATTAAGGATTTCGTGTGGCGAGCGCCTAAGTGCCATGCGCAGCAAGGATCAACAACAAATTCGAGGAGTGGAGCGCAAGCCCGGGCGCATGGCATCCTGTCCCGACATGATAGCCGCGCGGGCCAGGGCAACGCCTGATCATCCCGATCATGCCGGCGGGCAAGACGGAGACGTTGAGCTTCCGGCGCGTGCGGCCCTAGTGGGCGACAATGATGGCATGCCAACGAAAGTCCGGTGGGGCGTTCTGGGAGCGGCCAACATCGCCCTGACGAAAGTGATTCCGGGCATGCAGCGGGCGGCCAACTGCGAAGTGGCCGCGATCGCATCGCGCGACCAGGGCCGGGCGGAGGATGCGGCCTCGAGGCTGGGCATAGGCGCCGCTTACGGATCCTATGGCGCGCTGCTCGAAGCGCGCGACATCGACGCGGTTTACAATCCGCTGCCGAATCATCTGCACATGCCATGGTCGATCGAAGCGATGCTGGCGGGCAAGCACGTGTTGTGCGAGAAGCCGATCACGCTGACGACGGCGGAGTGCCGGCGCATGATCGAGGTGCGCAACCAGACGGGCGTGGTAGCGGGCGAGGCGTTCATGGTGCATTCGCATCCGCAGTGGCTGCGGGCGCGAGAGATCGCGCGCTCGGGCGAGATCGGCGAACTGCGGGCCATTCAAGGATTCTTCAGCTACGACAACCGCGACCCGCGGAACGTGCGCAACATTCTGGACTATGGCGGCGGCGGGTTAATGGACATCGGGTGCTACCCGATCACGATGTCGCGCTGGATGCTGGGGCGGGAGCCGCGGCGCGTGGCGGCGCTGGTGGAGCGCGACCCGGAGTTCGGCACCGACCGGCTGACCTCGGCGATGCTCGATTTCGAGCTCTGCCAGTCGGTGTTCACAGCCAGCACGCAGATCACACCGTACCAGCGGATGCAGTTCATCGGGACGCGCGGCCGCATCGAGGTGCAGATCCCGTTCAACGCGCCGCCGGACCGGCCGACGCGGCTGCTGGTCGACATGGGCGGCGGATTATTCGGGGAGGACGTGCGGGTGGAAGAGATCGCGGTGTGCGATCAATACACGGCGCAGGGCGAGGCCTTCTCGCGGTCCATCCTGGAGGGGGCGCCGGCACCGACGCCGCTCGAGGATTCCCTCGCCAACATGGCCGTGGTCGAGGCTCTGTTCCGCGCGGAGAAGTCCGGGCGCTGGGAGCAGCCCGAACTGTAGTCAAGTGGCGCCACAATCGGCCGATCCCGCGCATCACTGCGGACCGGCGGCGCCGGTGCGTTCCTGTTCTTCGTCGTGTCCGGATTCGGCCCGATGTTGCCGCGGCGGAACCGGACCCGCGCCCGGAGAAGGCCCGACAACTGACTGGGGCCCGCCGGTTCGCGTTGTTGCGAGCCAGAACGGCCGCGGGGGCGCGGGCATGACGAGGACATTCTCCAGCCCTGGCCGCAACTCTGGGCAGTAGTCGCACGGGTTCAGCAGCGGGCAAACCGGCGTCCTGCAGCCAACCGAACCCAGTTGCGAGAAATAGATCCGCTCGGCACGCAGTGTCGGACAGTTGCGGAACAGCACCAGATCGCCGGCCCGCGTCTCGGACTTGAGGCACTCCGCGGCGCCCCAAATATCCTTGAAGCCGCGGATGTTCTCAGGCCTCATGCCTCCTTCGACCATGGCGTGGAACGCGCGGCGGTGCTCGTTGCCGATGACGATGACCAGCTCGACCGAACGGACGGCCAGCTCGCCCAAAGACCGGAACGATTCCCGGAAACCGCGGCCGGTGTCAACCATGCGGGGTGTGACCAGGATGCGGCGTCCCGGCACTCGAGCCTGCTCGAGGACGCGCAGGGCGGGGGTCAGGCTGGCCAAAGAATAGTTGTATTCGTCTCGCAGCGCCATTGCGCCCGAGGGCAGTGGCATGGGCTCCAGCCGTCCGGGAGTGGGCGCGAGGCGCTCGACCGCCGCCACTGCCGTGTCGAGATCGACGCCTTGCCACAGAGCCGCGGCGAACGCCGCGAGAACGGCACTTAGCCAGTGCTCGCCAACCATCTGGGTGCGCACTGCGCGTGATTCGGCGCCGCGGTGCACGCGAAACGAGAGACGCGCCGGCCAGACGGACGAGACATCGCTAGCCCAGACGTAGAATTCCGGCGAGCGGCCAAACATGACGACCGGGCCGCGGCAGCGCGCCGCCATCGCCGCCACGAGCGGGTCGTCTCCATTCAGCACCGCGATGCCGCGCAGCCCGAGGCGCGACAGGAGCTGCGATTTCTCGTGGGCGATATCGTCCAGGGTCGCAAAATTGTTGGAGTGGACGCGGGCCACGGCCAGTACGACGGCGGTATCGGGCGCGAGCGTCCAGGCCGTTCGCCGCAGCGCGCCCGGGAGAGTGGTCCCCACTTCAATCAAAGTGAAGCGGTGCCTGAGCCGCGTGCGCAAAATGGCGGATGCCATGGCGAAGCGCGAGTTGTGGCCATGCGCCCAACTGGTCGAATAGCAGGAGGAGAGAATGGCGTGCAGGCAGCGCGTGGCGGTTGTCTTGCCGAGGCTGCCGGTCACCGCAACAAAAGTCGTGCGGAACATCAGCCGCCGCCAAATGCAGGCCAAGGCGCTCAGAGACCTGCCCAGGGCCAACCTTAGCTTGCGGTGGCGAAGCAGGAAACGACGCACGGACCATTCACCTCCAGGCGCAGCCACTGCACTACGAACGGCCGCGGAGCCGTCCCGTTGCGGCCGGTTTTCAAGCCTCCAAAGATATTATGCGGCGGGCGCCCGTGCCGTTGATAGTGCTCGGCGCGAGGCGGTGGGGCAGTGTTCCTGGGGAGCCGTTGTCGATGGAACATCCGGCCCAGCCCAACGCTGGAAGCCGGCACCGCCTCAGAAACCGCCACATCGCCCAAGGAGCGCAGATTCAACGCCTGGACCTCGCAATCAACGGGGCTGCGTGTTGGAGAACATCGAAAGAGGGTGTGGAGGCGCGGGCCGGAATTGAACCGGCGAATAAAGGTTTTGCAGACCTCTGCCTTACCACTTGGCTACCGCGCCAGATAATTTACATTTTACTGCATTGGAGGCGCGGACCGGAATTCCACGGGGCGCGGCGGGAGTTTGCAGGGTGCGCCTTAGCGCCGGGCTACCGCGACGCGCTTCGAAGTCGCGAAGGATGCGCCGGCGCTTTGAGCGAATCGTAGTGGCGGGAATGTCTCAACTCGCGGTCTATGGCGGCGGGCGCGCGGGAAGCTGTGAGCCGGCGGCGGCCAAACGGTCCGCGGAGGCGCGCTTACAATGGATGAGTGCCGCGCCGCTTCGTCCCGCTGCTGTTCGCCCTCCTGTTCACGGCCGCGGCCCAATCCATCGCCATTTTCCCCTTGAGCGAGGTTAGACCCGGGCTGCACGGCGTGGGGCGCACGGTTTTCTCGGGTTCCAAGGTCGAGGAGTTCGACGTCGAGATCCTGGGCGTGCTGGAAAATGTCGGGCCGCGGCAGAACGTCATACTGGCCCGCCTCTCTGGAGGACCGCTGGACAAGACCGGGGTTCTGCAGGGGATGAGCGGCAGTCCCGTGACCATCGGCGGGCGAGTGCTGGGCGCGGTCGCGCTGTCGTTTCCCTTCTCCAAGGAGCCGATCGCCGGGATCCGGCCGATCGAGGAGATGCTGCGGACCGAAAGCGGGCCGCGGCCGGCGAGCGGGCGCATGAATCCATTTGAATACGGAGCCGAGCTGCCGGCGCGCGCCTTTGTCCAGGCGGGCTCCGGGCGGCTGGTCGAAATCGATACGCCGCTGTGGCTGGGCGGTTTCACGCGTTCCACGCTCGATCACTTCGCGCCGCAATTGCGCGCCGCAGGCTTCGACCTCGTGCAGGGCGTTTCCGGGGGCGCGCCTGCGTCCTCCTCCCAATCGCGGTCTCAGGCGCCGCTCGAACCGGGCGCCATGATCAGCGTCGAACTCCTGACCGGCGACCTGAGCGCCGGGGCCGACGGCACCGTGACGCTGGTCGATGGTGCGCGCGTCTACGCCTTCGGCCATCGCTTCATGGGGGCCGGCGACACCGAATTGCCGTTCGCGCGCGCGGAGGTCCTCACGCTGCTTGCCAGCCTGAACTCCAGCTTCAAAATCTCGACCACGCGCGAATGGCTGGGCACGATCCTCAGCGACCGCAGCACGTCGGTCAGCGGGCTTCTGGGCCGCCGCGCGCCCATGGTGCCCGTCGCGGTGCGCCTGCGCTCGCCAGGCCGCGAGGCGCACTATCGATTCGAAATGGTGCGCGACCGCATGCTGTCGCCGCTGCTGGCCCAAATGGCGCTGTACGCGATCATCGACGCCACCGAGCGCGTCAGCGGCCCAGCCACGATCCAGGCCCGCGGCCGCATCGAGCTGGAGGGCGCGCCGGCCGTGCGCGTGGACAATGCGTGGAGCGCCGAAACCGGCGTGGCACAGATCGCCTCCTCGGCCCTCGCGGCGCCTGTCGCCGCCATCGCCAGCAGCGGATTTGCGGCGCTCAACGTGCGCGCCATCGGGCTCGAACTCGAAATCTCCGACGACCGCCGCGACCTGAGCCTGGATAGTGTCTGGACCTCGCGTCGCGAGGTTCATCCGGGTGACAGTTTCGATATCTTCGCGCGCTTCAGCGGCGAGCGTGGAGTCGAGATCGAACGCTCGGCCTCCTATGCCGTACCCGTCGGCGCGCCGGTCGGGCCGCTGAGCATCACTGTTTCCGACGCCGCCGCGGCGAACCTCGCCGAGTATCGTCAATTCATCTCGATTCCGCCGCGCAATGCCGTCCAACTGGTGGAGTTTTTGAACGGCCTGCGGACCAGCCGCCAGGCGTGGATCCGGATTTCGCGGCCCACGCCCACGTGGACGGTGCAGGGCGAAAACCTGCCCGCCCTGCCGGCATCGATGGCGCTGTTATTTGGCCGCTCGACGCTGGCCCAGTTCCCGGGCGCGAAGATCACAGAGATCGCGCTGCCGGGCGGCGACTTCGTCTTCAACGGCTCGAAGACCGTTCAGGTGGATGTGAAGGAATGAAAATGCCGCACCCGCTTCGTCTCGCCGCGATTGCCTGCGCGCTGGCCTGCCTGCTGCGCGCGGGCGGCCCGGCCGCCTGGGAAAGCAACTCCTGGCCGGACTTCCTCAAGGGCCGGTTCAGCGGCATCTCTCTGACACGCGACGGCCGGCTGACGCTGGCCCCGCGCCTCGAACTGCTCGCCACAACGGAAGAGGGCGCGGTGTGGGCCGTCGTGCGCGCCTCCGACGGCGCACTGTGGTTCGCCACGGGCCACCGCGGCCGGCTGTACCGGCTCGCCGCGGGTGCGGCTGCCGATGCGAGGCCGCAGCCCGTCTGGATTGCCCAGCAGCCCGAGATCTTCGCTCTCGCGGCGGCCCCCGGGGGCGCCGTATTCGCGGCCACTTCGCCCGGCGGCGACATCTGGCGCGTCGACGCCGCGGGGAAGGCTGAGCAGTGGTTCAGCACGAAATCGAAATACGTTTGGTCGCTGGCCGTCGCCGCGGATGGCGCGCTGTTCGCCGGCAGCGGCGATGACGGCCGGGTGTGGCGCGTGAACACTCGCGGCCAAGGGGGCGTGTGGTATGAAACGGGGCAGTCGCACGTCACGTGCCTGGCTTTCGACAACGCCGGCGCGCTGCTGGCGGGCAGCGAACCCAACGGGAACTTGTACCGCATCAGCGCCCAAAACCGCGCCTCGGTGCTGCTGCATGCGACGCTGCCAGAGATCCGCGACGTGCTGGCGCTGAGCGACGGTTCGGTGCTGGCCGCGGCGCTGGGCGGGGGTTTGACGCAGAAACAGTCGCAGGCCGCGGCGGCGGCTGCGGCATCCATGGCGGCTGTTCCGACGCTGTCAACCACCATCACCGTCACTGCCGACACCTCGGCACGCTCCGGCCTTGGCCCCGCCGCGCCCGCGCAGACCGGACTTGAATTGAAACCGCCCGCGCAGCGCACAACGCCGGGCGCGGGCGAAGTTCCGGCCACGCCTCCGGCCAGCGCTCCGGTCGAAGTGGCAGGCGTCGAGAAGTCGGCGCTGTATCGCATCGCGCCCGACCTGACCATCGAGACGATTTGGAGTTCCAAGGAGGAGAACCTGCTCGGGCTGGCCCTGCAGCGCGGCACGCCGTATGTTTCCACCGACCTGCGCGGGCGGGTTTATTCCATCGCCCCCAACGCCCGCACGGCGCTGGTTCTCGAGACCGGCGAGGGCGAAACCACGCGCCTGCTCGATACACCCGGCGGCCTGCTGGCCGCGACCGGGACGCTGGCCCGGCTGTTCGCTCTGAGCGCTGTCCGCGAGCACTCCGGCTGGTACGAATCGCCGGTGTTCGACTCCGGCACAGTGGCCCGCTGGGGCCGGCTGGAGTGGCGCGGCGATCTGGCGGGCGCGCACATCGCATTCCGCACGCGCAGCGGCAACTCGGCCCGTCCGGACAAGACCTGGAGCGACTGGTCCGAGCCGCTGGGCGATCCAGCCACGGCCAGGCTCAGAAGTCCCAATGCCCGCTATGTGCAATGGAGGGTCGAGATACACAGCGCCCCTCCCTCCGCGGATGCCGCTAGCGTTTCTATCCGTGCTGTTTCGCTCTCCTATCAGCCGCAGAACAATCGCCCGGTGGTGCGCAGCATTACTGTCACCCCGCAGTGGGTCGCCGCGCCGCAGCGCAGCTCCGCCGCGCAGGCTTCCTCCGGCCCGGCCTCCCCGTTCAGCGTCACCGTTACCGATTCCGGCGACTCCGGCCCGGCCACGACTTCCGGCACGCCGACACAACAAATCAACCGCGGCGGGGTGCTCCAACTGTTCCTCTCCTGGCAGGCCGATGATCCCGATAACGACCGCCTGGTTTATACCCTGCAGGTTCGCGGCGAGGGCGAGCGCGAATGGAAGACGCTCAAGGCGGAGCTGACGGACAACACCTACACGCTGGAGGCCGATAGCCTGGCCGACGGCCGGTACCGCTTCCGCGTAATAGCCAGCGACAGGCCTTCGAATCCGCCTTCGCAGGCGCGTGAAGCGGACCTCGAGAGCGCTCCCGTGCTGCTCGACCAGACTCCGCCCGTGTTGACGCTGGCCGAACCGCGCCGCAGCACCGAGGACGGCTCCGAGTGGCTGGCAATCGAGGTCGAGGCCGTGGATGCGCTTTCGCCGGTGCGGCGCGCCGAAGTCTCCATCGATGCCGGTCCGTGGCGTCCGATGGAATGCGCCGACGGCGTCGCCGACAGCCTGCGTGAGCGATTTCTGGTGCGCCTGAGCGCGCCTCCAGCGGGCGAGCACCTCGTCACGGTCCGGGTTTACGACGCCTCAGGCAACGCCGGCCTGGCGCGGCGGGTAATCCGCTGACACGGCCGGACGAACCGTTTCAAGCGGCCGAGGATGCTATAATCGCCAGTTCATGAGCGGACCAGCCAGCGTCAGGGGCCGGCGTGAGTTATTGGCGCGCGGGCTATTCTGGAGCGGCGCATCCTTCGTTGTGAGACAACTGCCGCACAGAGACCAGTTAATGGTCCTGAATTACCATCGGATCGGCAGTCCGGACGACGATCTGTTCAGCCCCGGCGTTTTCTCGGCCACTGCCGATGAGTTAGACCAGCAGATCTCCTACCTGAAGCGAGTGGTGCCACTGGTGACTCTCGATGAGACACTGGCAGTAGTCGAAGGTAGCCTTAAGGACAGGCCGCGATGCCGGACGCTGATCACTTTTGACGACGGGTACCTGGATAACTATAGGATCGCCTTCCCCATTCTGCGCTCGCATGGGGTGCAAGGCGTATTTTTCCTTACCACGAACATGGTTGGATCGAACAACGTACCGTGGTGGGATCACATCGCCTATCTCGTAAGAACGGCACGCAAGCGCCGCTTCACGCTACAGTACCCGCTCCGCTTGGAGGTCGACGTCGATAGAGAGGGTTTGACTGGGAGCCTGAATCGGGTCCTGGAACTCTACAAGAGGGGTGAGAATTCCAATCCGCAGAGGTTCCTTCGGGAGTTGGGCGATGAGGCACAATCGGAGGAGCTGCCGGGAGAGCGGCGCTTTCTGAGCTGGGACGAAGCGCGGGAGATGAGCCGCCAGGGAATGGCGATTGGATCCCATACGCACTCGCATCCCGTATTGAGCCGGCTAAGTCCCGAACAGCAATCCAGGGAGTTTGTCCATTCGCGCGAGTTATTGAAAGAGCAAGTCGGCATTGAAGCCGACGCGCTAGCGTATCCGTTCGGCTACAGGGGTAGTTTCTCGGATGAGACGCAGAAGTTAGCCCGAGAGTCAGGCTACCGGGCCGCATTCTCAAACTACGGCGGCTCGAACCTGGCGGGCAGGATGCAACGCCACGACGTCAAGCGCATCGACATCAGCGACCAAAGCTGGACGCGCTTCCAGGTACAGGTGGCGATGTGCCGGCTCACAGGGAGTTACTGGCCCTGATCCGGCCGAACAAGGCGAAGTACCGACTGGCAGTCCGCCAGGCGCTGATGTCCGGTCAAGGTGTGTCCGCGCCAAGCTCAGTCTCGTCCGGCGGTTGCACGGGAGGGCGGCTGGCCTCAATGTTCTGCGCATATTTCTTCTTCAGCTTCCTAAGGAAGCCAATAAGCAGATTCGATACGGTGCGGCGGCGAATGGTATACCACAGCAACCGCCTGAAGTCGGAATCAGCGGTGAGCGAGCGCTTATACTTCGAGTCGCCCGCCATGAAATCGAACCCATTGAGTTCAGGCCGCATGAGGCAATAGCTGATCACATGGGAGAGAGTCACCAGGCCCGGGCTCATGCGGCTGTCCAAGGCGTAGGAAATACCGGACTGGTAATGGTAGACCCACCCTGCATCCACAAAGCAATACAGCAGTCCGACGATCTGAGTTCCGGCCTGCAGGCGGAAAAGCAGGGTCCGGTCAAAGTGCAGCCGAATCAACCTTTGATGAAAGCTGGTGAATTTCCGCGAACTGAAACAGCCGGGCTGACCTCGGGCTACCCAGTACGATTGGTGCAGCTCGGCCAGTTCGCCCAGCATGGCGATAGCTTCGTCCACACTTTGGGCCAGACGGAGCGTGCAGGAGCCGCCGCCCAGTTCCTCAAACGTCCGCAGCGAGCGGCGGATGTTATACCTGGGTTTCGAGGATAGAGTAGTGAGAAAATCGGTGCGCTTCTCACGGATCCGAGAAAGCGGAATAAAGCGCGCCGGCGATTCCGAGACTTCCGCCCCGCCCAACGAGGTGGCGAGAATGCGGATAGAGTCCTGTTCAACAACTCCTGGCAAGAGCAGCTCGTCCCAGTAGCGGCGCTTCAGGAGTGTTGCCAGAGAGTTGGCCACCTCTTCCTGATAACCGGGGAGGCTCAGAAGCGAGTTAAATTCAATAAACGTCGAGTCAGTGCCGTCTTCGCCGGCGCAATTCAGATACACGCGGCGCAGCGGGATGCCGCGCATCCAATGAGTACGCCAAACCAATAGACAGCAGCCAACCACTTCAGAGCCGCTTACAAAAGCGAGCAAGTCAGGGTTCAATTCTCCGCCGAAAGTGGCGAGCCAGCAATCCACCCACTGGCGGGAAAGGAAGAACGACGCTTCGGGGCACCTGTTGTGGACGCGCTCCCAAGTGGGGGCGAATTGGGACCATTCGCGCCAACTCAACCTTCGAACTGAGATCCCGGCCATCAAGGGCATCTTCCCATAGGGCAATCCAAGCTGGAAGCCGCGACAGCGTGTGCCGCTGCGCAGTCTGCCATGGCGCCACGCGAAGGCGCGCGATTATTTCTTGGCCGGAACGCCAGGCAAGCTGATTGAGCAGCACTCTTCGGCTTCCGCGCCGGTCTTCTTGGCGTACTCGAGCTCGGCGTCGATGTAAACCTTGAGCGTCTCCCAGGGGATGGCGCCAGCGAGCGGCCGGCCGTTGATGAAGATCGAGGGGGTTTGATTGATGCCCAGCGCGCGGGCCTCGGCGATGTTGCGGTCGATGTCGGCCTCGGTGGCGCGATTAGCGATGCACGGGCCGAGCTGCAGCGTGTCCAGGCCCTTGGCGGCGGCCCATTCGAGGACCTTGTCCTTCAAGTTCTCCAGGGTCATGGAGTCCTGGTTGTCAAAGACGAAGTCGTGATAGTCCCAGAAGGCCTTGGCGTCCTGGCGGAAGACGCAACGGCCGGCGATGGCGGCAGCCTTGGCCCAGGGATGGATGGACTCGATCGGGAACTCCTTAATGTAGAGCCGGACCTCGGCCGGATAGGTCTTCACCAGGTTCTCGCGCAGGGTCTTGGCGAATTCGCGGCAGTGGGGGCACTGAAAGTCGGTAAAGACAACGAGGACAACTTTGGCGCCGGGCGTGCCGAGGCTCGGGGAGAGGTCGGTTTTGAGCTTCTTCAACTGCTCTTCGAAGGGGCTCTGAGCGATGTCGTAAATAAAGCCGCGTACGATCTTTCGGCCGTCGTCGGAAACGTAGAAGACCTCGTCGACCGTGGTCTGCTGATAGCTGCCGGTGACGAGGACCTTCTTGAGGCCTCGGACGGGGCCGGGTTGGGGGTCGCTGATGGCGATTTTCACCTGGGCATTCCACAGCAGAAGGTGGCGGATGTAGGCCTCCAGGGTCGGCTTGTCGAAGGCGGACTTATGATCCGTCTTCTCAGGCGCAGCTTTGGGGGCGGGAGTCTGAGCCAGAGACGAGAGCAGAACGCCGCCGGCGATCAGGACCAGACACAAAGACCTCATGTTCTTCATTGTAGTGGGGTTGCCGCAGGGCGTGGCAACCCGGCCGGCGGGTGCACCAGATCTTTTGGCCAGCACGGAGGATCTTTTCGCACGCGAAGGCCGCGAAAGCGCGAAAAACAAATTTGGAGGAACAAAGCCAATTTCGAACAACCCCTTTCCCATCTTGAGGATACACCCAATGTCAAGGGGGAATAAAAGGCGAATATTAGTAGCGAACGAAAAACGAATCATCACAGGTTTAGAGTGAGTGTAGAGAAGTGTAGAAAAGTGATGTTCGCCGGTGGCGGGTTGGGGGCAGGGCGGAGAGGCGCCTGTTTCAATTCAACCTATTGATAACAGGTTGTTTACGTGGTATCCAGAGGGGCAAAGGCGAACTGCCGGCAGGGATATTGGCGGGGCAAAAAACGCAAAAAGTGATGAAAAGTGATGAGCGCGCTCAGAACGGGTGACGGTTCAGTGGCCGCCGGAGCCCGGTGCGACTTTGCCGGCGAAGCGGCGGTAGAGGAACACGAAGTACGCGAGGGCGAGAGCGATGCCGGGGACGAACCACCACAGGCCGACGCGCAGGCCGAATTCGGGCGCCGAGGCGTTGGTGATGGTGAGGCTGAACCGCGGGTCGGAATTGGCCGGAAGAACGTTCGGGAAAACGCCGAAGACGACACTGGTCAGCATGCCGATGATGTACAGGCACGAGGCCAGGAAGGCCTTGCCCTCCTGGGCGCGCACGAGGAACAACAACATGCCCGCGAGGCCGGCCAGGGCGAGCGCGGGGAACACCAGGCCGGCGGGCAGGGAGGAGAAGCTGCGGGCGAGATCGGGCTGCAGGGCGAAGCTCGCGAAGGTCACGACGATGGTCAGGGCGGCGACCAGGAGCCAGGCCAGGCGGGCGACGCGGCGGGCGCGGGCCTGGAGCTCGCCGGCGGTCTTGAGGTTGATCCACAATGCGCCATGAAGGGTGAGCGTGAAGAAGGCGAAGAGGCCGACCAGCACGGTGTACCAGTCCAGAATGCCCGCCTCGCGGCCGGGCTGGAAATTGGTCCACAGGGGCAGGAAGAACTCGTGGTTGGCATCCAGTGGAACGCCGCGGACGACGTTCCCGAGGGCCGCGCCGAAGAAGATGGCGAGCAGGGCGCTGGAGAGCGAGAAGACGACATCCCAGAAAGGGACCCAGACGCGGTTCGCGATCTGGTTGCGGAACTCGATGGCGGCGCCGCGCAGGATGAGCAGCCACAGCACCATCATCAACGGCAGGTAGAAGCCGCTGAAGGAGGAGGCGTAGAGGGCCGGGAAGGCGAAATAGAGCGCGCCGCCGCCGGCCAGCAGCCAGACTTCGTTGCCATCCCAGAGGGGCCCGATGGAGGAGATGACGGCGCGGCGCTCCTCGTCGTTGCGGGCGACGCAGAGGTGGACGATGCCGGCGCCGAGGTCAAAGCCGTCCAGCACGACGTAGATCGCGACCATGACGGCGACGATGCAGAACCAGATGATGGGCAGCATGGCGATTTGATTCGTCTCCTGAATGAACTCCCTTGTGCTACAAGACTTCAGTCGTGGGGCGCGGGCTGGGGCTGCGGCACGAATTGCGGACCCTGGTCGAGGATGCGCCAGATCAGGAACAGGCCGAGCATGAACAGGAGGGTGTACATGCCCATGAAGCCGAGCAGAGTAAACAGGGCGTTCCCGCTGCTGACGTGGGGCGAGAAGCCGGCGGAGGTGCGCATCAAACCGTAGATCAGCCAGGGCTGGCGGCCCAATTCGGCGGTGGTCCAGCCGGCGGTGTTGGCGACGTAAGGCAAGGGCATGAACAGCATCAGGGCCCACAGCAGGAGCTTGGATTCGAACAGCTTGCCGCGCCACAACTGGAGCGCGGCGAGGGCCATGAGCAGGATGAACAGCGTGCCGAGGCCGACCATGATGTGGAAGCTGTAATAGAGCAGCGGGATGTTGTCGGGCCAGTCGGGGCGGGGGTAATCGGCGAGGCCGGTCACCGATTGGCTCCAGTTGCCGTAAATGATGAAGCTGAGCGCACCGGGGACGATGAACGGATTGTCGAGGCGGCGCTGGTCGACGTCGGGCTGACCCATGATGGCCACGGGCGCGGAAGCGCCGGTGTTGAAATGACCCTCCATGGCGGCCAAAGCGATGGGCTGATGGCGCGCCACGAGGTGGCCCTGCCGATCGCCGGACGGGAAGGCGACGAGGATGGCGCTGAGCAGACCGGCGACGACGCCGGCGCGGAGGAAGGTGTGGGCGTAGGGCCGGGATTTGTCGAGAGTGAGATAAAATGCGCCGATACCAGCCATGACGAAGCTGGCGGTGACGATGCCGCCGAGGATGGCGTGGGTCCATTGCCAGAAGGCCCAGTCATTGAAGACCAGCGCCCACCAGCTATCGAGCAGGATCTTGCCGGAGGCGTCGAGGCGATAGCCGACGGGGCGCTGCATCCAGGCGTCGGTGGCGACGATCAGATAACCGGACATCCACGAGCCGATCCACACGGCGGCGGCGGCGCCCCAGTGGCCGAGCCGACCCAGCATCTTCTCCCCATAGAGGAGGAAGCCGAGGAACGTGCTTTCGAGGAAGAAGGTGTACAGGCCCTCCATGCCGAGGGTCTGGCCGATGACCGCGCCGGCGTCGCGGGAGAAGCGCGACCAGTTGGTGCCGAACTGGAACTCCATGGGGATGCCGGTGACGACGCCGAGGGCGAAGTTGACGGCGAAGATGCGGGCCCAGAAGCGCGCACAATCGTTGTAGTGCTCGTCCTTCTTGATCAGCGCCAGGGTCTTGAGGACGAAGATCAGAAAGCCCAGCCCCAGGGTGAGTTGCACGAACAGATAGTGGAAGGTGATGGTAAATGCAAAGTGAAAGCGATGCAGCGCGAGTGCGGTGTCCATGATACAGCCTGAATATCGAATATCATTTCACATGCCAGAGCGGATGTTGCAGGCGGCAGGGGAATTGCGGAGACTGGCATGCAGGACGCCGGCCCGAGTGGGTGATAACGCGCAATGAAAAACTGCAGCTTGTGTCTAATGCCGCGACCGGATACGGAGCCGGTGTGCGCGATCTGCGACAACGACGAGTTCAGCGAGGCCGAGAGCGGCGCGGAGAACGGCGAGGCGGAGCGCCAGATGATGGAGGGGCGGTTCGATCAGGCCTACCGCAGCCTGGAGGAGGAGGTGGCGCGGGGGCGGGAGGACGTGCGCACGGCGCTGAGGATGGCGTGGCTGGGGTTTGCGTGCCGGGACTCGCGCGTGGTGGAGACGTGGTGCCACGAGGCGATCCGGCTGGAGCCGGATTCGGCCGAGCCGCACCTGTTGCTGGGGCTGGTGCTGATGCGGGGCGAGCGCTGGCCGGAAGCGGCCGAGGAGTTCGGGACGGGATTGCAAAAGCCGGGCTTAAGGCTGGAGCGGCGGGCGAGGCTCGAAACGCTATGCGCCGAGGCGGTGTCGCGCATTCCGGAGTGGTGAGCACAGCGGGGCGGGCATTCCCAGGCGGCGCCAGCGCGGCTGGCCGGCGGCAGGTCAGGCGCGGGTGTCGAGCGGACGGGCGTGCTCGACGAGATGGCGCACGGCGTCGACGACGAGATCGGGCTGGTCGAGATGAATCCAGTGGCCGCTGTCGTGGGCGACGATGTGGCGCACGTCGCTGGAAAGAGCCTGGATCGACTCCGCGGAAACGGGCCCATTGCGGCCGGCGGTGAGCACGGTGACAGGGATGCCCTGGAGCGGAGTGGCATCCAGCATTTCGCTGGCGCTGTCGGGCAGAGCCTCGAGATGCGCGGCGATGCCGTGGAAGGACTTGGCATCGCTCCAGTGGGCCGTGACCATGGGCCACACTTCGCGGGGCATCTTGCCGACCTCGCCGATCAGGCGATCCATGACACTGGCGCCGCGGACGCCGGCGGCTTTGTCAATCACCAGGGGCAGCAGACGCGAGCCGGCCTTGAACGAAGCCACGGCCAGGCGCACCAGGCCGAGGTGGGCCAACATGGCCGCACGGCGGCACAGGCGCCGGCCGAGCGTCAGCATGCGGCGCTGCTGCGGCGACAGACGGGCCCATTGTTCGGGCTGCAACGGGTCCACCAGGACCAATCCGGCGACCTCATCGGGGAAGAGCAGCGAGTAGCGGCGCACGACCAGGGCCCCAAAGGAGTGCGCCACCAGCACATAGGGGGGCTCGACGCCGGCCGAGCGCAGCAGGGCGCGGAGCTCGCAGGCGATGTGAAAGGGAGTGCGGGGCGTAGCGCAGGGATCACTCCATCCGAGGCCGCCGCGATCGTAGGCCACCACGCGCATGCCGCCGGCCAGGGAGCGCTGGATGTGGCGCCAGTTGAGGCTGGTGGCGGAGATGCCGGCCTCGAAAATCACGACCGGTTCGCCCGAGCCCATTTCATACAAGTGCAACTGCCGCCCGCCGATGTCGATCATGCGTCCCGGCGGCGGGCACAACAGCGAATCGCGGCGCAGGCCGCGCCATTGATAGAACAGGCCGGCGAGAATCAGCGCCGCCAGAACGGCAGCCAGCCAGGCGGCGAGAGTCATCGGGAGCCGCTCCTGCCATCGGGGCCAGAGCGCGCGGGCGCGGGGGGTAGAGTGCGCATCGTCATGGCCGTATGAGCAAGGCGGGATCGAATTCGCGCTCCGCGAGGTTGGCCTTCTCGGCCCCGCGGGAGACGATCAGCAGGGAGGAGCCGGGCTGGCCCTGGACGCGGCACTCGATCTGGCTGGCGGACCACACGCCTTTCGATTGACGCAGGCCGTAATAGAGGAACTCTTTGACCGACCCCGAGAGCCGGAGGGTCTTCTCGATTTTCACCGGAAAGGCGCTGGCGCGGTCCAGCCAGGTGGTGACGGAGGAGTAATGGGTGCGGTCGGCCGGGCCGGGCGTGCTGCGCAGGATGAAGCAGTCGCGGGCGCCATAGCGCGTCTCCCCGGCCAGCGTCTGGTTGCGCCACAGGAACTGGGTGTCCAGCAGATCCTCGTAAGAAAATGCCGTCCCCAGCAAGGCCTCGCCCCAGCGTTCGAAGGGCAGCTCCCGGAGCGCGGGGTCGCCGGCATGGCCGAGGCGGATCATGCTGTCTCCGGAGGGGCGGCTCTCCAGCAGCAGACGGACGCGGGCCGCTATGGGATCGGTAACTTCGCAGAACAGGTTGAGCACGCCGGCGAAGGAGCGGGCGCGCAAAGCAAGCTGGTAGTTCTTGCGCTGGCCGGAGGGCAGGACCGAGACCAGGCGGCCGGTGGCGCGGAAATCGGCGGCATCCCGGACGGCGCGGACGCGGGCCAGGAGCGTGGGCAGCGAGGGGACGGCGGAAGATTGCGCCGCCAGCAGCGGGCCAGCCAATGCCAACGCGAGGGATGCGCAGCGCAGCCGCATGATTACTGAGACCAGATGCGGCCGTCGCGGATGCGGATGTCCCGCTGCGCGCTGCGCGCGATGTCGGGATCGTGGGTGATCACGATCAGAGTCATGTTGTGCCGCGTCTGGATGCCGGTCAGGAGATCCATGATCATGGCGGAATTCTCGCTGTCGAGGTTACCGGTGGGCTCGTCGGCCAGCAGAATCCGCGGATCGTTGGCCAGGCTGCGGGCGATGGCGACCCTCTGGCGCTCGCCGGCGGAGAGCTCATTGGGAAGCTGCCGCAGTCGATGGCCGAGGCCCATCTCCTGAAGCAGCGCGGCGGCCTTGTCCTCACGCTGGCGGGCGGTGAGGGAAGTTTCGAACATCGGGATCTGCACATTGGCCAGAACCCGCAGCGTGGGCAACAGGTGGAAGGACTGGAAGACAAAACCGACCTGGCGCGAGCGGTAGGCATCCAGATCGAAGGAATTGGAGAGGCTGACGCCCTGGAACAGAACTTCGCCGCTGGTGGGCACATCCAAGCCGCCCAGGAGCTGCAGCAGAGTCGATTTCCCGCTGCCGCTGGGACCGCTGATGGCGACGAATTCACCGGCCTGCACCTGCAGATCGACGCCGCGCAGGGCCTGGATGCGTCCGTCGTCGAAACTCTTGGTGACTGCGCGGGCTTCCAACAGGCATTCACTCACAGCGCAAGGCCTCCACGGGGGACAGGCGGGCGCCGCGCCAGGCCGGCAGGAAACCGGCGACCAGGCCGATCAGCACAGCGATCAGCAGTGCCTCGCAGGCGTGCAGCCACGAGATGGAGCTCTGGCCGATTGCGGCGGTGGCGGGAATCAGGGCCAGCACGCGCAGCGCGCCCCAGCCGCTGACCAGGCCGAGAAGGCCGCCGACCAGGCCGAGGAAGGCCGCTTCCAGCAGGATCAGGCGCATCACGCGCCAGCGCTTCCAGCCCAAGGCGCGCAGGACACCGATCTCGCGGGTCCGCTCGAAGACCGACATGGCCATGGTGTTGGCGATGCCCAGGGCGCCGATGAGGAGGGCGATGAGGGAGGTGCCCCAGGCGGTGGAGCGGGCCAGAGCGACAACCTGATTGTTGTGCGCGCGGTCGCGCGCCGGGACGGCCTTGAGCCCGGGCAGCGCGGCTTCAATGGCCGCGCGCGCCTGCTGGATGCGCTGCTCCTCGGATTGTCCCGGCAACGCGGGGCGGAGGCGGACGTGAAATGCGGTCACCTTGGCGCCCAGGTCGGCGAGTTGCTGCAGCTGGCGGATGGGCATGAGCGCGGCGCCGGCCTCAAGCGCCGATCCACCTCGGAACACGCCCACCACGCGAAAGGAGGCGCCCTGGATCTCGAGGCTGTCGCCGGCGTGCTTGCCCAGATTCTCGGCCAGGATCTCGCCCAGCATCACCTCGGGCGCGGCGGCGTGAAAGCGGCGTCCCTGGAGGATGATCAGCGGATCCAGCTCGTAGGAATCGGCGGGCATGCCATACACCAGCGCGTTGACCTCCGGGGTCAGGTCCATCAGGTTCATGATCATGGGGACGGCGGAGGCGACCTGGGGCAGGGCGCGCAGCTTGTCCCCCGCGCTGCCATCGACGGAAGTGTTCAGGAACGTTTTATCGACGACGGCGAGGTCGGTGCCGGCGCTCTCATACAGCTTGAGCCATTGGGCCTCGAACGATTTGGCGAAACCGACCAGCGCCACAAAAGCGGCGATGCCCACGGCGACGCCGCACAGCGTGAGGGCGGTCCTCAGCCGGCGGCGCAGCAGGTTCATCAGTGCGACGCGAGATAGAGACATGGCCGCGGGTACAGCGTGGACGCCTGCCGACTAAGCGTTTCAAACATCTTACAGCGAATGCGGGCGCGGGCGTCAAACTGACGGAAGGTGATCGCGGCCGTGTCGCTCGGGGAGCTATGGCACATGCGGCGTTGTAACGACGGGCAGCACTGCAAACCGTGCCGCGGCGCGGCGATCGAAATTGCTTCGCCAGCGCGGGCGGGCTATTTGCCCTGCCTCAAATAAGCCAGCAGGTCCCGCATCTCGCCATCCTTCAAAGTGGGCCAGGGCTGCTTGGAAGCCTCCAGCTTCTGCAGCATGAGCGGGGCATGGCCGGTCAAGGACGCGATCAGGGTGTAGGAGTCGGGCACCACACCGGCGATCTTCGGCCCAGGGCCGTTGGTGTGGCAGGAGACGCAACCCTTGGCGGCGAAGATCTTGGCGCCGCGCGCCTGGTCGCCGCCTTCGGAAACGAAGCGCAGCGCCAGGATGTAGCCCGTGAGACGCGTCATCTCCTCGGGACGGAGATCGCCGGATTGCTTCATCGAGCCGGCGTGGTTCCACATGGCGGCGGCCACTTCACTCACCGTGCCGAAGGTGGCGCGCTTATCCATGCTCAAGGCGCCCTTATGGCAATTGACGCAGCCCTTGACCTGGAACAGCATCTCGCCGGTCTGGGCCGAGGCCGGCTGGAAGACGGGCTTGTTCTCGCGGGCCTGGGGCTGCGAGCGCAGGTAAACAAGGATGTCGTTCATTTCGGCGGCCGTCAGCGTCGGTGGTTCCACGCCCTTCTTGGCCATCGCGGCGCGCATCAGCGGGGCGTGGTTCCACATCAGCCGCGCGAACTCGATCGGATCGGACAGCGACTCCCAGCGCAGCCCGGACTTCATGCCCTCGGCATCAGTGCCATCCAGAGCGTGACAACTGGAGCAGTGCTTGCCGACGAACAGACGCTTGCCGCGGGCGGCGTCGCCCGGAGGATCCATGTAACGGGCGGCGTAGAAGTAGGCAAACAGATCGGCGCTGTCCTGGGGTGTCAGTTCGACCTTGGTGGCCGACTTGGAAACTGCGCTGAACATGCGGGGCGCGTGGTTCCACAACATCGCCGCCAGGGACGACGGCGTGAAAGCCTCTCCGCCGCGCTTTCCGAGGTCGGGAGCGACCCTGGCGCCCTGGCCGTTGACGCTATGGCAGGTGACACAGTTCTTAGATTGAAAAAGGGCGGCGCCACGCTGGGCGTCCCCGTAAAGAGACGGCGCCGCGGCGGCCACGGCGGCAGCGGCCACGAATCCGACGAGCAATCTGAATTTCATGGTACAGTGACCTACATCAGAAACCGGACTCCCGACAGAATCATGTGGGCACGGAACCCCTCATACATGTAGAACGGCTGGTTCAGGTCATACCACTGCCACTCCGCGTATAGATGCACCCGGGGCGTGATTGGAACCAGAAATTTGCCCACAGGTTGATAATAGCGCGAAGGACGGCTGCCCGCTGTTGTTACCAGCGATCCGCCGAAGCTAAGTTTGGGTACGACCGCGCCCTTACCCGGCAGCGCGAACTCGGCCATGAGCGAGCCGGTGTTGGCATTATCTACATACAGCGAGAGGTCAGTGGCGTACGGGACGAGCACCAGGTAGCTGATGTCGGAGCGGATTTCGGAGTGCGTATAGTCGGCGATCACGCTGACGCGCTTGGCGCCGGCGGGCATCCACTGCAGGCTGGCCGACTCGACGTCGGAGCGGAACGTGGCCTGCGACGCGGGGTCGGGGTTGTGGTTGTGGAGGTAGTTCTCACTGAGGTTCAGGAACAGATTCCAGGGCAGCGTGACGCGCGCCAGCGCGCGCAGCTTGAGGTAGTCGTCCAGTCCGGTTCGATAATACGTCTTTACGCCATCAGACTGTTCGTAGTCGCCGTTCAGCGTCAGCTTCTGGGTGGGACGGAACTGGAAGCCGGCCAGTCCGACATACCGCTTGAGCTGGCCTGTTTCGTAGGGTGAGGTGGCACCGACCAGGGCGGCGTCCATCAGGGCGCTGCCCCACTCGTAGCGGAATCCCGCGCGCAGCATCAATCGTTTGGTAACGTCCACCAGCGCTTCGGTCTGGGTGCTTTTCTGAATCACATCGAGACGCGTCACAGCGGCCGAATTCAGAGGCGTGACGGCTCCCGAGAGGTTATAGAAGAGTTCCCCCAGCGTGGAGGCGCCGTTGCTATGGAACTCATCGGTGTCGAACATCTCGCGCAAACGGATGCGCTTGAGGAAGCGGAACTCGCCCGACAGCGAGCCCGAAGTCCGGGGCATGGCGGCGCTGCCGTAGACCTGGTCGAACTCGGTGGCATAGAACAGGAGGTCGGGCGGCACGCCGGCAATGTTACCCTGGGCCAACTGGTTCAGGTTCGAGCTGGTGTGGGGGTCGGAGTAGTAGATCTGCCCGTACAGGTCCGCCCACGTGAACGGGCTGAAGGTGGCGTAGCCCTTGGTGAAGTAGCCGTCGCCGCGGACGTAGTAGGCCGCCCAGGCGTCGTTCAAGGAGAGCGTCTGGCCCAGGTACGGCGTGGTTCGATTGCCCAAGACCGCGCCGTTGGTGTACAGCCCCTCGTCGTCCTTGAATGCAGTGGCGCCTTGTTCGAACGTGGCGTGGAACTTGGGCAGCTCAATGCGGATGCCGCCGCGGAAGGTGCTCTGGCCCCATTGCACCTGGTTGAGCAGCGGATAGTTGTTCTGGGTGGATTCGACCAGATCGCTGATCCCGGTACCGAACTGGCTGTTACGCTCGTACGCGATGTAGGGCTGGAACCAGAAGCCGGGGAACAGAACCAGTTCGTTGCTGAAATTGCGCACCTGGGTGTCGTAGGCGCGCTGGTCGAGGAACGCTCCGGTGGTGGCCAGGGTCGGATCGGCGTAGGAGGGCAGGTTGTTGTAATAGGCGATGTTGAAGTAGCTGCCCCGGAACTCGTAGATCCGGTTGCGCTTCATGTCCAGCCGCGCGGAGTTGTAGGGATCGCCGATGTCGTGCAACTGCAGGATGATGCTGTCGGCGACGTTGTTTTCCTTGGGCGGCGGATCGTATTTCAGATCCAGATTGACCAGCCGGAAGCCCGACGCCAGGTTGACGATGCTGCGATAGGTGTCCATGTCGCCGCCGACATTGGACAGCCAGCGCGCGCCCAGGTCGATGGTGCCCTCGAACACCTTCTCCTGAGCCGGCGGCGCGGCATTATCGGCGGCGGCGGCCTGGGCGCCTTTGCCCGTATTCGCCTGGGCATCGGCCGGCGCGGCCGGGGCCTGGGCCGCGCCGGCGGCGGCGGGCGCGGCGGCCTGCTGGTCCGTCTGGGCCTGGCCGGGTTGGGTTTTCGCTGTCGGGTCGGACGATCCCTGCGCCCATACCATGGCCAGCGGCAGAATCAGCAGCAGTGCCAGTGGCTTCATCGCAGCAACCCCTGGTTGGCATTGGAGCCGTGGATCTTCACATGGCAGGTCGTGCAATTGCGGTAGCGCGGCACGCTCATGTTATGAAAAGCCGGCGGCACGCCGCCCAGTAATCCCCCCGCGGTGGGGACGTTCAGGTTGGCGTGGCATTCGAGGCACACGATGTAAACCTCCTGCCGCGTCAGCATGCGCGGATTGACTGAGCCGTGGGGCTCATGGCAGGTGGTGCACGGCTCGTTGCGGACCGGCGCGTGCTCGTAGGTGAACGGCCCGCGCTTGTCGGCGTGGCAATTCAGGCAGCCGGGCTCCGCGCCGCTGCTGGCCATGCGCAGATTGCGGCTCATGAAAGCGGCATGCGGATTGTGGCACGAGGTGCAGGACATGGCGCCTTCGGGCACCTTGTGATGATGCGGCTTGAGGAACGCGGCCGCCATGTCGCGGTGGCAGCCGGAGCACAGTTCAGTGACGGCGGCGTTGCGCTTGAGCCGGGCGAAGGAGCTTTCGGGACCAATCTTGTGCATATCGTGGCACGCGGTGCAGGCGATGGCACTGCGCGAGTGGCCGCCCTCGAGCCGCCCCACCTGGGTGGGCTGGTTGCGATGACAGGAGAGGCATATGGCGTCCGTTTTCGAAGCCGCCAGCCGCACTGGATTGACGATATCCTCGGCCGCGGTGGAATCGGCGTGCTTGGCGCCCGGCCCGTGGCAGGCCTCGCAGGCCTTGCCGGCCCAGCGCTTGTTCTTGTCCAGCACGAAGTGCGGGTTGCGGGCGAATGCCTTGCTGAGGTCCTCATGGCATCCCGCGCAGGCTTCCGCCCCGGCGTAATCGGCCGCCCCGGCCGACGCATTCTTCTCGGCGCCCGTGCCGCCCGCGGATTGTGCGCCGGCCGCGCCGCCGCCCACAAGCACGCACGCCAGCAGGGTGGGCGGAATCCAACCGCTTTGGAATCCATTCATGAACTCACCCCCGGACTCAGAAACACACGCGGGCCAGCAACGGCCCGTGAAGTCATCGCCTGGCCCCCATGATGTTCTTAGTCTAAAGCACGGCCGGACTTGGCGGAGCCTCTGGCGCTGGGCGCCGCTGTGGCCCGTGCGCTGGCAGCCGGCGCGGGCGCCGGCGTCGAGGGCGCGTGCGGCCCAATGGCCATTATTTCTTTCCTCGGGGTGTCGGGCGAAACGGTGCGGATGCCCGACGAGTGGACCGTGCTCACGGCGAAGGCTCCGTTTGGACCGTGGCACACCGGGCAGCTCTCGCCCTCGGCGTTGGTGTTGGCCAGCGCGTGCGAGGCGTCGGCCACCAGGGCGTGGCAGCCCAGACAGGCGCCCGTGGTCGGGAATACCGGGTCGATGTAACCGCGATTGTCGTTGATCATCGCCACGCCCCCGGCGGGCACGTTGTTGGTGCCCGGCTGGTGGCACTGCGAGCAGTTGGTCAGATCGCCGGGGTACAGAACGTTGTTGAAGTTATTGGCCGAATTGCCATACCCCCAAATCGTGAAGTTGCGCGTCTGCGACGGCCCGGAATGGATGCGGTGGATCATCAGCTCGAAGTCCACGCTCTCGGTCGGGTCGTCCGCGGCGGGGCGGTAGGCGCCGTCGTTCTCCAGCGGATTGTGGCACAGCACGCACATCTGGATCTGATTGCGGTTTTCGCCGTGCGCGGTGAGGTTGTGGTGGCACTGATTGCAGTTGGCGCGCGCCACGACCGTCCGCCGCGGGACCACCGGGCTGCCATCCACCGAGAAGTTGACAACGACATTCTGCATGCCGTATTCGATCGTTTGGGCGGCCGACGTTCCCGCCAGCACGGTGTCGTCGCGGCGGCCTTCCATGCCGATGCTCCACGTGCCGGTGGCGCCGGCCGGAATCTGCGTCACGAAATTGTAGGTGAAAGTGTCACCGCTCAGCGTGGCCGTGGAGACCGGGTTCTCGCTGACATAGCCGTGCGGCGGCAGGCCCACGTAATCGGAGGTCGGACCGGCCAGGATGAATGCCAGCCGGTAGCCGGGCAGCGAGAAGGCCGACATCGGAATGGTGGCGCCGGTTTTGTCCACCAGCGTGAAGGTCACGATCGGGCTCTGGCCAGCCGCGTTGTTGGTCACGGAAGTTATGTTGGCCACGATGCCCGGCAGCAGACTGGATTCATCCGGATTCACGTGCGCGCCGACGATCGAGGCGTCGAAATCCGAGTCGCCCTGCGGAATGTGGCAGGTTGCGCACTGGCTGTCGTCGGTCTGCACCCCGCCCGGGTGATTGGCGCCGGTGGCGAAGTTGACGTTGTCGTGGCAGGCGCCGCAGGCGTCCATGCCGGGCTGCGTCAGGTAGAGATTGGCCTGCGCGGCGTCGCCGGCGTGACAGGCCACGCAGGTGTTGGCGTTGGCGGGGAACACGATCGTCGAGAAATTGAAAGTCCCGTGCGAGTTGACGATCTCATACGTGCCGCCGGCCTTCACACTCGGCAGGCTGGAGCCCATGTGGATCTTGTGGAACATCACCTTCATGTCGATGTCGGTGCCGGTCTGCGGATTGATGTAACCCGGCACGTGGCACAGCACGCACAGTGAGGTCGAGCGCCGCGAGCCGCCGTGGAACGAGAGCTGGCTGTGGCAGGCGTTGCAGTCGGCATCGGTGACGATCTGGTGCACCTGTGGCGTGCCGCCTCCGGGCACGAAACTGTAGGTCGTGTTGGCGTAGGTCGTGCCCTGGTCGAGCTCGGTCAGATCGCGCGTGGCGGTGGCGCCGACGGTCAGCGTCGAACCGGACGGCACCGTGCCGGGCACCGGGGTTCCAAAAGTGTAGGTGTAGGTATAGTCGGCATTGAGGTGATTCACGCCGCCGGTGTCGGTCGACGGCTGCGTCACCGTGGTACCCGGCACCGAGGTGTTCTTAGTCAACGTGATCGGCACGTACTGCGCCGTGGGCTGCCCGGCCGGCAGGTAGGAGAGGATAAAGCGCACCGACACCGCCCCGGCGGTCTGCACGCCATTCACGTCGAGCGGGTTGCCCTCGGGATCGGTTAACTCGTAATTGACGGCCACGGCGTTGTTGGCCCCGACCTGAGCGTTCGTGATTGTCATCATCACGCCGGGATCGAGCGCGAATCCCACCGGCAGATTGCTCAAAGAATCCGGCCGGTCCATGACTGTGACCATTTTGTCGCTCGAGCTGAGAAGCAGGAAGCTTCCTCCGGTCAGTAGCGCCAGCAACGCCAATCCGACCCATATCCGTGATCCAGAACTCATGCGCATGAACTCCACTCCTTCTAAGAACCCGGGAAAAATGCCGAACCTGCCGATCCGCCTGGCGCTTCGTGCCGACATACGGATCGCGTGTATTGCACTGCACCTTCCGAACCAAACCGCCAAAACCTATATTGAATAATTCAACAGTGTGTATTATCAATGACTTACCAGATAATGCATGAAGTATTCTTCATCAAAATGCAGTCACGTCCGGCTCAGACCGCGTGGAGTGGGTGAAAGCCCACACTTTAAGCTGTTGAGAATGAGAAATATGACGCGCTTCCGGGAGCGCGGTACTGCCCTGCCACGGGCCGCCCGCCGCCCGTGGATTCCGGCCCCGCGCCGACGGCCGAGCCGACGGGTCCGGGCGAAGCAGGATGTCCCGGCTCCGATGCTCGCTCTTGTCCCCCGCCGCGGGAGTGCGGCCGGGGCGCCCGGCGGACACTCAGTACCGCTACCACTGGACGGTCTGGCCGGGCGTCAATTGCCACACTTCGATGCCCTGGCCCTGCAGCAGCGCGGCCAACTCGTGGGGCGTCCCGGTGAGAATCGGGAAAGTTCCGAAGTGAATCGGGATGACCTTCTTGACGCCCAACAGGCGCGCCGCCAGCGCCGCCTGTTGGGGGTCCATGGTGTAGTAGTCGCCGATGGGCAGAACGGCCAGCTCCGGCGCGTACAGCTCCTTGTACAGCGCCATGTCGGAGAACACGCAGGTGTCCCCGGCGAAGTACGCTTTGCGGCCGTCGGCGAATTGCAGCACGAAGCTCGCGGCCTCGCCGCCGTATACCAGTTGGTCGTTGTCCTGGATGCCGCTGGAATGCTGCGCGTGGGTCATCGTGACCTTGAGCGCGCCCACCGCGCAGGAGCCGCCCTTGTTCATGCCGGCGGTATTGCGCACGCCCTTGCGCTCCAGCCAGGCGCAGATCTCGAAGTTGGAAACCACCTTCGGTTTGAAGTTCCGCGCCAGCCGCAGCGTGTCGCCGATGTGGTCGCCGTGGCCGTGCGTGATCAGGATGGCGTCCACGCGATCGATTTTGAACCCTTGCGGGTATTTCGGATTGCCGTCGATCCACGGATCGATCAGCACCGTCTCGCCATTGTCCAGCTTCAACTGAAACGACGCGTGCCCCAGCCAGGTGATTGCGATCATCGCTTGGTCCTCCTCCCCATTTTAGGAGGCGCTGCGTAGCGCGAGGCCCTCAGGCCGGCAGGTCCCACGCCGGATCCCACAACACACGGGCCTTATTCGCGTAGGCCATCGCCGCCAGGTGGCAGGTGATGGCCGAATAATACCCTTCGACTTCGCTGGCCATGGTGCGCCGGCGGTCGCGCATGCGCGCCAGCCAGTCGAGCAGAATCACGTCCGCCGCCGCGCCCGTGCCGCCCGCCCGCGCCGGCTCCGCCTTGCTGTATTTCGAGTTCGGCGTGTAGGTGTAACCCGTGTCCACCACGTAGCGCTCGGCCCACAGCACGCCGCCGCTGCCGCGCAGCTCCACGCCCGCCGAAGTCCTCACGCCCGGTACCGTCAGGCACTCCGCCGTGAACGTCACCGTGGCCTCCTCGGCGTAGTCGAACACGCACGAAACCACGTCCGGCGTGTCGCGCCCGTCCTTGTAGAAATACGTTCCCCCGCCGACGCACGCCGCCGCCGCGTGGCGCAGCCCCAGCCAGTGATGAGCCGAATCCATTACGTGAATCCCGATGCCCATGATCATCCCGCCGTCGTAATACAGCCATTTATACGGGCTGAAGTAAATTCCCGGATTCCACGGGGTCTTCGGCCCCGGCCCCGTCCAGCGCTCCCAATCCAACCCGTCCGGCTTTCTCTCGAAGCCCGCCGGCGCCACCTGCGCGTAGCCGCCGTTCGACAAATACCAGGTCCGCGCGAAGCCCATCTTGCCGATGACGCCGGTGTCGATGTATTTTTGCTTGGCTTCGACGAATTGCGGCAGCCCGCGGCCCTGCATCCCCACTTCGACAATCCGCCGGTTGGCCCGTGCCGCCGCCACCAGCGCCTGGCCCTCCTCGGGCTTGTGCACCATCGGCTTCTCGACGTACACGTCCTTGCCGGCTTCCATCGCCGCGACCGCCACGGTGGCGTGCCAGTGGTCCGGCGTCGACACGATCACGGCGTCCAGATCCTTGCGCTCCACCAGTTGGCGATAGTCGACGTATTGTTCCGCGCCGCCTCCGGCCAGCTTCGCGGCCTGCGCGCGCCGCACGTCGTAAATGTCGCACACCGCCGGGAAGGCGACTTCATTCGGCGCCAGCCGCAGCAGCGAGCCCATCAGGTACTGCCCGCGCCCGCCCGTGCCCACCACGCCGATGCGGATGCGGTCGTTCGCGCCGGGCACGCGCGCCGCCGAGAGCGCGCTCGCCGTCAGCGGCAGCGAAGCGCCCAGAAATACGCGGCGAGTCTGGTTCGTCGTCATGCTTGAATTCACCTCCGGCCGATGTGTCGAACGTTGACACTCTATGCCCGCGCGCGGCGTGATGCAAGCGCGCGCTCGTGCGCCGACACTCAATTCAATGCTGTCGGTAGTACCTGGTCCTAGGGCCTACTCCGGCACGCCCGCCATCCAGTAGCCCGGCCGCGTTCGCACCTTGTAGCCCTCGTGCGCGACGTCCACGCGGATGCGGTGATATCCGCCCTCCAGCTTGTTGTTGGGCGAATAGCTCAGAATGTACTGGCTGCGGATGGTCCGGCCGATCTCCCCGATCGCGTTGGCCAGGTCGGCCTGCGACAGGAAGCTGTACTCGCGCCCGCCGGTCAGCTTGGTGAACACGCGCGCCGGGTTGCGGATGAAGATTGCTTTCACCCCGCGGTACATGTCCTCGATCACCGGAACCAGGTCCGCGCTGTCGCCCGGAGCGCCGTCCAGTTGCGCCATCGTCGTGGGGTCGTCCGATGTGCCCGCCGGATGGGGCCGCGCGCCGGCCGGGAAGGGATCGGGCCGCGGCACAGTGGGCGCCGCGGTCAGCGATGTGACGATGCGGCTGATGTTCAGCGTGTAGACGTCGATGTTGTTCAGCTCCAGTTCCAACGCCACGTCGCGCACATGCGCTTCGCTGGAGCGGTCCAGCGTCTCCGAGATCAGCAGAATCACCTTGCGGCGGTCTTTCTTGTACTTCAGCATGTGCACGGCCTGCTCGACGGCATCGATCATGCGGCTGTTCTGCCCGCCCGGCCTGAGCTTCTCCACGGCGTGGTCGATCTTGTCGCCGTCGCTGGTGAAGTCCTGCATGGTTTCGATGCGATGATCGAAGCTCACCACGGCGGCCTCGCCGCCTTCGCCGATCAGCAGGTCATGCAGTTCGGTGCCGATTCGGCGGATCTTCGGCAGCACCGCCTCGACATTGGCGCTGCGCTGAATGCAAATCACCATCGACATCGGCAGAAAGGCGATGTCGCGGTCGATTTTCTGCAGTTGGTCGTTGTCGTACAGCTCGAAATCGGTGTCGCGCAGGCCATTGACGGTATGACCCTTGCGGTCGGTCACCGTGGTCGGCACCAGCACCACCTGCAGCGTGCTGCGAATCAGCGGACCTTCCTCGGCCGGCGGCTTCGGGAGCGGAGCGGGCAGGACCGGCCCGGCCGGCTTGACACGGTCGGGATCCACCATCCCGGGCAGGATTTTGGCCGGAGGCGGCTGGGTAGTGGCCGGGTCCTGCGGCTGAGGCGCCGCCGTGGCCGCCAGCAGCAACGCGCCCGCGGCCAGGGCGAGGAGATAACCGGGCTTCATCTTAAGTCCCATTCGGCTTTACCTGGTGCACAGTCGTTCTAACTAGACGATGCTTCCCGCTTCACTCCGGTTGCTCCGCCGCGGGCCCTGCTCCTGACTCGTGCGCCGTGCGGCCCTGCAACAGCTCCACGATATGCGGCGCCAGATCCACGATAGCATCCAGCGACTCCCGCGCGCCTCGGGGCGAGCCCGGCAGATTGACGATCAGCGTGCCGGCCAGCGTGCCCGCCGTGGCCCGCGACAGCGCCGCCCGCCGCGTGTGCTGCAACCCTTCGGCGCGCATCAGCTCGCCCAGGCCCGGGAGCTCGCGTTCCACCACCGCCCGCGTAGCCTCCGGCGTGACGTCGCGCGCCGTCACGCCCGTTCCGCCGGTAGTGAAGATCGCCTGACAATCGCCCGCCCCGGCCAGTTCCTTCAGGCGCGCCTCGATGGCCGTGCGCTCGTCCGGGAGCACCTCGCGCCAGGCCACGTCGAAACCGCGTTCGGCCAGCTGCGCCGCCACCGCCGGGCCGCTCACGTCCACCCGCGTCCCGGCGTGGCAGCCGTCGCTGATGGTCAGTACCGCGGCGCGCAGCTTCACGGCTTGCGCGCTCCCTTCTTCCCCGCCTGACGCCGCCATGTCCCGCTCCGGCCGCCGGCTTTCTCGAGTAATTCGATGCGCTCGATGGTAATGCCCTTATCCAGCGCCTTGGTCATGTCATAAACCGTCAATGCGGCCACGCTGGCCGCGGTGAGAGCCTCCATTTCGACGCCCGTCTGGGCTGTCGTGGCGGCTGTCGCTTCAATCTGCACGCCGTCGCGTTTCAGCGTCATTTCCACGCCGGCATGAGTGAGCATCAGCGGATGGCACAGCGGGATCAGCTCGGAGGTCCGTTTGGCGGCCTGGATGCCGGCGATGCGCGCCACTTCGAGCGGATTGCCCTTCGGGTTTTCCGTGAGCGCCCGCAGCGTGGCCCGGCTCATCCGCACGAAGGCCCGCGCGCGGGCCGTGCGGATGCTCTCCGGTTTGGATGAGACGTCCACCATACGCACCTTCCCGGCGGCGTCGAAATGGCTCGCCCGGCCGCTCACCGCCGGCCCCTCCGGCTCATCGTGGCAGCACCCGAATGCGCTCGCCGGCGTGGTAGGCGGGCTGGTCCGCCGCAGCCACCAGGAAGCAGTTCGCCCGGCACACGGCGGCCACGTCGGTCGAACCGCGCCAGGCCACGGGCGTCACCTGGCTGCCGTCGGCGCTCAGCCGCGCGGGCAGGAAACGCGTCAGGCCGGGCTCATGCTGGAAATCCTCGGTCAGCACGGACTCCAGCAGCGGCAGAAACGGCTCGTTTTGCCCGCCCAGCAACTCCACCGCGGCGCGGGCAAACAGCTCGAAGCACACCATCGTGGAGACGGGATTGCCCGGCAGGCCGAAAAACAGCTTTTCGGGAGCCCGGCCGAAGAGCAGCGGCCGCCCCGGCTGGATGAGCACGCCATCGAAGCACAGCTCCGTCGCGCGCCGCTTCAGCGCCGCCTCCACGACGTCGTAACGGCCCGCCGAGACGCCTCCGGCGATCAGCAGCAGATCGTTTTTCAGCCCTTCGCCGATCAGCTCCGCCGTGCGCTCCAACACGTCGGGCGCCGTGGGCAACAGGACCGGCACTCCGCCGGCGCGCTCCACCTGCGCGGCCAGCGACCAGGAGTTGGAGTCCCGCACCTGGTGCGCCAGCGGGCGCCGCTTCACTTCGACCAGCTCGTCGCCGGTGGGCAGGATCGCCACGCGCGGCTTCCGGTGGACCACCACCTGCGACACTCCAGCCGAGGCCAGCATGGCCACCTCGGCGTAACCCAGGCGCGTGCCGGCCCTCAGCACCACATCGCCGCGTTTGGCCTGGCAGCCGCGCGGGTTCACGTGCGCGCCGGGTCCCACGGCGGCGTCCACACGCAGGGTTCGGCCTTCCACCACGGCGTGCTCGACCATCAGCACCGCGTCGGCGCCGGAGGGCACGGGCGCGCCGGTCATGATCTGCAGCGCCTGCCGCGGCGGAAGCTCGTCGGGAAAGATCGCACCGGCTTTCAACTCGCCGATCAGCGCCAGCCTGCCCGGCGTATCGACGCTGCACAGGGCAAATCCGTCGCGCAGGGCGCGGTCGAGCGGCGGATCGTCGCGGTCCGCCCCGACCTTGACGGCCAGCACGCGCCCCCACGCCTGCCCCAACCCGACCTCTTCCCGCTCGGGCTTTTGCCCCTTGGCGCGCGCAACCTGAATGACGGCCTCGCGCGCATCCTGAAAACTCAGCGCTGTCACATTTAAGATCGTAACCCGGATGTGCGGCGAATGAGCACAATGAGACGCGATCATCCGTCGCCGGCTTCCCCACAGCCGGGCGTATTCTCGCTGGCCGCTGGTTGAACCGTTGTTCGGGACGGGCAACGATTTTGCCGCGGCGTCTATTGCAGGGGGAATCAGCCTTTCCGGATCTGGCGCCTATGCGGCTCGCGGGCCAACAGATTCTCTATTCTGAGCCGCGGTGCTAGAACTTGGTCACGGTGCCGTCAGCCGTATTGAGCACCCACATGTTGGCGCCATCGAAGGCCATGCCGCCGGGGGCGTTGCCGGTGGGATAGGAGCCCAGGTTTGTGCCGTCGCTCGCGCGCAGCAGGGTCACGCTATTGCTCCCGCTGTTGGTCACCCAGATGTTGACGCCGTCGAAGGCCACTCCCGTGGCGCCGCTGGCGGTGGGGTAGAAACCGAGATTGGCGCCGTCGGCCACCCGCAGCTCGACCACCCCGCCTCCCGCGGCCACCCACATATTGGCGCCGTCGAAGGCGATTCCGGCAGGGGCGCTGCCGGTGGGGTAGCAACCCAGGTTCGCGCCGTCGCTGGCGCGCAACTCGGTGACCGAGTTGGCGCCGTGGTTGGCAACCCAGACGTTGGCGCCGTCAAAGGCGAGGCCGGCCGGGTTGAGGCCGGTGGGAAATGTGCCCTGGTTGGTCCCGTCGCTCGCGCGCAGCTTGGTCACCGTGCCGTCGAGGGTATTGGCGACCCAGATGTTCGCGCCGTCGAAGGCCATGCCGACCGGACCATTGCCGGTGGCGATGGGCGGGCTGATTTGGCAATAGGAGTTCACTCCCAGAGCGATTTCGTACACGCTGTTCTGGCTGGGAGCGCTGACCCAGATGTTGCCCCCATCGAAGGCCACCCCATAGAAGCCGGAGGGGCCGCAATCGTTGCCGCCCGATGTCATGCTGACGTTCACGGGCAGCGGCGTCAGGGCCGAGCTTGGGCTGGTAATCCACATGTTGGCCCCGTCGAAGGCAATGCTGCTCGGCTGTGCTCCGACGTAGAAGGTGAGGGAGTAAGTGGGAAACCATTTCAGCAGGGCGATGGCGCGCAGGTTGGGAGGCGCAGGTCCTGGGCGGCCGGCCGGACCGGCAGGCCCTTGAGGCCCGGTCGCGCCGGCGGATCCTACGGGTCCCGCGGGCCCCTGAATTCCCTGCGGGCCGGGCGGCCCGGCGGGGCCGGTCTCCCCCTGGGTCCCGACCTGGGCGGCGGGGGTAATAGTCACATCCAGGAACGCGGCGTGGCTGGTGGCGGTTGCTTCCTTGCTGTCCAGGCTCACCACGGTGGACGACTGCGCCGATGCGGCTCGAATCGCGATGCCGTAGTTCGCGGTTCCGGAGACCCAATTCTGCACGAGCGGCGTCACGTCGACAGTGAGATACGTGTTGGCCACGCTCACTGGCACGTCGCTTAAGACTGCCGCTCCGCGCGCCGGGGCGGTGCTGTAGGTGACGGTGGACTCCGACCAGGAGCCGTTGATGGGCAGGAAATCCAGTCCGCCGGCCGTCGTGACCTTGTTCACAAAGACGGTCAGCGTGGCTTTCTGCACGTTGGCCGAGGTGAGCCCGGAGGGCAGAGCGGCCAGGTTGAAGTCGAGTAGCGTGATGGATCCGCCGCCCACGTTCAGGGTGGTCGCTGCGCCGTAATTGGTCGTTTTGGCCGAGGAGGAGACATAGGCGTCGGCGGCCACGCTGACGGTCGAGGCTTGGGCCGCCGGATAGGACCCGAGCAGGGCGGTCAGAAGGAGGGAAGCGCGCCTGGACATGGCCGAAGCCTCAATGCGACGATTGCCGTTTCATATAAATCGGGTGGTACCCAATTAGGTGCCCGGGGCGACGGGAAAATCTCGCTGGGGCTGGATGGAAGGCGTCGGTTACAGTGAAACCATGCCCATCCGCCACAGCCTGGTGCGCCTGGCAGAGTTCATCCGCCGGCGGCAGGTTTCGCCTGTTGAAGTGCTCGACGCGACGCTCAGCCAGATCGAGCGCCTGAACCCGTCCCTCAACGCGTTCATCGAACTCGTTCCCGAGGAGGCGCGGCAGGCCGCGCGGGCGGCCGAGGAGCGGCTGATGCGCGGCGGCGAGCTCCCTGCCCTCCTGGGCGTGCCGCTGACGCTCAAGGACTCCTTCGACCTGGCCGGCCACGCCACGCGCACCGGCAGCCTGCTGCGGCGCAACGAGATCGCCGCGACGGATTCATGGGCCGCGGCGCGCTTCAAGGCCGCTGGCGCAGTCATCACCGGCAAGACCAGCTGCCCCGAATTCCTGATGAATTACGAGACCGACAACGCCTATATCGGCCGCACCAACAACCCCTGGAACCTGGAGCGCACCAGCGGCGGCTCAAGCGGCGGCGAGGCCGCGGCCATCGCCTCGTTCTGCAGCGCCGGGGGCATCGGCAGCGACGGCGGCGGCTCAATCCGCGAACCGGCTCATTTCTGCGGGATTTGCGGCCTGAAACCGACGCCGGGGCGCGTGCCCGCCGCGGGCCACTGGCCGGTGATCGCGCATCCCACCGGATTCATGGGCGTGGGCGGCCCGATGGCGCGCACGGTGGCGGATGTGCGGGCGCTGTACCGGGTGCTGGCGGGGGATGATCCGGGCGATCCCTTCTCCGCGCCGGTGCCCGTGAGCGAGGCGCCGGCGCTGCCGCGGCGGGTGAGCCTGTTGGAGCAATGCGGCGAGACGCCGGTCCAGCCGGCGGTGCGCGCGGCCGTCCAACGCGCGGCGCGGATCCTCGAAAGCATGGGCCTGGAGGTGATCCCATTCGATTTCGCGCTGCTCGGCGGCGCGCACGAGCTGTGGCGCTTCTTCTTTGTCGACGTGCTGGCCGTGCTGCTGCGGGCACTCATCGGCGGCCGCGAGGCGCAGTGCCATTGGACGGGCCTGGAGCTGATCGACACCGTGCAGGGCCAGCCGGCGCCGACGCTGCTCGAGCTGTGCGTAAAGCTGGGCCGGCGCGACGAGATGCGGGCCCGGTTGCTGGAGGCGATGCGGGCCACGCCGGTCGTGCTGATGCCGGCCTTTGGCGTGACGGCCTTCGCGCACCGGCAGCGCGTTTTTCCAACGCCCGATGGAGACATCAGCCTGATGGACGCCATCCGGCCTGTTTCGCCCTGGAATCTACTGGGGATGCCGGCGCTGGTGGTGCCGGTGAGCCGGGACGCGGAGGGCCTGCCGGCGGGGGTGCAGTTGGTGGGGCGGCCGTGGAGCGAGGAGCTGCTGCTGGAGCTGGGAATGCGTTTCGAGGAGGCGCGGGGCGCGTTTCCTGCGCCGCCGATGGCCTGAAAACCGCGCTGCGGAACTTACACTCAGGGTGCAGTCACTGTTCTCGCCGTAAGAACGCCGCACTGGGCGGTGCAGTCGCGTGTCGACAAGAAAATGGCGCTCGCGCGGTGAAATCACGGTCTTCGCGGCGTGAAATCAGCGCCGAGCGCCTTGCAACCCCGTAGCGGCCGGAACCTCACACCCGCCGGTCTCAGCCCGGCAGGCGGGCCCGCCTATTGCCCGTAAGAGGCAGAGTAGCCGGGGGCGTAGCACGGAGCCGGAATCCAGCGGCCCCAGCCGTCGTAGTAGCCGCATGCTCCGTTGTAGTAGTAGCCATAGCCGAACGGGATACCGATCCCGACGCCAAAGTAGGGACGAGCCCAGAAGCTGCCGCCCCAGTAGTAGCCCAGGCCGGCGTAGAAGCGGCCGCCGACGTAGCCCCGTCCGGCGTAGGATCCGGCGCCATAGCCGCGCCCGGCGTAGGCTGCGCCACCGTAACCGCGTCCCGTGCTCCAGCTGCTGCCGCCGGCTGCGTAGCCGCGGCCGCCGCCGTAGGAGCTGCCCCGGCTGGCGTAACCGCGTCCGCCGCCGGTGGAGTAGCCCTGGCTGGCGTAACCGCGTCCGCCGCCGGTGGAGTAGCCGCGGCTGGAGTAGCTGCGTCCCGCGCCGGTGGAGTGGCTTGCGCCGGAGTACGACCGTCCGCCGCCGGAGTAGCTGTGCCCGCCTCCAGAGTGGCCACCGCCACCACCCGAAGAATGTCCGCCGCCGTGCGTCGCCGCCAGCGCGACGGTCGAACCCGCCAGCATCAGTGCCGCGCAGAGGGAAAACACCCGCAATGTCCGAGTCATATGAGCCTCCAAATTCAACTTTCGCAATAGGAACTGCATTCGAGATGCCAATCCCAAGCCATTGAAAAACATGGAGATGTTCTGGCGGGCTCGACAATGTGCTGGCTGAAAAGCACCGGCCGCGGCTTAGCTCGGCCAGGCCTGGCGTTTGCGCGCTGGATTGGCGCAACTGGGCGTTTCGCCGCCCGCGCAGGCCGCTTCCGTTCGCATTCGCACCCATTGCCACCTGCAGCCTGACGTCGTCGGGATGCTACCGGGGAAACGTACAGACAGGTCCGCCGCCGCAGGGGTCGAATCCCCGTACGGCGGCGGTGTTTGGACTCAATGAATGGTTACTCCACGTTGCTGACCTGGCCGTCGACGAAGGTGATCTTCAATCCCCCGCCCTGGTAGATCTGCTTGTTGCCGACGTTGGCCACCAGGCGCAGATCACCGACGATGCCACGCACCTGATCGAGAGTCATGCCGAGACTCACCGCCGGGCCGGTCCCGGCGCCCCCGCCGCCCGTGTCGGAGGCCTGGTTCAGCACGGCCTGTTCCTCCTGCGTGGCGGCCTGGGCCTGGCTGCTGAGCTCAGTGGCGGCGTTGGGGTCCGGCGGGGGAGCGGCGGAACCCACGGCCGTATTGATGTAGCCGGTGGCGTTGGACGGCACTGCGGGCAACCCGCCGTGGCCGGCATCGGACTGCATCTGGTCCATCCCCTGGTCGAGGGTGGCGCGCAGATGATTCTCCATCTCCATCAGGTCCGCAATCTGGACCGCCACCGTGCTGCCGGTGGGGCAATCCTGGCCGCGGCTGGCGACCACGCGGACGTTCATCGCGTCCGCGCCCTGGGGCAAAGATCCGTTGAACGCGACCACGTCGCCTTCGCTCAGCGGACAGCCCGACGCGCCGTTGTTGACGTCCAGGGCGTTGTAGACCACCAGGGCGTGCGGGCCGCCGTCGGTGAAAGCGCTGGGCAAACCGTTACTGGGTGGCGGGGCCATCGAATTCTGGGCCGCGGCCTGGCTCTCGTCGCGGGCCTGGGCGAGCTGCCGCTGGACCTCGTCGGCGACCATCTGTTTCACCTGGTCGCTCATCATCTGGTTCTGTTCGCCGGCGTTGGCCTGGGCGTTGACGGCGGCCTGGTCGGCCATGCGCTCCTGGTAGGCCGCCATGAGCGTGGCGGAGAACAGGTAGTCAGTCAGCCAGAAGGCCGGGCTGCGGTAGACCGGGTAGGGCTGCCAGAAGCCGGCATAGAAGCCGAACCAGGGCGTGCCCATGCCCCATCCCCAGCCGAAGGCGACGGGCCGCGCCCAGGGGTTGAAGGCCCAGCCGTAAAAGGCCGGCCGGTAAAAGCGCGGGCGGACGTAGAAGGGGTAGGAGTGGCCGTAGTAGTTGTAAGAGGCGTAGACCCGCGTGTAGCGGACGTTATTCACAACGTAGGTGCGCTGGATGTAGGGCCGGCCGCCCACGGCGAACGGGCGCTGGACGTAGCCCATGCCGCCCGGGTGGGCGACGATGACTGTGTTATTCGGCCGATTCACGATGATTGTGCGGCCGCCGTAGTTGTTGTGGATGACGGTCGCTCCCGAGGCGGTGTGCACAACGGCGGGCGCGCCGTTGGGACGGAAATTGACGGCCGCGCCGTTGGGCGCGTGAAAGCTGGTGACACGGCCCTGGGGGTTCAACTGAAATTGTCCGCCGGTCCGGGTCGTGACGTTGGTGATCCCGCCCGGGCCGCGCGTCACCTGACTGCCGGGGGGCAGGTGGGTGGTGTTCAGCGCCGGGGCGCGATAGCCGGACGGGGTGACGGCCCGGGCGGACACATTGGAGTTGATGTTCTGGCGGTTGTTCAGAGGCGTGGCAGTCGAGGTGACCGAATGGTTGTTCAGGTTGGGGTTGGCGTTCGGCGTGACGGGACGGTTGTAAAGATTGGGATTGGTCGTCGTCGTGGCCGGCTGCTTGTAGAGATTGGGGTTGGTCACCGGCCGGTTCAGGTTGGGATTGGTCGTCGTGGTGGCCGGCTGCTTGTAGAGATTAGGGTTCGTGACAGGCGTCTTGTTGTAGACCGGGGACGCATTCCCGCCGCCGGACGATTTCACTTGCGGGGTTGGCTTGGGCGCCGGTTTGGCGGCCGGCTTGGGCTTCTCAGCCGGTTTTTTCTCTTTGTCGTCGAAACCGTAAAGCGCCACGGTCGAGGCACACAGCAGAAGCACCGCCGAGGCCCGGATCCAATTGCGAAGTGCCGGTCGAAAAGCGATTGAAAGTGTCATGGTTGGTTCTCCGTATCTAGACCACACCGGACGAGAGCAAATGCCGCACCGCCGTCTGCCCCCCGTAGGGCGGAAGCCAAATCTCTGACCAGCGCCCAATTGTACAAACGGGAAATGAGAACCGGCAGATGCTGCCGACAGTCGATTCCCCTGGCCCCTTGCGACATTAGTTCTTATACACCTTTTCCCGCGCCGCTACAATCGGGACCGCGGCGCGCATGGCCCGCGCCGGTGTGGACCATCGTAACTCATTCATTCGAGTCGTTGTTTAGCCGCAGGCAATCCGAATGCCAGTCCATAAGTTGCCTGGAATCGGCGCACGCCAGTCAGCGCTTCGGCCGGAAGCGACCACGGCGGTGCATTTCGGCCACCAGCGGCGCAGGGACAAAGGCACACGAGCGCCGGCGCAGTGTGCGTTTGCATTGCACCGGGCGGCGGCGATTGGCGTCACAATGCGGACAGGGACCCGTGGCGCGGGAACGCGGGAAAGCGGGGCGCGGCCGCTCGCGGACCCGCTCGAGAAAATGGACCCCGACCCGCCGGGCGACGATTCGGAGGTATTCGATGCACGTCGATATCAGCCGCTACTTGGGGCGCCAGGCATTGGCGGCGCTGGCGCTCGTGGCCGCGGCCAGCGGACAGGGTTTTCGAGTTGGCGAATTGACGACCTACACCGGGGCGCTCCCGTGCGCCGACTGCCGGGGCGTGCGGCAGGCCGTGACTCTGCGGCCGGACGGGTTCTTTTATCGCGAGCGCAGTTTCCTGAGGACTGAGACCAGCGGGCAGCGGGTGATGGATATCGGGGACTGGACGGTGGCGGGCGAGCGGCTGGTGCTGCGTTCGAGCCTGGGCGACTCACAAAGCTTCGCCATCTCGGGCGACGGCGCGTTGCAATTGCTGGACGAAACGGGCCAGGCGCTGCGAGCGCCGGGAGGGTCGAGGAGTGATTACAGGCTGGCGCGGGAGCCGCAGGCCTACGTGCCCCAGGGAACCTACCGGATGAGGGGCATTTACACGCAGACGCGCGGCCGGGGCCGGTTTCAGCCCTGCGGCGGCACGCTCACATTGGGGGTGGAGACGAGCGGGCGTCCGAAGTTGCTGGAGCGGCTGGCCGAGGCCACCTCGGGCGGCAGGGCGGCGCTGCTGACTGCGTCCGGCACGCTCGAGAGCGCGGCGCCGGCCGGCGGAAGCACGGCCACAGGCAAGGAGATTCTGAGGATTGCGATTGTCGTGGCCGCACAGCCGGGGGGCACCTGCGACGCGGTTCCCGCGTCGGCGATTCCGCAGCCGGTGCCGCGGGCGGAGGGAGCGACGATCATTGCGGTGAACATGCCGGGCGGCATGGCGGTGAGCCTGGCGGGCGGCGCGCAGAAGTCGCAGAACGAGTCGTCAGCGCCGCTGCTCGACACCACGTGGGTGCTGACCGAATTGGCCAACGACCCGGTTCCCGGCGCAACCGGGCAGCGGGAACCGAGCCTGCGGATGCTGAGCGAGGGCCACGTGTCCGGCTGGACCGGCTGCAACCGGTTCAGCGGGAGCTACGTCCTGGAGGGCCGGCTGCTGCACTTCGGGCCGCTGGCGATGACCCGCATGGCGTGCGCCGATGGCGGCGCCGTGGAAACGCAGTACATGCGTGCGCTGGAGGCAACCAGGCAGTACCAGATCCACGGCAATACGCTGGATCTGCTGGACGCGGGAGGACGCAACGCGGCGCGGTTCAAGGCGGCGCTGGGGCGCTAGTGTGCGGCGAGGAGTGCGGCCGCGCTGGGCGCGGCAAGGCAGTCCATTGCACCTCACAGCTGGGCCGCGACGCTCATTCCGGCGCCAAGACCAGGCACACCCATTCGCGTTCCGACAATTGGTCCAGGGGACGCCAGTCGTGGGCCTGCAGGGCGTGCTCGATGCCCGCGGCGTGGTGCGCGGGGAAGCCGGCCAGGATCACGAGTCGCCGCGCCACGCGGGCGTACTCGGGCGCGAGCGCGTGGTGCGTCACCGCATTGATGTTGGCGATGACGACATCGACGGCGCCACGGGCCACGGCGCGCAGCGAACCGGCGAAGACGCGCGGCGGGCAGGCGTCCGCCAGCAGGTTCTCACGGGCCGTGCGGGCGCTGGCCCACTCGATATCGCAACCCACGCCGCGCGCGCCCAGCAGGTAGGCGGCTTCGAGCAGAATGCCGGTCCCGGTGCCGGTGTCAAGGACGCGATCGCCGGGGCGCAAATGCTTCTCCAGGGCCGCCAGGGCGAGCTGCGTGGCGGGGTGGTCGCCGGTGCCCAGGGCCATGCCGGGGTGCACGGTCAGGCGCATGCGGCCCTCGGGCGTGGGGGACTCGTCCCACTCCGGCGCGAGATAGAAGCGCGCGCCGACCTCGACCGGCTGCCAGGCCTGGCGGCTGAGCGTCTCCCAATCCACGGTTTTCTCCTGCTCCACCAGTGGGCCGTAGGCCGCGAAGCGCTCGGCCAGGCCATTGTCGCCGTCGAACCAGGCGCGCAGCCGAACGCGGCCTCCTGGCAGCTCCTCTTCCTGAACGCCCGCGGCGCCGTGCTCCCACAATTCGGCCGAGAGCAACTCGGATTCCGCCTCCACGCAATCCAGAGTTAGAGAGGTCATGGGCCGATTATCTCCAGACTGGCGGCCCATTGCCAGTCCAAAATCGGTGCGGCTGGAAGCGGCCGTCGGGCGGTTGCGCGGCCGGCGGTTAATCCATCCGCCGGATGACGGTCCGGACGCTGCCCTGAATCACCAGGTCGGCGCGCGGATAGAGTTCCGGGTAGGCCGGATTGTCGGCTTTCAGGAACCAGCGGCCCTGCACGCGCACCAGCCGCTTCAAGGTGCTTTCGCCGTCGATCAGTGCGGCCACCACCTGGCCGGCGCGCGGCGCGGGCGTCGGTTCGATGAGCACCAGGTCGCCGTTGAGGATGCCCGCGTCCTTCATCGAGTCGCCGCGGACCTTGAGCAGGAAGCAGCCCTCCTTGGGCCGGAAGCCGAGCAGCAGTTCGTCCAATGTGGCCGTGCCGTCGGGATGGAGGTTGAGGTACTCGGTGGGCGGACCGGCCGGGATCTGCCCGAACACGGGCAGGACATGCAGCGCGGCGGCGATGGCCGTGGACGGCATTTCGCCGACCACGTCAACCTGGCGCGAACCGCGCCCGGCGGAGCGGTGGATGTAGCCCTTGGTTTCCAGCGCGCGGAGGTGCCCGGCGACGCCGTTGGGGCTGCGGATGCCGAAGGCGCGCTGAATTTCAGGAATCGACGGCGAGCAACCGTTTTCGCGCCGGAAAGTGACGATGAAGGCGTAGATCTCGCGCTGCCGTTCCGTCAGCTCCATGCTGTAAGTATTTACACTGTCGAACGGGAAGTCAATGGCCCCGCAAAGACGGGCGGACGCAAGCGTGGGGCCGGCGCCGGGAGCGGACGCGAATTGGCGATCCGCGACGGTTGCGGTAGGATGAAAAACTGGGGCGCGTAGCTCAGTCGGTTAGAGCGCCTGCTTCACACGCAGGAGGTCACAGGTTCGAGTCCTGTCGCGCCCACCATTCTTTTCAACAACCTCCAGGGAATCAGACTCGTTGGCTAGTGGCATTTAGGGGCAGAGTTCGCCCCTACTCTGGTTTCCGCTTGCCGAGGGCTCCGTTGTCGATGGCCTCGATATTGTCCCGCAGGCGGCTCTCGATCCGTCTATTCGCGCCACGGTTGGCGGAGCTTGTAGACCTCGATTCGGCCCTGGATCGCAGGCGCCTGCGCCGGGTCGGCGGCGATGGCCCGGCGCGCGGTGGCGATGGCGTCTTCAAAACGGCCGCTTTCGGCGTAGGCGGCGGCCAGAGTGTCGAGCGTGGGCGCGTCGGGGGAGTGAGTCAGCAGCAGCGCCCGGACGGCCAGCGCCACGGCCTCCGGACCGTCCCGCAGGCCGGCGTTGGTGGCCAAGATCCAGGCCGCCCGGCGCAGTGCCGTGGCGTTGTTCGGACCGAGCTCAATCGCGGCCCGCCAGTGCTCCAGCGCGACCTTCGGTTGATCGGTCGTTTCAGCCAGCTTCTGATGCGCCTCGGCGTAGTCCGGATTGAGCGTCACCGCGTCGTGGAGATGCGCTAGAGCCGCATGTTTGTCCCCGCCCCGCAGCGCCACCAGGGCGAGGTAGTAGTGCTCCTGGGCCGTGGGGTGGGCTGAAATCGTGATCGGATCGGGGTCGTGCCCGGTCTCGAGTTGATGGATGGCCCACGCCAGCGGCGACTGGCGCAGCGTCTCGTCCCGGTCCTTTTCGAGATACGGCAGCGCCGCGTCGCCTCGGCCGGCGAGCAGCAGGCTCATGCCCAGGCTGCGCCGCGCGGCGCTGTCTTCGGGCGCGATATCGAGCACCGCCTTCCACGCCGCCGCAGCTTCGGCATAGCGCTTTTGCTTCTCCAGATACATCGCGCGGTCGTACAGGCGGTAGTAATCCAGCGCCGGCCCGCCGATACTCTGCAGGCCCCCCGGCCCGACGTTGACGAACTCCGGCAGGTTGACCGCGCGGTTGGTGGCGGTCGAATTCTCGATCAGGACCGGCGGCGTGTCGTTGCCATCCGCGTCGATGTGCGTGAGATACATCTGCGTGTAGGGGGAACGCGACTTGGACGAGAATACCAGCCACCGGCCATTGGGCGAGAAGCTGTGCCAGGAGTTCATCAGCGGCGTAT
>JBKQPG010000074.1:0-12546 GCA_052145115.1 Bryobacteraceae bacterium
GCGACGGGCGGATGAAAAAAGCCGCTGAGGATGTGACCGGGGTTGCGGCGGAGTACATAACCGTCAATAACCCCTAATCACCTAGTGGCCTGCGGCCGATAGTTCGATGGGCGGGGAGTGCAGGCGCAGCGGCGCGCGCGGCGGCTGAGGCGGAAGAACGAGTGGATGAGATGAGGCCCGTGGAGGGGGCCGGACCTGGCGGTCCGGCGCAGACGTGGCCGTCTGCCCCACTGCAAGCAACCGCTCCCTGTGCTCGCGGCTCCCTCACAACACAACCGCTCCCTCGGGTCGCGGCTCCGTCACACACGGCTCAGAAGCACGCGCAAAAACGTCGGCACGAATGCCTGCGCCACGGTACAAAAACACGTTTTTGAAGGAACAAAGCCAGTTATCGACTTTGCTTTTTAGATACAAAGACTTAGAAGGCTATCTTTCGGGCAGGTGTTCGCCAGTTATTCGATTTTCAAAGAACACTCTTGTCAGGCGCGCAAATGCGGGCTCTCTGATTGATGATACGCCCGCTGTGGTTTGACCGGGGGGGCGGCAGGTGGAAAGACCAGGCTCCGAAAATGGAACCGGGCTGGCCGGACCAGGCGTCGGCACGAGTGCCGACGCGGCAGACAGGAATGTCTGCGCCACGACGCAAGAACGCGTTTTTGGAGGAACAAAGCCAAATATCGACTTTGCTTTTTAGATACAAAGACTTAAAAGGCTATCTTTCGGGCAGGTGTTCGCCAGTTATTCGGTTTTCAAAGAACGCTTGTGTCAGGCGCGCAAATGCGGACTTCCTGATTGAGGCTACACCTGCAGCGGCCGTTTTTCGGGCCTGGTGGCGCGGGACGGGCGATGGCGAGGCGGAAGTCCTTTGAATGCAAGGGGCAGCGGGCGGCGAAAAATAGTGGCGGGGAGTGTTACCAAGTTTGGGGGCGGAGGCTTCATGGAATCAGCGATTGTGTGTCCTGTGCCTGGATTTGTCCCTGGATTGCGATTGACGGCGAGGGGCTAAAGTTCAATTTTTCGGACCATGCGGCTGTGCCTCGTCAGGCCGTGCTGATTTTCCGATGATGTCGGCCACGGGAATGACGCCGACTCCGGCCCAGCCGGCATCGGGATTGAAGACGACGACGCGGTAACTCCCGTCCGTCTGCGTTGTGGGCGGAAGATCGATGCAGATCTCGGCGGTCCCCTGGCCTGTCTCCCGCAGCAACTCCGGCGCCGATCGCGTGTGCAACTGCATAGGCTCGCCAAGCACGGCTGCTCGCTCCTGCTTCGCAGTGAGCTTTTTTTCCGGTGGACCAGGGCTGACGCTGAGAACCTCGACGTAAGTCCGCACTCCACGCACTACGGCGTCAGGCACAGTCGCCGTCATTGCGCGCTGCTTCGCTTCACCCGCAGGTCTGCCTTCGCAGCCAACCTTGCCGGATAGCCACACGCTGTCAAACAGAGGTTCCGCTGGCACCGTAGTGCGGTAGGCGATGAAACCTCCTGGCCGAGCGCGCGGCTTTTCCAGTCTCGCGAACGGCCGCCGGAAGTCCAACACTCCAGGATCTGGCCCGTACCAGATTCGCAGGTTCTCCGCGGTGTATCGATCTGTTAAGTCCACCTGCGGCCCGGCGATCCGAACAATCCACCCTCGATTCGAATCATCCAACACGTGCTGCAGGCAGCCAGCGAGATCCTTATCGCAGACGCTGGCCTGACCACCCAGGTACTGCGCGATCTCCGAGGCGCACTGCCGACTGATCCTAGGACCCCTCGCGTCTTCGCTTGCCCCGTCCAGCCAGACAATCGGCCAGAAGCTGACGCCTGACCGAGTGAACACATCCAGCCACCAATAGGCCGCGTTCGGGCTGTAGTCTAACTCCCAAGGAACCGCGCCCCCCAAGACGCTATTATAATCATCGATGGAACGGGCAAACCCGCGGTAAATCCACCCAAAACTCTGTCCAATCCAGAAAACCCGGACTGGCCCGCTCTCGCTTTGGAGTGCCTCTGCAAGACCTCGAAAGGACTGGCACGTGGCCAGAGCTCCGTACACATCCTCCCAGCCGCCCGGAAAAGGCTGGTCAGCCCGCGCCTTCTCGCTCCGACCGTTTAACACGCCAAACCGATCCCCAGGCGGAGGCAGCGACGCGCACTCGTTCTTGGTCCGTTCATTCGGCTTCGGCAGGAAGTACTCGAACATCTCGCCGGGCGCATACCGAAACGGCTTGTGGAACTCCGTCCATTCAAACGAAACGACGAACAGCGCGAGGTTGCGCGTACGCCGCAGGGCGGGGGCCATTGCCCTCGCCTGCTGGATGAGGCACGGTTGGTAGTCTCGTGGGACAGATGCCAAGTCGAGGACGACCACGGTCTTCAAGTCTGGCGAGCCGGCTGTTTGAGTCACCGACCGCACCTCGAACTCCACTTTTCCGACTGTTGCCCGAAAATCCGAGGCTGGGGGTGGTTGGCCGGCGGCCGTCGCCTTGGTTGGGAAAACTAGAAGGTTGGTCTCCAGGATGGGCGCGGGCGAGGGCGGCGCGGCTCCAAGCCCGGCGCCGAGGGACGCAAGAACCAACAAGGCATTTGCTGAAGAGCGACGAGGCGGCACTCCTGGCGAAGCAGTCAGCATGACAGCGACCGTCCTGGCCTCACGCGGGCGGAGCGGTTCCACTGAGCGAACCGGGTGCGAAATCGTCTTTCGGCTCGATGGCGGTCCACTGCGCCTCTGTCTGGATTAGATCAGAACGCCGCCCCGTTTTACATGGGTCTTTAGGGCCATCAGTGGCTTCTGGCGGGGAGAGCGAATCCCGGTGACAGGTAGGCCCACTTCATCACCGCGGGACGTCCATTTTCGCTTTTCGCTTTTCGAGGGGCGGCGCTGAGACGGCGGCCGCAGATTCAGACCAATGCCGGATCGGGGTGCGTGTAGCCCTGGCGATAGACGCGCCGCAGAAGCCGGTTGGCGTGGTCGTTGTCGGTGGCCAGCATCTTGACGGGGTCCCAGGTGATGGAGCGCCCGGTGGCCAGCGCGACATTGGCGAGGATGCAACTGGAGGTGGAAATGAATCCCTCCTCGATGTCCGCGACGGGCCGGGAGCGGTTGGCGATGGCCGCCAGGAAATCCAACATGTGATAACGGATGGCCGGCGCGACGTGCTTCTCGAGCCGTTCCTCGGTTTTGTCCTCGGGGTACTGGTCGAGCTCGTAGGTGACATCCTTATGGATGGCCGGTTTGGTCTGCCACAGCGGGGTGAACTCGTAGCGGTAAACGTTGGCCTTCAGGGTTCCCTTGTCGCCGTGGAAGGTTGCGCCCCAGGTGTCCTGCGGGTCGGGCGGGTTGCCCCAGGTGCGATGCTGCCAGACGATGGTGAGGTCGTCGTATTCGAACGTCGCGGTCTGGGTGTCGGAGATGTTGGCGGCCGAGTTCTTCTGGACAAAGATGCCGCCCTGCGACGAAATGCGTTTGGGCCAGCCCAGGCCGAGCATCCAACGCGCCATGTCGAACATGTGGATGCCCATGTCGCCCATGATGCCGTTGGAATACTCCATGTAGGCGCGCCATTGCTGGGGATGAACTGCCGCGGTGTAGGGCCGCAGGGGCGCGGGTCCGGTCCAGGCGTCCCAGTCGAGGTAATCGGGCGGCGCAATGGCGGGCGGATTCGCGAACAGGCGCATCGGGATATAGCAGTAAATCTCGACCAGGCCGACCTTACCCAGTTTGCCCTGGCGAACGATCTGGTCCCGGGCCTCGACGAGGTGCGGCGTGGAGCGGCGCTGGGTGCCCACCTGGACGACGCGCCCGTACTTGCGCGCGGCGGCCAGCATGGCCTGGCCTTCGACGACGTCGACACTGATCGGCTTCTGCTGGTAGACATCGCAGCCGGCCTGCACCGCTGCGATCATCGGCAAGGCGTGCTGGTGGTCGGGCGTGGCGATGAGCACGATGTCGAGGTCCCGCTCGGCCAACATCTTGCGGTAGTCGGCGTAGGTACGGGGGCGCTTTTTCGAGGGCTGGCGCGCCTGGATGCGGTCGGCGGCCTGCTCCAGGATGTGTTTGTCGACGTCGCACATCGAGACGACCTCAACCGGGGCGACCTGCAAGAGCCGGATCAGGTCGCATTTGCCGTACCAGCCGGGGCCGATGATGCCGACGCGCTTCGGTGGCGCGTCGAAGAGCGCCGCGTAGGCGTCAGGGATGGCCAGAGCGGCGGGAGCGGCCAGGGTTGCCTGGAGGAAGTGTCGTCGGTCCATACGGCGGGGTCCTTTCGGAGAAGGGGAGTGGAAGAGATCAGTATATGCGGAGCGCGGCCCGGGCGGCGAATGTCGTCTCATTACGGGCGTGGCAACCGGCAGTTGTTCGGATTCCCGCCGGTCGGCGCCGAGTGGGCAGAGCGTGGATTGGGAGAATCATGCGTGTCAGCGCGACTGCACGCGCATTCCGCTCCCCGCGTCTCCGAAATCTATGTGGTGGGTTTGAATTCGTTGGCGGTAGGCGATTTTCCGGTAATCCCGTTTTCGTGCTCAACGCCGTGTATCGGCCACGATTGCCCGCCCGGCCGAAGGCCACTCCTAAGGGGCGGCTAGCGGGAGGGCGTCTCAAGAGTTCTTCGGTCGAAACGAACGGTGATCTGGGCCGCGCTCTTCAACATCGTCACTGTTTCCATTACTAACCCGCAACACACGAGCTGTCTTGAATCCTTGCCCCAACCTACAACAAATCCATAATCATGAGGCTCAGACGTCTTCTTCAAGCCAATCCAATCCAAAGCTTGGGGCCCCCAGGGATAGTCGGCAGGTACCATCGGGTAATTGTACGTCAAAGCCTTGAGCAGGCCCTTATCATAATAAATGTATCCCCACGAATAGCACTCGAATGGCGGCGGCGCAGGATTTTTTAGGAGCGCACGGGGAGTAGGAGGCCCAATTATCCGAATGACGCGCGTCCTTGGCTTGAGAGCAAGACAGGTAACGTCGAATTCGCCTGTTGCCCAGATGTGTTTGCACGCAGAGTCGCTCTTTTCGACTACAACTTCGGAGGTGGCAGCCTTTTCGGCGCCAAGTGGCCCGTTGCCCTTGGGCGCCCCGTAGCTGCTGCTCGATTCCTCCCGTCTAGTTTGGCCTCCACTGGGCTCGACCGGTCCGCTACAGCCGGTCGCGAGCACAAGGGCTAGTAGCGCAATGGTGGCCGATGTGGGCCGCACGAGCGTGACACTCCCGTCGAGTCCGCGCTTCCTCATCGGCCCTCCTAGGTATACCTGTGCGACCGAGCGTATTCATGCGGCACGAGACGGTCATACCGTGAAAAGGTAACCGGCAGAATAGCATCGAACACACGCCTGGCCTCTTCGGCCGCAGTAGGGCTTCCCATGCCGGTCTTGCCCCAGCAGAAGAGCCAGTTGACGCTCTCCTCCGGGACTGTCCCATCGTCGGCGACGTTCCAACGCCGTTGAGCAGCGCTTCGACAAGTGGCATGCGGGACTTGCTCGATCAGCCTGCGTGCCCGATCGACTCCAACGGTCAAACTCATTGGGTGAACGACATTCGATTGCATGTTCGCTAATCCTCAAGGCCGATCGTGCTCTTGTGCCAATCTGTACGGGTCAACCCGCTATTTGGCTTTGAGCTAAGCGGCCCGCCGCGGCCGCCATGGCCCGCCGCCGCGCCGCCGTTTCGACGATCAACCGATGGCAGGTCTTGCCGCAGCCGCAGAAACCGCGCAACTGGACGCCCTGCCAGCCCGCGGAGCGCAACTCGCCCAGGGTCAATTTCGGAGTGCCGTCCTGGTGGCACGCCAGGTGCCAGCCGTCGCGGGCGTCGCATTCCCAGCCGAGCAGGGCTTCGTCCGTGGCGCGGATCTGCTCGAAGACGGGCAGCTCAAACAGATACCACAGGCGCTCGTGCTGCGCCGAGGTGAGCGGTCCCTCGGGTAGGGAAGAAAGGACCACCAGGGGCAACCGCAGGTCCGGCAGGGCGAGGTAGCCCTGGCGCCGCAGCGCGCCCATGGCGAACAACTCCGAGCGCGGCCCGGCGAGCGCTTGCGGATTCCAGGATTCCAGATCGGCCGTACTCCAGTGGGGGAACGATCGGACGCCGGGCTCGGCCCGCAGGCGCGCGCCCACGACGGCAACCCGCTCCGCGGCCGGCAGAGGATAGTCGAGCGCCGGCAAGCCAGACGAATCCCGCGTGCGGCCGAAAAGGCCGGTCCGAACAGGTGCGTTCAACATAATTAGCCCGTCCTTGATTGGAAGTGCCCCAGCGAGTGGTCTTTTCTCTTACAGATTGATCACAATCCGATGAAGCGGGCTTCAACTGCGCTGCGGTTAAAGGCGTTACGTTGCGGGCGGCGCCCGCTGTTGCGCTCGCTCACGCGCCATTGGCCGTCCGAACTGCAGCTTCGATAGAGCTGCTGTGGCGGCGCGATTGGCCGCCGTCACGGCCCGGCGTGAGGTTCATTCTTTACGAGCAAGAAGGACGTGTGTTATCGTTACTTCACCGCCAGAAGTGAGACTTCCTACCCATGAGCAACACCAAGCTATTCCTGAATCTGTTCCGTAACGCCGAAACGACGAGCTACTCCGCGGGGCAGACGATTTTTTCGGCCGATGACAAGGGCGCGGCCATGCACATGTTCGTCATCATCGAAGGCGAAGTGGAAATCCTGATCGGCTCGAAGACGCTCGAGGTGCTGGGCCCGGGCGAAATCTTCGGCGAGATGGCGCTCATCGATGACGGTCCGCGCAGCGCCGCGGCCGTGGCGAAGACCGATTGCCGTCTGGCTGCGGTGAATCGCCGGCGCTTCGAGTTCATGGTTCAGGAGACGCCGTTCTTCGCGCTGGCCGTGATGCAGATTCTGGCCAGCCGGCTGCGCCGCACCGACGCCCGCGTCGCCGCTTCCTAACCCGCCTTGCGTGCCATGGCCCGCCTGGCGGCGGCCACGATGTTGGCGCTGGTCAGCCCGTACTTGGCCGGAACCCCAGCGGGCGTGCCGGACTCGGCGTATGTTTCCAGGCCGATGAATTCGATCGGCGCCGGCGCGTGCCGGGCCAGCGCCTGAGCCACGCGAACGCCCAGGCCGGAGTCGACCAAATGCTCCTCGGCCACCACCATTACGCCGGTTTCGCGCGCGGCGGCGGCGAGGCACTGCTCGTCGAGCGGCTTCAGCGTATGCACGTCCAGAACGCGCGCCGAAATGCCTTCGGCGTCCAGCGCGGCGGCGGCGCGAATGCACTCGGCGACCATCATCCCGTGGGCCACCAGCGTGACGTCGCGGCCCGGCAACAGCTCGTACGGCCGGCCGATTTCGATGTTCGCGCCGGGGGGGTAAATCAGCGGCACCTTGGCCCGGCCGGTGCGCAGGAAGACCGGGCCGAAATGCGCGGCGGCCCACAGCACGGCGGCGCGGGTGGCGACCTCGTCGGCCGGGCTGATGACCGTGAACCCGGGCAGCGCGCAGGCCAGCGCCAGGTCCTCGATCGACATCTGCGACGGCCCGTCTTCGCCGATCGAAATCCCGCTGTGCGTCCCGACGACTTTCAGGTTCACGCCGGGGTAGGCCGCCGTGGTGCGCAACTGCTCGAACCCTTTGTTCATCACGAAGCACGAGAATGAGCTCACGAACGGGATCTTGCCCGTCATCGCCAGTCCCGCGCCGAGAGCCACCATGTTCGCCTCGGCGATGCCGCATTCGAAAAAGCGGGCGGGGAACTCCTTGGCGAAGTAGGTCATCATCGTCGACTTCGAGAGGTCGGCGTCGCAGCCCACCACGTTCGCGTTCTCGCGCGCCACTTCGACCAGCGCGCGTCCGAAGGCCTCGCGCGTCGCCGCGCCCAATTTCAGCTCGTAATTCGTCGCCAGTGCCATCTCAGGCCAGCTCCTTCAGTGCCAGTTCCACCTCTTGCGGCGTGGGGGCGACGCCGTGGAACTTGGGGTTATTCTCCATGAAGCTCACGCCCTTGCCCTTGATCGTGTTGGCCACGATGCAGGTGGGCTGCCCCTGGGTGGCCGCGGCTTCCACGAACGCGGCTTTCACGGCGCCGAGGTCGTGGCCGTCGATCTCCAGCGTGTGCCAGCCGTAGGAGCGCCACTTGTCCGCCAGCGGCGCGATGTCCAGGATGTCCTTGACGAAGCCGTCGAGCTGAATCTTGTTGTAATCGACGATGCAGCAGACGTTGTCGACTTTGTGATACGAGCCGTACATCGCCGCTTCCCAGATCTGGCCCTCCTGGCTCTCGCCGTCGCCGAGCATCACGTAGACGCGCGAATCGTACCCGTCCAGCTTCAGCCCCGAGCCCATGCCCAGCGCCAGCGACAGCCCCTGGCCGAGCGATCCGGTCGAGGCCTCGAGCACCGGCAGGAACCGGATGTCTGGATGGCCCTGGTAAATCGACCCCATCTTGCGCAGCGTCAGCAGTTGATCCACGGGGCAGTAGCCGCACTCGGCCAGCACCGAGTACAGCACCGGCGCGGCATGGCCCTTGCTGAGGATAAAGCGGTCGCGCTGCGGCCATTTCGGCTGCGCGGGGTCGTGGCGCATCACGTCCCAATACAATGTCACCAGGATTTCGACCGCCGAGAGCGACCCGCCCGGATGGCCGCTCCCCGCGGCCCCGATCATTTCCACGATATGCCGGCGGATTTTCTTCGCAATTTCCGCTAATTCTTGCGGATTACTCGTCTTTTGCATGCGTTTCCCTTCGTATTAGATGAAGAATAATCGCGTACTTTCTGCTCCTGCCACGCCCGGCTAGCCCAGCAGCCGCGCGGCGGCGTGCGCGAAGTAGGTCAGGATGACATCCGCGCCAGCGCGCCGGATCGAGGTCAGCGACTCCAGGATCGCCCGGTCCAGATCGATCCAACCGTTGCGCGCCGCCGCCATGATCATGCTGAACTCGCCCGAAACCTGGTACGCGGCCAGCGGCTCGTCGAAGCTGTCGCGCGCCATGCGGATGATGTCCAGGTACGGCATGGCCGGTTTCACCATGACCATGTCCGCACCTTCCTCGATGTCGAGCGCCATCTCGCGCATCGCTTCGCGCGCGTTGGCCGCATCCATCTGGTAGCTGCGGCGGTCGCCGAACTGCGGCGCGGACTCGGCCGCCTCGCGGAATGGTCCATAAAAGCAACTGGCGTATTTGGCCGCGTAGCTGAGGATCGGCGTGCGCACGAATCCGGCGCCGTCCAGCGCCTCGCGGATCGCGCCCACGCGCCCGTCCATCATGTCGGACGGCGCCACGATGTCCGCGCCGGCGCGGGCGTGCGACACTGCGGCGCGGGCCAGCCATTCCAGCGTCGCGTCGTTGTCGACGTCGCCGTCCACCACCCGGCCGCAATGCCCGTGGCTGGTGTATTCGCAGTTGCAGACGTCGGTGATCACCACCAGCTTCGGCAGCGCGTGCTTCAGCGCCCGCACGGCCTGCTGCACGATACCGTTGTCATCGTACGCGCCCGAGGCCATTTCGTCCTTGTGCGACGGAATGCCGAACAGCATCACGCCGCCGATGCCGAGCCGCGCGGTGGCTTCACATTCCTTCAGCAGCTCGTCGATCGAAAGCTGGTAGTTGCCGGGCATGGCGCCGATTTCGCGCCGCACGCCTTCGCCTTCCACCACGAACAGCGGAAAGATGAACTGCGACGGCTCCAGGTGCGTCTCGCGCACCAGTTTCCGCAACGGCTCGCTGGCGCGCAGCCGGCGCATACGGTGAACCGGGAAGGGCATACCCGCATTCTATCGCGCCCCGCGCCATGGCCCGATTTTTGCGACGCTGGAATCAGAACTTCCAATGGGGGAGAACACGAATCTCCATCCGACTCGCCGCTATGTCGTGCGCGGCCACGTCCAGGGCGTCGGCTTCCGCGAATTCGTCCGCCGCTGCGCGCAGGAGCTGGGCGTCACCGGCACCGTGCGCAACCTCGACGACGGCAGGGTGGAAGTGATCGCCAGCGGATCAAAATCGCAGCTTGACGCTCTGGCCGGCCATCTGCATCGCGGCCCACTGTACGGCGAAGTTCACGGCGTCACCGAATCCGAGTGCGCGCTCATCAAGACGCGCGATTTCAGCATCCGCTACTGAGCCCGGCGTGCCCGCCGGCAGGGCGGGGCATGCAAGGCGGCTGGGCCCTGCTTCAATGCGCCGCGCCCGGGCCCATTAGTTGGGCGGAGACGACTGCCGAGCGGAGATGATTACGGGGCAAAACTGACTGACCGGCGCAACACCCGCGCCGGTCAGTGAACCCGGACTGCTGCTCATTTCGGGTGCCCGCCGCCACCTCCGCCACCACCACCTCCGCCGCCGCCTCCGCCACCTCCACCTCCGCCCGAGGCATGCCCGCCGCCACCGCCGCCACCGCCTCCCCCTCCACCACCACCTCCGCCCGAGGCATGCCCGCCGCCGCCACCGCCGCCGCCTCCGCCCCCTCCGGAAGATCCACGCGAAGCGGAACCGCCGCCCGACGATCCGCGCGAACTCCCGCCGCCGTACGATCCGCCCTCGCTCCCTCCGGATGAGTTCACATGCCCCACCACCATCGGCCGCTCGCCGCCTCGCCCACCTCCCGCGCCGGCGCCCAGCGTTACGAAGTTCCCTGTTTTGTAGTCGTAGTGGATAGGAGGCTGACCATTCTGTTTCCCGACCTGTGGCGCCTTCGCGTTCAGCGTAGTGTTCCCGCCCTTCAGGAGCTTGCCTTCGATCACCGGCTGCTTTACCGTCGGCATGCTTTTCGCCCACTTTTCCTCATATCGGGCCGGCAAAATCCTCTCAAGCTGCAGTACCTTCGGCGCGGCTTTCATAACTGCGACTTCTTGCCCGCCTTTACGCTGTAGCACCAACACTCCTTCTTGCGCGTTCAGCGGCCGTTTCCCCTTAACATCTTTGGGATCTTTCGGGATGAACCCGACTCCTTTGCCCATCCGTACACGCAGGAATGAACCACTCCTGGACTTAGGTCCCACGACCCACTGCTTGTGCGGCGGACACTTATGCCCTTCTGCACAGCCATGCGGCGGATGGCGACGCGTCGCAGCTACCCATCGGCCCGCGAAACACGTCGCCCACGCAGACTCCCACCATTCCGGATAAGTCGTACTTGTACTGCCCCAGGTTTCCTTCACAACCTCTCCCTGCGGCTTTTGCGGAGTTATCTTGAGAGTCTTAATGACATAGTAATCATCCTGGCGCACCGCGCCCATCCCGCACGGCCCGTCATAGGAAGTAACATTGCGGTCTTCTCTGACCTGCTTGTATGTCACGCCCGCATCCTGGGGCATTTGCGAATTCGCCGCCCCTACGCCTCCGGGCCCTGGTTCCTGCGTTGCTCCGAGCTTGTCTACGTCTCCCGCCTCGCCAGCCGCTCCGGCCGCCTCGTTCGGCTCCCAGCACTTCCCGTACGGCGGACAATCCTCAAATGTTCCCCCTCTTACTAAGTTCACCAGCCCAGGTATCGGAGCCTTCAATCCCGATAGCTGCAATCCCCTCTCTATATCTGCCTTCCTATCTCTGCTCTCCGCGTTGACCCATTGGTCCCAGGCCTTCTGCTCTTCGCTGTCTACCGCGTCTTTTACCCGGGTCTGCACCCCGCCTATACTCTGGACAGCCTCTCCAGGTCCCACCTTGGATAACTTCGGCGGTTTTCCTTCTAAGATCGCGATTGATCCTTCCACTACCCGAAACAGCGCCCCATCCAGAGCGCTTTCCACCCGCAACGCAGTCTTTTCCTTCATTCGGAACATCGCCGCCGACGAACCGATCTCGAAAACGTCGTGCCCGTTCGACTCCAGCTCGAAGGTCGCCCTTCCCGTCAACAGCCTGATGAGCGACGTCGTTCCCTGAGGATCGCTTTTCAATTTCAGGAACTGTAGTACCGAGTGCTCCGCCAGGTAAGCCATCGATCCATTCTCAAACTCCACCTCGGCCCTGCCGTTCTCGGTCGCGAGTGTCGCCCCCTTTACAATCGGAAAATTCACCCCCGCGGCCACCCACTTCGTACTCAGGTCCGGCTGGCCGGCGGTCCCCGTGGATACCTTCACCTCTCCCTGGACATAACTCACCCGCACGGCCTGCGGGCGACTCGTCGCTGCGGCAGTGGCCGGGGTCTGTCCTTCCACAACCGTCGCACCGCACAGCATCGCGAGCCAAACCAGCGACTGCGTAAAGCGCATGACATGCCTCCGCAACCATCCACTTCCACCGGACCTCCTTTCTGAGATCGCGGCTACAGTAATTATGCGCGTCCGATTCTCCGGGTGAATGCCTCTTTAGAGCTATGGGTCTGAAATTCTCGAAGCCCCGCCGTTACCCATTTCGATCCACGCGCCTTTCGCTGGGAGCTCCCGCGGAAAACGTCTTCGCCAGCCGCACCTGCGCCGCAGCCGCCAATGTGCTACAACGTTCTCCATGCATGACGACAACGGTCCGCGCATCAATGGCATGACCGAGCGCGACCCGCTCGACGACCATAGCCTCCAGCGCCGCGACTTCTTCAAAGGCGCGGGCACGCTGGCCGGCCTGATCGGCGCTGGCGCTCTGCCCGCGCGCCTGGACGCCGCTTCGGCAGAGGACGTGCCCC
>JBKQPG010000075.1:0-4952 GCA_052145115.1 Bryobacteraceae bacterium
CCGGCCCGACCTCTCCCGGATCACCAGACGTCATATGCCGTATGACGAAACTCGACACTTTGCGACATAAGTGTCGCGCTTGGCTTTGTTCCTCCAATTTTCCGCGAACGCCTCTCCCGCGCTCCGCCAATCGCACACTCGCCGCCCGCGCCGCCCCCTGCGCCGCTCGAGTTCCTGGAGTCGCGGACGCCAAGGTATGGATTCACGCTCGTGGCGCAGGCGACGGCGGCCGGTCACAACAGTGATGCCTCTTTCGCCTCTTCCGTGCCAACGCCTTCCGTGCCTCCCCGTCATCCCGGCCCCTGAATTCGCTTGACACCGGCGGTATCGTGAATCTGGGAACAGGATCTGGCGAATCCTCGATTCTCATCGCCGGAAAACCAAACGGCGTGCTAGGGCCCGTTCTCAGCATTTCAGTAGAACCCCCCCCCGCGGCCGGCCGAGGGGTTAATCTGGTTTTTACCCCCTATGCGCGGCGTACTCATCGGGAACAGTGGCCAGTTTCTGGGCCAGACGATCCCCCTTGAAAGCGAGGAAACGAGCATCGGGCGGACCGATTCGAACACGATTTCCATCCACGACACCTCGGTTTCGCGCCAGCATTGTCTCATCCGCTGCGGCGCCGGCCGGATTGAGATTCGCGACCTCGACAGTCGCAACGGAACCATCGTCAACGGGCTGCGCGTTCAGGAGTGCGAACTCAACGATGGGGATGCCATCGAGATTGGCCGGATTTCCTTCGTTTTCAGGCAACGCAGTGACAGCGAGCCGGCCGTCTCCATCACGCATCGGGTTCCGGATCACTCTCAATTCCGTGCCACGCAAACCGGTGTCGTGCCCATCGGAGGCGAGGCCGCGACGCTGCTCCGGGTGGGCGAGGTTTTGCGGATTGTCCAGACCCTGTTGCTCGATCCCGCCTGCCGCGTGCGGCCCCAACTGGAGCAGCACCTGTTTCAGCTCATCTTCGAGCTGATCCCCTCGCGCCAGGGCGCGCTCGTACTGCTGGAAGGCGGCAACCCCGCGCCCCTGGCGGGGCATGATTGCGACGCGGCTCAAGGACGGGCTGCCGTTCCGGAATCTGTCTTGAACGACGTCCTGGCCAGCGGCTCCATCGTTACCGGCGAGTCCGATGGGTCGGCGTGGTTGGCTTGTCCGCTGGCGCTCGCCGGGCGCGTGATCGGTGTCCTCTACGTCGCCTCGGGCGGCAGAACGCGTGCTTATCGCGACCATGAAACGCAAATGATCACGGTCCTGTGCGAGATGTTGGGCCTGGCGGTCGAAAACGCCCGCGACCTGCTCAGCCTGCGTGTGGAGAACGACCGGCTGCGCGCCGGCGCCGGCGTCGACAGAAACTTCATGATCGGAAACAGCGCCGTGATGACCGCGCTGCAGCGCAGTATCGCCAAGGTGGCGCCCGGCAACTCGACGGTGCTGATCCTGGGCGAGAGCGGAACGGGTAAGGAACTGGTCGCCCGGGCGATCCACCGCAATAGCCCGCGCTCGGCGCGTCCCTTTATCACGGTCAACTGCGCGGCGATTGCGGAGAACCTGCTGGAGAGCGAGTTCTTCGGTCATGAGAAAGGGGCCTTCACCGGCGCGATTGCGCAGCGCAAGGGCAAGTTTGAATTGGCCGACGGCGGCACCGTGTTCCTGGATGAGATCGGTGAACTCGCGCCCGCCTTGCAGGCCAAGCTCCTGCGCGTCTTGCAGGAGCACGAATTTGAACGCGTCGGCGGAGTGCGCCCCGTGCAGGTCGATATCAGGGTGGTCGCCGCTACCAATCGCGATCTCGAGCATGGCGTGCGGCAGGGACGGTTCCGCGAGGACCTCTTCTACCGCCTCAACGTCGTTCCGTTGCGCGTCCCGCCGCTGCGCCAGCGCCGCGAGGACATCCCACTATTGGCCACCTGGTTCGTCCGCAAATTCAGCGAGGAGACCGGCCGCAACGTGACCGGACTCTCCCGCGAAGCGCGCGCCATCCTCACCTCGCACGACTGGCCGGGCAACGTGCGCGAGCTGCAGAACGTGATCGAACGGGCCGTGGTGATGGGCTCGTCCGAAGTGATCACGCCCGACGACCTCTCCGACCTGCTGCCCGATCTCGAGCTCCCGGCCAGCCGCCAGGAAGGCGGATTCCATGAGGTCGTCCGCCAGACCAGGAGACGGCTGATCGCGACCGCTCTGGAACAGGCCCAAAACAGCATCCCCGAAGCCGCGCGCGCGTTGAAACTGCATCCGAACTATCTCCACCGCCTGATCACGACCCTGGGCCTCCGAGATCGCAATGCGGCGGATGAGTAACTGCCAGTAGACCTGTTTCGGAATCAGTGTAGCCCGTCGCGTCCGGCCGCAATGAGGCCGCTCCCGGACGGGGACACCGAGGGCCGCGGCGCTTGATGACAGCCTCTGAACATCGCGCCGAGGGAACCCAACCCGCGCAGGCCGAGTTCACAGGAATTGTGCATCTGCTCTAATTATATCTTTGCACAATAAAGTACTTGACATTGTGGACTACTTGCCGGATCATCGATCCATGGTCAAACGCCTTCTCGCCATCGCCTTTATCTTCTTCTGCACCTCGATCGCCTGGGTGATCCTCGGCGCCACCATCCTCGCCCGCACCGGCTCCGTCGGCGGCCGACTGCGCGGCCGCGTGGAATCCATCTGGGGCGCGCCCCAGGTCCAGACCGCCCCTTATGCCGAGTACTCCCTGCCCGTCGTCGAATCCGAGCTTGTCAAGCAGAACGGCAATCAGCACACTGTGGAGCGGACCCGCTATCAGACCTACACCCTCCGCCCCTCCTCGAGCGACGTCCAGGTCGATTTGCGCAATGAGCCCCGCCGCAAAGGGCTGCTCTGGTACTCCACCTATAAGGTCCGCTTCGGCGGAACCTATCTGTTCCGCAATCCGCGCACCGACCAGCCCAGGATGTGCTTCTGCCTGCGCTTTCCCAACGCCAAGGCGATCTATGACGACCTGCAGTTCGCCCTGAACGGCCGCCCGCTCGTCCCGGCCATGGAAAAGGAAGCCGCTTGCGCATGGGCGGAAACGCCGCCCGGCCAGGATCTCACGCTGCAATTGGGTTATCGCTCGCAGGGCCTGGATAGCTGGCAGTACAGCTTCGGTCAGAACGTGAACGCGGTCCAGAATTTCCACCTGCGCATGAACACCAATTTCGTTGATATCGATTTCCCCGATAACACCCTCGCGCCCACCGGGAAACAGGAACTCCCGGGCGGCTGGCAACTCGACTGGAACTACAAGAACCTCGTCTCGGGCTACGACATCGCCATGAGCATGCCGGAGCAGCTCCAGCCCGGGGCGCTGGCCAGCGAGATCAGTTTCTTTGCCCCTGTTTCCCTCTTCTTTTTCTTCTTCCTCATCTTCATCGTCACCACCCTGCGCAACATCGACCTGCATCCCATGAACTACTTCTTCCTCGGCGCCGCCTTCTTCGCCTTCCACCTGTTGCTGGCCTACCTGGCCGATCACCTGGACATTCATTTGTCCTTTGCGATCTCTTCCATCGTGTCGGTGTTTCTGGTCGTGACTTACCTGCGCCTGGTCGTCGGCACTCAGTTCGCCATCCGCGAGGCGGCACTGACTCAGTTCCTCTATCTCGTGCTCTTCTCCTACGCCTTCTTCTTCCAGGGACTCACCGGATTGACCATCACCATCGGCGCCATCCTCACGCTCTTTGTCGTGATGCAGATGACCGGGCGCATCCGCTGGTCCGAACGCTTCGCCGCCTTCGATCCGCGCCCCGCCGACACAAAAACGCCGTAGCTCCACCGTGAAAACACCACCAAACCACCGCCGTTGTTACTCCGTCGGCGAATCGCGGTGAATTTTCAATAAGCCCTTTAGATCACATACATACACGGTGAACCATGTTTTGCGCGCAACGCTGCGCACGTCAATGTTGATAGCCCCTGTGTTCGCATCAGATTCACCGTGACGCACGGTTCGGCCTGTTAATGTGCCTCAAAAGGCCCGGTGAAATTCGACTAAGTCCTGTGTTTGCAGCACATTCACCGTGACGCACCGTGCGTGAAAAAACCGCTGTTTTCACGGTCAAAACACGGTGAAACACGGTGTTTTCACGGTGAAATCGCGCCCCGCCGCACGGCGAAACGCCCGCCTCAGCCCGCCGCCGCCAGCAGCGGTTCGCGCTCGACCTCAGGCCGACGGCGCGGATAGCGGCGGCCGTTCAACAGTGCTCCGATCCACGTGGGGCGGACCATCAGGTCATAGGAAACGATCAGGATCGCCACCGCGGCCGCCAGCGCAATGGGCACCTTTGCCAGGGCTGGAAGGGGCACCGGCAACAGCGCCACCTGCAACCCGACCACCACCGGCATGTGCATGATGAACAGCCAGTACGACGCGTCGGACATGTAGCGCCAGCGCACACTCGCCCCGCTGCAGTACTTCAGGAACAAACCCGTGACGGCGAAAATGCACAACCAGCACAGCAGCACGTTGCCCGCGGCCTTGAGATACGGATACTTGTTCGCTGACGTCAGCCCGTAGACGAAAAACGCGGGCACCGCCAGGCCCAGGTAGATCCACATGTGCCGCCGGAATCGGTTCAATAGGTCGCGGTTGCGGTACAGCAGCCAGCCGAACGCGAACGGCGGAATATAGGCCAGCAGGATCGGCACTTCCGGTATGAAGCCGTCGCAGTCCTTGAGGTTGCCCCGCATCCCGGCCAGTTGCACCCACGAAAACAGCGCGAACAGCGCCGGGGCATACGGCCGCTGCAGCGCCCAACGGTAGGCCACGTGAATGCGCTCCATCACGCCCGCCGGGAACCAGCGCGACAACCATGCCGCCACTCCGACAATGGCGTACAGCAATAGCAGGTACTCGAGAAACCATAGGTGCAGCGGATGCAACCGCTTGAGTACGGCGCCGCTGAGAAAAGCCGGGACCACCCTATTGGTTCCCT
>JBKQPG010000076.1:0-22790 GCA_052145115.1 Bryobacteraceae bacterium
CGCAGCACGGAGCCGCCTCCACCTCTGTAATCCCAGGCTGGAACGCCGATCAGGCCGACGTGGGGCCGCAACTGCAGCTCGCCGGTGAGATAGACGCCCGGCGGGATCAGCACCGACCCGCCGCGGCTGGCGGCCGCATCGATGGCGCTTTGGAGGGCCTTGGTGTCGTCGGTTTTCGCGTCGCCCTGGGCGCCGAACTGATGCACGCCCAGGAGCGTGCCGGTGGCGGTCTGATCGTGGGCGGCGCTTTGAGCCGGCGCGCCGGGCGCAGCCGCGGCCATTAGGGGCCACATGCCGCCGAGCGCCGTGGCGCGGGCGATTTGCCGGCGGTTGAATCCCTGGTTCCCGGTTTCATCTGACATAGGTGCCTCGAATCTGACCCCGCGTGCGGGCCGCGTGGAGGGTCCGTTCAGCGCGCCGGCGGCTGGAGCCGGGCTTGCGGTTGCCGCTACGGGGGTCGCTGACAGTCTACACCCAGCCGGCGGCCGCGGAACAAGGCGGCGAGGATGCAAAAGTGCAACCCATGTGCATGGAAAGAAGCGTTATCTATGTGCCGGATTGCACACCCACGCCGATTGACGCAAGGCAGAAGCATGAGCTGGAGGTGCGGCCCACGACAATGAGGTCCGGACCAGCACCGGCCTGGCGTGCCAGGAATCCAGCGAATGCGATCCGGCCCAGCAACGGCGCCTCGGGCGGAGCTGGCATTGTGTTCTGGAGGCGCAAAAAAAGGGCGCCGCAGGAACGGCCACTCAGGAGGATGTGACCGGGTACGGCGCCCGAGTGGCAGGGGGTTAGTCAGCGCACCAAAGCTTGAACGAAAACCTCCGTATGGCCCGCGGGGGGCGGGGGGACGATGTTGCCTGCGACCGGCGTGCCGTCGACGGTCAGGCTGACGGAGTGGCCGGGGCCGGCGCGGCGAATAGAGATGCGGTAGGCGACGCCGCGGAAGATGCGGGTGGCGTCCACCGATGGCCAATGCGAGGGCAGGACCGGAGCGATCTCGAGACCGTCCCAGGCCGGGCGGATGCCCAGGATCCATTGGGTGATGGCGTAGTAGTTCCAGGCGGCGGTGCCGGTGAGCCAGGAGTTCTTGGCTTCGCCGTGGGTCGGCGCGTCGCGGCCGGCGATCATCTGGGCGTAGACGTAAGGCTCGCAGCGGTGCACGTCGCCGATGAGCTCGCGGGCCGAGGGGTTGATGCGCAGGTAATAATCGTGGGCGGCGTCGCCGTTGCCCAGGCGGGCCTCAGCGATCATGACCCAGGGATTGTTGTGACAGAAGATGCCGGCGTTTTCCTTGTAGCCCGGAGGGTAGGAGGAGATTTCGCCGAGATGAAGCTGGTAATGCGAGTAGGCCGGCTGCTGGAGGACAATGCCGTGATCGGTAAGCAGGTGGGTGCGGACGGAGTCCAGCGCGCGGCGCGCCCGGCCGTCGTCCAGGCCGATGCCGGCGAGCACACAGAAGCCTTGCGTCTCAATGAAGATGCGGCCTTCGTCGCATTCATGGGAGCCGATCTTGCGGCCGAAATAATCATAGGCGCGGAGGAACCATTCGCCGTCCCAGCCGTGGTCGCGCACGGCCGATTCCATGGCGGCGACGCGATCGAGCACGTCGCGCGCCTCGGCGGCCAGGCCGCGCCGCTCGGCGATGGCGGCCAGCTCGCGGCCGGCGAGGACGAATAGCGCGGCGATGAAGACGGACTCGGCGGCGCCGCCCTGGCGATTGGTGGTGGTCTGGAAGGATTCGCCGGGCGTCTCGGAGAAACAGTTCAGGTTGAGGCAGTCGTTCCAGTCGGCGCGGCCGATCAGGGGTAGGGAGTGGGGGCCGAGGCGCTGGAGGGTGTAGTCGAAGCCGCGGCGGAGGTGATCGTAGAGCGGCTGCTCGGAGCCGGGCTGGTTGTCGTAGGGGACGGGCTCGTCGAGGATGCTCCAGTCGCCGGTCTCCTTGAGGTAGGCGGCGACGCCGACGATCAGCCAGTGGGGATCGTCGTTGAAACCGCCGCCGACGTCGTTGTTGCCGCGCTTGGTCAGGGGCTGGTACTGGTGATAAGCGCCGCCGGTGGGGAGCTGGGTGGCGGCGAGGTCGAGGATGCGCTCGCGGGCGCGCGGCGGGACCATGTGCACGAAGCCCAGCAGGTCCTGGTTGGAGTCGCGGAAGCCGAGGCCGCGGCCGATGCCGGATTCGAACAACGACGCCGAGCGGGACAGGTTGAAAGTGGCCATGCACTGGCAGGCATTCCAGATGTTGACCATGCGGTTGGTGTGCAGGTCGGGCGTGGTGACCTGGCAGATGGCGAGCAGGCGGTCCCAGTAGGCGCGCAGGGCGTCAAAAGCGGCATCGGCGGCGGCGGGATCGAGGTGGGCGGCGATGACCGGCTTGACGGTGCGCTTGTCGATGGTGAGGGAGTCGGGAGGGTCGAACTTGGCGTCGCGGGGGTTCTCGTGGTAGCCGAGGACGAAGACGAGCTGGCGGGTCTCGCCGGGTTCAAGAGACAGTTTGACGTGGTGGGAGCCGATGGGCGCCCAGCCGTGGGCGATGGAGTTGGCGGCGAAGCCGCGCGCGACGACGAGGGGCGAATCCCAGCCGCGATAGGGGCCGAGGAAGGCCTCGCGCTGGGTGTCGAAACCGGCCAGCGGCGCGGAGCAGGCGAAGTAAGCGAAGTGGTTGCGGCGCTCGCGGTACTCGGTCTTGTGATAGATGACGCCGTCGGCGATTTCGACCTCGCCGATGCTGAAGTTGCGCTGGAAATTGGTGGCGTCGTCCTGGGCGTCCCAAAGACAGAATTCAATCGCCGAAAAGACGGAGAGGTCGGCGGCGGTGGGGCGGTGGTTGGTGAGGGTGAGCTGCCAGATTTCGAGGTTTTGGCCGAGGGGGACGAAGTAGCGCGTGCGGGCCTCGATGCCGAGATAGCGGGAGCCGATGATGCTGTAGCCGAGGCCGTGGCGGCAGGAGTAATCCTCGACGGCTTTGCGCGTGGGCTGCCAGGAGGGGGACCAGAATTCGTCCCAATCGTTGTCGCGGAGGTAGATGTAGCGGCCGCCGAGGTCGTAGGGGACGTTGTTGTAGCGGTAGCGGGTGAGGCGGCGCAGGCGGGCGTCGCGGTAGAAGGAGTAGCCGCCGGCGGTGTTGGAGATGAGCCCGAAATAGGCCTCGCAGCCGAGGTAGTTGATCCACGGCAGGGGGGTGTCGGGGCGGGTGATGACGTATTCGCGGGCGTCGTCGTCGAAGTGTCCGTATTGCATGCTGCGTAGCTCCTGGCAAGAGTCCTGCGGCTCAGCCGGCGGCCGGCGGCGCGGCGTTGGTCTCCCAACGGGCCTCCTGCCGGCAGAGGTGGTCGTACCAGGTGAATTTCAGAATCAAAGAAGTCACGGCCACGACAGCGAGAGCGATCGCGGCGCGGGTGAATTGCTGGATGACGAAGTAGATCGGCAGGGCGACGAGCGTGATCTGCCAGATCATGCCGACGGCGACATTGAACATGTCGCGGAAGAAGTCGCGGTTGGGCTCGAAGGCGGGGTCCTGGGCGCGGACGAGCTTCAGCACCGGACCCCAGAAGCCCCACGGGCGCACGCGGCGGTAGAAGTCGACGAGGACCTGGTCCTCATCGGGCCGGGTGAGCAGAGTGCCGAGGACGCAGCCGATCACGGAGACTACGAAGATCAGAATGAAGCCGAGCGAGACGTCGAGGTTGAGCGAGCGGGCGTGGGCGAACTCCTGGACGGCGGGCATGCGGGCGATGATCGCGGGCACGGTGAGCGAAGACGTGATGCCGGCGACCATGCCCCAGAAGTAGCCGTAGCCGTTGAAGCGCCACCAGTACCACTTAAGGACGTTGGAAGCGGTGTAGCCGTCCCACAGACCGGAGACGATCCACAGGACCACCGAATTGACGCTGGCGACGTACCAGCCGATGGCGACTCCCAGAACGACGACCAGGAAGGAGCTGAGATAGCTCAGCCGGACGTAGGTGCGGGGGCTGGCATCAGGGTTGATGAAGCGCTTGTAGATGTCATTGACAAAGTAGGGCGGGGCGGCGTTGACGGTGGCGGCGAAGTTGGACATGTAGGCCGCCAGGAGGCCGGCGATGAGAAAGCCGAGCAGGCCGGCGGGGACGAAGCGCGCCAGGGCGTAGGGCAGGACGAGCTCGAAGTCCATCCGGGTGCCCATGCCACGAATCTGATCGCTGAAGAAGACGACGGCCAGGATGGTGAGGCCGGTGATGAGGCAGTAGCGGGGGAAGGTGAGCACGATGTTGACCCAGCCGCTCATCATCGAGGCTTCGCGGGGGTTCTTGGACGAGAGGACGCGCTGCATGTCGTAGTTGGGGGCGGGGCCGGCGGCGCTGATGAGGAGTCCTTTGAAGAGCAGCATCATGACGAAAAAGCCGAACAGGCCGTAGCCATCCTGGGCGATTTTGGCGTTGGCGGAGGGGATGAGGGAAGACCAGTCGAGGTTGAGATGCCAGCCGAAAAAGAGGTTATCCCAGCCGGCGGGGACGCACTGCGCGAGCGTGGCGGGGGCGACCTTGGACATGGCGATGATGGCGACGGCGAAGGAGGCGATGGAGAGAATGCAGAACTGCAGCACTTCCGTGATGACGACGCTGAACATGCCGCCCTTGATGACGTACAGGGTAGTGATGGCGATGAGGGCCAGGGCGTACTGGTTGGGCGTGAGGTGCCAGGGCAGGAAGGTGGAGGCGAATTTGCCGATGCCCTTGAAGCCGTAACTGAAGAAACCGATGATGCTGACGAAGGCGTAGATGACGACGATGATGTGGGCGAGCTGGGCGCCGCGGCCCTTGCCGAAACGGGTTTGGATCCACTCGGCGCCGGTCATGGCGTTGGAGCGGCGCAGCCAGGAGGAGAGGAAGACCATCAGGAAGACCTGGTTGAAAGTGGGCCACAGCCAGGGGATCCAGACGCTTTTCAAGCCGTAGACGAACATCCAGTAAACCAGCAGCATGGTGCCGCTGATGTCGAACATGCCGGAGGCGTTGGAAATGCCGAGGATATACCAGGGCATCGTGTTGCCGCCGAGGAAATAGGCCTTGAGGTCGCGCGAGGCGCGGTGGGAAACCCAATAGCCGACCAGAACAGAAGTCAGAAGATAGGCGACGATGATGGCGACATCAACGGGGTGCAGTTGCATGCAATGTCTTGCACCAGCTTTTCGCAGGGCGACGTGAATGTATAGTAAATGCTGTTAGCTGTCCGCACGAAACGTCCAGGACCTTAAGTTTCTTCAACGTACAGGCGTTACCTTGAGCTGTAACGGAACTCATGCGTGATATGATGAGGCCGGCAAGATGACACAGCCGGAGAGTGGCATCACGGCGGAAGAGGTATGGGCGGAGGTGAATGCGATTGTCGCCTCGCCGGCATTCGCGCACTCGCCGCGGCTGGGGCGGCTGATCGTCTATCTGTGCACCAAGGCGCTGCGGGGCGAGGCGGCGCAGATCAAGGACTACACCATCGGGGTGGAAGTGCTGGAGCGGCCGGCGAGCTTCAATCCGGCGACGGACGCCAGCGCGCGGGTGGAGGTGCACCGGCTGCGGAAGCGGCTGCGGGAGTATTACGAGCAGCAGGGCGCCGGCGACAGTGTGCGAATTTCGGTTCCGGTGGGTCAGTATGCGCCGGCGTTCGCGCCGCGGGAGGCGACAGCGCATTCAACCGACGGGCAGGCCGCGAGCGGCGGGCGCGGAGACGAGGCCGGAAACACGGCGGTGCGCGGAGAGCATGCGCCGCCAGCGACGCGCGGGCCGATCGGTCGGCTGCTGGAGAAGGCGCGGCGGGCGGTGCGCGGCGGGCGGGCGAGGGGCCGCGCGGACGAGGGCGCGGCGCGAGTTCAGGAGACGCCGCCGGCGACGGTGGTGCGGCTGAACTGCGGGCAACGGCAGGCGCGGGGCGGGCGGCCGGGGCAGCAGTGGCTGGCGGACCAGTATTACGAAGGCGGCGAGCTGGTGGAACTGCCGCGGCAGCACATCGCGCGGGCATTCGATCCGCAGATGTTCCAATACGCCCGCAGCGGGGATTTCAGCTATCACATCCCGCTGGCCGCGGGGACCTACCAACTGCACCTGCATTGCGTGGAGACGACGTACGGGGCGGGGGCGCCGGGCGGCGCAGGGGAATTCAGCCGGGTGTTCGACGTGTACGCCAACGGGCGGCCGATCCTGAGGAATTTCGACATCGTGTCGGATGCGGGCGGGCCGTTCATCGGGGACGAACGCGTGTTCAAGGACATTACGCCGGATCGCGACGGGATGCTGCACCTCAAGTTCGGCAGCCGGCGCGAGCGGGCGCGGGTCAGCGCGATCGAGATCGTGCCGGCCGAGCCGCAGCGGCTGAATCCGATCCGGATTTACATCCGGGAGAGCGCGCACGCGGACGCCAACGGGCACGTATGGATGCCGGAGAGCTACTCGAGCGGCGGGCAGATCGGGCAGCATCCGCAGGAAGTGGCGGGAGCGCGGGACCAGGAGCTGTACGTGGCGGAGCGGTACGGGCATTTCAGCTATGCGATTCCGGTGGACGCGGGGAGCTACAAGCTGGCGCTGCACTTTGCCGAGAAGTTTTTCGGGCGGGGCAACCCGGCGGGGCAGGGCGGAGTGGGGAGCCGGCTGTTCGACGTGCAGTGCAACGGGGTGGCGCTGCTGAAGGAATTCGACATTTTCAAGGAAGCGGGGGCGAACCGGGCGTGCGTCAAGACATTCCAGGGGCTGAAGCCGAACGGGCAGGGCAAACTGCTGGTGACGTTTTCGCCGATCCGGGATTACGCGTCGCTATACGCCGTGGAAGTGGTGGACCAGGGCGGATAGACGCCGCCGTAGCCTCCGCATTCAGCGCGGCGCGGCGCTAGCCGGCCTTAGGAGTCTTGCGCGGCGGCGCCATGCTCCACAGGCGGTCGCCGGAGTGCTCGTGGTCCCACATGGTAGTGGGTTCGAAGTAGCCCGTGCCCGGCGCGAGGTGCTGGCGGACGGCATCCTCGTTCAGGGTGACGCCCAGGCCCGGCTTGTCGGGGACGGTGATGAATCCCTTGTTGATGATGGGCTTGTCGATGCCTTCCACCAGGTCCTGCCACCACGGGACGTCGAGCGAGTGGTTCTCGCAGGCCAGGAAATTCTCGGTCGCCGCGGCGCAGTGAACGCTGGCCAGGGCGCCGATGGGCAGACCGGCATAGTGCATCGCCATTGGCACGCCGTACTCCATGGCGGCGTCGCCGATCTTATGCGTCTCCAGAATTCCGCCCGAAGTGGAAATATCGGGGTGGATCTTGCTGATCGCGTGCTTCTGGCACAGATTGATGAAGCCTTCCTTCAGGTAGATATCCTCGCCGGTCAGGATCGGGGTGGGGCTTTCATCGGTGATGTGCTTCAGCAGGTCAGTGTACTGCCAGGGGATCACATCCTCGATCCACTCGAGGTTGTATTTCTCGTAGGCGCGGCCGAGGCGGATGATCGAATTCACGCCGATGTGGCCGAGGTGGTCCATGGAGAGCGGGATTTCCATGCCCACGGCTTCGCGGATGGCGGCGACAAACTCGCAGAGCTTTTCAATGCCCTTGTCGGTCACTTCCATCCCGGTGAACATGTGGGGCAGGCCGAAGCGCTCCCAGCGGCTCATGTCGGAGGGGCGGGTCAAGGTGCCGGGGATGTCCGAGACCATTTCCACGCCCAGGTCCATCTTCAGCCAGGTGAGGCCCATGACCTCCTTGCGCTCCTTCATGCGCTGGGCGTAAACCTTGATATCCGTCGACTCCTCGGTGTCGGCGTAAATGCGGACCTTGTCGCGGAACTTGCCGCCGAGCATCTGGTAGATCGGCACGCCGTAGACCTTGCCGGCGATATCCCACAACGCCTCTTCGATGGCCACCACTCCGCCGGCCTGGCGGGAATGGCCGCCGAACTGCTTTATGCGGTTGAACAACGACGTAATGTTGAGCGGGTTCTGGCCGACGACGCGGCTTTTCAGGAACAGGGCGTAAGTCGAGCTGGCGCCGTCGCGGACCTCGCCCAGGCCGTAGACGCCCTGGTTGGTGTCGAGGCGGACGATGGTGCACGGACTGGGTCCGGGCTTGACGACCGTGGCGATGCGCAGGTCCGTGATCTTCAGGGTCGAGGGACTCGAATTGGTGTTCACATTCTTGATCGGCGTCTCCTGGGCGGCCTGGGCGCCGCGGCCCAGCAGCGCTCCGGCGAGCACTGTGGCCGACGACTGGAAGAGGCCTCTGCGGCCGATCTGGCCGGCTTTCTGATTCGACATGCGCGTTGTCCCTTTCCGATAGTTTGAAGTGCGATAAACGTCCATTCTATTACCGTGCAGACCATGGCCGCCGGGCCGCCCGCGGATGCGCGGCGGAGAGCCGGGAGAAGTTCGTGCAGCGGTCGCGCGCCTATTTCGAGACGTTGGGGACGCCGCCGATCAGAGTGAGCAGGCCGCCATCGACGGTCCAGACGGCGCCGGTGACGAAGGAGGCGGCGGGGTGCGCGAGGAAGGCGATCACCTCGGCGATCTCCAGCGGGCGGGCGATCCGGCCCAGCGGGTGCATGCGGTTGCAGGCTTCGTAAACGGAGGCGGGATCGGGGTCCAGGGCGGCCGCAGCGGCGAGCATGGGTGTGTCGACGGTGCCGGGGCAGACTTGGTTGACGCGGATGCCGTCGGCGGCGAAGTCGAGAGCCATGGAACGCGTGAGCCCGCTGAGGGCGTGCTTGCTGACGGCGTAGGCGAAGACGTTGCGCTGGCTGGCGAGAGCCTGGACGGAGGAGACGACGACGATCGAGCCGCCGCGCCCGCGCAGGTGCGGAATGGCGGCGCGGGATACGTTCCAGACGCCGCGCAGATTGATGTCCAGCACGCGCTCCCATTCGGCTTCGGTGGTGGTCAGCGCCGTTCCGTAGGCCATGATGCCCGCGGCCGCGACGACGATGTCGATGGCGCCGGCCTGGGCGGCAATGCTGTCGACGGCCGTCTGTACCGCATCGAAGCGGGCGACGTCGGTGTGAAACGTTGGCAGCCCATTGGCGGGGTCGCGCACGTCAAGAACGAAAACCCGCGCACCGCGCCGCTGCAGCAACTCGGCCGCGGAGCCGCCGATGCCCGACGCGCCGCCCGTCACGATGGCCACACGATTACCGAAATCCATGCATCCCGCCTTGTGCCCATGATAACCTCGCGGCCGGGCAGACGCAGGCGATGTTGGGGCGCAGCCACAGGGGCGCCGTGCTCCTGATAACATCGGCAGTTATGCCGCAGGACGACCCCTCGCAGCCCATCCCCTCGCAGGACATTCCCCCGCAACCCATCCCTCCGCAGCCCATGTCACAGCCCGAGATGACGGTGAAGGCCGTCGGATTGGGCCTGTTCCTGGCGCTGGTGTTCGGCGCCGCCAACGCGTATCTCGGAATGAAGGCCGGGCAGACCGTGGCAGCGACGATTCCGGCGGCAGTAATCGCGCTGGCGCTGTTCCGATTGCCGGCTTTCCGCGGCGGCGTGCTGGAGCAGAACATCGCGCGGACGGCGGGCAGCGTGGGCGAGGCGCTGGTGGCGGGCGCGATCTTCACGATTCCGGCGTTTCTGATGGTCGAGATCAACGGCGTGCGGCTGTGGGCGGATCTGCGGTCGCATTACTGGCAGGCGTCGGTGATCCTGCTCTGCGGTGGGCTGATCGGCATCTTCTTTATAGTGCTGCTGCGGCGGGCGTTGTGCGTGGAAGCCGGCCTGCCGTTTCCGGAGAGCGTGGCGAGCTACGAGATTGTGCGCGCGGGGCAGGAATCGGGCGACGCGCCGCGATACATTTTCGGGGCGATGGGCTTCGGCGGGCTGATCCAGATTCTGAAGGATCCGCGCGGGCTGCCGGTGATCCGCGAGTTCAGCGAAGGGTTCCTGCGGTTTCCGCGCTCGGTGGTGCGGCATTTCAACTTCGACAAGCAGCCGATCGGCGAGGTGACGCATTTCGGGGGCATCGAGTGGTCGACGCCGAGCCTGTCGCCGGCGCTGATCGGGATCGGCTACATCATCGGGCCGGAGCTATCGGCGGTCAACTTTTCGGGCGGCGTGCTGGCGTGGTGGATCTTCATTCCGCTGCTGCTGTTTTTCGATCCCGACCTGCCGCGGCGCATTGGCAGCACGGACCCGTCGCTGGCGGCTTATACGCTGTGGTTCAACGTGGTGCGCCCGATCGCGGTGGGGACGATGCTGGTGGGCGCGGCCAAGACGATGTGGGGGATGCGTGGTTCGCTGGCGGCGTCGCTGAAAGGCGCGTTCGCCGCTTCGACGCGCGCGGCGCACGAGGAGCGCGTGGTGGAACGCATCGAGCGCGACATTCCGGCCAAGTGGATCCTGCCGGCAATCGCGGTGCTGCTGGTTCCGATCGCGTTCATCTACTACTTCTTCACGGGCGGGTGGATGCCGGCGATCGTGGCGGCGCTGGTGATGTCGGTGACGGGGTTTGCGCTGTCGGCGGTGGGCGGTTACCTGGTGGGGCTGGTGGGCAGCTCGAACCAGCCGCTGTCGGGGCTGACGCTGTCGGCGCTGCTGATCTCGGCGCTGTTGATGGTGACCATCGGCGTGACGGGACTGCCGGGCGTGGCGGCGGTGTTGGGCGTGGCGGCGGTGGTGTGCGTGGCGTGTTCGGTGTCGGGCTCGCTGATCCAGGACTTGAAAGCCGGCCACCTGCTGGGCGGCACGCCGTGGAAGATGGAGCTGGTCGAGATGCTGGCCGTGGCGGTGCTGGCGTTTTTCCTGATGGGCCCGATCATCGTGCTGCACGAGGCCAACCTGGCCGACGGCGGGATTGGCGGAAGGTCGCTGCCGGCGCCGCAGGCGGGATTGATGGCGCAATTGGCGAAGGGGATCGTGGGCGGGGAGATGGCGTGGGGCCTGCTGGTGATCGGCGCGGCGTTCGGGATCGCGCTGATCCTGTGCGGCGCCAAGAGCCCGATGCTGATCGCCGTCGGGATGTACCTGCCGTTCGACACTTCGTCGGCGATCTTCGTCGGCGGGGCGATGAAGTACGTGCTGGACCGGCTGAACGAGCGGGCCACGCCGGAGCGGAGGGCGGCGGTGGAGGAGAAGGGGACGCTGCTGGCGAGCGGGTTGATCGCGGGTGAGGCGATCCTGGGGATTCTGCTGGCGGTGCTCGCGGTTTCGAAGATCCCGTCGCTGGTGCACCTGCTGACCGGGGCGGAGGAGTTCTCCTGGTTCGCGGCGTGGGGCGGATGGATCTCGCTGGTTGGATTCGCGGCGGTGGCATGGGTGCTGATCGAGATCCCGCGCCGGCATCGCGCGCGACCATGATGGATGGTTGGAGCGGAATGTCGCGGAGGCGCCCGTTTTCCTGAATATTCGCCCCATGAGCCTGCCGCGGCCGCCGGTGCGGCGATCTTTCCGCGGGCCCGATCGGTCATGAAAACTGCATTTTCGAGGGCTGCGGCAAAGACCCGTTTCGTAGCCGATTTTTCATCGAACTGAAACGCTCGAATGCTAGCCTAGGCAACTAGCAATGAGCTCCGGGCGGCCTCCCGACAGCACACTCGCGCAGGCTTGACAGAGCAGGCGCAAATGGGGTGGGGATATCCGTGACGTCCCAGTCCGTAGTCGCGCCAATGGCCGAGGATGCCCGAGCGGTGGAAATGCGCCCAGCAGGGCGAGGGGAATTCTGTTTGAGGAGAGCTATGCGAATCTATACGAACCACCCGTTCAGCTTGCCGCGGAACCGATTCCTGGTTGCCGCGTCGATCCTGTTCCTGTTCATCGGCTTGGGGCTGCCCTGCCAGGCGCAGCAAACTCTCGGCGCCATTACCGGGACCGTATTGGATTCTTCGGGTAGCGCCGTGCCCGACGCCGAGGTCCAGGCACGCAACGTGGCCACCAATCTCGAGGTCATCGTACACTCGCAGTCCAACGGCTCCTACTCCATCTCCGATCTGCCTGTCGGAACTTACGAGTTGAGCTTCAAAAAGACCGGATTTACGATCGAGTCCCACACCCAGGTTCTCGTTCAGAGCGGTCGCACCACCACCATCGACGGCAGCCTCAAGGTCGGCTCCATCAGCACCACGGTCGAAGTGACGGCCGTGGCCCTCATGAACCAGACCGACGCCACCACCGGCTATGTCGTCGATCAGCTCACCATTCAGGACACGCCTCTGGGCACCGGCAGCTTTACCCAGCTCGCGATTCTCAGCCCCGGCGTCCATGCCGACTTCCTCGGCGGCGCCGGCGCCAACGCCGGCCTCGGCAACCAGGCCATCTTCGCCAATGGAAATCGTGACACCAGCAACAGCTTCTCGATGAACGGCGTCAGCACCAACAACCTCTTCAACGGCAACTCCACCAGCCAGGTCGGGGAGAACCGCTTCGTCCTCAATACCGGCGAAAATTTCGGCTCCGGCGGTGAAATCCAGACCAGCACTTCGGTCTACGGCGCCATCGGCCAGGCGCTGCCCACGCCGCCCATCGACGCCATCCAGGAGATCACCGTCAACTCCGCCATGTATGACGCCTCGCAGGGCAACAGCAGCGGCGCGCACATCGGAGTGCTGACTAAGTCCGGCACCAACTCGCTCCACGGCTCGGCCTGGGAGCAGTTCCAGAACAGCGGTATGAACGCCGCGCCCTTCTTCTACAATGCGTCGCCGGCGATCACCGATAAGGTTCCCTTCCTGAATCGCAACCAGTTCGGGGCCACCCTCGGCGGACCTATCAAGAAGGATAAGTTGTTTTACTTCCTCTCCTATCAGGGTGTTCGCATCGCCGATGCGGAGGCCGCCACCAAAGATGTCACCGTGCCCCTGGCTCTGACCGATGACCGCAGCCTGGCCGGCATCACCTCCGTGATTTCCACCACCTACAGCAAGACGCTCACCGCCAGCCAGATCAATCCCGCCGCGCTGAATCTGTTGCAGGCCAAGCTGCCCAATGGACAGTTTCTGATCCCCACCCCGCAAATCACCAATGCCGCGACGGCCAATGCTCTGGGCTACGATGCCGTGGTCCAGGGGCCTAACTCGATCGCCAATGTCGATCAGGGCATCGCCGACATTGACTATGCAATCACTGACAAGGATCGTTTAACGGCCAAGTACTACGTCCAGAACAATCCGACCACCAATCCCTTCGGCGCGGTCGGCGACCTTCTGGGCTTTGCTCAGCAGCTTTCCGCGGGCAGCCAGGTCGGCTCCATCGCCAACACCGTCGTCCTTTCTCCGACCGTCACCTGGGAGCAGCATATCGGCTTCACCCGCCTGCGGGCTTACTCGCAGACCTCACAGGACTTCACCCCGAGCGCTATGGGTATCAGTCTGTTTGGTGCGGCGAACTTCCCCCAGTTCGATATATCTAATATGGAGCCGGCCATTGGTTACGGTGCGGAATTCGGCCCCAGCACCAGCTTCGGCGATGCCGGAATGTACCAGAATCAATGGGAATACGAAACCAGGCTGAACATGGTCAAAGGCCAGCACACCATCTCAGTCGGCGTGCAATGGGATCACACCCAGCTCAATATCATCAATGACAACACCAACACCGATGAGCTCAACTTCAGTTCCTTCCTCACCTTTGTCGAAGGGACTGTGAAGAGTGGAAGAGAATTCGCGGGCTCGGCCAACCGCTACTACCGTTCCGATACCGGCGGCGCCTATATCAATGATAACTGGAAGATGCGCAGCAACCTGACCGTGACCTACGGCCTGCGCTGGGATTACGAAGGCCCGCTCACCGAGAAGTATGGCCGGCTCACTGACTTCAACCCCGGTCTCTACTCCTACAACGCGACTACGGATACCATTACCAACTCCGGCCTCGAAATCGCATCCAATAACCCGACCTACGGTACTGCGGGCGCCACCAAATCCCTGATGGATGTCCAGCAGTGGGGCTTGGCCCCGCGCATCGGCATCGCCTGGAACGCGATGAAGAAACTGACCATCCGCGGCGGTTATGGCATATACTACGATCGCGGCGAACTCTTCTCTGAGCTCTCGCCCAGCGCCGGCCAGGGCTTCAACGGCCCCTTCGGCGTCACTCTCGCCCCGCCCTTTGTCGAGCCCGTCGCCTCTCTTAAGAACGCCAGCCTTTCGGATCCCTTCGGCGCCACCGCCCAGCCCCAGCCGCCCGGCAGCGCCGCCGGTTTCCTCGCCCTGTTGCCCAACCTATCCCAAACCGGATCGGGACACTGGCCCGCCGGCAATCTCTTCGGCCCCTTCCTGTTCGGCGGTTATGGCATGAATAATCATGTTCCCCATACCCAGAACTGGACCTTGGATCTGCAGTATCAGGCTTCCAACAACTGGCTGTTCAGCCTCGGTTACGTCGGCAACCATGGCACCAACGAAGTGCTCCCTATTCCCTTCAACCAGGCGCTCATTGCTACGCCTACCAACCCCGTCAATGGCCAGACCTCTTCCTATGGCGGTCTAAGCCCGCTCAGCAACTGTAATAACGGTGGACTCGATGACGAACCGCTGTGTCCGCCGCCCTACTATGCCGGCAACGCCCTGTCCCGCGTGCCCTATATCGGCTACGACATGAATTCGGTGCTCTACGAGGCCGAAGGTATCTCCAACTACAATGCGCTGCAGTTCCAGGTGCGCAAGCGCCTCTCCAACGGACTCCAGTTCACCGGCTCCTATACCTGGTCCCACGCGCTGGACGAGCAGAGCGGCCTGGGCCTCTTCTTCACCGGCAACAATCCGCTCAGTCCGGGCTCCAACTATGCTTCCGCCGACTTCGATCAGACGCACGTCCTGCTGGTCAACTACAGCTACACCATTCCCAGTCTGACCAAGAATAAAGCTCTGGGTGAGTTAGTCAACGGCTGGACCATCGGCGGGCAGACCGTGGCCCAGAGCGGCCAGCCCTACAGCGTCTACGACTATTCGGGTTCGGTGGCCGGCTTGTACTACGGCACCTACGACGAAATCGGCAACCCCATCGTCCCGCTCGCCTCGGGCGTGAGCGCGTCCCAGGCTCAGCTCCAGGGCACCACCGGCGTCAATGCCGGCAAGCCGGTGCTCAATGCCGCCGATTTTGCCCCGCAGTTCGTCGCCCCCGGCACCAACGGCGTGCCTCCCTGCGACGCATCCGGCTGCGATATTTATGAGTCTCTCTACGGGGGTACCGGCCGCAACCTGTTCCGCGGTCCCTTCCAGGTGCGCTGGGATATGAGCCTGGCCAAGCAGTTCGTCATTTCCGAACGCTTCCGCCTGCGCTTCGAGGCCGACGCCTTCAATATCTTCAACCAACCCGATTTCGACACGCCCAACAACAACGTCGTCTTCTTTCCCTACTACGAGGGCCCGCCTTCCGTCCCCCCCGAAGGCAGCCTGGGAATGATCCAGCACACCATCGGCAGCCCGCGCTTCATGCAACTGGGCCTGCACCTGACCTTCTGAAGCATCTCCGCGGCACGGCGGGCAGCAGGACGCTGTCCGCCGCGGCATTCTCCTTCAGGCCGCCGATTCAGGCCTCGGCCCACATGCGCTTGATGTAGGCCAGCGCGCGCGTGAGCGCGGCTTCGGGGTTGTCGGTGGCGCCGGATTCCATGGTCAGCCAGCCATGGAAGCCCCATTTTTTCAGTTGGTGGAATCCCGGCCGGTAGTCGAAGGGCAGGGAACCGGGCTCGGTGCGCTTCACGCCGTCGGCGAGGTGAACGTAGACCGTGTACCGGCCGGTTTGCGCCAGCGTCGCGGCGATATCTTTTTCCTCCATTTGCATGTGGAAGAAGTCGCTGAGCAGGCGGACGCCGGGGGCGCCCACGGCTTCGACGATCTGCGCGCCGTGGGTCTGGAGGTTCATGTAGTGGGTCTCCTTTTTCGTCAGCGGCTCGAGGATCAGGTTCACGCCCGTGGATTGCACGTCGTCCGCGAGCTGCTTCAGGCCGGCCACCAGGAGCCGGTCCTCGACCTCGCGGGGCGTCATGACGGGCGTGATGTCGGTGAAGCGGTCGGGGCCGAAGATGGGGACTTCGATGACGCAAGAGGCGCCCAGATCGTGCGCCATACGCAGGCGCTGGCGGTCCAGCGCGACGGCTTCGGCGCGTTTCTGAGGATCGGGATTGAGCAACTGCAGCGAACCGACGATGGCGCTGACCGCCACGCCGGTGCCGGCGAGTTGAGTCTGAAGATCCACCAGCGGCTGGTTGAGCCATTCGGGCCCGAGCTCGATGCCGTCGTAGCCCAGGCGCTTGGCGAGCAGCGCGCGGTCGCGCAGGCTCAGCTCCTTGGGAAACGGCGTCCGCACTCCGAAGCGCACGTGTCCCGGCGTGCCGCTGGGGGGCTGCGCCGCAGCGGCCGTCAGGGCGGCGCCGGCGGCGAGCAGAGTGCGGCGGGTCAGCATTTGCGATTCCATCGCTGTCACCTCTTTCCGGCCGGCCGGGGTGGGATGAGGGCGCCGGGCCGGCCCTTGCTGGAGTCAGCATATCGCCGTGGCGCGTCGCGCGGCTCGGAAACGGGGCCGGTGCGACCGATCGTGGTAGAATCCGGGTCGATATGAAAAAACAGACCCGCCTGATCCTGCTCGCCTCCGCGGCGCTGGTGGCCTGCGCCAGCTCCGTGCCGCTGATCGAACTGCTGCAATGGAAAGCCGGCGACCACAACCGTCCGCAGCCGGCGCACGTGAAGCCCGGCACGGCGGGCACGGCCGAGCGGACGGGCGCGGCGCCCTCGGACGCAGTCGTGCTGTTCAACGGGAAGGACCTCGACAACTGGCTCGACATCAAGGGCCGCCCGGTGCGGTGGAAGGTCGGCGACGGGTTTTTCGAGGTCCAGCCGAATTCGGGCGACATCCACACCCGCCAGCCCTTCGGCGACGCGCAGATCCACGTGGAATGGATGTCGCCGGATCCGTCCCACGGCACCGACCAGGAGCCCGGCAACAGCGGCGTGTACCTGATGTCGCGCTATGAAATTCAGGTGCTGGAGTCGTATGCCAACAAGACCTATCCGGACGGCATGGCGGCGGCGGTGTATTGCCAATATCCCCCGCTGGTGAACGCCAGCCTGCCGCCGGGGCAATGGCAGAGCTACGACATCGTGTGGCACGGGCCGCGCTTCACGGCCGCGGGCGCGCTGGAGCAGCCGGCCACGGTGACGCTGCTGTACAACGGCGTGCTGGTGCAGGACCACGTCACGCTGACCGGTCCGACCGACTGGCTGAAGCGGCCGCCGTACAAGCCGCACGCCCTGAAGGAGCCGCTGCTGCTGCAGGACCACGGCTCGCCGGTACGATACCGGAATGTGTGGGTGCGCGAGTTGAAGGACTAGCCGGCGACTAGACCTGTTTCGGAATAAGTGTAGCCCGTCGCGTCCGGCCGCAATGAGGCCACTCCCGGACGGAGACACCAAGGCCCGCGGCGCTTGATCGACAGCCTCTGAACGTCGCGCCGAGGGAACCCAAGCGTGCCGCCGCGGCACGCGCAGAGTGTCCCCTCCGGCCACCCAACCCGCGCTAGCGGCGTTTACGCGAGCGCGGCCAGAAAGACTCGCGCCAGGCTTTCGCAACCCTCGCTGTCGAGTTCGTCGAAGCGGCCTTCGCGCGGGCTGTCGAGATCGAGCACGCCCAGCAGCGTGTCGCCCTTGACGAGCGGCACGACCAGCTCGGAGCGCGAGGCGGCGTCGCAGGCGATGTGGCCGGGGAACAGATGCACGTCGGGCACGAGCTGCGTCCGGCCCGACTGCGCTGCCGTGCCGCAGACGCCCTTGCCGACTGCAATGCGAACGCACGCTGGAGGCCCTTGGAAGGGCCCGAGCACGAGTTCGTCGCCGCGCAAAAAGTAGAAGCCGGCCCAATTCACCTCAGGCAGGGCGTGGTAGAGCAGCGCGGCGGTGTTGGCGGCGTTGGCGATGAGGTCGCGCTCGCCGGCCAGCAGGCTGGCAAGCTGCTCGCACAGGGCCTGGTAGAACTCGCGCTTGCCGGCCATGGCGGGGATGTGGAGCGTGTGCATGGGTGCGATGCCGGAGGCTTGCGCCGGACTGTCTTCCAGCTTATCCGCAGGCGGCGGGGCAGAGTCTGCCGGGCGTGTAAGTGAAGGCGCGGCACCAGCTCCCGGCGGGCGGAGCCTATGGCAACGTAATTACGGCCACGGCGAAACCAGGCAGGCGGAAGCTCGTGCCGGCCAATTTTTCAACGCGCGCGGGAGCGCCCTTCGTGGTCTGGTCGACCACGGCGGCGCTCGTGCCGGAGGCGCCGAGCGGCACTTCGATGTCGCGGTTGCGCTGGTTGATCAGCAGCAACTTGTGCTTGCCGTCCTTGGTGACGAAGCCCTGGGCGTGGACGTACTGGGGCGCGCCGGCGGTGGCGACGAGCTTGTCGCCGGGGCCGAAGTTGTTCTTGAGCAGCTCCAGCACGCGCCAGCGTGCGTTGGGGGCGCCGGTCTCCCAATCGACCATGCTGACGCTGGGGAATTGGGTCGGATAGCCGACCAGTTGGCTCTCGCCGGCGATATCGATGCCCATCGCGGCGAGCTGCGCGAAGACGTAGGCGTAGGTGGCGCCGGAGAGGTTCCAATAGGAGTTGGGGATGGGCTTGAATTGGAAGCCCGGCTCGCCTTGCCCCAGGTCCTCGGCGGAGATGGAGCCGATCTCATCGACGGTAGTGCGGGTCGCGGGCGCGAGACGCTGGCGGATGGACTCGATGTAGCGCACGCCGGTCAGAAAACCGTCGGCGGCGGACCAGTAAGTGTGCTCTTGGAGGTCCATCGTCTCGTCGGGCTGAGGGACGGCGTAGAAGTGGTAGCTGATCATATCCAGCGGGATGCCGGGCTTGTGGTTCTTGGCGTTCAGGAAGTACTCGAAGTAGTGCGGGCCGCGAGTGGGACTGGCGAGCGCGAGGGCGACGAATTTCATCTGCGGGGCGACCTTGTGAATGGCGGCCACGATGGCGTCGTAACGCGCGGTGTATTGCTCGGGCGTGGTGTTGTGCTCGAATTCGATCTCGTTGAAGACCTCCCAGTAGTCGATCTTGAAGTGGTGGCCGGACTTGTGTTCCTGGCCGAACTCATCCGTAAAGCCGCCGGCGGTGTACCAGGAGATCAGGCGGGCATAGTAGTCGGCGAGCTCTTTCAGAGACGGGTCGCGCAACTGGGCGCCTTGGGTGTAGTTCCAGACCGGCTTGTCGGGGTCGGCGGGATAGGTGACGGGCTTTGGGGTCTTGAACATCCATTGCGGGATGGTGCTGAAGTTGAGGATCACCGGGTGCGGCGCGGTGGCGTTCAGGAAGTCGATGGTCATGGGATCGATCAGCGAGAAATCCCAGCTCGTCTTGCCCGCGGCGGGCGGCTCGAGCTCGGCCACGGCCAATTTGGGGTAGGGCAGCCAGGGGACATAGCGCACGTAGTCGGCGCCGAGGGCGCGCAGATCGGTGTAGACGCGGTCGTGGATCTTCGAGCCGGGGCGCAGCGGCGGATTGACCACCACCTGCAGCGTGGCAGTGGTCTTGGAAACGCGCACCACCTTGTCCCAATGGACGGTAACGGGCGCCGCCATGAGCGCGGCGGAGCACAGCAGAAAAAGGACGAATTTCATTGCGCAACTCCTAGTAAACGGCCACGCGAACCAATTCGGGGAGCGCGCGGTGCCGGCGATCGCCGGCTCAGACCGATGCCGGGCTCCCTGGTGGCGTGTCGCAGAGAACTCTAACACAGCCGGCCCCTTTACGGTCGCCGCTCAGCACCGGGGCGGGCAGACGCTCAGGCCAGATACGAGCCCGAGAAGATCTCGAAGAAGATCGACGGCCGGCGCGGGCTCCAGCCGAAATAGCGCGTGGCCTTGGTCGAGCCGACGCGTTGATCCATCACCAGGCAATCGGCCATGGGGCCGAGCGCGGCGCGGGCCTGGTCGAGCGGCGTGAGATCGATTTTGCCCTCGATGCCGCAGGCGCGGCTCACGGCCAGGGCGATCTTGCGCACCGGCTGCGGCACGCCCGTGCAGGCCACGAACAGCTCACCCGCGGCGGGCTCATTCAACGCGCGGACGTAGAGGTCGGCCAGGTCGTCGGCGTGGACGGAGGACCAGTGGTTCTGGCCGTCGCCGACGATCCTGATGGCGCCATGTTCCCGGGCGTCATTAAACATTGCGGCGACGAATCCGCCGCGGCGGCCGTAGACCATGCCGGGGCGCAGCACCACGCCCTGCACGCCCTGAGGTTTCGAATTGAGAACCAGCTCCTCCACCGGCGGGCGCCAGGCGACGAAGTCGGGCGGGTGCAGCATCGAGACCTCGCCAGCGGTGCGGCCCTGCGTGTCGCCATAGACCCACACGCCGCTGGTGTAGAGGAACGGCTTGCCCGAGCCCTCGAGCGCGGTGAGCAGCGCCTCGACGGCGGCGCGGTCGATGGCACCCGCATCGGGGCTACGGGCCAGGGCGGTGTGGACGACGCCCTCGGCGGCGGCGGCGGCGGCGCGCAACAGGTCCAGATCGGCCAAGTCGCCGCTCAGGGCGGAATAGCCCGCGGCTTGCACGGAGGCAATCTTCTCGGGGGTGCGCACCAGAGCGATCACTTGATGGCCGGCCAGCCGCAGCGCCTCGCAGACGGCCGACCCGACGTAGCCGGTGGCGCCGGTAACCAGGACCTTCATGGGGAGTGAATTCCTCCGTCCCTGGTGAGTGTATCAGGAGTGTGTGAGGGGATAAAGGGACAAGGACCCCTAAAAGGCGTGGAGGCCCCGGGACTGGGATTCTCGGGGCCTCCTTCAGAGGGGCTTGCGAAGAGCTGGGCCTCTTCGCTGGGATGCAAGTAAGTCGATGACGACTTGTATTGACCAATAAACCTGCAAGTTATATGCCATTCGCCGGGAGGCTGAGATATCAAGGATTTTCGGACTCCCTTGGCTGAAACGATACCATTTGCGCGGGGGATTTGCCCCAAAACCGCTCTTAGGATGGGGGTTATCCCCCAATGAGGATTAAGGGGCGGTAGCCTGCGCTCAGCACTCCGGGCCGAAGTCCTGCTCGAACGCGGCGGCCAGGCGGGCACCCCAATCGAGCTTGGGGGCCATCTTGCCGGCGAAGAAGCGCAGCACCGGCGGCTCCTCATAGAACGAGAGGCCGCCGACGAGATCGCGGTGGTCGTGGAGCCATTTCAGGCGGTCGGCGGCGTACATGTAGTGCGAGAGGGTATAGACGCGCCGCGGAACGGCCAGGCGCAGCAGTTCCATGTCGGCCGGGACGTCATTGCCGGCCGGGTCGCGATCCATCGAGACCGAGCCGCGCTCCATGCCGCGGATGCCGGAGGTGATGTAGGCGGCGGCGGCCAGCGCGCCGGCCGGGTACTCGGACTGGGGCACGTGGGGGATGAAGCGCATGGCATCGACGTGGCAGGCCAGGCCACCAGCGGGCGTGACCACCGGGACGCCCTTCTCCTCGAGCAGGGCGACGAAGTACTTAACGGCGTCGGCCGAGGAGCCGGCGACTTCGAGCTGGGTCATCTCGCGGACGCCCACGGCCATGGCTTCGATTTCCTTCGACGACATGCCGCCGTAGGTGAAGAAGCCCTCGTAGACCGGCAGCCAGGGGCGGATGGCCTCGTGGAGATCCTTGCGGTTGGTGGCGATGAACCCGCCGCGGACGCTGCAGCTCTTGCGGCCGGAGAGGTAGCACATGTCGGCGATGGACATCATCTCGCGGATGATGTCCTTGATGGACGTGTTCTCGTAGCCCTTCTCGCGCTGGCGGATGAAGTAGGCGTTCTCAGAGATCAGGCTGCCGTCGACGACCAGGAAGATGCCGAGGGGCTCGATCAGGGCCTTGACCTGGCGCAGGTTGTCCATCGAGAAGGGCTGGCCGCCGATCAGGTTGGTGGTGGCCTCCATGCGCACGAAGCTGACGTTGGACGGGCCGGCCTTGTCGATAGCGGCCTTGAGCCGGCCGAGGTCCATGTTGCCCTTGAAGGGGAAGGAACTGGTGGTTTTCAGGGCCTCATCGGTGTACAGCTCCAGCACTTTGCCGCCGGCCAGGTCGAAGTGCGCCTTGGTGGTGGTGAAGTGATAGTTCATGGGCACAATGTGGCCGGGCTTGACGAAGGTCTTGGCCAGGAGATGCTCGGCGGCGCGGCCCTGGTGGCAGGGCAGCAGGTATTGGTAGCCGAAGACGTCCTTGACCGAGTCGAGCAGCTTGTAGAAGCTCTCCGAGCCGGCATAGGCGTCGTCGGATTGCATCATGGCGGCGAGCTGGTTGTCACTCATGGCGTTGGTGCCGCTGTCGGTCAGCATGTCCAGGAAGATGTCGCGGCTGCGCAGCAGGAAGGTGTTGTAGCCGGCCTCCGTGATGGCCGCCAGGCGCTCGCGCACCGGCGAAAGGCGGGTCTGCTGGACGATGCGGACCTTGTGCATCTCGATAGGGATCTCGGTACCGTTGGATAAACGTATGCTCATGGGATTTAGGGCCTTAGTGGGGATTCAAAATCAGAGTTTCAGATCGGACAAAGGCCTAGTATTTCGAAAACCGATGCAAGGCGCAAGTCGGGAAGGCAAATAAAGATGCTGCGAGCGCCGGGCGGGCTCAGGGGGCTGTGGCATGGAGGACGGGTGGGGCGTTGATTCCGCAGCAGCGCTTGAACTTCAGCTTCGAGCCGCAGGGACAGGGGGCATTGCGGGCCGCCGTCGCCAACGGCACTGGCGTGGCTTCAGGCTGTGGCGGCCAAGGGCCGTTGGATTCAGCCTGCGCAGCAGGGGCGTCAAAGGCAATGGATTCAGGGGGATGCGTGCTTGGACTGACGGTACCGGAAGGCGGCGGCGGGGGTTCAAAGGCAATGGATTCAGTAGGATGCGCGTCGGGGGAGTCGGGGGCGGC
>JBKQPG010000077.1:0-65649 GCA_052145115.1 Bryobacteraceae bacterium
TTTCGGGATGTTGGGCAACGACCAGAACCAGTCGCGCGCGATGGCCGAGCTGGGATTCATCTTCGGCAACAACATCGTGGAGAAGAAACTGTAAGCGCATCGCCCCTTCCCGCGTGGATCCCCGGCCCTTCCGGCCGGGCTCCACGCCCATCCCGTCGCTCTGCCCGCCCTCCACAGTCTGGCCAAAAACTGGCCAGACCGGGCTTTTGCGCCAGTTTGATTGAGAGCATAACGCTGGTTTAACTCTGGGTACATTATACGGAACGTGGAACGCGGACAGGCAGGAATTGACCATCCACCACGCGAACGGCTACCACACCAGTGCCAGAGCTTATCCCATTCAGGGTCAAAGGGTTTACAGCGTGATGACCGAGAGCGTGAATATCTACTTGTATCTTGCCAACAGAAGCAACAACAGCTCACACATCGTTTCGCGAGTCGTGATATACGACAGGTTTGGGAACGACAAAGGGCCCCAGTCCCTGGCAAGATAAGGGAGTTCCATGCCCGAGCAGCCATTGAGCGTAGGGGGTAATAGGATAATTCTCTGGTCGGGCGCGGCTGCGGTTTGATGCTGCGAACGGGCGACGCTATTTGTCTGGTAGCTCCATTTTTCGGGCACGCCTCCTTCTTCCCGGGTAAGTGACCCGATGGCACTTCTGGTGCTCGCAAAGTGAGCCTCGTTTGGCACCTTTCTACACATTCACTGCGGTGTTGTGGTCGTCTCTGCCATGCCAACGGCTATCAAGGTCTGGGAGATCCAAGCCGGGAACCTCGCGGAGGTTTCCGACGCACAGTTCTCCCAAGTGCACAAGGAGGCCGAGCTGGAAATCATGATGCCAGCTCGTTTGATCTATCGCCGCATGCGCGTGACGATGGTGTCGTACTGTGTTTGGGAGAGCCCCACAACTCACGGATGGCAGGCGGTTCACGTCCGTCTCTAAACCCCCAAGGATCATCCGCGCTTCTTGGTCGTCCGCAAGCACCTCGTCGACGCGTACGAGAGTTTCGCGAAAGACCAAAAGTCCCTCCGCACTGGGCTCCAGCGTCGCGTAATCGTCGACAGAGTTGGATGTATGCCGTTCCTCGTCCTCGACACTCAGGGAGGAGGCGAGACTGGGCCGTTCGGTCGGATTCCTTTTCGCCCGAAACCAGGCATTGCAGATGCTGCGCATGGCACCGAAGCGGAACGCGACAAGGCCCGCCTTCGTCTTGTCCAATTTCCGTGAGCCGCTGAGCAGGCGTTCGAACGCTTCTCCAAGGATTTCGCGGCCCATCGCCCTTTCCTGCAGGGCGAATTCCAAACGCTCCGCACAATTCCTTAGCCGGTACCAGTCCGCATCAGACAGTTCGTCAACGGCGGCCTCGATCTCCGCCGGTGTGGCAGCGCGATCCTCTAGGACAGGTTTCGCCGTCTTTTTCATGGGCGATGGGATCCGTGTGTTGCCGCTTGACTGGCTCAGTTCCTTAGGCTACAGGACATGCCGAAAACACCGAGACCCGCCGCTCCAGGGGCGGGTCTCCGAATCGACGAGATGGGGAGGACGATCGGGTTCACCGCCGCCGCCGCGTTCACCCCACACCGCGAACGCCGAGTTGCGACGCGGTGGGTTCTCTCCGCCAGCCGCCAGGGAGAGCCCTTCCGCCGCTGCGGAGAACCTGGTCGAGGGCTTAGGAGTCTATGCGAATGTGGCGGACGATGCGAATCCGGCATGTTGTGACAGTTCCGGCGCTTCCGCTGCGGCAGGGCCGCGACAAGATTGCGACAAGATTGCGATAACTTGTCGCAATTGCCCCATATCTCAGAGAATCCCGCACAACCTCAAGAAAAGTCTCGACCAACTCAACGTCCCCTTGAATCAACATCTTGAGATGCGCGGACGTTTGTTGAGTTCTTCCTGCGTAGATCTTCTGGATACAGTGAAATAGTAGCCATGACTCCGCAACTCGAACTGGCCGCCATCAGCGACGAATTCTCGCCACATCTGGAAACCGCGCTCGACGCCATGTCCGCCATCGGCATGACGGGGGCCGAACTGAGGGTGGTGTGGGGTAAGAACATCCTGGATCTCAGCGACGCCGAGGCGGCGCGCGCCGTGGAGCTGGTGCGCGCGCACGGGATGCATGTCATCGGGCTGGCTTCGCCACTGCTCAAGTGCGTGCTGAGCGGGGCGGGCGACGTGGATACGCGCTTCCAGCAAGACGTTTTCAACTCCGCTCATACCTGGGCCGATCAGCCGCGGCTGGCGGAGCGGGCCTGGCGCCTATGCGAGCTGACGGGGGCCAGGATCCTCCGCGTCTTCTCCTACTGGCGGACGGTCGAACCGGCCCGTTGTCACGAGGCGATCTGCAGGGCTCTGGGCGAGCTGGCCCGCCAGGCGGCGCCGCAGGGCGTCATCATCGGCCTGGAGAACGAGCACGCCTGCAACATCGGCACGGCGGGCGAAGCAGTGCGGGTGCTGAATGATGTCGCTGACGCCAATTTGCAACTGGTCTGGGATCCGGCCAACATGCTGGTCGGCGGCGAGGAGCCTTTTCCGGGAGGCTACGCACTTCTGCCCAAGAAGCGCATCGTCCACGTGCATGCCAAGGACTGTCACATGGAAGGGCACACGCCGGTGTGGGGTCCGCTGGGCACGCGGCAGGTGGATTGGAAGGGTCAGATCGCGGCGCTGCTGGCCGATGGGTACCGCGGCGCGGTCAGCCTGGAGACCCACTGGAGCGGTCCCGGCGGCGACAAGCTGCTGGGCAGCACGATTTGCGGCTGGAACCTGCGCGGGCTGCTGGCGGCGTAGGGCGGATTGTCGTTCGATTTGCCTGCGCTTCGAATAGAGTCGATGAAGCGGCGGCGCGGCCGGCGCGCATCAATTGGCGGATGACGATGATTGAGACGCAACCGGCAGCGTGACAGGCGCCGAGACCCGGCTGTCATAGGCCACCGTTAGCAGGAGGCTTCCCGCAGCCGGAACGACGGTCTGCGGGCTGAGTTGGAAACCGACGATTGCCGTGCCGCTGCTCGCGTCCTGCTGAACGGACGTTACGGTTTGCGGAGCGCCGCCGACCGACACTGTAATCGAATTCACGTCCAGGGGCGCGAGGCTGTCCGCAAGGCCCTGCACCGTCAGCGCGATGCCGTCGCCGGGAAAGGCGGGATAGGCGCCCGAGTACAGCCCGCCGCTCAGGGCGGAAGCCGCCTGAATGATGTTCGGCCAAGGAACGCCACCCGAATAGAAAAGCAGCGGCGGAAGCGGCACGCCGAGATAGCTGACCTTGACCAGCACCGGACCGGGCAGCAAATCCGATGGCGCAACGACGATCAACAGGCCGGAGAAGTAGGAAGCCGCTGCGCCTTCGTCGCCATTGAGACTGCTGACGGTCACTGAAAAGTCGGAGCTCGACGTATAGGTCGAGACGCCCCCCACGCAGAGCACGAAATCCTCGCCCGGCTGCAAGCTGTTATCGAATGCCGAAACGGCGAACGGCAGTGCGGCCTGCGGAGGCGTCACCAGGAAGCCTGCCGGAACTTCCAGGAATTGAAGGCCGGAAGAGAGTGTCACGGTGGCCGGCCCCTGCTGGGCGTATTTCGAGACCACGACCTGTGCGACGGCGTGCCATGGAGCGAGGATTGTGATCTGCTCCACGATGATGTCGCTGCTGCCGAAACCGAAGCGCAGATTGGCCGCGGCGAAGTTCACGTTGGTCCCCGTGATGTCCATGAGCAGCCTGGATCCGGCAGGCGCCGAAGCGGGCGTCAATTGAATGGCGGGCGCCTGGCCCTGAGCGTAGGCATAGGAAGGCGGCGCGGCCGCGGGCGCAAAGAAGTTCGAATCCAGCCCGGTCGGGCTGAGGGCAATCACCGCGGCGCTGGCTCCCGGCAGAGCCGGGGGAACGACCACCGTCAACTGGCCGCTGGATGCCGCCTGGACGGCTGCCGCGGCGCCGTCGAACATAATCCCGGTACCCGGACCCAGCCCCGAGCCGGTGATGGTTGCCGTGCCGTCGCCGTTCTGCTGTATGGAGCTGATCGCCGGGGGATCGGCGGGGGCCAGCAGAATGGCCGATGGGACGATCTCCACCTCGCCGCCCTGGCTCAGGATCAGGTGTTGCGGACCGGGCGAAGAGGGCGCAGCCGCAGAGACCTGGAACTGCAAATACCCGGCGCCGTATGGGTACGCCACCAGGGACTGGATCATCCCCGGGAAGCCCAGGACCGAGGCGCTCAGGCCGGGCGCCGGGTTCACACCATTGGCGGAGAAAAGCCCGTCGCCGGTGACGACCGCCGTCCCGGGGCTGGCGCCGAAAGTGAACGTGGCCGGCTTGGCGGTGTCGTAGGCCTGCGCGGCCTGGTCCCACAGGAAACTGTAGGTCTGGATCCCGCAAATGTTCACGCTGGAAAGAGGCGTCACGGCGAAATTGACGCCCGGGGTGGCGGCGCCCGCGCTCACCTGGACCGGATCGCCGGGCGAGGATGTGCCGGTCTGGAAAATCGTGTTGAACGCCGGGCCCGACAGGATGGTTCCCTGGGGACTGGTGGGAGGAATCACGTCGCCGGAGTAAGATTCGCCGGGCAGCGAAGGCGGCACGGTATGCGCGTACACCTGGTAAGAGCCGGCCGCCAGGCCGTCGATTTCGTAAGTGCCGTCGGGATTGGTCAAAGTGCTGACCGCCTCGCCGCCGGGAGTAAGCGCCACCACGGAGGCCAGCGCCACGCCGCTGCCGCCCATCGTCACCTGGCCGGTGATGCTGCCGTAAGAAGCAGCCCAGGCGGGCGTGGGGTAAAGGATGGAGACCGCGGCGATGTCGTCCGCCCCGAGCGGATGGGCCCTGGTCGTGGCCCGCGTGATCTCAGTGGACATGGCGCTCGAGGTCCAGGTGTGCTGCAGACCGAGCGTGTGTCCGAATTCATGAACCAGGGTCAGGAACAGCCGGTCGCTCCAGGAAGGTCCGATGCCGGTGGAAGATGTAGCCGGCGAGCGCAGGTCCGGCCCGATCACCATCGAGGATTGGATGACCGGCACGTATGGCTGGCCATCGGGCGCGGTGGCGACCTGGCCGGTGGTAACCGGGCCGGCCATCGCGATCACACCGGGCGGGAGCTCGTCGAAGCTGATGACGACGGCCGGCAGGGTCATTGTGACGTTGGGTGTAGCCATGCCGCCGAAGCGGAAGCGGAAGGTGGAAGTGGGGACCGAATTCCACACCTCGGAGGCGGCCCGCATCTGGCTGATCACCTGATCGAACGTGTCGCCAGGCTCCATCTGGAGGGTCGAGGGTGGGTCCACAACCAGGAACGGCAGCGCGCCGCCACGCAGGCTTTCCACGGCAAATCGTTCGAAGAGGGGCGTGTAGGGCGGGCCGCTGGTGGCGTAATAAACGAAGTGGTAGTTGGCCAGGGCGAGGCTGGCCGTGAACACGAGTGCCGCAATGAGGGCGATGCCCCGTCTGGTGATTGCCGGATTCAATTGCGCCCCACGGGGGCGGGCATCCATGTGCCGGCGCGTCTTCATTGTCGCCCCGACTGCTGCGCCACCTGGGCCTGCAAATCCCGCCACCTCAGGGTGAGGCCGTGGTCGGGCGTGTGAGCGCCATCCGCGCCGAACACCTCCGAACTCATTGTCCGGCGCTGCAACACGACCTCACCCGAAGTGTCTGTGTGGACCTCGAATGAACCCTGGCACAAGCCGACGACGTAATTTGTGCCGCTCGGGCCGGTCCAATAAAACACCACATACTCGACGCCTGGACGAAACACCGGAGCACCCGCGATGGCCTGGTGCAAACCCTTGAAATCCCCGCCCGGCACGGCAAGCTCGACGGCGGAGAGCGGGCTGCCCTTGAGCGTCGCGCTGACCGCCAGACGATAGGTCGTATAGATCATCCCGTTGCGCTGGAAACTCGACACCGGGGCGGCGGTGGCGCGAACGATGGCCGTGCTGCTGGCGATCAGGTCGTCGACACTCATCCGCCGCAGCGTTGTCGCCGCGGCCGGCAGCAGTGCCGCCAATAGCAGAATTCCGGCCACACTGAGCGCTTGCCTTCTCATCCGCTACAGATGAGTGCAATTCGGCGACCCTTCGTCTCGACTCACTCACAGCTTAAATATCAATAACTTACGGACGACAGAACGGCGCGTGGCGGGTCACGGTGACACACTGCCGAATGTGTCAGACCCATTTCAACGGCTCCCCGCGGCGAGGTCGCCGTGGCTTGCGCGCGGGGGAGCCGTGGCCGCCAGGGGGACGGGAGCGCGCCAACGCCTCACGCCGGTCCCCGGTCCTGGACAATCAGGACCGGCGCACCCACGGCGTGCCGGACGTGGTTGATGGTGGCGCCGTAAACCACGTCCTTGAGTCCGCGGTGCCCATGCGCGCCCATCACGACCAGATCGGGGCGCAGGCGGCGGGCGGCGGCAATGATCTCGTCCGGCGCGCTCTTGGCGTAGACGACCTCGAGATCCGCCGCGACGCCCGCGGCATGCAGGGCGTCGAGCAACTGCTGGAAATACAGCCGTCCCTGTTCGATCTCGGCCGTCGAGGCCAGATCGCCGTACACCTGGCTGGTGGCGCCTTCCTCGACGTGCAACAGGTGCAGCCGGGCGCCATACGTCTTGGCCAGCGCCGAGGCATGGCGCAGGGCCACGGCGTCCAGGCGGGTATGATCCAGCGTCACCAGGATGTTGCGGTACTCGGCCTGCAACGTGATCTCAGCGGCAGGCGCGGCGACCAGGGAGGCCGGCTTTTCGGGCCGCAAGCGCATCCAGCGCCGGATGGCGGGCTCGAAAGCCACGTAGGCCAGTAATAGCCCAACGGCGATGAGCAGCGGGAACAGCAGCAGTTCCAGCCACATCCGCCTGGCGCCGGCGCCTTGCAGCCAGTCCTCGATGACCTGGCAGGCCAGCCAGATGTTCAGGCCCAGAATCAGCGCCGTGGAGGCCCAGCTCAGCACGCGGACCCAGGCGGCGTTGGCGAATTCGCCCATCCGCCCGCGGTCGTTGGTGAATTGGACCAGCGGGATCACGGCGAAGGGGAGCTGCAGGCTGAGGATGACCTGGCTGAGGATGATGAGCTGGAAAGTGGACCGCTCGCCGGCCAGCCAGATCACCAGGGCGGCCGGAGTGACCGCCAGGGAGCGCGTCAACAGGCGCCGCAGCCAGGGCTTCATGCGGAAATTGAGGAAACCCTCCATCACGACCTGGCCGGCCAGGGTGCCGGTGATGGTGGAGGACTGGCCCGAACAGATCAGCGCGATGGCGAACACCAGGCTGGCGACCGAGGTGCCGAGCAGCGGGGCCAGCAACTGGTAGGCCTGCTGGATCTCGGTGACCACGATGCCGCGCTGGAAGAAAATCGCCCCCGCGAGCACCAGGATGGCGATGTTCACGAGCATCGCGCCGTTCAGCGCGACGGCCGAATCCAGCAGGTTGAAGCGGCAGGCACTGCGTTTGGCGGCTGGGCCGCCGCCGATCTGCCGCGTCTGGACGAGGGACGAGTGCAGATACAAGTTGTGCGGCATGACGGTCGCGCCCAGAATGCCGACGGCGATGTATAGGCTGTTGCCGTCCAGCCACGGAATCGCGCCCAGCGCCACCTGGTGCAAGTTCGGCTTGGCCAGGATCAGCTCCAGCAGGAAAGCTGCGCCGATGGTGGTGATGAAACCGAGGATCAACGTCTCCAACGCGCGCATGCCGAAGCGCCCCATCCACAGCACCAGCAGCGCGTCGCCGGCCGAAATCAACACCCCCGCGAGCAGTGGCAGCCCGAACAGCAGCTTGAGGCCAATGGCCGTGCCCAGCACCTCGGCCAGGTCGCAGGCCGCGATGGCGATCTCGCACAGCACCCACAGCGCGTGGCTGACCGGCTTAGGATAGGACTCGCGGCAGGCTTGGGCCAGGTCACGGCCGGTGACGATGCCCAGCCGGGCGCTGAGCGTCTGCAGCAGGATCGCCAGGGCGTTGGAGAGCACCAGCACCCACAGCAGCTTGTAGCCGAAGCGCGCGCCGCCCTCGAGGTCGGTCGCCCAGTTGCCCGGATCCATGTAACCGACGCTGACCAGGTAGGCCGGTCCGGCGAAGGCGAACATGCGCCGCCACAGCGACAAATGCTCCGTCGCCACCGAGGAGTGAACCTCGGGCATCGAGCGCGTATCGGTCTGCGAGGCCATACGTCGAGTCCGCCGGAACTAACAGTGTAATGCCTGGGCGGCGTGCTGACGCGCGCGGACCTGGGCCTGATTTGCCCTCCGGCTTGCGGGGATGAGCGGTCCAATCGTGGTCGCGTCCGTGCTCACGGATGTCTGGCGACGGGAGAACCGTTGCGCCGCACGGCGGGTTGAACGATAGCGCAGGGTGTAGACTGATCCAGAATCGGAAAGCCAAAAACGAATGGAAACTCTGGCGGAATGACCTCGAAAGAGCGATTGCTGACGGCGATCGGGCGGGGCGTCCCCGATCGTCTGCCCGCCACCACGCATCACGTGATGGCGCATTTCCTTAAGAGATACATGGGCGGGCAGTCGATCCCGGAGTTCTTCGACGAGTTCGGGCTCGACGCAATCACGTGGACCGTGCCCCACAAGCCCGACCCTGCCAAGGGCGAGTATGCGGACCCGTTGCAGGGCGAGCCGGGGTTTCTCGAAAGCCGGCGGATCGCGTCGCCCGAGTGGCACGTCGAGTTCGAGGACGTCCCGGGGCGGGACCGCAAAACCACGCGCTACCGTTTCGTCACCCCCAAGGGCGAGTTGAGCATGGTCATCGAGGAGGACGGATACTCGGCCTGGGTGGGGGAGCCGCTGATCAAAGAGAAAACGGATATCGAGCTCATCGGCGCGTTCGCCACGGCGCCCAAATGCGACGTGGAAGCGGTGAACCGGACGGTGGTGGAGATGGGCGAGCGGGGCATTGTGCGCGGTCACATCTGCTGTTTCGATGTGTTCGGGCAGCCCGGATGCTGGCAGGACGCCTGCTGTCTCGCCGGGACGCAAAACCTGATCCTGGCGGCGCACGACGACCGGGAATGGGTCCACGAGTTCCTACGAATCCTCCAGGCACGCAAGCGGGTCTTTATCCAGTCGATGCAGGGCGCGCGCTACGATCTGGTCGAATTCGGCGGCGGCGATGCCTCCTCGACCGTCATCTCGCCGAAGATGTTCGACCAGTTTGTCGCCCCCTACGATTCGGAACTGATCGCGGAAGCGCACGCGGCGGGCCAGCGGATCGTCTATCACACCTGCGGCGGCATGATGCCGCTGCTGGAGCGTATTGCGGCCATGGGGCCGGATGCCATGGAGACTTTCACGCCGGCTGCGATGGGCGGCGACGTGGACCTGGCGGAGGCGAAACGGCGGATCGGCGAGAAGGTATGCATGATTGGGGGGTTCGACCAGTTCCACTTCTTCAAGGGCGGCACGGAGGCACAGACGCGCGCCGAGGTACGCCGCTGCTTCGAGGCGGCGGGCGCGGGCGGCGGCTACATCCTGAGCCCGTCGGATCACTTCTTCGACGCGGATCCGGAGCTGATCCGGGCATTCGCGGATGAAAGCAGGCGGTGCGCTTACTAAATGACTATCGGATTCATGCTGATCATTCTGGCGGGGCTGATGAACGGCAGCTTTGCGACGCCCATGAAGCGTATGCCGGGCTGGCAGTGGGAGCATTGCTGGCTGGTGTGGTCATTCGTGGGCTTGATCGTCGTGCCGACGGCCGCGGTCCTGGCGACGGTTGCACATCCGTGGGAGCTGTACACGAGCGCGCCGCCCAGGTCGGTCATGCTGATCATAGGATTCGGGCTGTTGTGGGGCGTGGCTGCGATCCTGTTCGGGCTGGGCGTGAGCCGCGTAGGATTGGCGATCGGGTTTGGTGTGATCCTTGGAATCTCGGCCGCTGTTGGGGCCCTGATCCCGCTGCTATTTCTGCACCGGGAGAGCCTGTTGCGGAGGCCCGGTTTGCTCACCATGGCCGGGGTTGTGTTGTTGGTGCTGGGAGTGACGTGCTGCGCGGCGGCCGGGCGTATGAGGGAGGCTTCGCAGCCCGTGACGCGGGCGGGCCTGGCGATCTGCATTCTGAGCGGACTCGGCTCGGCGATGATCAATTTCGGCCTGGCCTTCGGCGCGGGGATCGTCGCGCGGGCCGAACAGACCGGGACCGCTGCGGCACACTCCATGAACGCGATCTGGCCGCTGCTGCTGTTCGGCGCCTTTGTGATCAATGCAGGTTACTGTGTTTACCTGATGCGCCGGCGGTCCGGGTTTGAAGCCTTTCGCCAAAGTCACGCGCTCACCAACCTGGGCTGGGGAGCGGTGATGGGCATTCTGTGGATGGGCAGCAACCTGGCCTACGCGTACGGAAGCAGGCGCCTGGGTCCGCTGGGCCTGGCGGTCGGTTGGCCGATCATGATGGGTTGCGTCGTTCTCACGGCGAATGGATGGGGGGTGGCGACCGGGGAGTGGCGCGGAGCGAGCGCGCGGGCCAAGGCGTGGATTGCCGTGGGTGTGGTGGCGCTGATCGCGGGAGTCGTGGTGACGGGCAGCGCGGGGACGACCTGAGATCTCCCGCAGGCGCCGGGCTGGTCCCCCCAACGCCGGTGCATCGATTGGGCTGCTATCGCAAGCCGGTCGCCAGGTGGAGCTCCTCGAGCTCCTGCTCGATGGAGTAGGCGTATTGCTGGCCGTCGGGCGAGATGCGGATGCGCTGAATGCCGGTGGTCAGGCCGGTACGGTCCACGGGGGCGACCTGCAGCAGCGGCGTGCGCGCGCCGGTCTTCCAATTCAGCCGGTAAACCCGGGCCGGCATCTCGCCACGGGCGTAGACGAACAGCGACGTTCCGTCCTGGCTCCAGCCGGCCAGACGCTCGCCGTCCCGCAGGCCGGCCAGCGCCAGCGGCGCGTCTCCGTTGAGCGGATAGAGCTTGGGAGGGCCGCCCGTCAAGGAGACGAAGTACTGGTCTCCGAGGACGGGTCCGATGCCGTCCATGCGCAGGCCCTCGGGGGTCAGCGGGCGCGGTTTGGCGGCGTGGATGTCGGTGGCGTAGCACCTTTGGCCGTGCCCCGGCTCGTGGCCGTCGAACCACACGCGCTGGCCGTCGGCCATGAGACCGGCCAGGGCGATGCTGTAGCCGGGCACGGGGATGCGCGTTGTCTGGCCGGCCTCCAGAGGGGTGATGACGATGGTCTCGGGAGTGCTCTCCTCGACCATCACCAGCGAGCGGCCGTCGGGAGAGAAGACGGGCGCCGCAGCCTGGCCCAGCAGAACGGCCGGCGCGCCGCTGGTCTCGCGCAGATAGGCCACGGTTCCAGCGCCGGCGCCCTCGCCCGACTCGTCGAAGGAGACGTAGCGGCCGTCGGCCGAGAGACCGCACAGCCGCGACCAGTCGAGCCACGAGAGCTCGGTTTCAGGCGCGCTCGCGGGGCCGTGGAACAGCAGTTTCATACGGCTTTCCTGGTTGGTGAGAAGCACCCGGCCGTCCCTGGAGATATCCTGCAGGACCATGCTGACCGAGGAGCCGAATAGCACCCGCTCCTTGCCGCCGGGCGTGATGGCGCGCAGGTCGTAGCGCAGGCCGCTGCGCGTGGCCGTGAACCAGATTTCATCGCCCGCCGGCGACCAGGCGATGCCCTGCGCGGCGACGAATCCATCGGCCACGACGGTCTTGCGGCCGTGCCGGTCGAGCAGCGCCAACGCGCCGCTGTCGTCGTTGCTCTGGGGGTGGTCGAAAAAGGCGATGCGCGTGCCGTCGGGCGAGATGCGCGGCTCCGAAACGTAACCGGCGGTGCGGTACAGGACATGCCCGGAGGGATATTCGAGGACGCTGCCCATGTCGGTCTCGCGCACGATCAGCATCTGGTTCCCGTCGGGCGCGAACTCGGCGAAGTCGACGCGGTCCTGCAATACGCGTGGCTTGCCGCTGGCGAGCGGGGCGAGGGCCAGCGTTCCGGCTGGAGCAAAGCCGTTGGCGATGGCGTGGGGGTTCTGGCTCAACGCGAGTTCACCGGTCGAGGAGATGGAATGCAGCTCCGTGTTGGGGAAACCCAGCGGGCGCGAGCCCGGGCTGTCGAAGCGGGCGGTGAAAACTTCGCTGGGCTCATCCTCCCATTTGGCGCTGTAGACCGCGCTCTGGCCGTCGGGCGTGAAACGGGCAGTCCGAATCACGCCGCGGCGGAAGGTGAGGCGGTGGAAGGTGATGGGCCGAGCCGGCCGGAAATAGAGCACGGCGAGACCGGCGGCGCATAGCAGGGACAGCCCGGCGAGGGCCCATGGCAGCCAGCGTCCGTGGCTGGCTGGCGCCAGCGGCGGCGTGGGCGGGCCGCCGGTTGGCGAGATCGAGTCCAGGGCGAAGACGATGTCGCGGGCGGACTGGAAACGCTGCTCCGGACTCTTTTCGAGGCAATGGGAGACGATGCGGCGCAGGGCCGGATTGGGGACAGTGTCGAGGTCGGGTTCCCTGGTGAGAACAGCGGTGAAGAGATCGGCCGTGGAATCGCCCTTGAAAGCGCGTTCGCCGGTCAGCATCTCGAGCAGCACACAGCCGAAGCTGAACAGGTCAGTGCGCTGGTCGACGGGCTGCCCGCAGGCCTGTTCCGGAGACATGTAAGCCACAGTGCCCACCACGGCGCCGGTGCTCGACCTGGAGCTCAGCGTGGGAGCATCGCTGGAGGGAGCGGCGGCGGCGGCTTTGGCCAGCCCGAAATCCAGGATCTTGACGTGGCCGTCGCGGGTGAGGAACAGATTGTCGGGCTTGATGTCCCGATGGACGATGCCTTTGGCGTGCGCGGCGGCCAGTCCGGCGGCGATCTGGCGGGCGTAATCGATGGCCCGGCCGGGAGTGAGCGGGCCGCGGCTGAGGCGATCGCGCAGCGTCTCGCCGGTCAGGAACTCGGCCACCAGATAGGGGCATTGTTCATGCGTGCCGATGTCATAGATGGCCAGGATATTGGGATGATTCAAAGCGCCGGCGGAACGGGCTTCCAACTGGAAGCGGCGCAGGCGGTCGGCGTCCTGGGCGAAGGACTCCGGCAGGATCTTGACGGCGACATCGCGCTGCAGGCGCGTGTCGCGCGCTTTGTACACCTCTCCCATGCCGCCGGCGCCGATCGGGGCGACGATCTCATAGGGTCCCAGACGGATGCCGGCGGTGAATTGCATCTCAGCCTATCTGTGTGATTTTACCCCGGATGTTGCGCCACGATCGCAGCGAGGCGCGATGAGGGGGCTGCAGATGCAAGGCGCGCGACCGGAGCCGCCCGCAGGCGTTGCGGTCACGCTACGCTGTTGGAAGATCCCGCATGGCTGGCATGAAACGCTCCTTGGTCCGCCGCCTGGCGCTGCTCGCCGCAGGGCTGTTGACGCTGTACATCGGCGACAACCTGGTGCTGCGCTTCCGGATCTGGAGGAACCTGCAACCCTACGGCTCGGTGCTGGTGAAGCGCTACTTCGCCATCAAACACAAGGACCAGCGGGTGGAGTTTGTCTCCACCGATCCGCAACAGCGGCCGTGCGCGAACTCGCTGCTGCCCCAATTGGGATACAAGCCGTGCTGGTATGTCGGGCGGACGACGGTCGAACGGATCGACATGTGAGCCGCCGGCGGCGGATCACTTCCAGGCGTTACTTCCAGATGACCGGGCCCTGATCCAGATGCCGGAACCAGATGTTGCGGAAACGCATCTTGGTGGTCGGCGCGCCGGGGAAGCCGCTGTGATCCTGCAACAGGACGGGGCCCTCGGGGCAGCCCTTGTCCTGACCGCTGCGGGCGATGCTGATGTGGTCCTGGACCAGGACGCCGTTCAGGAGCACGGTGACGGTGGCCAGGTCGGTGACATTGCCGAAAGCGTCGCAGCGCGGGGCGTGGAAGACGATGTCGTAGGTGGACCATTGCTGGGGCGGACGCGCGGGGTTCACCAGCGGCGCGGCCTGACCGTACAACGAGCCGACGGCGCCCTCGGCGTAGGTCGGATTCTGGTAGGAGTCGAGAATCTGGATCTCCCATTTGGCGTGCAGGTAGACGCCGCTGTTGCCACGAAGCTGGCTATGCTGCTCGGGCATGTTGGGGGGTATGAACTCGAGGTGGATCTGGGCGTCGCGGAAGGTCTCCTTTGAGACCATGTCGCCGACGCCGGTGAGGCAGGCCATGACGCCGTCCTCGACCGTGCAGCGGCAGGGCTCGCCGTCCTTGAAGCGCACCCAGTGGGAGACGTCCTTGCCGTCGAACAGCACCACGGCGTCAGAGGGCGGGACGGTGGCCGAGCCGGGATCGACCACCCGCGGCTGCGGACCCTCGTTCTTAGGCGGGGCGGCGAGGAGCAGGCTGGCCCCCAGGCAGATTACGGAGAAGATGCAGAAGATGCGTCGGATCATGACGTACATCCTATCGCCTCGGGACGCGGGCCGGCGGAGCCAGCAGGTTGCTGAAAAAGCCGATTGACCGCTCCTTGCAGTCGCGGCTCCGTGACGCACGGCTCAGAAACACGCTCAAAAACGTCGGCTTGAATGCCGACGCAGCAGACAAGAATGTCTGCGCCACGATGCAAAAACGCGTTTTTGGAGGAACAAAGCCAAATATCGACTTTGCTTTTTAGATCCACAGACGTAGAAGGCTATCTTTCGGGCTTGTATTCGCCAGTTATTCGGTTTTCAAAGAACGCTGTTGCCAGGCGCGCAAATGCGGACTCGCTGATTGATGCTACACCTGCATGTCAAGCGATTCTCGACCGGTTCAGCCCAGCAGTTCTTCCAGGGTAATGACTTCCGTGCCCAGTTTTTGGACGACCCGGGCGGCGGCGTGCAGGCCGAGCTCGGCGGCGAGGGGCAGAGTGGCTCCGGCGGCGACGGCGACGGCGAGCGTGGCCAGGACGGTGTCGCCCGCGCCGGTGACGTCGTAGACGCTGCGGGCCAGAGCGGCAAAGTGGCGCGGGGCATTCTGCACGCCCTGGCCGGGCGCGGGGCCGGGCTCGAAGAGCGTCATCCCGTCGGCGCCTTCCGTGACCAGCAGGGCGCCTCCGTCAAGGCCGGCGAGGACCACAGCCGCGGCGGCCAGCGTGTCGGCGTGGTTCAATACGGGTCGCCGGGCGAGAACCCCAAGCTCCAGGCGATTGGGTTTAAGCAAAGTGACGCCGCGCCAGGGGGCCAGGGAGGCGGTCTTGGGGTCGGCGAGGACGGGCTTGCCGCCGGCGCGGGCGAGTTCGATCAGGCGGGGGACGAGCGCGGCGGCTAGCACGCCTTTGCCATAGTCGGAGAGCACAACGGCATCGGATTGGGGCAAAGCGGATTCAAATCGGGCCAGGAGCGCGGCTGCGGTTTCCGCAGAAAGGGGGGCCGTGGATTCATCGTCCAGACGCACGACCTGCTGCTGATGGGCCACGACGCGGGTCTTGACGGAAGTCGGGCGGGCGGGGTCGGCGAGCAGGGAAGCCGCGGAAACGCCCTTCAGCTCCAGGCAGCGGGCGAGCGCGGCGGCGGCCTCATCGCAGCCCGTGACGCCCAGTAGCGTAACCGATGCGCCCAGTGCGGCGATGTTGGCGGCGGTGTTGGCCGCGCCGCCGGGAGCAGCGACCTCGCCCGTCTTATGGACGATGGGGACCGGGGCCTCGGGCGAAATGCGCGACACGGAGCCGTAAATGTAGCGGTCGAGCATGACGTCGCCGACGACGAGGAGACGGGTGGAGGGGAAGCGCTGAAGCAGGGCGGCGTGAGGAGAGATGGAAGCAGGCACGAACGAGCTCCTCTCCATGTTTGCACGGCTCAAGCGGGTGTGGAGGGCGGAGGACTTCTAGCCCGGATGTTGCACCAACAATCGGCTGCGGCGCGCGATAGGGCCGCATCTACTTCGTTGCGCTCCGTCGCCGTCCTCAACGTTCCACCAAGTACGCCTGCGGGCGGCTCCGGTCGCGCGCCTTGTATCTGCAGCCCTCTCATCGCGCCTCGCTGCGATCGTGGTGCAACATCCGGGCTGGTTGCGGCGACGCCTTAGTCCAGGACGGCGGCGGCCGGAAGATCGATTCTGAGCCTCGAGCCGCGCGGGCGCCAACGAGGAAGTTCAGGATCCGGCGGGGGCATGGGCGGTGTCGTCTTGCGCTTCAGAGGCCGGTTCGACGGCGAAGGAGGTGAGCGGCGCGAAACGGTAGCGGATCAGGGTGAACAGGGCTTCCAGGCCGTCCTGCCAGCGGATTTTCTTACCCCCCAGGACACCGCGCGGGTTATAAGAGATCGGGACCTCGTGGATGCGGTAGCCCAGGCGCCGCAGCTTGGCCGTGACTTCGGCGCAGAACTCGAAGCGGATGCAGCGCAGCCGCAGGCGCTGAATCACAGCGCGGCGGAAGGCCTTGTAGGCCGTGGCCTGATCGGTGATGCACGCGCCGAAGAGCAGATTGGCGGTGTGAGTCAGAATCTTGTTGGCGATCCAGTTGCGTTTCCGCATTCCGCGCACGCCGCGCAGGAACCTGGAGCCGAAGACGACGTCCGCGGCGCCGGAGACGATGGGCGCAAGCACGGCGGTGTAATCGCGGGGATCGTATTCGAGGTCGCCATCCTGAATCAGGATGATGTCGCCGCTCGCGCGGGCCAGCCCGAGCCGGATGGCGGCGCCCTTGCCGAAATTGACGGGCGAATGATGCACGACGACAAAATGCGATTCGCGGTAGCGTTCCAGCACTGCGCGGGTAGAGTCTGTGGAACCGTCGTCCACGACGATGATTTCCTTTTCACAGACCGAGGGGAGCGGGGCCGCGGCGACGCGTTCCAGAACCATCGGGAGCAGCAGTGCTTCGTTGTAGACCGGGATCACGATGGAGACGATCATCGCGGCGCTCCAGCGTCTTTGTCGAGAACCGCAAACAGAGACTGGCCGAAGGGCGGCGGCAGCGCGGTTTCTACCGACCGCATGAGAGGGACGATATAGCGGTCGAAAATGCGGATCTGCGCCGTGGACTGTTCAGAGCGGCGAAAGAGATGCGCGTTGGCCCACCAGCCGCAGAAGCCGACGGTATTCATGAAGCGCAGGGTCCGCACGCGGAATCCGGTGGCGGCGGCCAGTTGACGGAGCGACTGTTTTGAATACCGGCGGTAGTGGCCGAGGAGCCGGTCAATGGGGCCGTAGAGGGATTGGAAGGCGGGGACAATCAGGACGGCCGTTCCTCCGGCGGGCAGGATGCAATGCATGTGCCGCAGGGCCAGGGCGTCGTCCTGGACGTGCTCCAGGACATTCAGGCAGACGACCGAATCGGGCCGATGGCGGGCCAGCGAAGCAAAGGCGGGATCGGCGACATTGATGGTCTGGATGAGCAGATTGGCGCGATCCGGGAAGCGGGCGGCGAGGCGCGCGGTGCAGGAGGGTTCGATGTCGGTGGCGATGACGAGCTCGCGGTCCAGCAGATGGCAGGTGAAATTGCCCAAGCCGCAGCCGATCTCGACCACGCGCCGCCCCAGCGCGGAGGCGGCAAGATCGGCCTGCCACTGGAAGTAGCGCTCGGCCAGCCGCATCCGCTCCTGGTCGCGAAGGGTGTATTCCGCGGTTGTGGATAGCGCCGCTTTCATGGGTTGGCTCCGGTCGAGTGAATCATTGCCGGCGTGCGGAGGGCGAGCGATAGACTTTCCCGGTCCCTCCGGTAGCGCATCGCGCCGCGGTGTTGCACTTATTTTAGCTGAGTGTTTCACGGCCAGCCGCGGACGGCGGCCGGCAAGAGCGGATTTGGGCGTGGAGGAGCGGTGGGCGGGCAGAGGACGATGGAGAATTGGCGCAGTGTGATACCCTCGCCTTCGTAGTTGCGATGGCAGAGAAGCGCGCGATCATTATCGGGGCGGGGCCGGCGGGGTTGACGGCGGCGCATGAGTTGCTTACGCGCACGGATATCCGGCCGATCGTGCTGGAGAAGGGCGATTATCTAGGCGGCATTTCGCGGACAGTGAATTACAAGGGCAACCGGATGGACATTGGAGGCCACCGGTTCTTCTCCAAGTCCGACCGCGTGATGCAGTGGTGGCTGAAGATCCTGCCGCTGGCGGCGGCGGAACAGAGTCCGGCCTCGATCCGGTATCACCAGATGGAGCGGGAGGTGACGCCTGAGGCAGCCGCGGAGCCGGCCGCGGGCGACCGCGTGATGCTGGTGCGGCGGCGCAAATCCCGAATCTACTATTTGCGGCGATTTTTCGACTACCCGATCCGGCTGAGCAAGGACACGCTGATGAAGCTCGGGCTGTGGCGCACGTTGAAAATCGGAGTGAGCTACATCCACAGCGCGCTGTTTCCAATCAAGGAAGAGAAGACGCTGGAGGAGTTCTTCATCAACCGGTTCGGGCGGGAGCTGTACCGGACGTTCTTCAAATCGTACACGGAGAAGGTGTGGGGCGTGCCGTGCGAACGCATCAGCGCGGAGTGGGGCGCGCAGCGGATCAAGGGGCTCTCGGTGTGGTCGACTCTGCGGCACGCGGCGCGGAGAGTTTTCTCAAGGGGCACGAAAGAGATCGGACAGAAGGACACCGAGACGTCGCTGATCGAGCAGTTCCTGTATCCGAAATTCGGGCCCGGGCAGATGTGGGAAGAGGTGGCGCGGCAGATCCGGGAGATGGGCGGGGAGATCCGCTTGAACACTACGGCGAAGGGCCTGCGGACGGAGGGTTGGAAGGTGCGGGCGGTGGAGGCGTTGAATGCGCTGACGGGCGCGACGGAGGTTTTCGAGGGCGATACCTTTTTCTCGACGGCGCCGGTGCAGGAATTGATGCACGCATTCGACGCGCCGCCGCCGGCCAATGTGATGGAGGTTGCCGACGGGCTGGTGTACCGCGACTTCATCACCGTGGGCCTGCTGGTGCGGTCTCTCAAGATCCACGACGATACGCCGCAGGGGCGAAAGCTGGTGACGGACAACTGGATCTACATCCAGGAGCCGGACGTGCGGCTCGGGAGGCTGCAGATCTTCAACAACTGGAGTCCGCACATGGTGGCGGACCCGGGAACGGTGTGGCTGGGGCTGGAATACTTCTGCAACGCTGGCGAAGAGATCTGGAAGATGCCAGACGAACAAGTGGCGGGGCTGGCAAAGGAGGAGCTGGCCAGGATCGACATCATCGACGCGGGCGAGGTCCTGGACTGGACCGTGATCCACGTGGAAAAGACCTATCCGGCATACTTCGGCACGTACGGCCGCTTCGCCGAGATCCGTGAACATGTGGACCGCTACGAGAACCTGTTTCTGGTCGGCCGCAACGGCATGCATCGCTACAACAATCAGGACCACTCGATGCTGACCGCCATGATGGCCGTGGACAACATCATTGCCGGGAACGCGGACAAGAGCGGTCTGTGGGAAGTCAATACCGAGATGGACTATCACGAGGAGAAGGAGAGCCGCAGTTCCTCTTGAGCGGGCGCCGGCCGGCCCGCGATAGCAATATGCTAGTCTGAGTGGTGGATTTTATGGCTGACAACAGCAAGCTCTTAAATGCGATATGCGAGTTGGTGGAAGTGCCCGCCGGCTCACTCGCTGCAGCAGCGAACCTGGATGAGCTGGAGAACTGGAATTCGCTCAGTGTTCTCGGGTTTTTGGCCTACGTGGATGAGAACTATGGCGTGGCGCTGTCGCCGGAGAAGATCACGGCGTGCAAGACCGTCGATGATCTCCTGAACCTAGTCGCGCAGTCCCAATAATGTCGAATCCGTTAGATCTGAGCGGCAGATCTGTTCTGGTAACTGGCGCATCGTCCGGCATCGGACGTGAGACATGCGCGCTGTTGAGCAGATTAGGGGCGCGCGTCATTCTGGTGGGGAGAGACCGCGCGAGGCTGGACGCGACACACCGGGCATTGACAGGGGAAGGCCATGTCGCGGAAGTCTTCGACCTGACGAACCTGGATGAGATTCCGAAATGGCTGCAGGGCATCACTGCGGTGACGGGCGCATTGCGGGGCCTGGTCCACGCCGCCGGAATGCATGCCACCGTGCCTGCGGCGATGCTGACGCCGCAGAAGCTGGAACAGGTGTTGCGGATCAACCTGGGGGCGGCTGCGATGCTGGCGCGAGCCTTTCGCCAGAAGAACTGCTTTGCTCCAGGTTCTTCCATCGTTTTCGTCTCGTCCGTGGCAGGTATCGCCGGCTCGGCTGGTATATCCGCCTACGCGGCCAGCAAAGCTGGTCTGATCGGATTGGCCAAGTCTCTGGCAATGGAGTTTGCGCCCTTACGGATCAGGGTCAACTGCGTTGTTCCCGGCTGGGTTCAGGGCGAGATGCTGGAGCGGTTCCGCGCGCAGTTAACGCCACAGCAGTTTCAGGCCATCGAAGCGATGCATCCGCTGGGGATAGGAAAACCAGGCGACGTAGCGAATGCGATCGCGTTTCTGCTCGCGGATAGCGGAGGGTGGGTTACAGGCTCAGCTCTGATCGTCGATGGAGGGTATACGGCGCACTGAGGTTGCCGAGATAGGTATGCTACACGCCGCGGTGAAAGCCATCGAGTACTATCTTCCCGAGCGAATCGTTTCCAGCACAGAATTGGCCGCAGCGTTCCCCGAATGGCCGGTCGAGAAGATTGAAGGCAAGACCGGGATCTCGGAGCGGCACATTGCCGCCGAGGATGAATGTTCGTCCGATATGGCTGTCGCCGCATCGAGGCGGCTTTTCGACTCAGGTGTCTGTGCAGCGAAAGATATTGACTACCTTCTTTTGTGCACGCAAAGCCCAGACTATTTTCTGCCAACAACCGCGTGCCTGGTGCAGGACGCGCTGGGGATACCGACTTCCGCGGGCGCTCTCGATTTCAATCTGGGCTGTTCCGGGTTTGTGTACGGAGCCGGCCTGGCGCAAGGCCTGATTGAGACCGGGCAAGCCCGCAACGTTTTGCTGATCACCGCCGAGACGTACAGTAAGTTCATGCACGCGCGTGACAAGAGCGTGCGGACGATTTTTGGAGACGCAGCGGCTGCGACGCTCATTAGCGCCATCGACTCCACCGAACCAGCTCTTGGTCCGTTTGTTGTGGGGACGGACGGAGGCGGAGGAAAGAATTTAATTGTCCCAGCCGGCGGCATGCGTTGTCCCCGATCGGCCGAAACAGGCGCTGCCACCGAAGACCAGGATGGGAACTGGCGAAGCCGCGACAATCTCCACATGAACGGTGCTGAGATTTTCAATTTTACGTTGCGCGTGGTCCCGCAATGTGTTGGGCGTCTTTTAGAAAAGGCTGGACGCAGCCTGGGGCAGATCGATCTATTCGTTTTTCACCAGGCGAATCTCTTTATGCTCGAACATCTGCGACGCAAACTGAGAATCCCCCAGGAACGCTTCTGCGTAGCGATGAACCAGTGTGGCAATACTGTCTCGTCGACCATCCCGATTGCATTGAAGATAGCCGCTGCGCGGGGTGAGTTGCGCCCCGGACACCTGGTCATGGTGGTCGGGTTCGGAGTAGGCTACTCGTGGGGCGCCGGATTGATCCGCTGGCAGGAGACGGGTGCATGAACCCGGCCGGCGACGGGCCGACTGTCGAGCTCGCCAGCCCTGAAGACGGCCCCGAGTTGTTCGACTTTCTGCACCCTCACCATTACATTCATCCGGACCTGGACCGGCAGTCGTTTGCCGATTGCTGGAGACACCAGTTTTTTGGGGCGGGGAAGCCATGTGTCCTGCTGGTCCGAGATCCCGAAAAGAACCTCGCCGGGCACTACGGCATTATGCCGATGCCATACTTTGTGGGTGGGCAGGAGCGTCGTGCTGGATTCCTGTGTCAGCTTTTCATCGACCCAAGGTATCGCAAGTCGAACTTGTTTTTCAAAATGGAGCGAAAGCTACTGAAAGAGCACGCCGATTTTAACTTTGACTTTCTCTATAGCCTGATTATTATTCCACCTGTCTTGACAGCACATCTCGCCCTGGGTCTGCGCAGGGGTGCTGACTTGCACGTTTACGTGTTTCCGTTGGCAGTAGGAGGCGGGCTGGCGGGGCTATGGCCGCGTTTGCCACGATTTTTGCGCTCCACGATGGATGCCGCAGGGAGGTGCCTGGCGCGGTGCTTGCTCGTGGTGGGGCGAATCGCTGCCGGTGGCGTCGTGGTGGAGGAGATACTTGATTGGACGACGATGGATTGGGACCTGGTGGCGCGCATAGAAAAAGACTGGAAGATGCACGCCAGTCGTCAGGCGGAGGCCTTTGCGAGGCGGCTCCGCCCGTTTGGAAACAAAGCATATCATGTTTTCGCCGCCATGGAAGACGGGGCGCACAGTGGTTATCTGATTCTGCGGCGCACAAAGGTACAGCACTTTCAGGTCGCAGCAATTATTGATGTGATCGCGCCAGAGTCCGCCGGTAGAATCTGGAGTGCATTACTTCACCACGCCTGTCAGTATGGCTTAGAGGCGGGATGTAATGCCGCGGTGGCGCTGGCGCGCCCGGACTCACCGTCTGCCAGGCGGCTGCGCTCGAACCTGTTTTTCCGCACTCGTTCCCGCTTCACCGTGGTGTATTCCGGCTTGTCCGGCGAAGGCGAGCGCGGGCCCGACTGGCTCGACGACTGGCACTTGTCCTGGTTTGACCACGACTATATCTGATGGCGCTCGAGACTTCCGTACAGAACCTGGGATCGCGGTCCATTACCCGGCGCGTGGCGACGTCCCGACGTTCAACCGGTCATCGACGTACTCCCGCATTGTTGTGAATCGTCCACGGCTCAGCAGGTCCGTGAGTTTCCGTTCGCAGCCGGAGATCCCGTAATAGTGGATGAAACGTGTAAATCCGGTGAGCGGGAGACGCGGCTGATGTGGGTCTACCTCCCGTGGATGAACGTATAGTGTTGCCGACCGCAGCGCAGCATTCTCCCGCCGGATGTGTGCGGAGAGGAACCAGGCGGGGAACATGCGGAGGTACAGTGGCAGGACGGTCCGCCCGAGCCGAATCCGGGTGATTGGAAACTCTACAACCGCCGTCTTCCATCCTTCGCCGGACGGAGTATGGATGTGGTACGGAAAATTCGGAATACCGTAGAGGAACGTCTTTCCAGCAAATACGCTCGATGAGTAAGTGAATCCCAGTTCCTCGAGAGTGCCGTAGTACCAGGGCAGGATGTCGGCTGTCAGGGAAAACGAAGGTGCCCGGAACCCTCTGATCGGCGTGTCAATCAGGGATTGGAGAATGTCTGAAGCCCATACCAGATCCGCCCGGAAAGCATTGCGGTCCATGTCCCGAACCGAATGGTGCCCATAACCGTGCGATGCGATCTCATGCCCGGCGGCGTGGATCTTCCGTATTATGTCGGGGTACTTCTGAGCAGTGGCGCCGAGTACAAAGAATGTACAGCGAGCACCAGTGCTGTCAAAAACGGAAAGCAGGCGATCAGTCTGCGCAGCAATATTGGATCGCTGAGATTCGAACGACCCAGTGTCGATTCCAGGATAGTTCACATGAAACCATTCCTCGAAGTCGACTGTCAGGAAGTTAGGTACTCGTGGATCTGGAAGCATAGCTCGTTCCCAGTGTGGGTAGCTTGGGACGATCGACGATGCCAGGGACCCGGTTCAGCATGTCTCAGTCGAAAGCTGCCGGCGAGTCAGCGCGCTTCGTGAAAATGAAATCGCGCGACACCACAAAGTTGACGAAGAAGAGGACGGTTTCGGCCGTGACTTTCGCGGCGATGACCGAAAAGCCCAGATGTTCATGCAGGAAGTCCAACATCATGTAGGAGGTTGCACCACTCGCAGCTACCAAGGCCAGATAACGCGGGAAGGTAGCCGATATCTCCTCCTTGGACAAAAAGACGGCCCGGCGCAGCATTGGGTAGTTATACATCACGGCGGCGACCCGGGCCGCGACCTGGGCCTGCCAAATCAGCACGCCACTGTGCATCGCCAGATAGAACACCGTGTTGTCGATCAGGGTCGTGGTGATGGAAATCGCGCTGAATCGCACCAGCGTGAAGTAGACCTTCAGCGAGTCAGTGAGGGGGTTGAAGTGGGAAGTGCGGTTGTCGTCGAGATAGACGGTCTCGATCGGCTCCTCGATGATGCGGACGCCGCGGTGCTTGCAGGAGAGCAGCATGTCGAGCTCGAACTCGTAGCCGTTCGATGCCAGCGCGAGCAGGTGGGGCAGCAGCGCCCGGGGCACGGCGCGCAGACCGGTCTGCGTGTCGTTGAGGTGTTGTCCGGCGACCAGGCGCATCACGCCGACGGTGAGGCGGTTGCCGATCAGGCTGCGCAGCGGGACCTTGCCGGTGAACTTGCGGGCGCCCAACACGAGGGAACTGGGCGAGGCCTCCAGGCGGGCGGCGACGCGCAGGATGTCGGCCGGCAGGTGCTGGCCGTCGGCGTCGGCGGTCACCACGCCGGTGAGCTGCGGCCACTCGCATAGGGCGTAATTCATCGCCGTTTTCAAGGCCGCGCCCTTGCCGAGGTTGACGGCATGGCGCAATACCGTGACGCCGGAGATTTGCGAGACCGCGGCGAATATCGCGGCGCAGCGTTCCTGGCTGCCGTCGTTCACCACGACGATGGGCGCGGAGGTGAGTGAGCGCAGGTCCTGGACGAGGCCTGTCAGAGCCGGTTCGGGTTGATAAGCAGGGATAACGATCGGAATCACGGGGGTGTCCAAGGAACAAGTGTAGCGCCGGGGCGAGGGGCGGCTTGCGGGCGGAGCTTACCACGTCATCGACGCGTGTTGGATCAGGACGGGCTGCTCATTCTGGCCGGTCACGTAGAAATAGCCGTTGGCGGCGGCTGAAGGCGCCGTGAAGAGGGTGGAGTAATCGGCCCACTGAGCGGTACATTTGAGCGGGATCAGGGACACTCCGGCGCCATGGCCGGATTGGTCGGTCCAATTCACCTGCAGGCGGGTATAGGTGTCGGGCTCGGGGCAGCGGGCGCGGATGGCCACGCGGTAGGTGACGCCGGGGGTGACGGGAACGAGCTCGTGGGCGTGGTTGCGCTCGGTGACGCGAACGGCGTGCTCGGCGGGCAGGAGGGGGACCGGTCCTCCGGTGTCCCAATGGGCCAGGCCCTGCTGGAAGTCGGGATTGGCGAGCAGTTCTATCGAATACTCGAATTCGGGGCGCAGGCGGGCCAGGCGCTCAGTGCCGGAAACCAGGACGTCGGTGGTGTAGCGGCGGAAGAAGCGCTGGTCCGGCGCGCTGGGGTCCTCTACCCCCGACTCGGCGGTGTAACCGACAAACCAATGGATGGCATGTTGATGGGTGAAATTGAATATCGCTTCTTCATTGGGGGCGAATGACAGGGTATAGTAACTGTCCCAACTGTACCAGGCCTTGGAGTACGGCCGCCCGGTGAAATAGGCGACCGGCGCGATGCCGGTCATGAAGGTCTCGATGGTTGCGCGGGGCTCCAGCGCGTTGAGCAGGTTGGCAAACTTGTGTTCGGGGACCCAGGCGGTTTCGTACTTCTCGGCTTCCTGCGGATTGAACGGATTCAGCAGGAAATCCTTGTGGTACCAGCCGGCGGAAGTCAGAAAAGACAGATTCAGAATCCAGACCAGGACCGTGCAGCCGATCGCGGCCCAGCGAAAGGAGCCGGCGCTGTGGGCCAAAGGCACGGCGAGGGCCACGGCGGAGAGAGCCAGGACCGGATAAAGATAGCGCAGGTGCGGCATGGCGAGCAGCATGACCACAGCGGCGGCGAGTGAGAGCCAGAAAGCGGCGCGGGCATCGCGGGTCCAGCGGCGGTAGGGGACCGCCAGAACGAGAGGGAGCAGAAGCAGGGTTTGGAAGCCGAAGGCGCCGTTCTGGGCCTCAATGTAGCGCGAGGAATAGAACGTCAGCTCATAGGGGGTTGCCCAGGAGAGCTTCTCCCGAAAGCGCTGGTCATTCACCTCCGTGCGGGCATCGCTGTACTTGGACGGGAAGATGTGTCCGAGAAACGGAAAGATGGGATTGCCGGTGCGCGCCCAGGAGTTCAAGTAAGGCGGCAGGCCGAAAGCCAGGAACAGGGCCAGGATGGCCAGGGCGCGGCGGGGCATGGCGCGGGCCGCCAGTACGGCGATGGGCAAGGCGAGGGCGAACGAGCCGAGCTTGGCGGAGAGGGCGGCGCCGGCGAGCAATCCCGCGATGAGAAGGTAGCCGCGGGGGGAGGGTTCGGGCGCGACGGCGGGTGCGGGAGGCTCGAGGGGGGCATCCGGGGCGCCCCGCATGAGCGCGGCGAAGGCGGCCAGCAGGAATCCGACTTGCGCGTTTTCGATGAACAGCGATGTCGTCACAAGCTGGACCAGCGGCGAGGAGACGAAGATGCCGGCCGAGAGCCAGGCGACCCAGGAGGGCGCCCAGCGCTGGATGAGCCGGACGATGAGCACGACGATGAGCCCGAGCAGGGCGAAATTGAGCAGGCGCGCGGCCAGGGTTCCGCCGAAGAGGTAGGCCATGGCGTAGGAGAAATCTCCCGCCATGGGCATCAGGGACCAGCGAAAGACGGAGGGGTCGTAAGCGAAAACGTGATCAACCGCCAGCCGCGTACAGACGGTAAGATGCCCGGCCAGAGAGTCGGAGCTGGCCTCGGGCTTGGGGATGAGTACCAGGTGGGCGAGGAGACCGATGCCCAGGACGGGGAGGGGCAGGGCGTGCCAGCGGGAAGGGAGATCGACGGGCGCGAAGGCGCGCGCAGCGAGACGCAGCAGGCGTCGGACGAAGCCACGGTTCAGGATCAGAGGCAAGGCGACAAGCGCGGTCCACACCGACAGATAGTGAATGCGCAGAGGCGCCGTGAGAGCGAAAAATGTGACGTAGAGGGCCAGGCCGGTGAAAATGAGGATCGCGAGCAGGCCCGAATCCAGAGTAGGTTGATCGGGCTGGCGCTGCCCGAGCCGGCCGGACAGGAGCGCGGCCACGATATCGCCGAGGGCGGCGCAACCGGCCAGCACGAAGGCGACCGCGGCGACAGGCGCGGGTCCCACCAAGGCCGCGGCGCCAAGCAGAGTGAGAGCGACCAGATGGGACCGCGCGTAGCGTGGGGCCAGCCATAGGGAAAGTGCGCCCAGCAGCGCGCAAACCGCTAAGAAATAAACGAATCTCTGTGCACCGATGGGTTCCCAAACCGGGGGGTGCTGGCGCCACAAGGGGGCGAAGCTCAGACCATAGAGCGTCGCGCCGAGAGCCAGCGCCAGTACGATCCAGGGTCTGAATGCGGAAAATCGCGACATGGAGACAAGCATAGCGTGTCGACAATCAGGCGATTGAGGAACTGTTTTAGGCGACGTTGGCCCGCGCGGGACAGGCTGCGGACAGGGGCGCCGGGCGGAGAGCGGGGGCAGAAATCAACTGAAGCGCGGACCGACGCCGAACAGGCGCCCCAGGGCGCACCAGCGCGAGCGTGAGGCCATGGCCACCTGCTGCCGCAGTACGCCGTATTCATCGAGCGTCTGGGAATAGCGTTGCTCCAGGGCGTGGTACTGCTCTTCCAGATCCAGGAGCCGCTGGAGTTGATCGTGCGATTTGATCTGCATTTGCCGCATGGCCTGGTAATCCTGTCGCAGCCGCGCCACGGACTCCAATGCGGTCAGCAATCCGGACTCCAACTCCAGGAGCCTGCGCCGCTCGCCAGCACTCATTGGCGCCGCTTCGTGGGGGCCTCCATCGGCAGGCGGCAGGTCGGGCCAGATGCGAAAGACGAAATGCGGAGTGATCTGCTCGCAACTGAGTCCATCGCGGCGGATGACGAGATCTTCCACGGCCTCAGTGGCGCCCAGGCAACCGGGGGCCAGCGCGTCGTCAAACACGACGTAGCCGCCTTCCGCCATGCAGGGCTTCACGGCGTCATAGGAATAGGCGACGGCTCGCCCGATGTCGCAGTCAATATGCGCCAGCAGGACGCGGCCCGCCGCGGCGAGCACGGCCGGCGTGGTCTCGTCGAAGCGGCCCGGGACAAAGGTGAGCCAGGGGTCCAGTCCGCATTGGGAGGCGTAAGTGCGAAGCTCTGCCAGCGAGGTGTCCTGGAAATCGCCCTCGTGGTGGGCGTCGATGGCTTCGTCGGTGCTGGGCATTCCAGCGAAGGTGTCGAGGCCGTACACCTTGACCGCGAGGCCCAGGCGCCGGCACAGCGCGGCCATGAAGATGGCGCTGCCCCCGCGGTAGGAGCCGAATTCGACAATTGCGCCGGAGCCGAGGCGCGGCAGATAGTAGCGCACGAGCAAATACAGGTTCAATCGGCAGACCGGCGCCTGGATCGTGCGGCCCTTGGCCAGGCTGAAGCATTCCTGATAGAGCGGATCGGCGAGGACGGCCGCGGTCAATCCGCCGTATTCCAAGCCCCAGCCTCGGGCGAAGCCATCGCGCGGAGAGCGGCCCTTGCGGAGAGCGTCGCCACCGGGGAAGAAGGAAGGGTACTCGCCAGTCTCCAGGTAACTCAGGAGAACGGGCGGGGATTGGTCTGAGGCGTCGTTGGACATGGATCGGAATGAAACAAGTCTAGCGCGAGCCAAACCGGCGAAGGAGTTCGGGACGGCGCCGGCGCAAGGGGAGCGCGAGGGGGGCTGGACCGAGGGTGTCGTTGGGCCAGTCCGGAGCGCGGGTGGAGGGGAACCCTGGCTAGCGGCATGGCGGGTTCATGGGCGCGCACGGGGAGGGTCGCGAGAGGCGGCTCGGAAGGGCAGATGTTGCCGCGGATTGTGCCTGTTATTCCTTCGAGGCGATCACATACTGCGCCCACTTCGTCCGGGACCAGAGGGTGGACTGCAGGGCGAAAATCAGTTCGCGAATGAAGGCGTCGCAACCGTGTTTGAAATGAGCCAGCACCTCCTGCTCGAGGAAGGGATTCGAGATGGCGCCGGACTGATCAATGATCAGATTCTGCCGGGTAATCCCCTCGACGACCATCTCCCGCGGAGGAAGGTCCTTATGGGTCAGATCATCGAGGAAATTTGAGACATCGATTGGTATTCCTGCGGCACGGAAAGCGCGGCGCGAAGGCAGGTGCTTTGAATTCTCGCTGGGCCATTCAATGTACACCCGCCCGCCACTGCGCAGGCGAGAGGCCATCCAGGCGATGAGCTCCAGGGGATCGGGAATGTGCTCGATGAAGTGGCAGGCTACGATGGCGTCAAACTGCTGGCCATCAAATGACGGCTTGTGCGCAGGCCACTCTCCGATCTCGTAACGGTCATAGCGATCAAAAGACGCACCCATATCCATTGCGTAGGCATAAAACCGCAGATCAGGTCTGGCGGGCTTCAGCCATTCGCGAAAAATCTGGAGAGAGCCATCCCCAGCGCCCATATCCAGGAGCAAGGCGCGCCGGGGCAGAGATTTCACAAACATGACGCGGGGATGGGTGGCGTGGATCAACTCGATGGTCTGCTCCCAGCTCAACCACGGATCTTCCCCGGATCGAAACCAATCCAGCAATGCGGCCTCGGTCATCCTGCCCCCATTCCACAGGTCGGCATCCTATCCACCCTATTCTAGGGTGCGAGTAGGGATCGAGGAATCCACGCTCCGCACCCGCGCGACAGGGCGAACCTCGCACAGAGTGAAGGGAGGGCGTTTCAGAGGCGGGCGCCCGCGGGCCAGACGCGGAAGACGAAGTGCGGCCAGATCTGCTCGCAGTGCAGGCCGTCGCGCCGGATGACCAGCTCTTCAACCGCTTCGGTCGCGCCCAGGCAGCCCGAGGTATGGGCGTCGTCGAAAACGACGTAAGCGCCGGGGGCCATGCGGGGCTTTACGATCTCCCAGGCGTAGGCGACGGCGGCGTAGACATCGCAATCGATGTGCGCCAAGAGCACCGGCGGGGCGGATTCAAGCACTCGCGGAGCGGTGTCCTGGAAGACTCCCGGAATGAACTCGAGGCGCTGCGCCAGGCCGCATGCGGCGACATGGGAACGCAATTCGGCGAGGTCCACATCGGAGAAGTTGCCGGCGAAGTGGGCGTCGATCGAGGTGTCGGTCGGAGGCATGCCGGTAAACGTGTCGAGCCCAAACACGCGTGCCTCCAGGTTCAGCCGGGCGCACACGGCCGCCAGGAAGATGGCACTGCCGCCGCGGTAGGAGCCGAATTCGACGATGGATCCCGGACCGGATTGGGGCACAAGCTGGGGCAGAAAGTACTTGAGGAGCAGGAAGAGATTCATCCGGCAATCGCTGGCCTGGATGGTGCGGCCGGCGGCCAGGGACAAGGCGCCGACGTAGATCGGATCGGCGCGGACCGCATCCCGCAGAGCACCATATTCGAGTCCCCAGGCGCGGGCGTAACCATCGCGCGGCGAACGGCCCTTGCGCCAGCCAGGGCTAGGGAAAAAGGCGGGGTAGTCGCCGCTCTCGAAGTAGTTGGGCATGAGCGTTTGCACTCAGGATATCCAGTTTGGATTTGGGATCGCGTGCGGCTGGGGCGCGGGGAGCGCGGCTCTGGGAAGCGCGCGTGTCAGCACTTGGACTTGGGTCGCGGCGCCGGTTTGCGATGCTCGTGCCAGCGGGCAATCCCGTCCAGCCCGCGCTCGACCCACTTGGTGGGGGCCGTGGCGATGACGGACAGCGCCAGACCGGCCACGAACATGAGGACGAAAACGGGCGCGGGCACGGGGCCCAAGAAATCCTGTATCGCTTGCCACATCGGTTGAGCTCGCCAGGCGTGGAATTGAGTGTGCCTCGCGCGGGGAGCGAAAGACCGTTTCGCGCGGGCCTGACTACAGCTTCGCCGATCCGCATGACAAACGCCATTGCCGGCTGGAAAGGGCAGCGGAACTCGCGTGTTACGATGACGTTGGGATGCCGGCGTAGCTCAGTTGGTAGAGCGCCTGACTTGTAATCAGGGGGTCGCCAGTTCAACTCTGGCCGCCGGCTCCATCAATTTCAATCAATTACAGACTTCTGTGGTTGTCCTTGGGCCGCGCTACAGTGACTTCCACGGGGACATTTCCCGCGTTCTTACCTGTGGGTCGCACCGCGACTCCCGCCACGGCGTTCGAGGTGCAGCACGGCCAGCCCGTGGTGCCGCTCGAAATGGGAACGAGCCAGCGCAGGCTGGGGTTCTCGAATTACGCCGAAAGTGACGGGCCCACAAGGCGTGCTGCCACCGGCTGCTTTCGAGGCGGTCCGGGTGAAGCCCCGCCGCGTGGCTTCTGCTGCCCCGCAGCGGATGCGGCGGAACATATTACCGCATCCTGCTCCACTGTCCGGAACAATCTACCGGCCTGGCCAGCGCGTGTCTGTTGTAACCCGTTGACAAGACACCGTCGGCGCGATTGGAACGGCGGCTGCATTGGAATGAGGCCAGGAGATGAGTTCCAATGTCACCAGAAAACACACCCAATCCACCGGACGAACCCAAACCGTCCCATGAGTCGCGGCCGCAAGGCTCCTACTGGCTTCCCGGGCTTGCCGCCGGGTTCATCGCCCTGGGCTGTTTCGGCCTATACCAGAACACGCAGATCCACGATCTCGGCCGCGAAATCGCGGCGAACCAGAAAGACCTCACCGCGCTGCACACGAGTTTCGGCAGCCTGGACAGCGATCTGCGCACGCAATTCGCCGGCTTACGCGATCAGCTCTCCAACACCGAGAAGGAGAGCCTCGACAAAGTCACTGCGGCGCAGACCGCGGTGCGGCAACACGCCGACAGCGTGGCCCGCAAGCTGGAGAAGAAGCAGGCCGAGACCAGGGCCGCGCTGGACGCCGAGCTGAACCAGGTCAAGGAGTCCGAGGCCCAGACCTCGACGCAACTGTCCGGAGTCTCCAGCGACGTCTCGGCCGTCAAGAGCGATGTCAGCGCCGTGCGAACGGACGTCGCCTCCACCAAAACCGAGCTCGACCGATCCGTTGTGGAGCTGCAGCGCATGCGCGGCGACATGGGCGTGATGAGCGGCCTCGTCGCCACCAATTCCAAAGAGATCGACGTGTTGCGGAAACTCGGCGACCGCAACATCTACGAGTTCACGCTGGCGAAATCCTCCGGGATGACCAAAGTCGGGGACATCCGGCTGCAGTTGAACAAGGTGAACGTGCATCGCAACCGCTACACTCTGACCGTCAATGCGGGCGACAAGATCATCGAGAAGAGGGACAAGACCACCAATGAACCGGTGCAGTTCTATGTCCTCGACAAAGCCCGGCAGCCGTATGAGATCGTCGTGAACGAGGTCAGCAAGAACAGCGTGAAGGGCTACCTCGCCACGCCCAAGGTGACCACCGCGCGGAACTGACTCGCCGGCGCCGGTCCAACCGTCAGATTGATTCGACTTCGGCTCGTATCGCCAGGCGCCGATCCAGGCCGGCGTACGCTCTCACGGCGGGTTTCCAAACTAGGGTCGGAGCTGCGGCCCGACTGAACCGCCGTGACGCGAGGGAGGGGCCGCCGGCCATATTCGGAGGCGAGCGTCAGCTCGTCAGCCGGCGCGCCCTCCTCGCCCCCAACGCAAGACCGCCGGCGCCGGCGGTCTTCGTGTTTGTGCCGTGAGCGCAGCGCGTCTCAGTGCAGCGTCTTCAGCAGATCCTCCGCCAGCAGCCGCGCCCGCAGGGCCAACTGCGCGGCGGTCGCCGGATCCCGGTCGTGCACGTTCTCCGCCAGCTTCATGAACGACCGGATGCGGTCCGCGGTTTCGCTCTGCGCCGGCGTCAGCTTGTACTCCGCCGCCAGCACCAGTCCGTGCTGCGCGCGCGCCAGGCTGGCCGCATAATCCTCTTCGTATCGTTTGCGCTGCTCGGGCGTTATCAGCACGCCCAACCGTGGAGCGGGCGCCGCGGCCGCCGGGGGTGTGGTTTCGGGCTCCGGCTGAGGCGGCTTCGGCGCGCGCTTTTTTCGCGTTGGTTTGGCCACTGGCTGTTCAGGTGGTGCGGGTTCCGGAGCGGGCGGCTGGGCGGGTAGCTTCTGCGGCACGGGCGCTGGCGCAGGCGGCGACGCAGGCTGCGCTTGCGGCGCCGGGGGAGGAGGCACGGGCAGCGGCCGCTTGTTTTTCCTGAACCAGCAGCCGCCGCTGGCCAATGCCAGCATCACCAGCACTGCCATGCCGCCGCGCTTCATAGCTGCGACTCCACCGTTGCCGCGCGCCGCGGAGCTGCGCCCTGCGCGGACAACGCCGCACTCCGCTCCGCCGGAAGGCGCAGGCGAAATGTGCTCCCCCGGCCGGGTTCGGATTCGACCTCCACGGCCCCGCCGTGCAACTGCATCGCCCGCATCGTCAGCGCCAGCCCGATGCCGCTGCCGCGCTCCTTGGTGGTGAAATACGGATCGAAAATTCGTTCGCGAATCTCAGCCGGAATGCCCGGGCCGGTGTCGGACACCGCGATCTCGCCTTCCGCGCCCCGGCGCGCCACCGTGACCCGCAACTGGCCGCCGCTGGTCATCGCTTCCAATGCGTTCTTCACGACGTTCAGCAGCGCCTGCCGCAGCAGCCCCTCGTCGGCCCACACGACCACGGGCTCCGGGCTTGGAACGACATCCGTCGCGATCCCCCGTTGCTGCGCCTCGGGCTGAATCAACTGCACCACGTTGCTGGCCAACGCTCCGGCGTCGAGCGAGGCGCGTTCCAGCGTCACCGGCCGGCTCAAGTCGAGGAACGTTTTCACCACCCGATCCAGCCGCGAAACCTCCTGCGTCAAAATATCGATGTCGCTTTCGGCCTGCGGAGCCTCTTCCGCCACGCGCTCGCGCAACAGCTCCAGCCGCAGCGCGATGGCATTCAGGGGGTTCTTGAACTCGTGCGCGACGCCGCGCGCGATACTGCTCATGGCGCTGCGCATTTGGCTGGCATCGCGGCGCGCGCCCGTCACCTGCGCCCCGACCAGGCTCAGCTTGGACTCGACGGCCGCCAGTTCGCGGTCCTCCAGCGCCGGCAATTCGGCCGCCTCGCCGCTGATCATGCGGTCCAGCACATGCTCGATCCGCGCCAGTGGGCGCAGCGCGACGCGCGCCGCCGTGTAGGCCAGCGCCGCCGCCGCCAGCAGGGCCAGCAGTGCCACGAGGCCGGCGTTCTCCAGCTCCGGCACGATCGCCGCCCGCAACAGGATCGGCGATACTAGCACCTGGATCTGAAACACGGGATTTTCCTGCCCGGCGATGCCCAGCCTGACGCGCGTCTCGTAATCCGTGCGTGAGCCCAGGATGGATACCAGGCGGTCCAGCGGCGCGGCGCGGCGTAGCGCCCGCAAATCCTGTTTGGCGGCCAGCGGCGTCGAGGCCCGCGCTGGATTCGACGAGGCCAGGATCAGGCCGCTTTCGCCCGCTACCTCAATTTCGACGATGGAACGCGATTGCACCATGGTCTGCTGGATCACCAGCGCCAGCTCGGCGTCGTCACGGATGATGTCGTTCCAGAGCTGCTTGGTCTCGGCCACCGTCGCTGGCGCCGGCTGCCGGGCGGCCATGCGCTCCTCGATGCGTTTCATCAGGAAGCTCTGCATTTCGCGTCCGGCCGAATCGCTGCGCTCGATGGCCTGGTCCAGCCACACCACGATCAGGCTGTTCAGATGCAGCGCCATGAGCGCGATCACCACGATCGCCACTGTCGCCAGCGAAAGCCCGAGCAGCCGCGCCCGCAGTGTCATGCGCTCTCGCCGTATTGTCGCAGCTTGTTGAACAGCGTCTTCACGCTGAGTCCTAGAATCTCGGCCGCGCGCGTGCGATTATTGCCCGTCTGATGCAGCGTCAGGAGAATCAGTTGCCGCTCCGCCTCCTCCACGGTGACGCCCGCCCGCAGCACCAGCGTGTCACCCCCCTCGGCCCGCGGCTCCTGAGGTAATCCGGCGAAACCGGCGCTCAGATGGCGCGCCGTGACGGTCCCTTCGCCGCACAGAATCACGGCCCGCTCCAGCACGTTGCGCAACTCGCGCGCGTTGCCCGGCCAGGGATAGCGCTGGAATAGCTCCAGCACGTCGGCGCTGATCTCCGTCACGCGGCACTCGTGACGCCGGTTCAGCTCGCGGATGAGCGCCTCAGCGATCGCCGGGATGTCCTCGCGACGTTCGCGCAGCGGCGGCAAATGCACTTCGAAGACATTCAGGCGGAAGTACAAGTCCTCGCGGAACTCGCCCCTCTGGATCGCGCTGTGCAGGTCACGGTTGGTCGAGGCGATGATGCGCACATCCACGTCGATCTCCTTGCCCGAGCCCAGCCGCCGCACCTTGCGATCCTCCAGCACGCGCAGCAACTGGCCTTGCGTGGCCGCGGGCATCTCGCCGATTTCATCCAGCAACAGCGTGCCGCCGCTGGCCAATTCGAAACACCCGGCGCGCCGTTCGGCCGCTCCCGTGAACGCGCCTTTCTCGTGGCCGAACAGTTCGCTCTCGATCAGCGTTTCCGGCAGGGCCGCGCAGTTGATGGCCAGAAAGGGCTTGCTGCGGCGCGGACTGAGCTCATGAATCGCGCGCGCGGCGACCTCCTTGCCGCTGCCGGTCTCGCCGGTAATGAGGATGGTCGCCCGAGTCGGCGCGGCTTGCTGCAGCAGCGCGAATATGGCTCGCATGGCCTCCGAGTGGGCCACCATGCCGCCCAGCACGCCGCGGCTTGACAACTCGCGCTCGAGCCGCTCGCCACGCTGAGCCAGGCGGCGCTGCTCGATCGCCCGTTCCAGAATCGCCCGCAGTTCCTTCGGCCGGACCGGCTTTTCGAGATACCAAAAGGCGCCCAGGTCGCGCACCGTCTCGACGGCTTTCTCGACGCTGCCGAAGGCCGTCAGCACGATCGCCGGTGGCGCGCCACCCGTTCGCTGCAACTCCTCGAGCATTTGCATCCCGCTCATGACGGGCATATTCAGGTCGGTGATGATCGCGTCCGTGGCCACGGCGCGCAGTTTCTCGAGCGCGTCGCGCCCGTTCTCCGCCGTCTCCGTCGCGTAGCCCCATGCCGCCAGCATTCGCGCCAGAGCCGAGCGTTGGTTCAGCTCGTCATCGACGATCAGCACCCGGCCAGGCGCGGGCACGACGCCGCGGCCCTGCTCAGGCTCGCCGGCCTCTGCTGGGTGCGGTAGATGGTCACTCATCACTCGGATCGTAGCGCGTTAACCGGCAACCGTGGAACGGCCGTAGCGGTTGAACTCAACGGCCAATTCCGGTTGTCCGGACCTATTCCGTCGCGAAACGGGGGCATGCGCAAAACGCGAAAAACCCCGACGCAGGATTCGCCCGGCCAAAGTGACGCCCGAGGGACGGGCCGGGGCACCGCTTGAACAGTGGATCGAACCGGGTGGCACGACGCTCGGCCGGCGCCCTCGCCGGCCGGCCGGTGGTGCTGTGCTTCTCAGCGCGCAGTGGCAGTAAAATCAAGTGTGGATTGTTGCTCGGATCGCCCGGATCTGCGATCTTAGTCGGGTGAATGGCCTGTGGCGCCAAAATGAGAAACGGATGGCGCGGTCCGCGTCGTGGCGCGGAAGCGTAGAGGAGAATACAGAGATGAAATTCAAACTGAGTGCTGCTTTGATTCTGGTGCTGGCCGCAGTGTTCGGCTCGATGGCCTACGCCGGAGTTGTTTTCAGTGTTAACATCGCACCGCCGCCGATCACGGTGTTCGATCAGCCTGCCTGTCCCGGCGACGGGTACATTTGGGCGCCCGGCTATTATCAATACGGCGATTACGGCTACTACTGGGTGTCTGGGCATTGGGTTCTGCCGCCCGCGGTGGGGATGCTGTGGACGCCGGGTTATTGGGGCTTCGAGGGCGGCGGCTACCACTGGCACGCAGGATATTGGGGCGCGCACGTCGGGTTCTACGGGGGCATCAATTACGGCAACGGCTACTCCGGCTCAGGCTTCACCGGCGGACGCTGGGTCGGGGGCGCGTTCCATCACAACACTGCGATCAGCAACGTGGACGTGCGCAACGTGAAGCATGTTTACGAAGACCGGACGGTGGTGCGGAGCGTCACGGGTCCGAACCATGCGTTCAACGGCAAGGGCGGAATCGCAGCGCGGCCCACACGCGAGGAAGAGGCGGCCGGCCGCGCTCCTCACCAGGGCCCGACGCAGGCGCAAGTCGCGCACGCGCAGGAGGCCCACAACAGCCATCTGGCGGCTCATGGAGCCCCGCGGAATCGGTAACGAGTCCGGGTGTTGAATCCGCCCACCGGGACGATCCTTTCGAATCGGACGCGCTGAGTTCCGGGGCTTGGCGGCCTTTGGCGGCCACGGCAGCCGAGGGTTGCATGCTGCTTTCGCGTCTGTTCTGGGCGGAGTGGACGAGTGAGGCGTGGACTCGGGAGCAATCGCGCTGGCATGTTGGTGAGTCGACAAGGGCTTCGGGTTTCTGTGCCCGCCTGGCGGTGCGGGTATGATTGCAGTCCAGGGGGAAGATGGGACCGAAGTGTGGCATCGTTGGTGGATAATGTCCGCACTGCGCGTCGCGGCGGGCCTGGCCATCGTGGCCGCGATTACGGCCGTTGCCTACGGCGCACTCAATGTCAATGCGACCACGGCGGGCTTCGCATTCCTGCTGGGCGTCCTGGCGGTGGCGACGAACTGGGGATTGACGGTGGCCACGATCACCTCGATCGCGGCGATGCTGTGCTTCAACTACTTCTTCCTGCCACCGGTGGGCCGCTTCACGATTGCCGATCCTCAGAACTGGGTGGCGCTGTTCAGCTTTCTGGTGACCGCACTGGTGGCCAGTCACCTCAGTGACCGCGCCAGGCACAAGACCGAAGAAGCGGAGAGGCGGCGGCGCGAGACGGAACAGCTTTACGCGTTGAGTCGCGCCATCCTGCTGACCGATCCGGCGCAGCCCCTCGGCCGGCAGGCCGTGGCGCAGATCGCGCAGATCTTCGACTGTGATTCGGTGGTGCTTTACTCGGCCGAATCGGGCGAGGTGTTTCGCGGCGGGCCAGTGGACGTGGCTTTCGACGAGCAGAAACTAAGGCAGGCGGTGCTGCTCGGCGTGGGCGCGACGGACCCGCAGACGGGCGTCTATGTCGCGCCGATCGCGTTGGGCGGGCAGCCCATCGGGAGCCTGGCTCTGGCCCGGGCGGCGCTATCGGACGGGGCGCTGCAGGCGTTGCTGAACCTGGTGGCGATCGCGCTGGAGCGCGTGCGCACGCAGGAGACGGCCAGCCGCGCCGAGGTGGCGCGCCGCGCCGAGGAGTTCAAGTCCACCCTGCTGGACGCGATTGCGCACGAGTTCAAGACGCCGCTCACGTCGATTCGCGCGGCGGCGACAGGGATGCTGGCCGAACCGGCCGGGCTGAAGCCGGAGGCGCTGGAGTTGGCGGCGATCATCGACGAAGAGGCCACGCGGCTCAGCCACCTGGTCAGCGAGGCCGTGCGGATGGCGCAGATCGACGCGGGCAAGCTGCGCCTGGAACGCCACGCGACTACACTGGCCGAGGTGATCGCGCTGGCGTTGAGCCACTTTCCCGCCGCGCAGGAGGAGGGACGCTTCCGGCTGGTGGGCGCTGACGCGGCAGGTGTGCGGCTGCGGGCCGACCCCGAGCTGCTGGCGCTGGCCTTGCGCCAACTGATCGACAACAGTTTGAAGTACGCGCCGCCGGACTCGCCGGTCGTGCTCACAACCGCGCTGCTGGAAAAGCGGGTGGAACTGAGGGTCAACGATCGGGGACCGGGCATCCCGGAGCAGGAGTTCGAGCACATTTTCGACCGCTATTACCGCCGCGAAGGGACGCGAAAACGGGTTTCAGGCTTTGGCATGGGCCTGCACATTGCGCGCGAAATCCTGCGCGCCCACGGGGGCGATTTGACAGTGGAGCCCACAACGGCGGGCGCCCAGCTTTGCCTGGCACTGCCCAGGGATGAGAAGGATGGGCAATGAGCACGGGGCGCATTCTCGTGGTGGACGACGAGCCGCAGATCCGGCGCGTGCTGCGGGCCACGCTGACGGCGAAGGGCTACGAGATTTTCGACGCGCGGACGGGCGAAGCCGCGCTCGAGTTCCTGCGCGGGAACAAGGCTGACTTAGTGCTGCTGGACTCCAATATGCCCGGCATGGGCGGGCTACAAGCCTGCCGCGAGATTCGCGCCAACTCAAGCGTCGCCATCGTCATGCTGACCGTGCGCGACGCCGAACAGGACAAAGTGGCCGCGCTGGACGCGGGGGCCGACGATTACGTCACCAAGCCGTTCAGCATGCCCGAACTGCTGGCGCGCATCCGCGCGGCACTGCGCCGCGTGCCGGCCACGCCCGAGGGCGGTCCGGCGTCGGTGCGGCTGGTTGAACTCGAGATCAACCTGGCGACGCGGCGCGTGATCTCCGCCGCAGGCGAGGTGCGGCTCACGCCGAAGGAGTTCGACCTGCTGAATTACCTGGTGACGAACCCCAACATTCCGATCCCGCATACGCGCCTGCTGCAGGCGGTGTGGGGCCCGGACTACGGGGACCAGGTGGAGTATCTGCGGGTATTCGTCAACCAGTTGCGCAAGAAGATCGAGCCTGATCCGTCCCATCCACGCTACCTGCTGACCGAACCGTGGGTCGGCTACCGCTTTGCCTTGCCGCCCCAATCGGGTTGAGCGGATCGGCGTCCGCTTGGTTGCCAATGGTCCTGCCGGCCTGGCCCGTATATTTCACCAACCATCGGCTGCGGGCGTGGTGAGCAATGCGGGTTAAGTTCCGGACTACAGCCCGCGCTTTAGCACGCCGTTTTGTTTTCCGGCGATGAGAATCGAGGATTCGCCAGATCCTGTTCCCAGATTCACGATACTGCCGGTGTCAAGCGAATTCAGGGGCAGGGATGACGGGGAGGCACGGAAGGCGTTGGTAAGAAAGAGGCGAAAGAGGGACCACCGTTGTGACCGGCCAAGGTCGCCTGCGCCACGGGTGTGGATCCATACCTTGGCGTCCGCGCTTCCAGGAACCCTACCGGCGCAGGGGGAGGCGCGGGCGGCGGGAGTGCGATTGGCGGAGCGTGGAAGGGGCGTTCGCGGGAAATTGGAGGAACAAAGCCAAGCGCGACACTTATGTCGCAAAGTGTCGCATTTCGTCATACGGCGTGTGACGTCAGGGTGATCCGGGAAAGGTCGGCCGGAAGGCGAGCAAGGATATGTAAGAGTCGTTGAATCAAATTGATACATAGAAGCAGGCGGCTCCGATTGGATCGTGAGCCGGGTGAGTAAGTATGACAATCAGACAGGGTGTGGTGTCGTGTCGAAATGTCGGATTGGCGGGTTCGCTGGGCTGGGGTGAGCGGTCGAGGCGGGGCGGATTGGTGGGGACAGCCTGAGCGTGTCCACAAGGGAAAGATCAGGCAGTCCCCGGGTCCAGGGCCAGGCGATTCGATAGAACCTCTAGATCAAAGGATTGAGGCAGGAGGCTCAAGCTAGGCGCCCGAGCCTGAACCCGGTCGAGTCCATCCGGGTGCATTGGAAACAGAACGAGTTGCCCATCGTCTGTCCGCAAGACGACTGCGAGCTAAGCCAGGCGGCCCGCAGGACGCTCGAGCGGACGCGCCGCCGCCCACGCCTGATCACGGCCTTCTGGAAGCAGGCTTCTGTGTGGTCAATGTGACTCCGCATCATGCGGGAGTCGCTAATAGAGTTCTTACGCCGTCCTTATGCCTTCCTTATGACCATCCCCGTAAGTTGGAGATGGGAGGCAGGCGTGGCAACGGATCATTGGATGCAACAGCGCTGTTCGACATGCGCGCCAGCCCCAGCGGCGCCGGCGGGCGGCCAGCTTGAAGTGGTGGTCGTGCACACCGCCATTCCGGCGACGCTCGTGGCGCTGAAGACCGCCGCAACCCTCGCCCAGGGGCTATCGGCGCGGATTCGCCTGCTGGTGCCGCAGGTGGTGCCGTATCCCCTGCCGCTGGAGGCTCCGCCGGTTCCCGTGAGCTTTACGGAACGCAAATTCCGGACGGTTGCAGAGGCCTCGGCGGTGGAGACGATGGTCGAAGTCGTGCTGTGCCGGGACATTGATTCCGCATTGGAGAATCTGCTCCCGCAGCGGTCGCTGGTCGTGCTGGGCGCGCGAAGTTCCCGGTGGTGGGGTCTGGGGTGGCCGAATGCCGAGACAAGTCTGGCGCGGCGTTTGCGCAGCCGCGGGCACCAGGTAGTGATTTCCGATTCGCAGTGAGGATAAGCATGCTCGATCTGTTCTACATCACGCTGACGTTGATCTTCTTCGTCTGCTGCTGGCTCCTGACGAAGGCTTGCGATAAGTTGTGAGCGCTTCTTTGCACCCGAAAGGCTAAATGCAATGGACTACGTTATTGCCGGCGTTACGTCGGTTCTCCTGTTCGTCTACCTGATTTACGCGCTTTTGAAGCCGGAGCGCTTTTGAGGCACATATGACAACCAATGGCGTTTTGCAAATCACGGTGTTTTTCCTGTTGATCCTGGCGTTCGTGAAGCCCCTGGGGATTTACATAGCGCGCGTGTTCGCGGGTGAGAGGACCTTCCTGCAACCGGTGCTGGGCCCGCTCGAAAGGCTATGTTACCGGCTGGGCGGAGTCGACTCGAGCCTCGAACAGCGGTGGACGCAGTACACCGGCAGCCTGTTGGCTTTCAGCGTAATCAGCTTCCTGATCTTGTACGCATTGCAACGGCTGCAAGGGTTCCTGCCGCTGAATCCGATGGGGTTCAGCACGGCGCACGCCATGAATGGCGCGACGGCAATGACGCCGGACCTGGCATTCAACACGGCGGCCAGTTTTCTGACCAACACGAATTGGCAGAACTACAGCGGTGAATCGACGCTCAGCTACCTGGTACAGATGGCGGGCCTGACGGTACAGAATTTCGTCTCGGCTGCTGTCGGCCTGGCCGTGGCGATCGCCGTAGTCCGGGGCTTCGCGCGGCACGAGGCCAAGACGTTGGGGAATTTCTGGGCCGACCTGGTGCGCGGCACGGTCTACGTGCTGCTGCCGCTGTCCCTTGCCGGCGCGCTCTTGTTGTCCTCCCAGGGTGTGATCCAGAACCTGAAGCCCTATACCACCGTGACCACCGTGGAAGGCGCGAAACAGGTGATCCCGCAAGGGCCAGTCGCGTCCCAGGAAGCGATCAAGGAACTGGGCACCAACGGCGGCGGATTCTTCAACGCCAATTCGGCGCACCCGTTCGAGAATCCGACCCCGCTCACCAACCTGTTCGAGATGTTCCTGCTGCTGGTCATTCCGGCCGCACTCACGTACACCTTCGGGAGGATGGTCGGAGACACGCGGCAGGGCTGGGCCATTTTCGCCGCCTTCACCGTGATGTTCCTGATCGGCGTCTTCGTCTGTTATGGGTCCGAGCAGGCCGGCAATCCGATCCTCGAGCGGATGGGGCTTCATACGGCGGCGACGGCCGGCCAGGCCGGCGGCAACATGGAAGGCAAGGAAGTGCGGTTCGGCATCACGAACTCCGTCTTGTTTGCCACGGTTACAACGGACACCAGTTGCGGTGCGGTGAACTCGATGCACGACAGCTTTACGCCGATCGCCGGACTGGTTCCCATGGTCAACATGATGACCGACATTGTCATTTTCGGCGGTGTCGGCGCCGGCCTGTACGGCATTCTGATTTACTGCATCCTCGCCGTTTTTATCGCCGGGCTGATGGTCGGACGGACACCCGAGTACCTGGGGAAAAAACTGCAGCAGAAAGAGGTGAAGATGGCGATGCTGGCGATCATCGCGACGTCAGCCAGCATTCTGCTTTTCAGCGCCATCAGTTCGGTGGCGCCTTTCGCCAAGAACGGATACTGGAACCCGCCCGGCGCAGCCATCGCCAACACGAACAACGGCGGCCCGCACGGGTTCAGCGAAATCCTGTATGCCTATGACAGCGCGACCGGCAACAACGGCAGCGCCTTTGCGGGCATCAATGGCAACACGCCGTGGTACAACCTGACGCTGGGCCTGGCGATGCTGATCGGCCGTTTCGTTTTCCTGATTCCCATTCTGGCCGCCGCCGGCAGCCTGGCCGCGAAAAAGAAAATCCCAATCACGAGCGGTACCTTCCCGACACACGGCCCGCTGTTTGTCGGATTGCTGGTCGGCACGGTGATTATCATCGCCGCGTTGACCTATTTCCCGGCGGTCTCGCTGGGACCGATCGTGGAGCACTACCTGATGCATAGCGGCAAGCTCTTCTCCTTGATCCTGCTGCCGCTGGGGAGCTAACCATGCCGACAATGACACCCACACCGATCAACATACAAAAAGTCTCGGACGACGACCTGACGTCTCTTCTGCCCAAGAAGCTGGCGCATTCCCGGCCGCTGTTCGACCCCGAGATCGTCAGCCGGGCGATTAAGGCGTGTTTCGGCAAACTGAACCCCTTCACCCTGATGAAGAATCCGGTGATGTTCGTGGTGGAAGTCGGAGCGGCGCTGACGACGATATTTCTGGTGCGCGACATTTTCACCGGCGCCGGCGGCATTGGCTTCACGCTGCAGATCGCGCTGTGGCTGTGGTTCACGGTGCTGTTCGCGAACTTCGCGGAGGCGATGGCCGAGGCGCGCGGCAAGGCCCAGGCCGATTCGCTGCGCAAGACCAAGACCGACGCCGTGGCCAAGCGCGTGGCCGGCGCAGGCACCGAGCACGTCGCGGCTTCGAATCTGCGCTCGGGTGACGTAGTGATCTGCGAGGCGGGCGACATCATTCCCGGCGACGGCGATGTGATCGACGGCATTGCGACGGTGGACGAATCCGTCATCACGGGCGAGAGCGCGCCGGTGATCCGCGAATCGGGCGGCGACCGGAGCGCCGTGACGGGCGGCACCAAGGTGCTTTCCGATCAGATTTACGTGCGCATCACCTCCAACCCGGGCGAGACTTTTCTGGACCGCATGATCGCCCTGGTGGAGGGGGCCGAACGGCAAAAGACGCCCAACGAGATCGCGCTGAACATTCTGATCGCCGGCTTGACGCTGATCTTCCTGCTGGCCGTGGTGACCCTCCAGCCTTACGCCGCGTACAGCGTTTCCTCAGCCGGCGCCGGGAGCGTGCCGAGCGTGGCGGTGCTGGTGTCGCTTCTGGTGTGCCTGATTCCGACCACGATCGGCGGACTGCTGTCGGCGATCGGCATAGCGGGCATGGACCGCGTGATGCAGCACAATGTGCTGGCGATGAGCGGCAAGGCCGTGGAAGCCTCGGGCGATGTCAATACACTGTTGCTCGACAAAACCGGCACGATCACGATCGGCAACCGGCAGGCGGTGGAGTTCATCCCTGCCAGTGGCGTCTCGGAAGCCGAACTGGCCGATGCGGCACAGCTTTCGAGCCTGGCCGACGAGACGCCGGAAGGGCGTTCCGTGGTCGTGCTAGCCAAGGGCAAGTACGGGCTGCGGGGACGCGAAGTGGCCAGCCACGAAGCGCATTTCATCCCGTTTTCGGCCTACACGCGCATGAGCGGGGTCGATATCGACGGCCGCCGCTTACGCAAGGGCGCGACGCAGGCGATCAGGGCGTTTGTGCAGGAGCAGGGCGGCGCCGTGCCGCAGGACCTGGTCGAGATCTCTGAGCGCATCTCGCGGCAGGGCGGCACGCCGCTGGCGGTGGCCGACGGCGCGCGCGGGCTGGGCGTGATCCATCTGAAGGACGTCGTCAAGGGCGGCATGAAAGAGCGCCTCGGCCAGATGCGCGCGATGGGGATTCGCACGGTCATGATTACAGGCGACAACCCGCTGACGGCCGCCGCCATCGCCGCCGAGGCCGGCGTCGACGACTTTCTGGCGCAGGCCTCGCCGGCCGACAAGTTGAACTACATCAAAAAGGAACAAGCCGGAGGGCGGCTGGTGGCCATGACGGGCGACGGCACCAACGACGCGCCGGCACTGGCCCAGGCGGATGTGGGCCTGGCCATGAACACGGGCACCATGGCGGCCAAGGAAGCCGGCAACATGGTGGACCTCGATTCCAATCCGACCAAGCTGATCGAGGTGGTCGCCATCGGCAAGCAGCTGCTGATCACGCGCGGGGCGCTGACCACGTTCTCCATCGCCAATGATGTGGCCAAGTACTTCGCCATCATTCCGGCGATGTTCATGGCGACCTATCCGCTTCTGGGCAAGTTGAATATCATGGGGCTGCACACTCCCCAGAGCGCGGTCCTCTCGGCCGTGATTTTTAACGCGTTGATCATCATCGCACTGGTGCCGCTGGCGCTGCGCGGCGTGAAATACCGGCCCACGAGCGCCGCCTCGCTGCTGCGCCGGAACCTGCTGGTCTATGGAGTGGGAGGCATCATCGTGCCGTTCCCCGGCATCTGGCTCATCGACCAGATCGTCCACCTGTTGCGGCTGGCATAAGGAGGGAATATGTGGAAACAAATTCTGCCCGCGATTCGCATGACGCTGGCGCTGACGGTTCTCACGGGTTTGCTGTATCCCGGCGTAGTGACGGGCCTGTGCCAGCTTCTGTTCCCGCAACCGGCGAACGGCAGTCTGATCACGCAGAATGGCCGCGTCATCGGCTCGGCGCTGATCGGCCAGAACTTCACGCGTCCGGAGTACTTCCAGCCGCGGCCGTCTGCGGCGGGCAATGACGGCTATGACCCGACCGCGTCGGGCGGATCCAACTACGGTCCCACGAATCAGAAGCTGATCGACCGGATCAAGGCCGCGGAGGAGAAATTCCGCAAGGAGAACCCCGGTTATCAAGGCGCCATCCCCTCCGACCTGCTGACCGCCAGCGCGAGCGGACTGGATCCGCACATCAGCCCGGCCGCCGCGGAGGCGCAAGCCGCGCGCGTGGCCTCGGCGCGCAACACGAGCGAAGCGCAGATCCGCGCGCTGATCGCGGCCGGCACCGAGGGGCGCGACCTGGGCCTGCTGGGCGAGCCAAGAGTGAACGTGCTCAGGCTGAATCTGGCGTTGGACCGGCAGTTCGCCCTGGCGCGCCACTGACCCGAGCCGGACTGCAATCCGGTCGCCCTCTCGCGGGCCATTTTGCGACGTTGCCGGAAGGCCCCACAATAGGGTTAGAGGCAACTGATGCAAAGCGGCGAGCGAAAGCGGCCCTCACCGGAGGCGTTGCTGCGGATGGCGGAGGCGGAGGAGCGCTTCCACAAGCGCGGACGGCTGAAGGTGTTCCTGGGGTACGCCTCGGGGGTGGGCAAAACGCTGCGCATGCTCAACGAGGGGCGGCGGCGCAAGATGCGTGGCGAGGACGTGGTCGTCGGAGCGATTCAGGCCAGCCACTCCGACGAAGCGGCGCAGGGGCTCGCCGAATTCGAGACCATCCCGCTGCGCGGCGAGCCCGGGGCGCAATTCATCGATGTGCCGGCCATCCTGAAGCGGCATCCGGGTGTGTGCCTGATCGACGGGCTGGCGTTCGACAATCCACCCGCTGGCAAGCATCCGCACCGCTGGCAGGACGTGGAGGAGCTGCTGGCGCAGGGCATCTCGGTACTGACTTCGATCAACCTGCAGTTCGTCCAGGAGCGGCAGGAGCAGGTGGAAGCGATCCGCGGCCGGAAGGTCGCCGATTCGGTGCCCGAGGCGTTCCTGAAGACTGCTGACGAAATCGAGGTCGTGGACGCGCCGCCGGAATACTGCGTGCTCCGAGCGACGCAGCGGGATGGGGAGCCGGGCGAAGACCCGGCGCTGCTGGAACGGCAGCTTTCCGAACTGCGCGAGATCGCGCTGGTGCTGGCTGCCGAGGTGGTGGACAAGCAGCTCGAGGAGTCGCTGCGCCGCGAAGGAATTCAGACGCTATATGGGACGCACGAACGCATCCTGGTGTGCGTCACCCCGCGGTCGGATGCGTACACGATGATTCGACGCGGACGCCGGCAGGCCGACCGGTTCCACGGCGACATGTATGTGGTGCACGTCGAGCAGGAAGGACTCAACGCTGCTGATCAGGCGATGCTCGACCGGAACCTGGTGAACGCGCGCGAGGCCCGTGCCACGATCGAGATCCTGCACGGGGACGACCCGATCGCGGCGATCCTGCAGTTCGCGCGCGAGCACGGCATCACACAGATCTTCGTCGGGCACAGCCAGCCGCGTGGCTGGCTGTCCAACCTGCGGCCCAATCCGCTGGAGCGGCTGATCCTCGACTCGGACGGCATGGACGTGCGGATCTTCCCCCACGGGGCGCAAGCGAATGGATAGCGCGGAAGGCAAGCGCAAGGGGCGCCTTAAGATTTTTCTGGGATACGCGGCGGGGGTCGGCAAAACGTACCAGATGCTGGTGGAGTCGCACAATCTGCTGGCCGAGGGCCACGACGTCGTGGTGGGCTACTTCGAATCTCACGGCCGCAAGGACACCATCGCACTGATGGACGGCCTGGAGCTGATCCCGCGCCGCGCGGTGGAGTACCGCGGGCACGCCTTCGAAGAGATGGATACAGACGCGATCCTGCGGCGCGCGCCGGCCATTTGCGCCGTGGACGAGTTCCCCCATACGAATGTGCCGGGCGCCGAGCGTGGCAAGCGCTGGGAGGACGTGATGGTGCTGCTGGATGCCGGCATCGACGTGTTGACGACAATGAACATCCAGCACCTGGAGAGCCTGAACAACCAGATGCAGGAAATCACCGGCATCCAGGTGCGGGAGACGATACCGGACTGGGTGGTGAAATGCGCCGACGAGGTGGTCCTGATCGATCTCCCGCCTCAGGCGCTGTTGAACCGGCTGCAGCGCGGGGTGGTGTATGGCCCCGAGAAGGCCCAGCGGGCGCTGGATAACTTCTTCAAGGAACCGACTCTGGCGGCGCTGCGCGAGATGGCGCTGCGGCAGACGGCGCACGAAGTGGACCTGCGGCACACCGACGCGATGGCGGCCCAAGCCGCGCTGGCTCCGAGCCCGGCGCCGAGCACAACGGCGGAAATACCGGAGGTCCAGGAGCGCATCCTGATTCACATCACCGAATCGACTGCGACGGCGAGCGCGATCCGGCGCGGGCGGCGGGTGGCGGATTACCTCAAAGCCGAATGCTTCGCGGTGTGCGTGGTGCAAGGCGGGCAACTGGAGGCGCTGCCGGCGGCGATGCGGGAGCCGATTGAGCAGCACCTCGAACTGGCCCGCCGGCTGCACATCGAGACGCGCGTGCTGGAAGGCGAGGACGGCGCAGCGGCGGTGGTGGAGTTTGCGCGGCGCAACGGCGTAACCCAACTGCTGCTGGCGCGCCCCCCAAAGCACACCCTGCCTATCTTCAGACGGCGGCACGTCTCGATGCGGATCGTGGATCTCGCCAAGGACATGCAGGTCACGGTAGTGGCGGAACGCGGCCTCCCCACGCCGGCTTAGAAGATTGTTGAGAACTTCGGTTGCGGTGCGAGTTCGCGTGGCAGGGGACCGCAGCCGGGGCCGGAAGGTGAGAGCTGGAGCGTGGCGTGAGTGCATCAGCGCGGATTCAACCTGGTATGCTCGCGATCGCGTAGAGTAGTGCCATGAACCGTCGCCATTTCCTGTGCTTTTTTCCCTCGCTGGCCGCTGTCGGGGCGGATGCGCCCCGGAAGATCACGGTAGGGGCCCATCCGTGGGTGTATGCGGCGAAGCAGCCGAATTACGATCCCACGCCGGTGGCCGAACAGATCTTCCGCGAATTCGGCGCAGCGGGCATCGACGCCATCGAGCTGATGCACCAGATGCTATTGAAAGACGATTCGGTTTCCCGGATTGAAGAGCTTTCGAAGCGTTACGCCCTGCCGGTGCTGGGCACGTCATGGGGCGCGAACATGTGGAAGCGCGAGGAGACGGACCAGATCGTGGCCCAGGGACGCACGCTGATCGGCCGCCTGGCCCAGGTGGGCGGGCGCACGCTGGGCATCAGCGTGGGCGACGCGGGACGAAAGAAGACCGAGGATGAATTCGACACCCAGGCCGGGGTGCTGCGCCAGATCCAGAAAATGTGCGCCGATCACGGCGTGGTCCCGAACCTGCACAACCACATCTACGAAGTCCGCGACAACGAATACGATCTGAACGGCACGCTGGCGCGATTGCCGGCCATCAAACTGGGCCCCGATCTCAACTGGTTGGTGCGGGCGAAAGTGGATCCCGTGGATTTCATCTGGCGGCATCGCGATCGCATGATCTTCGCCCACCTGCGTGACCAGAAAGCGGACGGCAGGTGGGTGGAGGCGATGGGCGAAGGCGATACGGATTTCGGCGCCATCGGCCGCATGCTTCACAAGATCGACTTTGCGGGCGACCTGGTGATCGAACTGGCGCACGAACGCGATTTCGTGCCGACGCGTTCCTACGGCGCAAGCGTCCGCATCAGCCGGGAATATGTGCGCCGCGTGATGAACTACTGAAGGCCCGCTCAGCGCGCCGGTGGCCGGCTCGCTTTCCGCAGCGGTTCCGTCACGATATCTCCGGCGCCCTTACTTCAAGGGCGGGTTGTAGACGCGGATCACTCCAATCGGCGGCGCTGAGCCGGTTTTGGCGACCAGTTCCAGCGTGTGTTTGCCGGGTGTCAGGCCCAGCGCCAGCGTCGTTGCGTACTCCGCTGACGGATCCTGGATGCGCGGCGCAACGTAGACGTCCAGGAACATCGGCGCCACGCGCCACTTGACCTCGAAACCCGTCGGGGTGGCCTTGTGGACCAGGTCGAAGGCCCTCCGGACGCCCCACACATCCGGGTCAATGACCACGCGGCCGGAGCGGGAGACGAAGCGCTCGTTGCTCACGCCGGCGCCGTCCATGCCGGTGCGCGAACCCGTCACCTCGAAACGCAACTGCGATTCATCGGCATTGACGCCGGTCACCCGCAAGGTCCAATCCTCCAGCAGGAGCGGGCTCAGCGCCGTGACCTTATTCACCGCCGGCCAATCGACGGCGAAGGTGTCGCTGGGGCGTGTGATGAAATATAGTTCCGGCATCTCCGACGGCCGTTTGCCATCGATAAATACTTCGGCCTCGGCGGCATGGTACGCGTTGCCCGGGCCGGCAATGGCATCCACCCGGTTGCCCTCGAACTCCAACCGCAGGCGGCCGTTGGTCCATTGCATGTCCCGGCCGATTTCATACGAGTTCACCACGCCTTCGCGCTGCTCCGCGGCCAACGCGGGATCGTAGCGCAGATGCCGCTTGGTCAATTCGGCCACCAGGTAGTCGCCTTGCAGGGTGAAGTGTGCTCCATCGCTCAGGATTTCCGTCGCTTTCAAATGATTCTCGGTCAGGTACTCACTGTAGGGCCGGCGCAGATCCACCAGTTCACAACCGTACTTGTTCGCCAGGGCGGGCAGTATCTCGAAACTGTTGTGCTCGGAGGATGCTTCCGCCTTGACCTTCGCCGGGTCGTCGGGAACGCCGTCGATGTGAATCCAGGTCGGGCGGTCGGTCTGGATGAGCATCTCGGCCGTGGTATGGCGGAAAATTTCGGCGATGATCTGCTCATACAAATTCGGCGCGCCGAAGTCGTGGAAGATGATCAGGTCCGGGTAGAAGGAGTAGACGTCGTGCGGCAAGGTCTGAATCAGGTACGACGTGCTATAGCCGCCGATGGCCCGGTTGGCCGTGACCAGGTCGGCGTAAGGGAATTGCTGCCGCAGGTAGGCCGTCACTTCGCGCGTCCAGTCCTGCTTGGTGAGCGACTGGCCGTAGAACAGCACGCGCACCGGATGGCGATGTTTCGGCGTGCTGGTGGCGAGCAGCGTCATCGTTCTCTGGATGCCGTAGCCGAAGCGCGCGCTATCCTTTTCGCCGGGCACGGGAGGGTAGTTGCGAGCCTTCACCAGCAGCGGATAATTCGCCGTTGCGGCATTGCCATGCCCATCGCGAACGTAAACGAAGAGCCGGTACGGGCCCTCCGCGGCGGGCAGTTGAAACACTGCGGAGTCTGCAGCGGCCGACCGCACCAGCCCCTCGACCGGCGGCGTGGGCTCCTCCCGGTCGCCGCCCGTGTTGGGGTTTCCGGAGACGTCCCGGCGCAAGTCCCAACGGATCTCCAGCGGGTCGCCGTCAGGAGCGGAGGCATCCACGCGGCAATGCAGAAGCGCTTCCGGAGGGAAGGCCGCCGGATCGTGCGTTTCAGGATCGTCGGTCCGGACGGTAATCCGGCCCGCGCCGATCCGCGGGGCGCGGTTCGCGGGCCACTTGCCGCTCCACAGGAAGCTCATCACGTCCACCGCCTCAGTGCGGCTGCCGTCCTCCAGGAACATGCCGTACCAGGTGTGTGTTTTTTCGTGATGCTGGCCCCAATGAAACACGTACGAACCCAGGCATTGGGGCCGCCCCACGACCGCGTGTTCATAAGCCTGGCGATACAGCTGCGCCTTCTCGGTACTGGTGTCCTCTATCGGTAAATGCCACGGAGTCCGCGGCACCTGCCAGTGGCCGCGCGGACCGAATTCGGTCACGAGGTAGGGCCGCGTCCAGCCTTCGCGCGCGACGTCCTCGGGCAGGCTCAGCATGTCGGCGTAGGAGTTCAGACCGACTGCGTCGAGGTGCGGGCAGTATTGGTTCAGTTCGTGGAGCATCTGGCGGTAGGCGTCGCCGACCGGCGTGATCACCGGGTGATGCGGGTCGATTTCGTGGATCATCGCGGCCACGTGGTCGACCTCTTTCCACAGCGGCACGCGCTGTTCCGGCGTGGTGACCAGCTCCAGTTCGTTGCCGATCGCCCAGGCCAGCAGCGCCGGATGATCTCTGTATTGGAGAACAATGCGGCGAATCTGGTCGCGCTGCCGGTCTGCTGCCGCGGCGTCGGAATAATCGAACCCCTTGCGCTGTTTGCCGAAAGGCAGACCCGCCAGGACGGTGAGACCCGACGCCTGGGCGCGGTCCAGAAAATCGACGCCGGCTCGAATCGAGTTGCCGCCCGCGGCAACCAATTCGTCGAGGTGCGCAGAGCCCACGGCGCCCTTGACGAAATAGGGCTTGCCATTGAGCAGGAACTCATATCCGGCCCCTTTGGCGACAATCTTCACCTGGGAGGGGCCCGCGAAAGCGGCGGCCGAAAGGCCTGCAAGAAAGACAGATAATGCCAGGAATGTTTTATGCATGGCGAGACTCCAAAATTAGCTGATGAGCGGCGCAGCGCATGCCCACGTGCTGTGCACCACGCTATCAGAATCCACGCGGTGGCCGACATGCGATCACAAGCCGGGTGGGAGACGCACATCCGGGCGCCGTTCCCGAATGCGGTCCGGACAGCCATTTGGCCTGGGCCGCCATTGTGCGATATTCTCGGCCATTCGGGTATTTCTCCATGATTCTGCATCCGCTCGATTGGGTTATCGCCATTGCATCCATCCTGATCTGCTTTATTCCCGCTCTGTTTTTCGGGAAACGCTCGGGGAAAAGCACCGCGGAGTTCTTCGCTTCGGGCCGCTCCGTGCCGTGGTGGCTGGCCGGCATCTCCATGGTCGCCACGACCTTCTCCAGCGACACGCCGAACCTGGTGGCGAACTTCGTGCGCACGCAGGGCGTCGCCGGCAACTGGCAGTGGTGGGCCTTCACCCTGACGGGCGTCGCCACCGTGTTTTTTTACGCGCGGCTGTGGCGCCGGTCGGGAGTGTTGACGGACCTCGAATTCTATGAGGTGCGGTACTCGGGTGTGGCCGCCAGCGCGGTGCGGGGCTTCCGCGCGTTGTATCTGGGCCTGTTGTTCAACTGCATCATCATGGCGACCGTGAATCTGGCCGCCTGCAAGATCGCCAGCGTGCTGTTCGGATTCAACCGTTGGGAGACGCTGCTCGCCGTTGGCCTGCTGAATGTCATTTTCGCGGCGCACTCCGGATTGTGGGGCGTGTTGGTGATCGACATGTCGCAGTTCTTCATCAAGATGACCGCGGTGATCGCGGCGGCCTATTTCGCCGTGAACTTGCCGCAGGTGGGGGGATTGAGTGGGCTGGTCGACAAGCTTTCACACACCAGCGGTCCGGGCGGTCTGAACTACCTGAGCATGTTGCCGAATTTCAGGAACAATTGGGAACTGGCGGTGGCGGTCTTCATCATCCCGCTGACGGTCCAGTGGTGGGCCGTCTGGTACCCCGGCGCGGAGCCCGGGGGCGGCAGCTACATCGCCCAGCGCATGCTGGCCTCCAAGTCCGAGAAGGACGCCCTCGGCGGTACCCTGTTCTTCAACCTGGCCCACTACATCCTGCGCCCTTGGCCGTGGATCCTCGTCGGCCTGGCGTCATTGGTGGTTTATCCGACTTTGGCAGATCTGCGCAAGGCCGTGCCGAATGTCGATCCTTCGCTCATCGGCCACGACATCGCTTTCCCCGTGATGCTGCGGTTCTTGCCCGTGGGCTGGATGGGCCTGATGGTCGGCGGGCTGGTCGCGGCCAATTCGTCGACGATTCTGACGCACCTGAACTGGGGCGCGTCCTATTTGGTCCACGACTTTTACCGCCGGTTTGTGAGGCGCGACCTGCCGGAAAAGCACTATGTGATGGCGGGACGCGTCGCGACGGTCATCTTGTTCGTGCTCTCGTCGTCGCTGGTCTTTGTCTTGCAGACGGCCCAGGAAAGCTTCAACATTATCCTTCAAATCGGGGCCGGCACGGGCCTTCTTTACCTGCTGCGATGGTTCTGGTGGCGCGTCACGGCGTGGTGCGAAATCGTCGCCATGACCAGTTCTTTCGCCGCCTCGCTGGCGTTCCTGTTGCTCCACCGGAACGGGATTGCCCTGGGCACTCACGTCGAGCTCGTACTCAGCGTCGCCTTCACCACTGTCTGCTGGATCCTGACCGCTTTCGTCGGGCCGCAAACGGACCACGCCACGCTGATCTCTTTTTATAGGAAGGTCCATCCGCTCGGACCGGGATGGACCCGCATTCGCGAAGAAGCCGGCGTGCCCAAGGCCGAAGCCGCGGAGTACGCGCGCCAGGATAACATCCCGCTGGCCATGCTGGGTTGGGTTTGCGGGACCTGCGTCATCTGGTCCGGGCTCTTTCTGGTGGGCAATATTCTCTACGGACGCATGGCCTACGCGCTCGGTCTGCTGGGCATTCTGGCCGTCACAGGTGCGCTCCTCATCTGGGTGATCCGGCGGTTGTGGAAGTAGGCTGGGGGAGGCTCACGAGCCTGAGTTGACGGCCTCGAGATCCTCGGGACGCCCCACGTCGCGCCACCGGCCCTCGATGGCCGAAATACGCAATTCGATGCCTTCCTGAAGCATCATCTCGAAGATCGACGTCAGCTCGTATTCATTCCGCGGCGAAGGCGAGAGCCGGTCCAGGTAAGGGAACGCGGCGGGCCGCAGGGCGTATAGCCCGGCGCTGTTCCAGCGCGTTGTTGAAGTGCCACGGGGCGGCTTTTCGATCACCTTCGTCACCCGGCCGTCGCGCTCGTAAACTGCCGCGCCCTGCCATGGGTCGTCCACATCCCTGACGCCCAGAACCGCCACAGTCTGGGGGTGTTCTTCCAGCATGTGCGCGCAGCGAACGTATGCCGGCGGCTCGCACAGGATGTCGCCGAAAGTCAGCAGGAATGGCTCATCGCCCGCGAATCCGCGGGCCAGGCGGGCCGCGCCGCCGGTGCCGTTCAAGACTTGCTGAACGTGGAACTCTATTGGCAGTTGCCAGTCGCGAAAGTACGCCTCAACCATCTCCCGGCGGTAGCCGACCACCAGGAAGAACTCGGCGATGCCCGCCGCGGCGAGTCCATCGAGCACGTGTTCCAGCATCGGCCGGCCACGCACCGGCAGCATAGCCTTCGGCATGCCGGCCGTCATTTCGCCCATGCGCGTGCCCCGGCCCGCGGCCAGGACCACCGCGCGGCGGATGGCGCTTCTACTCACACAACGCTCCCGCGGAAGGGCGGGCGGCCATCAGGTGGATCTTTCTATCGAACTCCGGGCGGCCCTTGTAAAACCGCTCGACAATGCCCTCGGCGACGCGCTCCTGCTCGGCCGCGCGGCACAGGATGACGGCGCACCCGCCGAAGCCCGCCCCGGTCAGGCGCGCCCCCAGCGCACCCGCGGAGTTGGCCGCTTCCACCAGCTGGTCGAGCGCCGGACAACTCACCCGCAGGCGGTCCCGCAGGCTGGCGTGCGAATCGTTCAACAGCCGCCCGAACGTCCGCGCATCGCCCTGCCGCATGGCCCACACCGCTTCGTTCACGCGCTGGGCTTCGGTGACCACATGTAAGAAACACCGCTGCTCGTCATCTTTCAGACGCCAGGCGGCCAACTCGCTAAGTTCCTCGACGCCATATTGCTCTAGGGCCTCGCTGAAAGATGTGTAGCCCAGCCGCCGTAATGCGCTCGACCCCGCCGTCCGTCGGGAATTATACTTCGCCAGCACTTCGCCCGATTTCTCGGCCGTGGTGAGACTGTGCGCGATCAGAAACGCCCAATCATGCGGCACCGAAACGGCACTCACCGTCAGCGGCGTAAAGCCGACCAGAATGGCGCACCCGCGGCGCCCCGCGAGCACTGCGGCATGGTCCATGCCGCCGCCTCGCGTGCCCACGAAATATTCACCCTCCGGCAGGACCTCCATGAGTTGTTCGAAAGTGGCCTCAACCCCGTTGGCCCGCAGCAGAGCCAGGGTGAATCCGGTCAGCAGCGCCGAGGAAGACGACAACCCGGCGGCCGCCGGCAGATTCGAGACGACTGTCGCGTCAATTCCGTGCTTCAGCTTCCACCGGCCTTCGACCGCCTGAGCGGCGGCCTTCACGTAGTTCACCCAATCGCCCGACGCCGACGGCTCGAGGTGCGCGGCCCACTCGAACTCCCGCTCGCCGAAAGAGTTGGATGTAACGCGGATCACACGGTCGGCTCGCGCGCGGAAGGCTACGCGGATACTCCGCCCGATCGCCATCGGCAGCACCGGCAGGTTGTGATAGTCGATATGCTCGCCGATCAGGTTTACACGCCCCGGCACGGAAACGGTGCACGGCGCGCCCGGGCCGTCGAAACGGGCCGCGAACGCCAAAACAGGATCAACCAGGTCGTTCATGCAGAGTTACTGATGCCACCATACCGGCTTCGTGAAGCGTCTGTCCACGCGCCCCCGGCCGGCCGCGCCATGCGCCACCAAACCCATCGGATCCGCGCTGCGCGCCCGCTGGCGCCGGACCGTGGCTCGTTTTCCGGTCCCGTTCCTCTTCCTCACGCGTAGATGCCGCGCAATCGGATCGCGAAGGCCACGCGGTCCAGCGCGACCATGTAGGCCGCCGTGCGATTGTTCACCTTGTGCTTCACGGCGTATCCGACGATGTCGTTGAAGGAGTTTACCATGATCTCCTCCAGCCGCTCGTTGACCAGTTGCTCGTTCCAGAAAAAGCCCTGCCGATCCTGCACCCATTCGAAGTAGCTCACCGTGACGCCGCCTGCGTTGGCCAGGATGTCGGGAATCACGAACACGCCTTTCTCTTCGAGGATTTTGTCGGCCGGCGCGGTTGTCGGTCCGTTGGCGCCCTCGCACAGGATCTTCGCCCGGATCCGGGCGGCGTTTTGCGAGTGGATCACGTTCTCCCGCGCGCCGGGCAGCAGGACGTCGCACGGCAGGAACAGCGCCTCATCCTTGTCCATGTCCTGAGCGCCGGGGAAGTGCGTGATCGAGCCCGTCTCCTTGCGATGCTCCTCGAGAGCCAACGGATCGATGCCGTCGGGGTTATAGACCGCGCCGTCGTACTCGATAATCGAAACGATTTTCAGGCCGGCCTGATGCATCAGCCGCGCCGCCATTCCGCCGACGTTGCCGAAGCCCTGGATCACCACCTTCGTGGCCCGAGGATCCAGCCCGAAACGCTTTAGGGCTTGCAGTGTAACAATCAGGCAGCCCCGCCCCGTCGCCTCGGGCCGACCCAGCGACCCGCCCAGGTTGAGCGGTTTGCCGGTCACCACGGCCGTCGACGTCTGCCGCTTGTGCATCGAGTACGTGTCCATGATCCAGGCCATGGTCTGCTCGTTGGTGTTCATATCCGGCGCGGGAACGTCGCGCTCCGGTCCCAGGATGTCCATCAGCTCCGCCGTGTAGCGCCGCGTGATCCGTTCCAGCTCTCCGGCCGAGAGGATCTTGGGATCGCAGATCACGCCGCCCTTGCCCCCGCCGAACGGAATATTGACCACGGCGCACTTCCAGGTCATCCACGACGACAGCGCGCGCACCTCGTCCAGCGTCACGTCGGGCGCGAAACGGATGCCGCCTTTGGCCGGCCCGCGGGCCAGCGAGTGCTGCACGCGATAGCCCGTGAAAACCTCCAGCCGCCCGTCGTCGAGCTGCACCGGGATGTGTATGGTGACCTCCATGGAGGGGCTGCGCAGGACCTTCTGCATGCCGTCGTCCAAACCCAGTCTCGCGGCCGCTTCCGTGAACCTCGCCTCGGCGGCCAGCCAGGGGTTGAACTCCCGCTCCAACGTTTCGTCCGGCGCGTGGGCCTCTGCGACGATCATCGTGGACCTCCGCCTCCATTATGCTCAGCCGCCGGAGTAGCGGCAAGCGGAGGTGCGTCTGGGAATCGCCCGCTCCTGCTTAGCCGCCGGAATTCAGGGGCCAATGGTGATAGGATGATGCGCGATCGGTTTCAGGAGGAAACCCATGCCAATGATGAACGGACGCCGCGGCTTCTTGCACCGCCTGATGGGCACTGTGGGCCTGGGCGCGGCGGCCTCGGCCACTACCGCCAGCGCGCTGGCCCAGAGTAATTCGCCCCGCACTGGTCAGGCCAGCGCCGTGCTGCCGGCCTACGCGCGCGCGCAAAACTATCGCTCGTTGAAGGAGTCCACCTACGACCGTAGTGGCGGCAACGCCGACGCCCGGCCGATCGCGCCCGGCCAGACCCTCGACGTTTTCAACCAGCCGGGAACGGGCATCATTACCCACGTCTGGTTCACCATCGCCGCCGACAGCGAATTCCATCTCAAGGAACTCGTCCTGCGCGGCTATTGGGACGGCCAGGACAAGCCCAGCATCGAAACGCCGGTCGGCGATTTCTTCGGCCTGAACTTGGGCGATTATGTGAACTTCGAAAGCGCCTGGATCGCCTGCTCGCCCGGGAAATCGCTCAACAGCTATTTCGCCATGCCGTACCGCAAGGGCGCCCGGCTGACCATCACCAACCAAGGCTCGCGCCGCGTCGGCGCGTTCTACTCGAATATCGACTTCGTATCTCTCGACAGGCTGCCGGACGACGCTTTGTACTTCAACGCCAGCTACCGCCAGGCCGCCCCCTGCACGCCCATCAAGAGCGACGGCAAGAACCTCGACGGCAAATTCAACTATGTTTATTGCGAGACGCGCGGCCGCGGCCATCTGCTGGGCGTGACTTTGGGCGTCGTCCAGAACGCCGAGTGGTGGTGGGGCGAAGGCGATGAAATGATCTTCGTCGACAACGAGTCCATGCCCGTCATCAACGGCACCGGCTCGGAGGACTTCTTCTGCGGAAGCTGGGACTTCGGAGGGCGCGAACACGCCGTGCCGTTTTCCCATCACCAGTACGGCGCGCCGCTGATCCAAAGCGCCGAGCGCACCGGCGGCCGCTATTGCTGCTACCGCTTCCATGGCGACAACCCCGTCACCTTCACGCGCTACCTGAAGCACACCATGGAACACGGCCACGCCAACGACCGCGGCGACAACTTCTACTCCTGCGCCTTCTGGTACCAGGAGCAGCCGGCCACGGATTTGCCGCCGCTGCCCCCGCTGAAAGAACGGATTCCGACCGTGAAAGCGGGTTGAGGCGCCGCCTGGCGTCCGCTATGAACAGCCCTGCTAGAGAATGAGCGCGGGCGCGGCCGCCTCCCGCTCATTCACCATCACGCCCCTTCAGGACGCTGGTTACTCCTCGGCCAGCCATTTGTAAGCGAATCCGCCCAGCACCCCGCCCGCGATCGGCGCGACCCAGAAAAGCCACAATTGCTGCAGCGCCAACCCCCCGGCAAACAGCGCGGGACCCGTGCTGCGGGCCGGATTCACCGACGTGTTCGTCACCGGAATGCCGACCAGGTGGATCAGCGTGAGACACAGACCGATGGCGATGGGCGCAAAGCCCGCCGGCACGCGCTTGTCGGTCGCTCCCATGATGACGAACAGGAAGAAGAACGTCAGCACGACCTCCGCCACCAGGCACGCCACCAGCCCATAGCCGCCGGGCGAATGATCTCCGTACCCGTTGGAGGCGAATCCTCCCGCCGCGCTGAAGCCGGCCTGCCCGCTGGCGATCACAAACAGCACCGCCGAGGCGGCAATCGCCCCCAGAACCTGCGCGACGACGTACGCCAGCAGGTCCGAGGCCGGGAAGCGCTTGCCCGCCCACAGTCCGAACGAAACCGCTGGGTTGATGTGGCAACCCGAGATGGGCCCGATGGCATACGCCATCGTCAGCAGCGTCAGTCCGAAGGCCAGCGCCACACCCGCGAATCCGATGCCCAGCCCGGGGAATGCCGCCGCCAGCACGGCGCTGCCGCACCCGCCGAACACCAGCCAGAATGTGCCGATGAACTCCGCCACGGCACGCTTCGTGAGACTCATGGAGATCCTCCTTTTTTGTCGGTCCTGCAACACACGGAGCGCTCGATCAAGCCGCTCCGCATGCCACGCCCTCGGATTAGTATGGAACAGTTTGGCGTCCATCGAGGGCTCCCGGCGGAGTTTTTTGAGTGGTTGAAGAAGTTGGTGCGAGCCGGAGAATTCGATTCGGGTGCTAGCCCCTTAAGGCTTCGCCGGCTCGTTTTCAAAATGGATCGTGCTGTCGGCCGAGGCGCGGCGGAAGTCGCGGTTGTCTATGCTCATCGTGACCGTTCGTGCATAGCCGAACAGCACCCGGAGGTGGAACTCGGTGCCGTACGAGACCGGAAACCACAGCTCGTCGGCGACCTTGCGGCAGGTCAGCGTGAATCCGAGTTGCCGGATGTTGGTGCCCAACAGCACCTTCACCGCCAGCGGAATCCGGTACGCCATCCGCGTCGTGACGCGTATCGGTTGATACTCCACCGGATCCACCAGCGCCTCGCCCGCCCAGGGATGCTCATCCTCGCTGCCTTTTTTCGGCGTGAAGGTCAGCTTCAGGGCCTCGACCTGGCCCACCTTCTGCGTCCCGGCGAGTTGGAAATCGTAATGCTCCTGCTCCGCGGCCGTCAGCGGAAACAGGTCCGGGCTGATCCCATCGCGCGACTTCTTATCATTCACTAGATCGTCGGTGAGATCGCGCACGAGCTCGGCATCGATATCTATATCGGAGTGTTCGAATTTCGGGTCGCCGTAGGCGGCGGTCTTGCCCTTGTGCATGTACCGCCCCTCGAACTTTTCCAGGTGCTTGTCGGTGCCGTCCGGGGTGGGCAGCACGGTGTAGATGCGATGCTCCTCGCGGGCCAATTTGCTGTTGCCACGGAACAGGCGCGTGCGCGTCTCCTGGGTGTAAACGATGGACGTCCGCGCATCCACCGCCTTCTCCTGATTCTCCCCCACGCGGCGCAGGACCTCGTTCAGGTCCGGCGGCGACTGGGCGCAGCAGGGAAGCAGCCACACGGCCAGCAGCGCGAGTCGCATACCTGCTACACGACGCTAAGGCAAGCGTCGTTGTTCCGAGGAAACCGCTCAGTCAGGGCCGGCCGCTCAGCGGCTGTCTTTCCAATGCAGCTCGGCGTCCGAGCGCCGCACGTAATTGGCGTCGATCCCGACCGGGTCCTGCAGCCGCGTTCCGGCCAGCCGCCCAATCGCCCCGGCCAGCCCGCGCGGCGTCAGCGTGACCGGCCGCTCGCCCAACGCCATGGCGAACGGTGCCGCGTCGGGCGTCAGCAATTCGGCCTCCGGGGGCAGGGAAGCGAGCCACTCGGGTAGCGGCTGCGCTCTCTCGGGCCGCACAGCTTCGAGCTTCGAATCATACAGCGCGCCGTAGATCTCGCCCCGCCGGGCATCGAAAAATGGCGCCCTCAGCTCCGCCGTTCCGGACGCCGCCATGGCCTGCAGGTTCGAGATCCCCGCCGCCTTGAGCCCCGCCGTCTCGGCCAGCCCCTTCGCCGCGGCCAGGCCCACGCGCACGCCCGTGAAAGAACCCGGCCCCGCCCCCGCCGCATAGCCCGTGACTTCGCCGACGCGCCACTGATGGCGCTCCATCAGCCGCAGCAGTTGCGGGAACAGGATGTGCGCAAAGCCGTCCGCACTGTGCAGCAGGATTTCTTCCACCACCCGGCCGTCCTCCACCAGCGCCAGGCTGCCGAACTCACTCGTCGTGTCGATGGCCACGATCCGCGTCACGGCCCGGCCCTCGTCACTGGAAACACGACGTCCAGCGCATACAGCTTACCCGCCGCGTTCAGCCCCTCGATGCGCATGTTGAGGACGCCGCTGGCGCTCACCAGCATTTCGCGCGGAACGTTCAGCGTCCCCGCATTGCCCGTCCCCAGCACCCGCATCCCCGACCCGTCCAGCACCACTTCGCCCGCCAACATGTACATCATCCGCCGCGTGCCCTTCGTTTCACGTTTCAACCGGATCTCGAACGGCGTCGCCTGTCCCGCCACCAGCGTTGTGGTGTCCGGCGTGGGCGTCACCAGCTGAAAAGGAATCTTGGCCGGATCGGTTTCCACTTCCTGCAACTGGTTGGGCTGCGACTCGAACTTGTAGCTCTTGGCCATGCCCGCCTTGTGGCCGTCCCGAGATAGGTGCAGAATCCAGTCGTGCGAACGGTCCGGCGGCTCGCCGGTAAACTCGTCGCCTTTCCAATCCTTCTTCTCCTGAATGCGCTCCCCGGTCGCCGGGTTGATCCAGTAAACGTCGTAGCTGTGCTTTTCGACGAAAAGGCTCAGCGGCCCCGGCTTCTCGATGTACACCAGGTACTCCACGCCGGACAACGCCACCGCGCGTCCGCCATCCAGTTCGAAGTACGGCTCCAGCTCCCAGTAGCGCGCCTGCGCGAGCGTCTCAGCCCAGGTCCGCATGGCTGTGGTCTCGGCGCTGTCGATCTGGGCAATCCGCGACACCGGCCACTCCCCGCTCATCGTGGCGTCCCACAGCCCTTTGCGAAACGCCGCCCCTGTCGACCCCGCCGCAAACCCCGTGCTCACCAGCGGCAGCGGGTACTGCTGGTGCTCAATCGCGCCGATGGCCGGATCGGGCGAGTTCTCGATCACGTGCGACATCCATTTGTCGCCCAGCAGCGGCGACGAGGTGACCAGCGCACCGCAACTGCCCGGGTGGTTGTAGGGATCGAAGCGCCGCAGCGCCCCCCCCAGCTCGCGGATTACGTTGCGCCCGCTGGCCGCTCCCTCGAACGCGGCGGCGATCTCCCAACTCACGTTGTACGCGGCGTAGCGCCCCACCACATAGCGCAGAAAGCGCTCGCGCTGCGCCCACGTCGGAAACACGCGCTCGAGGGTGGCCGCATCTGGGGCCAGCACCAGGTCCACCACCAGGCCGTGCTGGTCCAGCGCTTTCATCCGTGCGTCGAGTTCCACGAAATACGCCTGATTCGGCTGGTCCGGCGCGGTAAACGGCTGGGCCCCCGGCGCCATGATCAGCCCGCGCAGATGCGTGAACTTCTGCTCCGCCCGCGCCGCCGCGAGCCGTTCGAAGGCGCCCCGCTCCATGGTGAACAGGTCGGCATGATCGTCGCCCATCCACAAATGCGGCTTAAGGCTCTGCGGGTGCATCCAGAAGTGCAGGTTCGCCGCGCGCAGAAAGCCTTCGCGGCTGCTCTCGGTCGCCGTGATCTGGCCTTCCTTGCCCTCCAGTTCCGCCAGGTTCCCCGTTAGGCGCCAGGTCCACGCCCCCGTCTCGTCCGGCGTGAAGCGGATCGCCATGCGCCGCCCGCCATCCCAGTAAGCCGGCAGGCGGTAGGTGCGGTACCCCGGGGCGGGGGAACGGAATTCGCCCCACAGGTCGACGCTCGCCACGGGGTTCGGGTGCGCTCTCAGCGCGGCGTCGCTCAATTCAAAGGCGATCTCGCAGGGCGTCCATGTCGGGGTCGTCTGGCAACCGGTCTCGGCCCGCGCCACGCCCGCCAGCAACGTCAGCAACACCACTCCCGTAAACCGCATACGACCAGTTTACAGTCGGCGGAATTGGGCCTCGCAAGAAACTGGCACGCTTCAGGCCGCTTGCGCGTGGTTGGTCCGCGGGGCCTCGGCGTGCGCCAGCCGCAACCGTCGCGAAAGCGCCGACGCGCCGCCCGCCAGCAGCAGCCCGAGAGCGAACCACACCTGCCAATGCGACAGCACGCCAGCATTGAACGGGAATCCCCACGACAGTCCCAGATCGCTGGCAATGCGCCACACCGCCAGCCCCACCGCCACCGTCGCCAGCCGCGTCTGCAGCAGAATCATCGATTCCAGCCTGCTCTGCGACCAGCGGCTCGCGTGCGCCGCAGGCGGCGTCTCGATGGCTGCGTCCTCCTCATCCCAAAACGCGGCGCGCAGCTCTGGCGAAATCTCCGACCAGCGCTCATACGCAGCCTTCGTTTGAATTGTTAGACTCCTCCGGGAAGATGGGCGATATACTAATTTAATTGTCATATCCACAAAGGCCCTAGCGAGCCTTTCCTCCGACCAAAACACTCCCACTTACTATCTATTCTACTCATTTCGATGCATTTCGCCGTATAAAGTTTCATTCACACATCGCGCCCGCTCAACTCAGGATTGTCAACGTACGCTCGCCTCTTCGCGGTCCCTATCTCTGTATCGGCCTTCCGGCCGTTCACAATAGGGGAGGCCCGGAATTTTGTGGCCTTCGGATGGCAATCCGAGTCAGGCCATGCTCTTAGCTCCCGCCGCGGCATCTACGCCGGATGCGCAGCTACCGCGCCTTCACCTTGAACCCCGTGCCTGGAGCCGGTTCAAAATAGCCGCGCCGGCTTGAAACTTCGTAGCCCGGCCGCGTCAATGCCAGTTGCACTTCGTGGAACCGGTCCCGTGTGGGCGGCACGCCGCGCGGATAGAACCCCAGCAGATATTGTGTTCGCAAATCTCTTAGGATCTCCCCGAACGCATTGTCCAGCTCCTTCTGCGTCCCGGGCAGGAACGCCCGCCCGCCCGTCGAGCCGGACAGCGAGATCAGCGCGTGTTCGCCTCCCGTGTTGCGCCCCGGATCCTCGGCCACCGGCACGATGATCACGGCGTACACGATGGCATCCGCCGTGTGGGCCGCCTCCAGGGCCTGTTGGTAGTTGTTTTTCGAAAACGTGTCCCCGCCGTCGGTCACTATGATCGCCACGTGGCGGCCGCCGCGCGCCGCCAGATCGTGTGCACTCAGCGCGATGGCGTCGTACAGGGCCGTCGCCCCGTCGCTCACCAGCCGCGCCAGCGTCCGCTCCACCCGCTCGGCGCTGCGCGTCCACCCGGTCTCCTGCGTCACCACGGCGTTGAATGAATAGAGAGCCGCGCTATCGTCGGCATTACCGCCTGCGAACAGCGACCGCGCAAACGCCCGCACGGAGTCCAGTTCGGTCCGTTTTGCCCGGTAGGTCGAGGCACTGCAATCGATCAGGATCGCTACCGACAGCGGCTGTTCCGTCGTCGCCTCGAACACCGCCAGTTCCTGCGGCACGCCGCTGTCGACGATCCGGAATTCCTCGCGTTTCAGTCCTCCGGCCAGTGCCCCGCCGGGGTCCCGCACTGTCGCCAGCATCCGCACCAGCCGCACATCCGTTCGAAAAACCGGCGTCTCCTCCGCCGTGCCCGGCTGAGCATCGGCGGCGGGTTTCATTGGCACCTCCGCCGCTGGGGGCGCCTGGGTTTTGTTCTGGGTCTGCGATCCCTGCTGCGGCCAGCCTTGCGTGGCTGCGCCGGCCGCGTTCGCGCCTTGCGTGGACCAGCCGCCCTGCGTGGCTGCGCCCGGCTGCGCGGCACTTTGCGTGGACCAGCTTTGCGTAGACTTGCCCTGGGCGGCCGCGCTGCCCGTCTGCCCCGTGGCGGCCGGCGCTTTCTTCTGCGGCTTTGCGTCCTGCGCCGCCGGCTGCGCGTCCGCCTTGGGTTTGGGCTGCGCCACCGTCTGTGAGCCCGGATCGATTGGTCCCTGCTGCTGGACAGGCTGTCCCAGCAGCGGCGTCAGCAGCACTACCGCGCCCGCCAGCGCCAGCCATCCGCCCTTGGCGGCGGCTCTCACGGCTTCACGACCGAGGCGTCCCACGCGCCTTCCACCCACACCGCTCCGTCTTCGAAATACTCCTTTTTCCAGATCGGAACAAGCCGTTTCAGCCGGTCGATTCCCTCTCGGCAGGCCGCGAACGCCGCCTCGCGATGCGCCGCCGTAACCACAATCACTACGCTCGTCTCGCCGATCTCCACCCGCCCCAGCCGGTGCACCATCCCCAGCCGCCCGATCGGGTGCGCCGCGGCGATCTCCCTCCCTACGCGCGCCAGCACCTCGATCGCCATCGGTTCGTAGCAGTCGTATTCCAGGCCCAGCGTCCGCCGGCCTTGTGAATTGTTCCGCGCCACGCCCTCGAACGCCACCACCGCCCCGTCCTCGCCGCGCACCAGCCGCTGGGCCAGCGCGCGCCCGTCCACCGGCTCGCGGGTCAGGGCGAAAAAATGCCCTGCCGGATCTTCCACCACCTGGCTCCAGCGCGGCTCCATTCGCTCTCCCTAGCCGCCGCTCACCGGCGGCAGGAACGCCACCTCGTCGTTCTCTTTCAACACCCGCTCGCGCTCGCCGAAATCCCGATTTACCGCGATCGCCAGCGACCGTCCCATCGCCCTCAACCGCGGAAATCGCCGCGCGTACAGCTCCACGAGCTCCCCCGCCCGCGCCTCCTCGGCCACCTCCGCACACTCTTCCCCCAGACCCGTGATCTCCCGCGCAACGCCGAAAAACAGGACTCGAACCTTCACTTCAGCCTCATGCTACCAGACGCCCCGCCGCCCTTCGCGGTTGCCTCGGCCGTCATCGCGCCTACTATCCCTGGATGAGTTGCAGAACTCAGCCGGCCGCAATGAGGCCACTCCCGGACGGGGACACCGAGGCCCGCGGCGCTTGATCGACAGCCTCTGAACGTCGCGCCGAGGGAACCCAAGCGTGCCGCCGCGGCACGCGCAGAGTGTCCCCTCCGG